>BQJU01000108.1 GCA_021604865.1 Saprospiraceae bacterium | reverse complement strand
CGAAGAATAAGTTGTCTGTTTCAGGCGAGCTATTTTGTTACCAGCCTAGACGTGCGCTGCGCGCTGAAGTGCTACGGCACGCAAGCGCGAAAACCGCGCTTGGCCACTACTAAGCAAGGATTTGAGCAACAACGGCTGGTGGCAAAAGAGCCGCATCAAATGGGTAAGTTATTCTTCGCTGACCCCTAAGTGTTTGTCAAGTTTTTTTCCCTGACAGCTAAATTACACCCTACCCATCAGCACAATCTTCTTTGCAGTAATCTTATTGCCCTGACGTATGGTGATCACCAATGTACCTGGTGTAGCATTGTCCAGATTCAATTCTTCATCGTAATAGCCATCAAAGCGATTCATTTGTTCGCGATAGATAACCTTACCGGTGATATCAGTGATTTCCAACAGCGTGGCAACGGCTTCCGCTTCAAACTGCACCCTTACCTGGCCGAATGTAGGATTCGGGAAAGCACTATAGCGATCAAGAGCCAATTCATTGTCAATCTCAATTTCCGGAACGGCTGGAGATTCCAATTCTTCGGGAGTGAAGGTTTCAATAACAGGCTCCTCTTCAGTGATCACTGGTTCTTCTTGAGGTTCATCTTCTTCACAAGAGTTGAAGGTGCTGTGAATGGTCACTGGACTGCCATTGCGCAATACGGTCATGCTAAACACCTCACCCAATTCGTGTTTGTCCCTTTGGGTTTGTAGTTCACTTACCGTATTGACCTCTACCCCATCAAAAGCGATGATCACATCACCGCGTTGGACATCCTCCTTGCTGGCAGGGAAACCATCAATGGTACCTGAAATGCGAATGCCTTTACCATCAACACCATGACCGCCAAGCGAAACGCCTATAAAGACGGAACATAAACTGCGGCCATTTGAACCATGCCGACGTTTGGTCAGGGTCACTGCCGTGCTATAATTCTGCCCATCACGGGTATAATTGACACGTACCTGATCACCTGCCTCATACTTAGACAATTCGGTCCGCAAATCCGACAACCCCTGTATAGGTGTGCCATTGATATCAGTTATCATATCCCCAGAAGCCAGGCCAGCAGCTGCTGCACCACCACCATCAACCAGGCTGCTTACACGCAACCCCTGATCACTTCCTCCACCAGGATAAATACCTATTAAAGGTCGATCAAAGCGGTAATCTCTGCGGTCATTACGGTCATGTTTAAAATTGAAATCCCAATTCGTATCGGAGTCATTCCAGGTCATGGTCATGCCTTCCGTTTTGATTTTCTGATCACAGGATTTTGACGTCCGGATGTAACCAATAGCAGCATTTCTATCGCTAGCTTCTTCTCCAACACTTATCACCTGGATTTCCACAGATTCTCCTTGCACTGACCCCAACGATTCGATATAAGCTTTTACATCTTCCTTGTTTTGAATTCTTTTTTTCACCAGTGTAGTCGTTCCATCTTCATGGGTGATTTTTTGGATCACAACATTGGCATCCTGGTTTTCCTGAGCCAAAAGGGATTGCCCTGCGCCCATTAAAATGATTGCTAAACAGATTAGCAACAGTCGGGTAAAATCTTTCATAAGCTATTTTTTAGGTGAAATAATTAATAGAGTTGTTTTGCAGGGATAAAGCAGTGATTAAAGAATAATATTAACCTTGACAGTACCTCTGCGAAACAAACTCTATGTGAAAAGACAATGCAGGTTGAAGCAGGTTGCATTGAGTGGGAGAAAATTTGGGATTAGGTGAAAGGTGAAAGGTTTTAGGAGGGGCATTGTATCGCCCTATTCGCTAAAACTTGGTTGAAAGGGGCTACTACTCTTATCGCCTAAAACTTTCTAATCTCTTCCTCCGATTGTTGAAAAGGTAAATCATCCAGGATATCTGGTTGGGAAGGTTTGACTGTTGCCTTTTGATAAAAGCTCAAGCTGAGTAAACTACAAATACCCATTAATAGAGTAATCCAAAAAAAAGGGTACCCAATTTTGACAGCTTCAGGCGCATATTGAATGATGCCCTGATCAAAGCCGCGAAACATTTGCAAAGTCCCCCCAGCCAGAAAAATAGGCAACGACATACTCAAAAAGAGGGGAACCACTACCCAACGGCTTACGGAATACAACTGCCGTTGGGTGACCAGATAAAAAGACATAGCGGTCAAAAAAGGAATCAGCACCAAAATGGCAAGTGTAGAATATAAGTTTAAAAAGGTAAACATGCTGCCAAAAATGGTATATAAAACGGCCTTGGCAATCAGGTAGGCTACCATGCCTAATGCATATAATTCGATGCATGTCAAAATCAATTTTTCCCAGGCAGGCTTTTTTGCAAAATAAACCGGCGAAAGATAAGCTATAATGACCAGCAGATTTATGACATATATGGAATAATGTCTCTCACTCAACCAATCCAATCCTGGCCAACCAATTCGCTCGACAATCTCATAAAACCATAAGATATTGGCCAATACAGCTAGCACGATGATAAGGATTAGCGGGCGTAAAATTGATTTCATGCAGTATTAACGTATGTAATAGGGGTTTTGGTTTGAAGTGAGTTGTTTTCGTAGCAGTGCGGCCTTGTCATTACATCGTACCAACCCAATTCATTTGGTTGACCCTAAAGCACTGAAAGCCAGCCTTCCCTCATCACACTGGTAGGCCTAGATTAGAGCAGTATCGCATAGCCAAAATACCAGCCAAAAAATTTTGGCCGGTACGAGTCGTACCAACCCAATTCATTTGGTTGACCCTAAAGCACTGAAAGCCAGGTTTCCCTCATGGCAATGGCAGACGTTGGAGTAGTTTCACCTAACAGAAACGGGCAAAAAATCAAAACTTAACCCTCCTTCCGCACCTGTTCAAATGCGGTCCGAATCAACTCCTCGTCCGCCATATTGGGCAGGGTGATTTGTAAATCCGGATTTTGGTCCATTGCACGTTTGGCTGCAAAAACGGCTTCTTCATTCCTCGCCCAGCTGCGACGGGCGATACCATTGTTGACATCCCAGAATAACATAGCCTTGAGGCGCTGTTCTGATTCTGGTGTACCGTCAAGTACCATGCCGAAGCCGCCATTGATCACCTCGCCCCAGCCTACGCCACCGCCATTGTGCAGCGACACCCAGGTAGCACCACGAAAGGCATCACCAATGACATTGTGTACCGCCATATCTGCCGTAAAACGGGAGCCATCATAAATATTGGCGGTCTCCCGGTAAGGGCTATCGGTACCGGATACATCGTGATGGTCGCGGCCAAGCACCACAGGGGCTTTGAGTTCACCTGTGGCAATGGCATCGTTGAATGCCTTGGCGATATTGATCCGACCTTCGGCATCTGCATAGAGAATCCGGGATTTGGACCCTACCACCGGGATATTTTCATCTGCCGATTCAATCCAGCGGATATTGTCTTTCAACTGCCCCTGGATTTCTGGAGGGGCTGATTTCAACATTTCTTTTAACACTTGTGCTGCTATGCGATCTGTGGCATCGAGGTCGGCCTTGCTGCCTGAAGTACACACCCAACGGAAGGGTCCAAAGCCATAATCGAAACACATGGGCCCCATAATATCTTCTACATAAGAGGGATATTTGTACAAATCTTCCGCCTGATTTTTCCAGACATCGGCACCGGCCTTTCCCGCTTCTTTGAGGAAGGCATTGCCGTAATCCCAGAAGTACATGCCAGCATCAGAGAGGGTATTAATGGCTTCAACATGTCGCTTGAGGGTGGCCTGAATTTCGGCCATAAACCGGCTTTTATCCTTAACCATAAGCTCTTTCGCTTCTGCAAAAGTGTATCCTTGTGGGCAATAGCCCAGATCGTCGATATTATGCAGGGAGGTTTGATCAGACCCTAGCTCTACCTTGACCTTACCGGCAGCAAAACGCTCCCATAAGTCGACAATATTTCCTGCATAGACGAGCGCGACCCCCTGCTTTTGTTGGCGGCATTTGTCGATCCGGATAAGCAGATCATCCAGATTACTATATACATTTTCCGCCAGGATGTAACCGTCATTAATTCTTTGCTGTACTGCGTCCGGGTCAACCTCTGCGATGAGTCCAATAGCACCTGTGATTACCGCCGCCAGGGATTGCGCGCCCGACATGCCCCCCAAACCGGAGGTAACAAATAGTTTTCCACGCAGATCATCATTGCCCATACCCAGCCGTCTACCTGCATTCAGCAAGGTGATGGTAGTCCCATGCACAATCCCCTGGGGCCCGATATACATAAAGGAACCTGCTGTCATTTGTCCATAGGAGGTGACGCCTAACGCATTGTATTTATTCCAATCTTTTTTGGTGGAATAATTGGGAATCATCATACCATTGGTGACCACGACCCTAGGGGCACCAGCATGAGAAGGAAAAAGCCCTAAGGGGTGGCCGGAATACAAAACCAGGGTTTGCTGGTCCGTCATTTCGGCCAGGTATTTCATACAAAGGCGGTATTGGGCCCAATTTTGAAATACGGCACCATTACCACCATAGGTAATCAATTCGTGTGGATGTTTGGCCACTAATGGATCCAGGTTGTTCTGGATCATAAGCATAATAGCGGCAGCTTGCTTTGATTGGCAAGGATAATCAGTGATAGGCCGGGCATGCATCGGATAATCTGGCCGAAGACGATACATATAAATGCGGCCGTAACGCTCCAGCTCATCGGCAAATTCCGGGGCCAATATTTCGTGTTGGTCTGCTGGAAAATAGCGCAGGGCATTTTTTAAAGCCAGTTGTTTTTCTTTTTCTGACAACACCCCTTCGATAATGCGGCGAGGTGCGTGACTGACTTCAGGTGCATAAGTTTTAGCAGCCGGCAATTGCGTAGGAATACCTTCTAATATGGCTTGCTGAAAATCTTTATTGGCTTGCATTGGTTAGGATTTTTTATTTAGAGTCTGTTTAATGCTATTTTTGAATAACAAAACGTTTCGTTATCCCCAAATTGCTTTTATTGGTCATCAGCAACGTATACACTCCAGTAGGCAAACTGCCTACATCTAACGTCAATTTATTGTCGCCATGAACCCATACCCATTGATGCCTGACCATTTTTCTTCCCAGATGATCCATGATCATAACTTCACCAATACCTGCTTTTTTAACTTTCAACGCTAGGTGTAATTCCGCTCTAACCGGATTGGGGAATAGCTGAAGTGTTGCCTCAGGCTCTCTTTCTGTATAGGTATAAAATGCCGGTACACCAATACGTAAAGTAGGGATTACCTCATCAGACCTGAAATTCAGGTTTTCCGATTGGTTCGACTCCACTAAAATCACAGTATAGTCTTCCACTTCACCCCAGGAAAACCCTTCACAAGCTTGTTGTGTTGCGTTCCACTTCATACTGATGCGCATCAGGGTAGGTCCGGTTTCTACATCATTAGGTACCGTAAAATCTCCATTAACCATTGCCGAAGCCAAATCCGGAGCAAAAACCATCTCATTAGCATCGTCAAAGTCTCCATCACGATTGTAATCAATCCAGATACGCCAGGATTCTGGGAATGCATCACCGGCAAAACCAGGGATTAGGGTAAGGGCTACATATTGTCCAGGGGCCAGTTCGAGATTCTGATTGCGAAAATCCCCATACCCATTATTGTTGCCACTGTTGTTGCTCAGATCACCCACAGTTATGGCTTCGATCCACTCGTAATTGGTACCCATACCTTCAGAGCCACAATAAATCGGATCGGGGTCCGGGCCTGCGAAGGCGATGTAAGCCACCTGTTCCGAAGCGTGTTTGCGTTCATTATCACGGATGATATCCTCGTCAAAGGTCAATGCCATATCGCTTCCCTGGAAGGGGCTTTCGCCAAATAACATGGGAAAACCACCTTCGCCTCCATCCATACCGGCAGGACTAAGTACGGCGTGATTGGCATTTTCAAGGCCCGTATCATAAGTACGGCCAATCAAGGAATTTACAGGTCCACGAATCAGGTCATCCCCTACCTTAGCGGCAAAGGTAACGCCACCTATCTCATAGGTTCCGCTTTCCAATACCATATAGCCTATCGTTTCAACAGCTCGTCCGATTTGGGTATCTTCTCCGATATGTTTGCCTGCTGCAAAGCTACTACTGGTGGGTGGAGCGGTACGGTCTCCATTGGCGGAAGCCCAAAATGCAGACCAATTTTCATCATTATTTGTCATCACCTGTCCGATCACTACCGGATCGGTATAGGTATTGGCATAGGCACGTTCTTCAAAAACCCAGTGATTCCGGCGAGCTGTTTCTTCGGAATTTGCTTTTCGGGCTTCCATCGTGATTCCATGACCGGCATCTGTATAGACCCCTTCTTCCACCACCAGGTAATAAACATCATAGGTTCCGGAAGGACCACCACCGGGCCGTTGTATTTTTAATTCAAAACTATTACCTGTTGCATTCCGAATCCGGCTCACTACGCCAATATCTTCTCTTGAAGGAAGGTGTACACTGGCGATGACCACCATTGAGTTGTAGGAATTGCCTAGTTCTATAGTCATCCATTCCTGGCCAACGGTACTTACCATGCCCCGTTCAAAAACGAAACCACAATCACCTTCATCCGTTTGTCCATTACAGTTGTTATCAAAGCCATCACAGATTTCTTCTGCATCAGGATTGATGGCTCCATTGGTATCATCACAGTCGGTACTGTTGGTTACATACCCCTCCGGCGTTTCACATGCCAGCAGGCTACTTTCCGGATCGCCAAAGCCGTCCTGATCTGTATCGGCATAAAAGGTGATCAACTGGCCTTCATCGATCATACCATTACAATTGTTATCCACACCATCGCAGACCTCTGTTGCCGCCGGATGAATAGCGCCGTTGGTGTCATCACAATCTGTATTGTTGGCAACAAAACCATTGGGTGCAGTACAAGCTTCTACGGTATTGAGCACATCGCCATAACCATCACCATCGGTATCAGCATAATACGTATTAATGCTAACACCTTCATCAATCTGGTTATTACAATTGTTGTCGACACCATCGCAGGCCTCAGCAGCCCCCGGATTGATCAGCGCATTGTTGTCGTTGCAATCTGTATTGTCAGCTACAAATCCATCGGGAGGAGTACAAGCTTCAATGGAATTGAGCGGATTGCCATAACCATCGCCATCGAAATCTACATAAAAGATATTCAGGGTGAGCCCTTCATCAATAAAGCCATCACAATTATTATCTACGCCATCACAAATTTCTGTAGCAATCGGATTGATAAAAGCATTGGAATCATTACAATCTGTATTATCCGCTACATATCCACTGGGCGCAAAGCAATCCTGAATTGTATTATTGGGATTTCCGAACCCATCGCCGTCGAAATCCCGATAATAGGTGGTATTATCATCAAATATTATCGCCGAACTGGTGGTAAGGCAACCATTAAAATCCACTACCGTCAAAAAGTAGTTGCCCGCAGCCAAATTGCCAATCAAACTACCCGAGCCAATAAAACCGCCAGGGCCGGTCCATTGATAAGTATAGGGCATCGTGCCACCGCCTACCAATGCCGAAGCTGAACCATCATTAGTCCCTCCACAGGAAACATCCTGGCTATTGACCGTGGCCGCCAATTCAGCCGGTTGGGTAATGGTAACTGATCCGACGGTGCTGGCACCACTGCCATCCGTTACTGTCACAAAATAAGTGCCTGCTGTCAAGCCAGCTATATTCGCACTAAAACCACCATTACTCCATTGGTAACTATAATTGCCATCACCTCCGGTTGGAAAGACCTGAGCGGTGCCATCAAACCCTTCAAAACAGCTTACATTAGTACCCGAAACATTGAGAACCAACGGTACACTTTGGGTGATGGTAAAGTTTTCATTGGAAATATCAAAAAAGATATTGCCGGCACCACGAACCATTACTCTGGCCGTGGTGGTCAAATTATTAGGTACCGTTATCGTGTGTGAACCATCGTTCGGGGTATTGGTGGCCAAGGTGATGGGATAGGTAAATCCACCATCCAGTGACAACAAAATGTCTACATTTGGCGTATTCACCGGTGCTGCATTACTACCCGCCACACTCCAGGTGACCATTTGTTGGCTAAGGATACCCCAGGTCAGGTTGGTATTCGGATTGGTAACCTGAAAAGGTCCACTATTTCCTGCAACGGTCACCACCATATTGTCTTCATCTGTACAACTACCTCCCGCAACATTATCGCGCACGGTCACTCGAAAGTTCAAGATTCGCCCCACAGCAGGTAATACTTCCCAGGTCGGTGTTTGATTGGCAATAATAGCAGGTAGGTTAGGAAAGGTACGCGAAGGTGAACCCATCGGTATGAGAGACCGGAAGGCGGGTCCACCGGTATTGCCTGATGAAGGAGGCATCGCCGCAATCTGGTTATCCATTTGCTCCCAACAGTAGGTCAATCCATCGCCATCAGGGTCGGAAGCTGTAGCAGTCAGGGTAAAAGGGGTTGACCGGGGAATGGTATAATTACTGCCCGCATCAACGGTTGGGGCATCATTGGAAGACGCAACGATCTGAGCACAGGAATTGCCAAAACCATTGACCATATATGCCGTAATTTCCTGAATGCTATGGGCGTGGTAGTAGGCGTCACTGTTGGATTGAACGTTGGGTGCACAGATACCTGCATATCCCATAATGGTCGAGGCGCTGCCAGGCTCAAAGGCTGCAGAACTGACACGGTTACAACTATTGTTTTGTGTGTGATTACCCCCCAGTTGATGTCCCATCTCATGGGCAACGTAGTCAATGTCAAAGGGGTCACCAATCGGATTGGCGCCTCCCGTCACGCCGCGAGCTTTATTATTGGTACAAACTGAGCGCAAATTGGCTACGCCACCCCCACCGGTACTAAATACGTGGCCGATATCATAATTTGAAGAGCCGATAATATTATCACAAGTGTTTTGATTTTGCCCCAACATCGCACCACCATTGCCATTACTATAGGGGTCTGTATCGGAATTCAGGAATATGATCTCATCGTTGTTGGGTATGATGATAAATGTAATATTCAGATCGAGTTCCAGTACGCTATTGACTCGTGCCATACTGGTATTCATGGCTGCCAGGGCTCCTGCTACGGTACCTCCGTGATATTGAGCATATTCCCCGGTACAAGCCAGGGCTAGTCGGTAGTTGCGGTGTTGACAATCGCCCGCTTTATCTGGCAATGCCTCTGGTAATTTTCCTGAAGGTGGCTCCTCCATCACTTCATCCACCAGGCAAACAAACTCGTCTTCACTTTTGAAATCCTTGCGATAATAAGAAATATAATGCTTTGTCGTGCCTACTGCATAAGGATCGATAAAAACGGTGCTATGAAAGCCTGATCGCACCTGTGCATGAAAGCCTTGTGGCGTCAAATCAAACCGGATGGTAGCAGTAGGGTCATCTACACCCTTGCCTGCATACACCCGGATATCAGGGTATCTTTTGGCCAGATCAGGATGCATGATTGGTGCATAAAAAACGCGAAAAGTGGCTTGTTGGCCATCAGGCATTGGCAGTTGTAAAAGCAGTGTTGCTTGATCGGCATCCGGAATACTCAATTCTGGCGCCTCAGCCAACAAAGTCTTCATTCCCGGGAGATTTAACTCCAACGTCCGGTATTTTTCAGGAATAATCCGGCGATCCAAATCAGGGCTAATCGCCCATTCCGAGATGTCTTTCCAAAGGGGTTGGGCGTCTTTTTGAGCATAAATACTCATTGGGTTTATCAGAAAAATGCACGAAAGCAGGAATAGAAAAGCTACACTGGGAGATGGTGCTTTTGTATGATAAGGAGTCATAGGAAATAGTTTGTTGGTCATGAATGTGCTAAAATAATGAATTTGATGATTTTTCCTTGTCTATTGATTGACCAACGAGATCGGGCCTTGCTGTTCATTCTTTATCAGACAACCATCGGGTTGTGTCCTATTGTCCATTATCCGTCGGGTGATCAACACGGTCGCGCACTACGGCCCATTTTCCACCTACCTGGTAGATCATGACGGCATTTCCTGGTTTTTGTTTCCACTCCAAGCGATAATGATGACCTTCGTTGATAAAGCGGTATTGATCGGTTTCGTAATTGGTAGCGCCCTGGCCTTTCCGCCACCACCAGCTACCGTAGTGGTTGAATTCCACTTTGAGGTTTCCGATAGAATCAGTCTGTACATGCACACCATCCTCTGGATCTGTCATATTGTAGAGCGCGATCTCGTGAAATTTGGCGTCAACAGGTTTTTGTTGAATATATTTGAGTGCATCTTTTAAGCCTATACCATCGCCGGAGAAATTGCGAAAGAGATTGGCACCATAATAATTATCGGGCATGGCCAGCACAAAAACTTCCTTTTCATCATACCAGCGAAAATCTTCCAACAGGCTGAAATATACTTGGGTCGATTTGGCCCAATATTGATTGGTTTGCCACAGCAAAACCACAGAAGTCAGGCAAAAAGCCAACATTGCGCCCCAACGCAACAACCGTGGCAAGAAGGAAAGCCCAATAGCTAAGGCGGTAAAAAAGAATGCCGAAGCTAAATAGCTGTAGCGATCGTTCTCGATATAAAAGAGGTAGTTGAAATACAGATTGATGACCGGCAATAAACTCAGTCCGAAAAGAGCCAGACTAAGTCCCAACAACCTTAGGCGTGGTTGAAGCCGTTGAAAGCGCATCAGGCCCCAAGCAATTAAAAGACCAAACAATCCGACCAAGGAATATAAAAGCCAGGAATTATCAAACCAGGCAAATACCATTTCTTTAGTAGAATGGTCAAAATAGCGAAGAAAGGCCCCCAATTTGAGGCCGAAACGAAAGAAGTTACCCAAAATTTCGCTCACCTCCATCCGCAAATGCACATCCGCCCCGTAATGACCAACCCAGGCGCCCAATAGTATGCGATTGAGCAAAAAATACAGCCCAATTAATATAAATTGTGGAATCGCGAGTATGGCCAGTTTTCGCAAAGGGTTTTCTTTATTGGTTGCCGCCCCAAACAACACCAATAGTATTCCCATAAAAGGAATCATAAGTGCCAGTTCAAAAGAAAAGAGGGCCAGCAAAAAGACTAGATTTGCCCACAGCAGAAATTTTACTTTTTGGGTGGAAAGCCAATGGGTGAGGAACAGTAGGCTAAGCATTATCCAGCAAGTAGACAACAGGAAATTAAAACAGACTCGCCAGACCAGCGCCTCTGTTTGATAGGGTGAAAGTAGAAAAAAGAGGCTGGCACTCAGGCCAATAAATACCGCATTTTTGAAGGGAAAATTTTGCTGCATAGCCTGTATCCAGCGGTAAAGTAATTCCGCATTCAGCACATGCATTCCGGTATACATAAAGTACCAGCCGATACCTGTCACTCCAAATGCCCAATGAAAAGAATATAAAAAGAAGTTGAATACAGGCTGTAATGCCGGAAAGCCAAAACTATTAAAAACACCCAAAAAGGATTGCCCCTCAAAACGCTCCATCAGGCCCGTATAATCCGTCACAAAACCGGCCTCCCTGGTAGAGAAATAGAGCAGCTGCGTTAGTAAAAAGAAAAGCAAAATGCGGTAAACGGGCTTCATGAATTAAGTATTGGGAATCAATATATGCTGCCAAAGTACTATTCGTGTGGCAATTTCCCAACTACTTCAATTTTTCACTTCATTCAATACATTTTCGACCTTCACCTCTCCCAAAAAAGTCACCGCCCCTTTACTAGAGCCAATCTGCTCAATTTCAATGCCTTGCCATTGATCTCCGCAAGCATTGTGCAATCTGCCTTCGTCGACGATTAAGGTTCCCCCGGCTTTGACAGTAATTTTAGCATCTTTAGGCAAGGACACCCGACACTTGATAGTCAACATGCCACCCGGTTCAATGGTCAGGTGGCCTTCCAGGTCTTTCATGCCTGCCCATACAATGGTATCACGGATATGGATATGGCGGTCTTCATGCAGCTCACACCAATTGGGAATGAGGTATTTTCGTTGTCTGGAAGTTTCATCTGAAAGACGCATTTGTATTTTGCCCACCTGACAGGGTGACCAGGCATGTTGCATGGCGTTATAATCCATCACATTATTGGAGGTCAGCGAGTCACAGCCATTGCCCTGCCCTCTATTCCAGCATTGCTGATCGTGTTGTGGCGTATCATCACATCCATCATTATAAGCCCAGGTATGGCTAAGGCCAAGGATGTGGCCCACTTCATGATTAAAGGTGCCCCGAAATCCCCAGAAGCTATTATAGGCAACGTGGATACCTGCCACCTTGATAGAATTCCCAAGAGCAATGCCTGTGCCATGTACCGCATAGGTCGGTGAGGCCACACTATCCGGATGGTGTGGCATGATGAAAATATTCAGTACCGTGTCCAGCTGAACGCCATATTTTTTGAATACTTCCCGATCGTAGAGGTTAGCATTTTTACCCCGAACCACATAATAATACAGTTCATCATCAAAATGAAAGTAGATGCCATCATCATCGGGATCATTAGGTCGGGGAGTTAAGACCAGCCGATAAGGATTGGGTAAAACGGGCGTATCATTATTATGAGGTAGCCACATTTTATTGTTCTTGTTGAGGTCGTAGTTCATGGCATGCAGCAGGCCCTTGGTAAAATAAAGGGCATCTTTTTCATTATAATTCTGGCTGCTATCTGCCGAATTCATCCAGTGGAAATTGATCCGTATCTGCTTGATAGGAAAGTGATCGAGGTAATTGGTGTCGGGCATGTAGGCTTCATAATCCTTACAAGCGCGTTTATTATTCATCTCGTGCAATCGGGCAGAAGTCTCATATTCGACCGGGATCGTTCGAATTTCTTCCTTACTGAGAAAATGCTGTTCAATCCTGGGGCTACAAGCATAGATAATACCTCCTAACAGCAGCAGGACTACGACCCTAAAAAATATATTTTGCATAATTTTCATCTTTCCAAAGGTGGAAACTTCTAATGAGTTTTACGGCTACCAGCTTCCTCCGGCGCCACCGCCACCAAAGCCACCGCCACCAAAACCACCGAATCCACCACCGCCGCCGAGGCCGCCAAAACCACCGCCGCCGCCGCCGCTGAAACCACCAGGAAAGAAGATCCAGCCGCCACCACGCCTGCGTTTTTTGCGTTTTTGATCGTAGTCATATCGACCACCCCGGTAATAACCTCCATCATCATCGTCATCATCATCTCCACCGCCAAACCGCGACAGGAAAACCAATAAAATGATGATAAAAAACAGGATCATAATGGCAGGAACACCGCCTTTTGCATCACGTTTTCCGCCACCTGGATTCTCGTTAGTATATTCTCCATCTCCAAGTTGTATAATTGTATCTACTGCCCGGTCAATGCCCTGGTAGTATTGCCCATTGCGGAAAGCGGGGGTTATAATATTATCTATAATCCTTTTAGCCAGGGCATCGGGCAGAAAGCCCTCCGTACCATAGCCGGTTTGTATTCGAATTTGCCGGTCGTCTTTGGCAATATAGATCAGAATGCCATTGTCGTTTTCACCACCGCCAATACCCCATTGCTGAGCCAAACGGTTAGAATATTCAAACGCATCATCTCCATCCAGTGAAGTTTCTGTAACAATAGCAATTTGTGTAGAGGATTCCTGTTGGTAGGCACGGAGTTTCTGCTCCAGTCTACTGACCTCCTGTCTTGACAACAGGCTGGCGTAATCGTTGACATAACCACTTGGTTGCCGATCAATAGCTCTCTGGGCCTGTAGGCCAATTCCACAAAAAACAAACAATAATATGGCAATAAATGGCTTCATCTAGTTATATGATATTTCATCCGGTAATTCATTCTCATCATCCTGTACGCCAGGAAAATGAGCTTTAAGTTTTTCGCCCACCAGGTCAATGGCGCGACAAAGGCCTTGACAAAATTCGCCTTGCCGAAAATGTCCCAGCATCAGCTTGCGCTCTTCATCCCAGAAATCCTCGGGTACGACCTTATTGATCCCTTCATCACCAATGATGGCAAATTGTTTTTGCTCGGGTGCCAAAAGTATCAACACCCCATTGCGGGCACGAGTTTTGTGCATTTTCAGCCTTTGAAAGACAATTACTGCCTGTTCAACAGGGTCTTTATCCAGTTCATCTTCCAAATGCACCCGGATTTCACCAGTTGTCTTGGCTTCTGCGCGCTGAATGGCTTCTATTATCTGTGATTCCTCTTCCGGATTAAAAAATTTCAACATGCTTTCAAAAATTACGATTTAAAGCGCTTTCCTCACTCGACCTATAAACGCTTACTCATTAACACTCCACAGCATTTAGCTGCCAATCATGGGGCAGTGTAAAAAGTTCTACTGAATATTTTTACACTACCCCAAATCAGACTAGGACATTTAGAGATGTTTGCAGCCCAAAGCCGGCCTCCAAACATGCTCTTATCATGCCAATTAATTTCTTTAAAACTCTACCTTAGGTGCATTCTCAGCACCTTCCTGAGCCTCGAACTGTGCTTTTTGGCTAAAGCCAAATATGCTGGCAAAGAAACTGGCCGGGAATCGACGGACGGATTTATTATAGACGGTCACTACATCATTGTAGCGATCCCGTTCCACTTTAATACGATTTTCCGTGCCTTCCAGTTGAGTTTGCAACTCCCTAAAATTGGCATTGGCCTTTAATTCCGGGTAATTTTCAGCAACGACCAACAAGCGGCCCAATGAAGAGGACAGCCCTGATTGTGCTTCCTGGAATTTTTGCATTTGCTCCGGCGTCACATTTGATGGATCGATATTTACACTGGTAGCCTTGGCTCGGGCATTAACAACAGCTTCGAGCGTTTCTTTTTCAAAATTAGCTGCCCCCTTTACCGTACTCACCAGATTTGGAATCAAATCCGCACGACGTTGGTAGGCACTCTGCACTTTACTCCAGGCATTTTCCGTGTTTTCTTCCAGGTCCACGAAATTATTGTAGCTGTTACAGCCACCCATCAAAAGTAATAAGGCAAGACCTCCAATAATGGCAACAATTGTTAATGATTTCATTGAATTGTAGTTTTGTTTTGATCTAAAATAAAAGTAATGAACCTATTGTTCAAAATAAATTATCCTGAATACATGATTTAGACGACAAATCACCCTTTAAGGAACAACTCAAGTAGCTCTTCGGCACCCTTAAAAGAGGAAATTTTGCGCTTTTCCACCATTTCTTCCACTTTTTTCCAGTGTTCACGAACGGCTTTATTTTCATAAAATAGTTCCCTCAAGCCCTGATCTATATGCTCTCGCAGCCAGAATCCTGCTTGTTCGCTTCTTCTGCGTTCAAAAAAACCATTTTTAGTACAAAATTTCTGATAATTTTCGACAATCGACCAAATTTCAGCAATGCCCATATTTGAAAGGGCGGAGCAAGTCACCACTTTGGGTACCCAGCCACTTTCCGTGGGCGGAAATAAATGTAGGGCATTCCGATATGCCTGTCTCGCTTGTTTGGCTAATTTCTCACGCTCACCATCTGCTTTATTGACCGCTATTAAATCCGCCATCTCCACAATACCCCGTTTAATGCCTTGCAACTCATCACCAGCACCGGGAAGAATCAGCAACAAAAAGAAATCGACCATGGAATGTACCGCCGTTTCCGACTGGCCTACGCCTACCGTCTCAATAATTAGCGTATCAAAGCCTGCCGCCTCACAAAGGATGATGGCTTCCCTGGTTTTACGCGCTACACCTCCTAGCGAATCTCCTGCTGCAGAGGGTCGGATAAAAGCGGCTTCAGCATTGGCCAATTTGCCCATTCGGGTTTTATCACCCAAAATACTTCCCTTACTCACCTGACTTGTTGGATCAATAGCCAACACTGCCAGGCGATGACCTTCAGCAATCAAATGCTGACCGAGGGTTTCAATAAAGGTGCTTTTGCCAACGCCAGGAGTCCCCGTAATGCCAATACGTATAGACCGAGCGCTATGGGCCAAACACTTTTCGATTAATTCTTTTGCCAGCGAGCGATGAACTGGCCTCTTACTTTCAATCAAGGTAATGGCTTGACTCAGGATTACCCGATCACCGCTCAGAATGCCATCCATATATTCCGAAATCGACAATTCTCGCCGACGCTGGTTCGCGAATTGTTTTTTTAGATCGGGATTCAAATGCCCGCTTACAGATTTATTGGATTGGTCTTTTGACTCCATGTGTATCAAACTGATGAAAACTTTTCTTTGGCAAATCACGAAATTTGTCAAAGAACCACAAAAACAAGGCTAAAATCGACATTTAAGCCTTTATTAAGAAAGGTTAATCTTTAAAGCACAAACATATTGTTAATTTAACAATGTTAAATATACGCTGATTATCAACGACTTATACTCAGAAACAAAATTAACAATTTCCTTCCGATTCCGCTCGATTTGGTTAAACTTTCCTAATTCGGCGCTCAGCCTACATCTGGGCCTCAAAACCTATTGCATGGCCCGTTTTTTTAGCCCTTCTTTGCAATGAGAAGTAAACAATCTACATGATCACCTGGCCCAGAAATTGAACTTTTATCAGAGTAAAACTTTAGGGCCAGGCTTTTACCATTGCCGGATAAAGTCCAGCAATCAGATGAAAACAAACTTTTTAATAGGTTAAATACTCTTTGGGGATTTTCTAACCAAACCCCTTAAAAACGCACTCTACACCTATTATTGTACCCAAACCGAGCTACGCTGACAACTTTCGGAAGATGCCTGCTGCTCCTGGCCGGTGCCGTAGCGCATCAACCGAAAGTTTAAGAGCTCTAAACCCTTCAGGGACCAACATGGATGCTATCAATTATTTGTCAAACAGGTAATTGCTCGACTCTCTTAACCCATGCTTGGCCCTGATTTTTTTTACAAATCTCCTAATTGAGGCCGTAGTACGATTTCTTCTACCACCGTAGATGGCCCCGTATTCCAGGCTCCATAAATGGCTTCGGCAATATCGCTTCCTTTCATAATCCGGTTCTGATCAATATCCGATTCATCCCAGGAACTAGTCCAGGTGGCTCCCGGCATGACGGCAGTTACCTTGATGGCTTCCTCTTCTAATTCCAGACGTAATGCCCGGGTAAAACCAAGTATAGCATGTTTGCTAACAGCATAGGAACCGCTTCCAATAAAAGACTTTTTACTAGCAACTGAGCAAATATTGAAAATATGTCCGTGTTTTGATACGTAGGGCCGCAACGCGCGGGTAAGGTGATAGGGTCCATATAGATTTACCTCAATCATTTTCACCAAATTTTCTGCCGGTTCGGTCAACAATGCTCCTTGACGGAATAATCCGGCATTATTAACGACTACATCTACTTGTTGCCAATGACTAGACATGGTTTGGGCTACTTTTATGGCTTCATCAGCTTTACCTAAATCAGCAGCAAAGACCAATACTTCAATTTGTGGAAATTTAGTAGTCAACTCCAGCTGTGCCCGTTCCAGGCCTTCGAGATTACGGGCTACCAGCGCAATATTAAACCCAGCTTGCGCAAAACGCTCTGCTATAGCCCGTCCAATGCCTTTGCTACCCCCTGTGATTAGAATGTTTTTCATGAAAAATTTAATTTATATCAATAAAGCCAACAAAACTGTCGTACAACTTCTTCCCTTGGTCCATTGTTATCCCTTTTTAATAAAATTGTGTCCAAAATAAACTAATTTTGGCCTCCAAAGATAAATAGGAGAGATAATATCCTCAGTTAGCAGATTAATGACTCTATGATTTTTTCAAGATTTTTATACCACTTTGGACGTTACTGGATGATGATGGGCACGGCCATCTCAAAGCCGGAGAAGTTTTCGATGTACTACAAGGAAACGATGCGGCAGATGAACGACATAGGCATCGGGTCAATTGTCATTGTAGCATTGATCGCTGTATTTATCGGGGCGGTTACGGCGGTCCAATTTGCCTACCAGCTTGACGGCACCTTAGTACCTCAGTATTACATCGGCTACATTGTGCGCGATAGTACCATTATCGAACTCGCACCGACCATTTCCTGTTTAGTATTAGCAGGTAAAGTGGGATCGAATATTGCTGCCGAAATCGGGGGGATGCGCCAAAAGGAGCACATTGATGCCATGGAAATTATGGGTGTGAATACGGCTTCCTACCTGATCATGCCAAAAGTTATTGCTGCACTGGTGGTCATCCCAATGCTGGTAGCCATGGCCGCTTTTATTAGTATCGTTGGTGGATATCTTTCTAGTGTGCCCACCGGTTTGATGTCCGATGCAGAATATATACAAGGGGTGCGTTCGTTTTTTGTACAGCGCAATATCAGCCTGATGTTTATAAAGGCCCTGGTTTTTGCTTTTATCCTGACTTCTGTTTCCTGTTATCAGGGATTTCATGTTAAGGGAGGAAGCATTGAGTTGGGAAAAGCAAGCACCGATGCAGTTGTTTTTAGTGACATCCTGATTTTATTGGCAGATTATATTATTGCTGCCATGTATACGTAGATTAGCTTTAAATCATGATAAGAACGGAAAATCTGGTTAAAACATTCGGGGAGCAGGAAGTACTCAAGGGTATCACTACAGAATTTTATAAAGGCAAGACCAACCTGATTATCGGTCGAAGTGGGGCAGGTAAGACTGTGTTGCTCAAATTGCTGGTTGGTTTATTCAAACCCTCTGGTGGAACGGTCTATTATGACGATGTTGATTTTTATCAACTCAGCAAAAAAGAAGTTCGGGAATTGCGGATGAAAGTAGGCATGCTTTTTCAGGCTTCAGCACTCTTTGATTCCATGACCGTAGAAGAAAATATTCGTTTTCCCCTTGATATGTTTACCAATATGACCCGCAAAGAAAAACTGGCCCGGGTCAACTATTGTCTGGATCGGGTCAACCTCCAGGGGGTCAATGATAAATTCCCTTCGGAAACTAGTGGAGGCATGCAGAAAAGGGTCGGTATTGCAAGAGCTATTGTCTTAGAACCCCGATATCTGTTTTGTGATGAACCCAATTCCGGGCTCGACCCCAAAACCTCCATCGTCATTGACGAGTTGATTCAGAGTATCACACAGGAAAACAACATCACCACCGTAATCAATACCCACGATATGAACTCTGTTATGGAGATCGGTGAAAACATCATTTTGCTCAATCAGGGTAACATTGCCTGGAGCGGCAATAAAGAAGAAGTTTTACATAGCGAAAACGAATTTCTCCAGGATTTTATCTTTGCGTCACCTTTCTTGCAGCGATTGCGGGAATCTGCCCTACAGAAATAAAAATAATTCCCTTCTCTTGATTTTTTCAGTGAAGCCCTTATCTTTGCGGAACCTTTTAAAAAAGGGCTTGGTTATTCCATTTTGGAGGCCGACCCATATTCATATTTAAGATTTTGTTTAGAGGAAGGTAAATCAAATTATTAACTCCAAACAAATCCAGCCCAGGTGGCGGAATTGGTAGACGCGCTAGCTTGAGGGGCTAGTGTCCTTATGGTCGTGCAGGTTCGAGTCCTGTTCTGGGCACCAAAAAGCTCAGCTAAATTTTAGCTGGGCTTTTTTTCTACAACACAAAATCCAGTTTTCTCCATTAATTCCTCCTCCCGTGAAACAATCCCTACCACCAAAGCATTTTCATTACAAGTATTAACGAAAGTTAATAAATTTGCTTTCGCAACCATAAATCATATCTTTACTGTATGGAAACGAATAAGACCGTCATTGACGCACAGGAAGCAGAAAAGCTGGAAAGAATTGCTTTTATTTTAAAAACAGTGGCCCACCCATTGCGTTTGGGTATTGTTCATTTGCTGGAGCAACACCCCCGGCTTTCGGTAACCGACATCTGTGAAATGCTTGGTAGTGAACAATCGCTAACTTCACATCACTTGCAAAATATGCGCCTCAAAGGTATTCTGGCAGTCAAACGCGAAGGCCGTAGTATGATGTATACCCTCAAAGAACGCGACGTTTCCCTCATCATCGAATGTCTCGAAAATTGTCAGTGCAATATGTAAATTGTTGCCCACAAGGCACCATATAAAACGAACTGGAATCATGGCAGTTTTTAGTAAAGGCAGTAAATTATACAGCATTTTCAATTTGAAATGCCCTCGTTGCCACCAAGCAGATATGTTTGAAACAGGCTCCTTCTCCTTCAATAAACCTTTTGTCATGAAGGACCGCTGCGATCACTGCAATCAAAATTTCATGCCCGAACCTGGCTTCTATTACGGAGCCATGTATATTTCCTATATTTTTACCGGCTTTTTTTCCTTCAGCTTTATCGCCCTGTTGCATTGGGGCATGGGTATGAGCACTGCCACCTCATTTGGCATCCTCATTTTTATCTTTGCCATCTTTTTTGTTTACATTTTTCGTTTAGCCCGCGCTGCCTGGATTAATGCTAATGTCAGTTATGACCCTACCAAGGTGTAAATAAAAAAATTGTGACGTTGTGGTTAGATCGTTACAAAAGTAATGATGACAAAAATAACGATTATAAATGTAATGATAACATTTGTAACGATTATAAAAGTAACGATCTCCTCATCCTTGCCCGCCATCAATTTCTCCCCCCACCTACCATTTTACTACATCGCTGCCCCCTAGCACACAGCCCAAGCCCCCGGAGTATCCAGCAAAATGTGTCCTACTCAGAATCCTCAACTCCCGAAAGCGCATAAAAACCTGAATTCCAACAAATTACCCTGCAAAACCCCGCGCCCCCCGCGCCTCTGCGGTGAAAAAAACACACTTTCTCGTACACGCCCTTCCATTTTAAACCACCA
>BQJU01000107.1 GCA_021604865.1 Saprospiraceae bacterium | reverse complement strand
GGCTGCAAAGGATCACTTTTTCGATGATACTTCGTTACTTTTCTTGTCCGTACCTCCGGGTATGAACTTCAAAAAAAGCCTCGTCTCATCAAAAAATTGACGCTTTTCGCTTCCAAAGCCGACCTCCAAACAAGCTCTTAGTGATCAATCTATTTTTGCTCAGCATGAATATGCCTGTTGTTACACCAAATTAGCAATTAGCATCTTAGGCACTATTATCTCTATTCCTCCCTCCAAATTTTGGAAAATCACCCTCCAGATAATGCGAATTCAAACAGTAAAAGACTAGTTCAAATACCCTTCCAAACCCACTTCTCAAAAAAAGCTTCCCAAAAGAGCAAAAAAACTTCATTTTTGTGTTAGCTAATCAAGTGGTTGATTGCCAGTGTTTTATGTCAAATATACTCGTTTTTAAACATTTACAAACGTTTATATTCGTTTACAAACGTATCTAAATGTTTAAAAAACGAATAAAACTTGCCAATGGCCACATCTTTGCAATGTCAATTATTTCAACCTAAAATTAATTTCGTTTAACTCAAAATCATGTATCATGCAACAATTAATTAACAAAGTACAACTCATTGGCAGCCTGGGTAAAGACGTAGAATTTAAAGACCTTGGAAATGGTAATGCCATTGCACGTGTTTCGATGGCGACAAAGGAGTTTTACAATACGAAGGATGGCGTGAGGAAGATGGATTTACAATGGCACAATCTGGTAGCCTGGGGACGCGTAGCAGAGATCATGAATGTAATGCTTCAAAAGGGGAAAAGAATAGTCGTTACAGGGAAATTGGCCCACCGTACCTATGAAGATAAAGATGGCACGAAACGATTCTTGTCTGAAGTTGTGGTATCCGAGTTTCATCTGATGAATTAAGAGCCGTTCGCAGGCCGATTGTTGATTCCCCAACATGCACTAAACAGCTCTAATCACTCTATTGATCAATCGAGAGACCAATACATGTACAACTGAGAAATGGGTGGATTTAAGGAAGTTTTTCTGGGATGCATGGTTGCAAAAACCGGCCCAGAGAAAAATTGAATCCACTTGAAATAACGTACACGAAAAACCAATATTGACTTTTCTTCTACTGCAAAATCGAATTTATTTAAACCATTTTCTCTTCCGAATCTTCATGAACCGACACTTATCGGAAGGGATATTTTATGATCATTACCGTCTGGTTGTGTGTATTGCAACCAGGTACTTTTAACTAAAATTATCAATCATGGATAGCGTAAGAAATAGCATCACCTTAATTGGAAATCTAGGAAAAAATCCTGAAACCAAAACATTTGAAGAGGGTAGAACGATGGTTAAGTTTTCAATGGCAACTACTGAAAAATATCGTAATAAAGAAGGCGAATTAACAGAATCTACCCAATGGCATAATATTGTGGCCTGGGGTAAAAATGCGGAGAACATGGGTAAACTTTTAAAGAAAGGAAAAGGAGTCGTCATTCGCGGCCGATTGGTTTACCGTTCCTATGAAGATAAGGAAGGGATTACCCGCTATCTCTCTGAAATTATAGCGAATGACTTTGCTTTGCTTGGCTGATTTTCACTTAAAGTCGGGTTTCCTCGGGAATGTGCTGCCCGAAAAAGGTTTCTGCCCAAACCGGATTTCCAGACTTGAGTGATTGACGGTGCCTCCGTAACCCAGATTTGTTTGGGGTTTTGCCATAGTTTGCTGAGGTTGCGGGGCACTGTTTTTATTGTTACAGTACATTCTCTGTAACGGTCTTAGCAAGCGGCTCAGTTTCGATATGAGGATCCAGATGTTTGCGGATTTCCCGGCGTAAATACCAGTAAGTAATTGATGCTGCCAGTACATCGGCAATTGGGAAGGAATACCAAATACCATCCAAACCAAACCAAAGAGGTAAGATCAATACCAACGGGATGAGAAAAAAGCCTTGCTTGGTCATGGTTAACAACAAGGCAGGAATAGCTTTGCCAATCGCCTGAAAATAGGCCGAACCGATCAATTGGGTAGTGATAAGCGGCGTAGCTAAAAAGACTAAAATTAGTGCAGGTGGTGTACGGCGTAACAATTCCGGGTCAGTTGTGAAAACGCTGACCATTGGTGTGGCTAATGTTAAGATACAAACAAAAATAAGGAGCGCAATACCTGTGCCAGACTTAATAGCTGTTCTGATGATCTGCTTGACACGGTCCCATTTTTGGGCACCATAGTTATAACCGGCGATGGGCAAAAATCCCTGGGTAATGCCCAATACGGGAAAATTGGCAAACATGCTTATCCGGTTGATAATGCCGAAAATAGCAATAGCTAATTCGTCACCATATTGAAAAAGGGAGTGGTTGAGGACAATGGTGAGCAAACTTATAGACCCCTGGCGAGCCAATGTTACAAAGCCAATAGAAAAAATATCTTTTACGATGGTCAGCCTCAAGATTAAACGTTGCCAGCTGATGTGTAATTCCGACTTGCCGGTGAAAAAATACCAGAGCGTATAAATTGCACTCAAATAATAGGAGATGACTGTTGCCCATGCTGCTCCTTCAAGGCCCCAATCAAAATAGACAATAAAAATAGGGTCAAGCAGAATATTGGCCACCGCAGGAACCAACATCGCCAGCATGGCCATTCTAGGCTGGCCTTCAGCGCGGATAACGTTGTTGGCCATCATGATCCAAGCCAGACAAGGTACCCCAAATAATAGAATGGTAAAATAGGATTTGGCGGGAGCCAGAATGTCGCCTTTGCCACCAAATAATTGAATAAAGGCATCTTCAAAAAAGGATCCTGCAAAAACCAATAGGATAGAAAGCAGTATGGTGAGAGATGCCATATTGCCAAAACTTAGGGAGGCCTTTTCCCGATCTCCAGCACCTAGTGCCCTGGAAATCACGGAGGCACCTCCAACACCAATAGCCATACCAATAGAAGAAATCAGAAAACTAATTGGCATCACAACGGTAATTGCAGCAATGCCCAACGTTCCTACAAATCTACCTACAAAGATGGTGTCAACAATAAAATAAATTGACATCACCAAAATACCAATTGAGGCAGGGACCGCCATTTTGACGAGAATTTCACCGATAGGTTTTGTTCCTAACTCACTAGATTGCTTCATTAAGGAAAGATCTTTATTGACGGCACCAATGTTATAGTACAATACTGACTGGATATAGTTTACTCGATCTGGGTATATTTGCCGTTACAAAAAAAGTTGCATGAAGATTTTACCTAAAGATTCCACCTTTTTACTTGAAAAGCTAAAATCATTTGAAGCTTTTGCAGAGATAAAGAATACGGCCTTGGAATGGTTGATCGATAAATCCCGTTATGTCCTTTTTAAGGCGGGAACAAATATTTTTGAACCAGACATGGCTGCTGACTATATGCAAGTAATAATTAAGGGCCGCTTTTCTTTTTCTATTGAACAAAAGGGAGAAATTAGAGAATTAGGCGTTTGGGAATCGGGTTTTGTTACTGGCGTATTGCCCTTCTCCAGAATGAAAATTACCCATGGTTTTGGCAAGGCGATTGAGGATTGTTACCTATTGGAATTGCACAGGGATTGTTTCACGGAAATGGTCAATACCAGTTATGCATTGACACAAAATTTGGTGGGTTTAATGTCGAATCGTATCCGGGATTTTTCTCAGATGAGGTCGCAAAATGAAAAATTGATGTCTTTGGGAAAACTTTCAGCCGGATTGGCTCATGAGTTGAATAATCCCGCCTCAGCTATGGTCCGTAGTGCAGATGAATTGTATCAAAAAATCCACACAACGCCCGAAAAGTTTAAGAATATCATTACGATGCGCATCACTTCAGCGCAGACGGATGTGATTAATGATACCATATTAGCCAAAATCAGGTACAAAAAGAACAAACCTGAACTTTCACTAATGGATCGGGAGGAGCTGTTTGATGAGCTTACTGATTGGCTAGAAGACCATGCAATTGATAATGGAGATGATATTGCAGATACATTTGCCGATTTTGGACTTACACCGGATGAATTAGATGAAATTGATCAGATAGTCGGAAAAGAAACCATCCCTCCCTTGATGTGGTGGATAGAAAGTACGCTTAGCCTGGAAAACATTGTCACCGAAATCAAAGAATCTGCCAAACGAATTGCGAACCTGGTTAAATCGATAAAAGAGTATTCCCACATGGATCGGGGCGTTTCCCTTGAAGCCATCAATGTCCACGATGGCCTCAGAAGTACGGTAATCATGCTCAAACATAAAATTAATACCAAGCAGATTAAAATCCAGAAGAACTTGTGTGAAACACTGCCCAAGATCAAAGCCTATCCTGGAGAACTCAATCAGGTATGGACCAATTTGATTGTAAATGCATTGGACGCCATGTCGGAAGGAGGGACACTAACCATAGATACTTATACGGATCGGGAATATGTTTGTGTAGCTATTACAGATTCAGGTACAGGGATTTCAGAGGAAAATTTGACCCAGATTTTTGACCCGTTTTTTACAACCAAATCCTTTGGAGAAGGTACCGGAATGGGTCTGGATATTGTCAAAAAGATTATTGACCGACATAATGCCGACATTAAAGTAGAATCAAAGCCTGGTAAAACAACCTTTAAACTGTGTTTTCCCGCAGCAGATTAGGTGTTGAAAAAATAAATTATGTCTAAAGAAAAACCCATAATTTTTTCGATTGATGATGACCTTCAAGTCTTGCGATCACTCAAACGGGATTTGCGTAATACTTATAAGCAAGAGTACCGGATTATCAGTACTGAATCAGCAAATGAAGGGCTAGATGCTTTACTGGAATTGAAAAAGAAGGGTGAGGTAGTGGCCCTCTTTATTTCCGATCAACGAATGCCCGAAATGCTGGGCGTCGATTTTTTGGAAAAAGCCAAAGAAATATTCCCTAAAGCCAAAAGAGTATTGCTGACAGCTTATTCCGATACGGATGCAGCCATCAAAGCCATCAATGAGGTACAATTGGATTATTACCTGATGAAACCATGGGATCCCCCGGAGGAACGGCTATATCCAATGCTCAATGACTTGCTGGACGATTGGCAGGCCGAATACAAGCCTGAGTTTCAAGGGATCAAAGTTTTGGGGTACCAATATTCGCCAAAATCCCATAAGGTTAAAGATTTTCTGGCGGGAAACCTTCGTCCCTATCAATGGCTTGATGTGGAATCGAATCCTAGAGCCGAAGAAATGTTGGCGCTTCACCAACTGGAGCGAAAACACCTGCCCGTAGTGGTTTTTGAAGATGGCACCTATCTTTCTGATCCTAGTTTGCAAGATATTGCAGGGAGAGTAGGCCTCAACTCTACCGCTCAATCTGACATGTATGACGTCGTGATAATAGGTGCTGGTCCCGCAGGGTTGGCCGCCGCAGTGTATGGTGGCTCAGAGGGATTAAAAACATTGTTGATTGAAAAACGCGCCCCGGGTGGTCAGGCAGGTACCAGCTCCCGAATTGAAAACTATCTTGGATTCCCTAAGGGACTGAGTGGCGCTGATCTGGCACGTAGGGCCATTACCCAGGCTACTCGTTTTGGCATAGAATTCCTTTCTCCGCAGGAAGTGGTGGATATTGATGTCACGGGCAATTATAAAAGAATCACCTTAGAGGATGGCAGTCAGATCAATTCCAAAAGTGTGATCATTACCACCGGAGTAGATTACCGCCGATTGCCATCAGAAGGGGTGGATCAATACACAGGAGCAGGCGTATACTACGGTGCAGCAACAACGGAAGCATTTTCCTGTAAAGAGAAAGAGGTTTACATCGTAGGTGGTGGGAATTCTGCCGGACAGGGAGCCGTATACCTTTCCAAGTATGCCAAACAAGTGACCATATTAATTCGGCGGGAAAATCTTAAATCTTCTATGTCTTCCTACTTGGTTGATCAGATCGCCGCTATTGATAATATTACGGTTCAGGGCAAAAGACAAATAGTAAAGGCTTGTGGCGAAGAAAACAGACTGAAGCGATTGGTCCTTCAAAATTTGGAAGATAAATCTACTTACGAAGTGCCTGCTGACGCTTTGTTTATCTTTATCGGTGCCCGGCCAGTTACCGAATGGCTTAGTGAAGAGAAGATCTTTAGAAACCAAAAGGGGTTTCTGGAAACCGGAAAGGAATTATATCGCTATGATAATTTTGCCAAAACTTGGAAGCGGGATAGGGAACCTTTTCTTTTGGAGACTTGCCAGCCTGGTATTTTTGCGGCAGGCGATGTGCGTGCAGGGGCCATGAATCGGGTGGCTTCAGCAGTAGGAGAGGGGGCAATGGCGATCAAGTTTGTTCATGAATATTTAGCGGAAATTTAATTTTTTCTACCATTTGTAGGGTAAACTTGAGTAGGGATAAATGCAGAGGTGTGGCCAAATTTGGACAACCATTTTTGATGGCATTTATCAAAGAACTAAACCTTGATAAAGATTTTTTTTCGATAGAGTATCCAGGCGCAAACCCAAAAAAAGAAAACATAAGTCAGTGAATAAAGTAAGGATGCCCGATAGGCTGGTAGCCATGAGTGATAAAAGGTTTGGTATAACCAGGATTGAAGCGAAAGGTGGTGGCCACTGGCATCAACCCATGCAATAGTATAGACAATATGGTTGATCATTTCCGAAAAAAGATAGATGAAGAGTGCATTCGTGCCAAAAACCACAGCAGGCTTTGTCATTGGGAGGTAACCTAGAATATCTTCCAACCAGTAAATGATGCCAAATACCAAGAGCGCAATTCCGCCTGTGTACAGCACATAGGAACTGGACCACAACTTTTTATTGATTGGAAATTCAAGGTCCCAAAACAGTCCCATGAAAACTAGAATGGCACCCACAGCCAGGATACCCGTTACCTTTTTATAATTACTATTTCTTGTGGTAAGCCATTTGCCGGCCAAAATACCAATAATGGCTGTTGTGATAGCCGGTATGGTAGAAAGAAAACCTTCTGGATCTCCCAGGTGAAATTCAGTCCAATGATGGCTATGCCCTGTGACCCAAAAATAAATGCTGTTGATCATAAACCGGTCCGTCCAGGTAGCCATATTATGAACGGGATCGAGGTTGGCATGACCGTATCCTGGAACAGGAATAACCATCATAACCATCCAATACAATAGCAATATGCCAATGCCAAAAGATAATTGGATTCGCCAGGGGGTATATAGGAATAATAGTCCACCGCAAGCATAGACTATGGCAATACGTTGTAAAACACCAGGAAGGTGTAAATGACTAATACTATAAGGTAAAAAACCGGAAAGGGTTAGCATAAATAGAATGCTAATTGTACCTACCACAAAATACCCTAACGCGGTGCGCCACCTTTGTGCAAATAGGTGTGAGTCAAATTGATTTTGTCCTGCAATCTCTCTGAAAAATACCGCAAGAATAACCAATGAAAGCAGGAAGTAATGAATGGTCAAATGAACATGATCGTCAGAAAAACCAAAGTTGGGGAAAGCAGCCAGGAAGACTCCTAAGCTAAAAATGAGGATACTTCGCCGGATGATTTTGAAGGCTATTGCAGGTTTTTCTTTTCCCTGTCGGAGTTGATTGCCTAAAGCCAGGGAAATGGATAACCCAACGATAAAGAGGAAAAAGGGAAAAATGAGATCGGCAATTGTGCACCCGTTCCATTTAGTATGCAACAAGGGAGGATAAACCGTTGACCAATCTCCGGGGTTGTTGACTAAAATCATGGCAGCAACAGTTAAGCCCCGGAAAATATCCAACGCTCGCAATCGCTGCCCTTTTTTATCAGAATGGGATTGCTCTTTTTGCTTTTTACTCCCTGCGGGTTGAATCATTATATTTTCTAATATAAAACATGTTCTCATGAAAAAGAACACTTCCTATACATCGCTGGGAGGTAAAGCAAGGTAGACTAAAATTTTATCTTGCGCAAGATGTACTTTAAAGCAAAGTGGTTTATACCTTAATAAAAACCCGATTTTTGTACAATATCCAGGCGATGAACCAGAGTAATAAAACATTACTAAGACCGTACGCTAAGGATGCATTAAAATCAGATAACCAGGACAAATAGAAAGTATCGTAAATCCAGGTTTTTAAGGTTACACTTTCACCATTGATATTGGAAACTTTGTAGAAGAAACTTAGCTTGGCAATAATGCCGGACATAATGTAGACAAAGAGTGCATTCATACCATAAACGACAAAAGGTTTGGTCCAACGCTTATAATCCAGCACATCTACCAACCAGTAAATTACGCCTAGACAAAGCAAGGCGATGCCACCGGCGTACAGGACATAAGAGCTGGTCCAAAGTTTTTTGTTGATGGGAAAAAATAGGTCCCAAAATAAACCAGCAGCGATCAAGATGGCACCAATACCAAGTATACCTGTGAGCTTTTTGTAATTGTTGTGGTCAGATTTTATCCAAAGCCCCGTCAACATTCCGATAATACCGGTTACGATAGCGGGTAGTGTGCTCAGGAAACCTTCCGGATCCCAGACTTTTGATTGGCTCCACAGGTGGTCAGTGCCCAAAATTATGCGGTCAAACCAGGCACCCAGATTATGTTCCGGCTCCAGATTTGGTGGGCCATAGCCAGGTACCGGTACCAAGGTCATCAATAGCCAATAAAAGGTCAGCAATCCTACTCCGATATACACTTGTGTGCGCCAGCTGGTGCGCAAAAAAAGCAAAGCACAAATTCCATAAACCAGGGCAATGCGTTGCAACACGCCAGGGATACGTAAGTGGCTAAAATCGTAAGCGAGAATACCAATGACAATCATTCCAGCCAGAGAGGCAAGTGTTAGATAGCCCATTATCTTATGCCAACGCTGACCACTATCTGTATCACGATTGTGTTTTTGATTGAATAATTCACGGATAAAAACAGCTACCATAAATAGCGCAAGCAGGCTATAATGTATCGGCCGGTAAGGGCTCTCTTCGGCGGTGCCAAAGTTAGGAAAAGCCGCCAGAAAAAGGCCCAAGCCAAAAATTAACGCTACCCGAATCAGTATCTTTCGAATAATAGCGCCTTGCTCGTCGCCTCGTGCTTTTCGGGCACCCAAAGCTAAAGGAATGGCAACGCCAACAATAAATAAAAAGAATGGAAAAACCAGATCAGTAGGGGTACACCCATCCCAATCAGCATGTAAAAAAGGAGCATAGACGTTTGACCAGGAGCCCGGATTATTAACGAGAATCATGCCGGCAATAGTGAGCCCGCGAAAAATGTCGAGAGATATCAGGCGTTTGTTTGAATCCATGGTGTTTAGTTTAGTTGTTCCTTTACCTATTCAGAATAGGAGCATTAGAGCTGGTTTGGAGGCCAAAACCGACTTTCAAACCAGCTCTTAGTCCATAAAGTTATCGAAATCATCCGAAAAACCAGGTTCCTGGTCGTAAGATTGGTGAACAGAAGCAGCTTTGTCAAGGAACAGTGGTCTTTATAGTAGAACTATTTTTCCACCAAAATCAATTCAAAATGAAAGGAATCTCATTCTCCATTATGCTAAGCTTATTTTGCATAGCTTCCGTATTTGCTCAAAAGAACACCATAAATGGTGAAGGGCCCATGGTTACGAAAGCATTAAGCCTTGACAAATTTGAAGGCATTGGCCTGGGGCTTGTTGGAACCGTACACCTGTACAAGGGGGATCAACAAAAGGTTTCCATTGAAGCCCAACAAAACATTATTGATAATTTGAATTTGGAAATAAAAGATGGCACCTGGAGCATTTCGGGCCTCGATAAAACCAAGTTTAAAAATTATAAGGATGTTGTCATCAATATTACCATTCCTACCGTTGACGAATTGTCTATTGGTGGCCATGGGACCATCATCAGCCACGATGCTTTTACGGGGCTTAAAAGTTTGGAAATGAATATTGGCGGTTCTGGTAAAATCGAAATGGTAGGCTCTGCTGATAAGGTAGAAATCAATATTGCCGGCAGTGGTACGGTTGAAGGCAAGCGGCTTAGCGCCCAAAGTTGCGGAATTAGTATCGCAGGCTCAGGTGATGCTTTTATTGATGTCAATGATAAACTGGATGTTTCCATCGCTGGTAGTGGGGATGTGAAATATAGTGGCAGCCCGAGGGTAAGTAGCAGTATTGCCGGTAGCGGTCGAGTAAGTACGATGGACTGATGCATAAAATATCCGATACCTGAATCCTGACCGTTTTATGCTTCAGGTATCGGATGACTCTAATACTCTACTAACTAATCAAACTCCATCCCTTAAACTGCTTCACATGTTTATCCAGATACCAGCGAATAGGGTGGTGTTCTGGTTTTTCCAGTTTGGGATCGTTTTCGAGGATTCGGGCGGCAACTTCACGGGCAGTTTGCAGGATGCGACCATCACGAGCCAGGTCGGCGATGCGGAAATTGAGAATGCCACTTTGCTGAGTCCCTTCAATATTTCCGGGGCCTCGTAACCGTAGGTCGGCTTCTGCAATTTCAAAGCCATCGTTGGTGCGTACCATGGTCTGAATACGCTCTTTTCCTTCCTTGCTGACTTTAAAACTCGACATCAAAATACAATAAGATTGTTCCGCTCCGCGTCCAACCCGACCGCGCAACTGATGTAATTGTGATAAGCCAAAACGTTCGGTATTTTCAATGACCATTACCGAAGCATTAGGTACATTGACCCCCACTTCGATTACGGTAGTGGCGACCATAATTTGGGTTTCACCTTTGACAAACCGTTGCATTTCAAAGTCTTTATCCGCTGCTTTCATCCGTCCATGAACGATGCTGATCTGGTATTCCGGCATGGGGAATTCGCGCTGTAACGCTTCAGAACCTTCCTCCAGATTTTGTAAATCCAGGGTTTCGGATTCTTCAATCAGTGGATAAACCACATATACCTGACGGCCCAAACCGATCTGTTCCCGCATAAAACCAATGACTCTCATGCGGTGGTTTTCTGTCCTATGAGTGGTTTCAATATCCTTCCGTCCCGGAGGAAGTTCATCAATGACCGATACATCGAGGTCGCCGTAAAGAGTCATCGCCAGGGTACGCGGAATAGGGGTGGCAGTCATGACCAGCACATGGGGAGGGTAGGGTTTGCTTTTGGCCCACAATTTGGCGCGTTGTGCTACGCCGAAGCGGTGTTGCTCATCGGTAATGGCCAATCCCAGGTTTTTAAATTGAACAGGATCTTCGATTAGGGCATGGGTGCCAATCAGGATATGGATCTCTCCAGCTTCCAGGAGCTTCAATAATTTTTCCCGCTTTTTGCCTTTCACACTACCGGAAAGGAAGGCGACCTGAATGCCCAGCCCTTTGACATAATTACTAATAGATTTGTAGTGTTGCTGGGCAAGAATTTCTGTTGGAGCCATCAAACAGGCCTGAAAACCATTATCCAGGGCCATGAGCATAACCATCAGGCCTACTACGGTTTTACCACTGCCTACATCCCCTTGCAACAAACGATTGAGTTGCACTCCTGATCCCAGGTCCCGTCGGATCTCCTTAATCACCCGTTTTTGGGCGCCGGTTAATTCGAATGGTAATTTTTCGGTATAAAAGCGGTTGAAATGTTCACCGATCGTACTAAAAACGTAGCCTTTTACCACGCCTTTGCGGCGCCTTTTGAGTTGTAGCAAGCGCAATTGCAGGAAGAACAATTCTTCGAACTTTAGCCGGTTAGTTGCTGCGGTTAGCCCTTCCTGATCTTTGGGGAAATGAATTTGTCTAAGTGCCTCAAAACGCGATGGAAAACGAAATTTCTGGACCAGATAAGCAGGTAAGTTTTCGGGTAATTCCTGGGGTGTCAGTCGTTCGAATAATGTTTTCATCATTCGCCGCCGCACTTTGGCATCTACGCCTTTGGTGTTGAGCTTTTCTGTGCTGGGGTATACCGGAGCAAAGGTGGCTGCCTTTTGTGTGTTTTCCTCACTGACAACCTCCATTTCCGGGTGGGCAATGTTCAGCTGATTACGAAAGGCACTTACCCGACCAAATACGACATATTCCTGGCCGACTACTAAGGATTTTTCCAACCAGTGAACGCCGGTAAACCACACCAGATCCATTACACCCGTTTCATCCCGAAGCCTGCCTACCAGGCGCTTTTTTCTCCCATCTCCAACGGTACTTAGCCGGCGTAGTATGCCACGGATTTGCACCTGGTCACTATCGGAGCTCAGGTCTCTGATACGGTGAAAACGGGTTTTGTCGATATATCGTGAGGGGTAATGTCCCAGCAGATCACCCTGGGTATGGATGCTGAGTTCTTTCTTAAGCAAATCGCCCCTTTTGGGGCCTACTCCCTTAAGGTATTCAATCGGGCTATCAAGTATGGATGAACTGACATTCATGCGTGCAATAATACACGGATTTTGAAAACAACTTGCGTACAAAAATAACATTTTTTAGCGTATACTTTTCATTTTCGGGAACTTGTTTGAAGCATCTACGTTTTTATTACAAGCTAAATTTTCCTCATGCGGGAATAGAGTTTAGATACTAAAAGGTATATTTGCACGGCACGTAATTATTGAAAATATGGAAACGAAGAGACAGAAACAAGTGGCAGAGACGATTAAGCGCCATTTTAGTGAGGTGTTGCTGAAGGAGGGGAGCTATGTTTATGGCGCAGAACCACTGGTGACCGTTACTACAGTTAAAGTAACCCCTGATTTGAGCCTTGCCAAAATCTATTTAAGCATTTATAATACGGAGAACAAACAGGCGGTTATCCTCAATATGGAGGATCAAATAACTCAACTTCGCCAATCCCTGGCTGTCCGTTTACGCAAACACTTGCGCCGCACTCCGGAAATTGCCGTTTTTGAAGACGATACGCTTGATGAGATGTATCGTATGAATGATCTATTTAATCGGTTGCATCAGGACAATCAAATGGGCAGTGCGGATGAAGAGGAGTGATTGCTTCAAGCACTGTGCTAATTTTCTATTACAACATTGATCTTTCTGGCTAACTCTGTAGGTAGTTCCACAGATTTGTCGCCTAGCTGTATGTGAATATGCTGGTCATTTTTTTCATTGATAGAGAATGCTGTATCCGGAAGTAATCCGAACTGCCAGAGTTGAGCGGTAATATGTTCATTTATTTGTTGCTGGGCGATGCGGGCTTTTTGAAGCACTTCCATCCTGCTAAGCGGAAAGCTAGGAATGCCGTATTTGCCAGGAATTGGAGAACCATGCGGATCAATAGTTGGAAAACCGAGGACCTGATCCACTTCATCCAACATTTCATCGCTAAGCAGATGTTCATATTTTTCTGCTTCTTCATGAATTTGTTCTGCTGACAAACCAATCTGATTGACCAGATAAGTTTCCCAGAGACGATGAGCCCGAACCATTCGGTTGCCTTGTTTCATACCCTGTGGGCTTAGGGCAATCTGGCCTTTTTGCCATAGCCCTTTTTTGCGTAAGCTATTGATCAGGTTTTGTAACCTGATGCCTTTAATACCCAATCTCTCCTCTAACTTCGGTAGTGTTAATTCTCCTTTCCCCTGTAAGCGAAAAGCTTGTTTGAGTAAATCCTCCAGTTTGATTTTATGGCCTAGCCTTTTACGGTGAAAATATTGAAATAATAAACCGCGATTGGGTGCAAAAAATACGGCAATCAGATAAAAAAAAGTAGCCGTTACCGCCATAGCCGGACCGGGAGTCGTTTCGAAAATGATCGCAAGCAAAAGACCAACAATGGCGGAAAGCAGTCCAATAATGCCGGCCAGGACAATAACCCAGCGTAACTTGTCAGATAACAACAATGCTGTGGAAGCCGGTGTGATCAGCATCGCCACCACCAAAATGACGCCAACTGTTTGCAAGGATGCAACAACGGCAAAGGACAACAACAACATCAGAAAATAATGGATCAGCTTGACAGAAATACCCATCGTTTCGGCTATGACTGGCTGGAAGGTTGTTACAAACAAATAGCGGTAAAAAACAGCAATACTCAGCAACACATAAAGGGTGATAATACCGGTGAGGTAAAGGTCGGTGTCGGCAACACCGAGTACATTTCCAAAAAGAAAATCCTTGAGGTCTAGGTGTACACCTGCATTTTTGCTAATCCAGGAAATTCCCATTACTCCAATAGAGAACATGGCTGTAAAAACAATACCCACCGCCGCATCATTTTTGGTCCTGACATTGTGCTGAATCCAGGTGATCCCTACTGCTGTCACCAAACCGGCCAGTACTGCTCCGGTAAAAAAACCGAGGGCACTGTATCCCACAATCATATAAGCAAAAACTACACCTGGTAAGATAGCATGTGAAAGCGCATCGCCTACCAGTGACATGTTGCGTAAAACAATGAAACACCCCAATACACCGCACATTAATCCAACCATACTTGAGGCCATCAGGGCACGAACAGCCCATTCTTGCTGAAGGATTTCAAATAGTTCGCTCATGTTGCATTTCTTTGGACTAAAATATCAATTCAACAAAGTTAAAAAAATATTTAGACTAATCTAAAAAGCTTTTTGAGTTTCTGAAACTTTGATTCCCCAACCGCTTTTACAACATTTGTTCTACTTCGTCTCTGCCAATGATTTCTTCATAAAGGTCGATCATTTGATGACTGATATCTTCACCGTTAAATTGTTGGGCGAAAGCATAACCTTTATCAATCATCTTTTCTCGAAGTGTTTGATCACTTAGGATGGTTTGCATGCCCTTGGCAATAGCTTCCGGGCTGGATGGGTCAATAAGCCAGGAATCAGGGCCGGCAGCTTCTGGCAATGACGAAACATTAGAGGTAATTACAGGAACCTTGCTCAACAGGGCTTCCAGGATAGGGATACCAAAGCCTTCAAAAAAAGAAGGATAGATGAACAGGTTGGATTGTTGGTAAATGGCGGGCAATTCGCTAAAATCAGGCTGGGCAAAGTGGACCTTATCTGTTAATGCATTTTGAGCTATAAAAGCCTGCACTTTGCGCAAATAACTACCGCCCTGTCCAACTACAACCAATGGTAAAAGATCGGATTTTGGCAATAGGCTCATCGCTTTGACGATACCCAATAAATTCTTCCTTTCGACAATAGAACCTACATAAAGCATATAGTCTTCCGGAAGGTTATATTTTTTTAGGATAGTATCGATGGTTTTTTGGGAGCGCTCCTGCACGAACCTTTCGTGGCAGGATTGGTAAATGACTTTGATTTTATCAGGATTGATATTATAAAAATTGATGATATCCTTTTTGGTGCTTTCGCTAATAGCTACAATACGATCGGCATTTTCACAAGCATAGCGAAATTTGTAGTCATAGATTTTACGGTCCACCCAGGAGTATTGATCCGGGTAATGGCGAAAAATCAGGTCGTGGATGGTCACCACGCTGGGGATAAGCACTTTATCCAGGCCCATAGGAATTTCGTGACTTAGGCCATGGAAGAGTTCAATGCGGTGTTTAACCAGATTTCTTTTGATGGAGAAAGTTCGCCAGTAAGCCCCGCTGCCACCTTTGGGCATTTGCAGGTTATACATGGGGCTGTTTTGGAAAAATTGTGTTTCACTATTTCGCTTCACTTTTGGCGTGAATAGAAAATATTCATTATCCGGGTGGTAGGTAGAAAGATCCTTGAGTAAGGTACGGCTATAATTGCCAAGACCTGTGAAGTTGTTGAATAATCGTTTTGCGTCGTATCCAATTCGGAACATGTTGTAGTTCGGTAAGCAGGAAAACCAGAGGTCGTCCTGTCTCTTCCTCTTTTTAATTTTTGGTTATTAAATAATTCGGTGAAAACAAAACCCAAGATTAGGTATAAATATAGAAGCTTTTTTTCGAATTGATTACAAATAAGAAAAGCTCCAACCAATTTATTCAGGTTGGAGCTTTTCTCATTTGGTGAAATATTATCTTATCAAACGGCAAAACTTTCGCCACAGCCACAAGTACGAGCGGCGTTGGGATTGTTGAAGTAAAAGCCTTTACCCTCCAATCCACCTGAAAATTCAAGTGTTGTATTACAGAGGTAAAGAAAACTTTTAAGGTCAGTAACCACCTTAACACCATTGTCTTCAAAGATCTGATCATTGGGTTTGTTTTCATTATCAAAATCCATTTGATAACTCAACCCTGAGCAGCCTCCACTGGTGACGGATACCCGGACGAAAAAATCCGAATCAAATCCTTGGTTGGACATGATTTCCTGTATTTTACCTTTTGCACTATCTGCTACAAATAACATGTCTAAACGATTATAAATTAAGCTAATCAATTGCTGGAGCCAAAACGCGGCGACCAGGCCGGATTTTCTTTTAGCCTATTCAAAAAGCTGCCTACTAGTGAGTAGCCAGCTTTGCAGTTATTTCAATACCGTTCTTTTCCTGATAATCCTTGATGGCACCTTTGATGGCATCTTCGGCCAGTACGGAACAGTGAATTTTTACTGGTGGCAAAGCCAATTCTTCAACAATATCCATATTGTCAATAGACAGGGCTTCATCAATAGTTTTTCCTTTCAGCCATTCGGTGGCCAATGATGAAGAGGCAATGGCAGATCCACATCCGAAGGTTTTGAACTTGGCATCAACAATTTGATTAGAAGATGGATCCACTTCTATTTGCAGCCGCATAACGTCACCACATTCAGGAGCTCCTACCAGGCCAGTCCCAACTGTTTTTTTACTTTTGTCAAGGGTACCTACGTTGCGTGGGTGTTTAAAATGTTCGAGAACTTTCTCTGAATAAGCCATAATTGAAATATTTATAATCAGAATTTCCTGATTCAGTTTTAAAATTTAATGTTCTGCCCAAATTACAGAATCCAGATCGATGCCTTCTTTGTACATTTCCCAGATAGGGCTCAGCTCGCGCATGTGGTTAACACCTTTGACCAGCGCCTCTACTGCATAATCAATTTCTTCATCGGTTGTAAAACGTCCGAGGCTAAAGCGGATGGAAGAGTGAGCCAGATCATCGCCAAGACCCAACGCGACCAGTACATAAGAAGGCTCCAGCGAGGCCGATGTACAGGCTGAACCTGAAGACACGGCGATATTCTGGTTGAAAGTCATCATTAAGCCTTCTCCTTCAACATGTTTAAATGAAAGGTTGGTGACATGTGGCATCCGATGGCCTTCATTGCCATTGACGTAGACCTCTTCCAGTCTATCCATCAATTGCTTTTGCAATTTATCTCTGAGTTTGCTTAGTCTTTCTGAGTCTTGGGCCATTTCCTGGCCGGCAATTTCAGCTGCTTTACCAAAGCCTACAATACCCGGTACATTAAGTGTACCCGAACGCATACCACGCTCATGTCCGCCACCGTCCATCTGAGCGGTAACCTTTACACGAGGTTTTTTGCGATTGACAAAAAGTGCGCCTACCCCTTTGGGGCCATACATTTTGTGTGCAGAAAAAGCCATCAGGTGTACCCCTACCTCTTTGGGATTTACCGGAATTTTACCAACGGCCTGCGTAGCATCACTCATTAAAAGAACACCGTGTTTGGCACAAATTTCGCCGATTTCTTTCATCGGTTGGATGACGCCAGTTTCATTATTGGCCCACATGACAGATACCAGGATAGTAGATGGCTTGATCGCCGCTTCTAATTTGGCCAAATCAACTGTGCCATCATAATTTACATCCAGATAGGTCACTTCACCACCCATTTTTTCGATCTTGCCACAAGAATCCAGGACAGCTTTGTGTTCCGTCTTCAGCGTAATGATGTGGTTGCCTTTCCGGCGATACATCTCAAAAACGCCTTTCAGCGCCAGGTTGTCTGATTCCGTAGCACCGGAAGTGAAAATAATTTCCTTGGACTCAACTGAAATTAGGTTGGCAATTTGCTCCCGGGCATAGTCAACAGCTTCTTCTGCTGTCCATCCAAAAGGATGGTTGCGGCTTGCTGCGTTGCCTGGATGTTGATAGAAATAAGGGAGCATGGTGTCTACAACCCGCGGATCAGTTGGCGTGGTTGCATTATTGTCAAGATATATGAGCCGATTATCCATTTACTAAGTTTATTTAGATTTAATCTAATCTTACGATTGTTTCACAAAGATAACGAATTTGTTGGGAAAAAGTTCGTCAAAAAATAAGGAAACAATTAATTTGACCAATGATTTTTTCAGTGCAAAAATAGAAAACTTATGCCGGTTAAAAAATCGGAAGATTTATTTGAAAATTTTTCAACTCCCAGCAAGGCTGAGTGGATGGCCAAAGTAGTACAAGAACTACGCGGCAAACCCGTGGAAGAACTGGCTTGGCAGTTGGAAGAAAATATTGAGTTGGCTCCTTTTTATCATCCGGATGAAGTAGAATATACAGCTGCTCTTTTGAATGGTACCCAGGAGAAGAACGATTGGGAAATCGGTGAATATATTACGGTAAGTGATGTATCCCAGGCCAACAAGGAGGTTTTGGAAGGCCTGGCTGGTGGAGTGGAAGCGCCATTTTTTCGGCTTAAACACGAACTCAAGCAGGAGGAGCTTGAAAAATTGGTGGAGGGCATCAATTTTGGTTATGTTTCCACGCATTTCAGTCAACTGTATCCGCAACGTTCCCCATTGAGGTTGCTGGAACAGTGGGTGAGCTTGTTGAAGAAAAGGCAAGTGGGTACCAATGATATTCGCGGATCCATAGATTTTGATCCATTTTTGGACTGGGAGGTACCACCGATGGATGATCTGGTCAGCGGTTTGAAAATATGCCATAAAGAGCTTCCTAAGTTCCAATTGCTACAAGTAAATGCCAGTCCTTTTCACGGAGAAGTTAGCCAAACAAGTCGTGAGTTAGCCTATACCATAGCGAAGGGCAGTGAATATCTGGCTCAACTTGCTGATCGGGGGCTTTCACCTGAATTGGTGCTTCCTCATCTACAATTTTCGGTAGCCATTGGCACCAGTTTTTTTGTAGAAATTGCCAAGTTGAGGGCACTGCGTCTGTTGTGGTCAAATGTGATCAAAGCTTATCAGGCTAATCTTCAAACACCTATGTATATTGTAGGCCACTTTGCATTGCAATCCCAAACCAAAAACCCTCATCAAAATATGATACGGGCAGCCACTCAGGCCATGAGCGGCGTATTCGGGGGGGTAGATCGGCTGATCGTTTTGCCATCAAATATGGCCAGACAGGAACCGAGTACTGCCTTTAGCCGACGCATAGCCCGGAATGTTCAGCATATCCTGAAAATGGAAAGTTACCTGGATCGGGTGATTGATCCGGCGGCTGGTAGCTATTATGTTGAGACCCTCACTGATAAATTGGCCACGGCTGCCTGGGAGCAGTTTTGTGAGATAGAAAAAGCTGGCGGGTTTATGGATTTTAAGGGGTAGCGTGATGCTCACTTTTTTTTGAGGTTGCCCCAAATAATGTCTAATAGCCGCTCCAATTCCTTTTGTTCGGGAGCAGAAATGCCTTGCAAGAGCTTTTTATGATCCGATTCGAAGCCTGGTAGTAGGTTTCGGACTAAGTCACTGCCTTCTTTAGTCAGAAGTGTATTGTTGATTCTCCGGTCTCGATCGTCTTTTTGCCTGGAGACTAACCCTCTATTTTCAAGCATCTCAATTGGAGTCCGTACATTGGAGGGGGCCAAAGCTATGGATCGGGCCACCTCTGCCTGTGATTGTACCGGCTTTTCGTGTAAACTTCTTAAAATGGCCCATTCCAGTAGATTGAGTTTGACCTGATCCAGCAGTTCGGATTGTTTGGCCGTGGTGTTTTTATGACTGCGGCGGATTTGGGCGATGAGGTTGAAAATTTGATGGGTGTTGGTCATGATGATTGATTTTGAGGCTGGACAAGGAAAAAGTCGTTATAAAAGTAATCGTTACAAATATAATCATTATTTTTGTAATCGTTATTTTTATAATCATTATAAATGTAATCATAACTTTTGTAACGATTATTTTTGTTATGATTTAGTTGGCAGCATACTTTTGTAAAAAGCCAATTGCGAAAAGGAACCATCTTTCAGTTCTTCCTGCCGATTACAAAATAGCCAAGACGGCCTTCATTTCAGACGTTGATCCCTTAGAGCATGTTTGGAGGCCAATCTTTGGGCTGCAAAGGATCACTTTTATGATGATACTTCGCTATTTTTTTCGTCCGTACCTCAGGGTATGAACTTCAAATGCTTTTTGATGCTTTGGCATCAAGCCAACCCAGTCATCAAAAAAATGACGCTTTTCGCCTCCAAAGCCGACCTCCAAACAAGCTCTTAAAAGGGTGGTATAACGACCATTCCTATTGAGAAAGAAGTAGCCACAAGTAGCCACAAGTAGCCACAAGTAGCCCAAACCAAGGGTTGCCTCATTTTTAGGCCAATCCTCCAGCCGAGCGACTTTTTTGGTCCGTTTTTTCGTCGTGGAAAAAATGGACGAAAGATTATTTAATGCCCAAATCTTAAGCCTACCTCCAAAGCTCCAACAAAAGCCTTGACTGCATAATGCCGATCTTTAATCTATTGCTGTTTGCTGGTATCAAACACCCCACCAGTCTCCTAGCACCCGATCAGCCACGAAACAAGCACAATGCGCGGGTGGGTTCCGGCATAGGAGCATTGGCCGTTAAGAAAAAAGCGGCTGCCCGTACCGCTCAAGAAGAAATACTGCTTGAGCTAAAACCAATGAAAACCCAGAAAACAAAAAAACCAACAATCAAAAAAAATCAAGCCAGCACAAAACGCCAAAGCGAGTTTATTTCTTCCCCCCCAACTGGGCCGCTTTTTTTAGGTCAATTCTCCAGCCGGATGGTTTTTTTTTGCTTCTTTTTCTTTTGCCACCAAAAAAAATGAAGACGCCCCATTATCTAATGCTCCAAATCTTAAACCTACTTCAAAGGATCAAACAAAAGCCTTGACTGCATAATGCCGATCTTTATCTATGGCCTTTGCAGCCCCTCTGGCGGCAGACCGAAAGACTATAAGAAAACCAATTCAAAACCTAATAGTGGCA
>BQJU01000106.1 GCA_021604865.1 Saprospiraceae bacterium | reverse complement strand
CACGCAAGCGCGAAAACCGCGCTTGGCCACTACTAAGCAAGGATTTGAGCAACAACGGCTGGTGACAAAAGAGCCGCATCAAGTGGGTAAGTTATTCTTCGCTGACCCCTTAGCACTCCCAGACTCAAAATCACCCCCGTCCTCTACCTTCAACTTTCTTATTAAACTCAGCACTAATCACATAAGGATCTTCCTGCACAAATCTTAGCATATCCTTTGGATCGATGATAGATTCATTAAAAGTCACCAACCAATAATAACCATTAGGAGACAGGCTTCGGATGACCTCCATTTCCTGCTTGGCATATTTGCGCACCCAGGCACTCGCCTGTACCTGATTGGTCAACTGTACGATGATCTCATTTGGAATGACATTATCCGATAATCCATACTCTTTTTTCTTTTTGACCTCCCAACCAGAGGAGTTGGCGATTTCATCCAGCTTTTCTTCTAGTTTTAAGACCGTTTCGGGACGGCCATCTTTGCCTAGTACCGTTTTGCTTTTATCCTCTTCCCAGTAGGTAATACTTACGGTGGCCAGGTCGGGGATGCGGGCTTTGTAGGCATCCTGGAATTGCCATAAATTGGCTAATTTAAAATCAGCAACAATGGATTCAAAAGTCGTTTTGTCCAGGACTTTAGTATACACCCCCATTCGATCTGTAAATCGTTCTCCTTCATAAGAGGCTACTCCATTGTTGTAAATGGTAAGTGTAAAAACAGGGCAGGATCCAAAACAAGGTCCTTTTTTCATTTCAATGATTTCAGCCAATTCTTCCAGGTTGGTGTTTTTTTGAAAGGTTTTACAATTCGAGAGGCATAACATAGTAAGGGCTGCCGATGCAAGGCATAGGTGTAGTTTAAAGGTCATAGCGGTTAGTTTTACAGAACAATATTTAATTAGAGTTTTTCATTTGAACCAATCCCAGGGGGGGTCATTGGACAACTACTTTCTTATACATGTAATGTTTTCCCTGAGTTATTTTGACAAAATAGACACCGCTACCCAGCATAGTGATGTCCAATTCATGTATTCCGGAATCTAAATTAAATTTTTCTCCAAGGTGTTTGCCCTGCATATCGAAAAATTCCAACTCGTACGTGGAGTCATTCCTGAAAGGCAACTCTACAAAAAGTTGATCATTGGTCGGATTAGGAAAAAGAGATCCTTTGAACCAGTTTTCAGCCTCTACGGTACTTACCGTTCCACAATTAGTAGGTGTCAACAAACCCGACCTTGGCCCATTTAGTGTAGCCATAAGTCGCTGCTTTTGTTCCAGCGTAAACATAGCCATACAGGCATCATCGGTATAATCCATATAATTTACGTACATATCGCGGCTATCACAAGAATAATAATTCCACCCGCTAGGACAGCCGGAATAAGGACTTTTTTGCCAGGGAGTATCTTCAATTCCATCATCTGTAATACAATTGCCCCAGGTATGTTGGAGATCGAAATAATGACCAATCTCGTGGGTTAAGGTACGGCCTAAATTAAAGGGAGCCAAGGCAATGCCCGTCCGTCCAAAGTGGTAAGGATCAATGCGAACACCATCTTCTTCAGGTTCATCCTGTCCTGGAAAGCTGGTATCTCCTGCAAAACCTACGGGGAATTTGCCTACCCATATATTGAGGTAACGATCAGGACACCAGGCATCCTGCCCACCAAGTTCTGTGTAACAAATAAGCCTTAGGTTTCCCAAAAGTTTCAAGGCAATATTAGGAATAAGGGTATGTGTTCGGGTGATGCCATTGGTGGGTTGCCCATCCGGGTCGGTATCTGCCAGTTGAAATTCTATTTCCATGTCTGCCATTTTAGAAGCAAACTCTGGCAGGGTGACAATATTGGCATTGGCATTTTGTAAACGGAAGTCTTCATTCAATACATCAATCTGAGATTGTATCTGAGCGTCTGAAATATTTTCAATAGGTAGGAAGTAAACGACATGAACGACCACTTGGATGGTCACGACCTCACGCGAGGTTATCTCTGAATCCAGCGTCGGAATCTGGCGATTGGCTTCAATAGCTATCCGGCGGGCAGCTACCTCCGGATCGTTTTCCATTTTTTCTTTTAAAATTGTTTCCGAAAGACAACGCTGTCCCCATGCTATACCTACCCCAAAAAGAATGAGTAGCAGAGGGATGATTTTTTTCATTGGGCTCAATTTTATGGTATCAAAACTAAAGGGAATTAGTTTTTGATCAAATCATAAAGTTCATCGAGCTTGGGAGAAAGAATAATTTCAGTACGACGATTGAGGGCTTTACCCTGCACATTGTTATTAGGTGCAATTGGGGCATAAAATCCCCTTCCTGCAGCGGTTACCCTGCTTGGTGAGACACCATTGTTGGTCAATACTTTGACAACCGTAGTAGCCCGCATCACGCTGAGGTCCCAATTGCGGTCGGCAGTACCATCTGTATCTGTATGACCTTCTACGGTGACATCAATATCCTGATTTCTCTTCAACACTTCAGCAACCTGTGCTAATGCTCTACGCCCTTGCCAGTCAATTTCATCACTTCCTTTATTGAATAAGAGATTTTGGCTCAAGGATAAATATAACTTGCCGTCGCGTTCAGTAATACTCAAGTCTTCATTGGAAAAACCAGTTAGTACCTCATTGACACTCTGACGCAGTTCAGCCATTTTTCCTTCCTTCTTTTGCAAGGCAGCTTTTAATTCATTGATTTTCTGATCTTTGGAAGACAGGTCGCCTTTCATATCAGTGTAGTTGTACTCCATGCGATTGAGAATGGCCTCTTTTTGGTAGAGTTCGTATTCCATATTGGCCAGTTCCCTTTGTTGTTTAGCAAGAGATTCTTCCCTTAATGATAACTCTTCCTGCAATCCGATTTTTTCGTAGGAGGTCGTTGCCAATACCTGCTGATTTTGATTCACCAGGCCGTTATATTTGGTTAATAACTCACTATAACTACGATGCAGGCTGATATTGGTTGCCTTCAGCTCTTCCAGGTCTCTGATAGATTCCTTGAGTTGTATTTCTATTTGTTGGTTTTCCCGGTCAAGGGAATAATAGGCCGCATTGATGGAATCAGAAGCCAGGGCCTGCTGTTTGTAATAATTTAATTGCTCTTCTTGTTCTACATATTCTTTTTGTGCAAGACAGGCAGAAAGGCTCACAATCAGAGAAAGTCCAAACAGTACATTGATGAGAGGTCTCATAGTGGTTAATTTTAGGGATGAAAGTAACAAAATTACCTCAATTTAACAATCTATGCCAAACCATAAAAGAAAAGGCACAAATACACGCTCGTCAAAAACATGTCAACTGCTATATCAAGCGCAAAAGATAGAATAATTGGGGCAGTAATTAAGTGGATGATAGGAAGAACTGGAACATAGGAAAGCGTACTCATTTCTTTCAGTTTTCCCTTCCACCTCTGTTTCAGATCAACGCTCTTCGTCCTCAATTTTCTTCATCAAACTTTCAGTGTCATTCATGAATTTGCGCAGTTCGTCTTTCAGGGCGCCTTTTTCCTTCTCACTGAAATTTTCAGATTTATCTTCATCGAGTTTGTCGGCCAGGCCTTCACGGGTTTTTTCAAGGTCAGCAAGTTTGTCGAGTAGTTCGCTGTCGTTGATATCCTCAGCTTTCTTTTTTAATTTTTGGAAGAGGCCACCGATATTGTCCAAAGCTTCGTCATATTTGCCTTCATCAAATTTGCCTTTTTCAGTCTTGAGTAAATTGATGCCTGCCTTGCCCAATTCTCCTACCTTATGGAAAATTTCTTTAGACTGAGTCTTTTCCTCCGGACTTCCAAAAAAATAATTGTAAATCAGGATACCAACAATCAAAATGGCTCCGAGTTTTAACAATCCTCTGATCATGATATTAGGGTTTAAATATTAGCGCTGTTCCATGGGACAGCACCGGGAAACATAGTTGAAAATAACCCACAAAACAAGTCCATTATCCTCGCTGTTCCAGTGAGGATAAAATGTCGATTATTTCTTTTACTAAAATACGTTTTGGAGCCATTTTTTTGCTAACCGTGTCAATGTGATCAGCATATTTAGGTAAACCTTTTTTTAAGGACTCCAAACTAAGACTGATCTTCTGGTAGTCTGTATCAGGGCCTTTTACCCGGTATTCACGGTCATATCCGAAAATTTCTCCCCCATTGCGAGACATTAATTTTTTACTGGTCTTCTGTAGGAAACTAAAATTTCCTTCTTTCAATATCTGGTAAAAATAAATCTTTCCCTTGCTATCTATAGCCATCGCTTTATAGATCATTTCGTTTTCACCAGGATTAAAACTGATCATGTTTACTTTGTCCGCAGTCAAGTAGGCAGTGCGGTCATCGTTAAGTCTTATTACAACCAATTGGTGAACCAGGTCCAGGTTCATGGGAAGGTCGATTTTTTCTTTCTGTCCAGGTAATTGTAAGCTACCCATTTGCCAATCTTCACTAAGCATTGGACTCCCTTTTGCCGAACGGGCTTGGGTTGGTTCTTCAAAACTAACTTGCTTTAACAAAGTGTTGTAAGCAGAATTGTTCTGGGCAAATACGGTAAAACCGATGAGCATACAGAGAATGGCGGTCACATTACTTTTCATAGATTATTTAATTTTGAGTCACAAAAATACTAGTTATCTCCAAAGAACCTGGAACAATTGCCTGTTTTTGTTCCAAACAAACACTTTAAGATGCTCAAACAACGAACAAAAGCTGAATTCTCATTTAGAAAATCCAATAATTTTCCGTTGAAAACTATATTTTCGCACCTTATTAATTTGGGTAGAATATTTTCTTTACCTGATTTTTGTGTTTAACTGCTTTGTTATTAATGGGTTGTAAGTGAACTTTCTTTACCCTAATTGCAGTTGAATTTAAGTATTCATAGCAGAGATAAAAAAATCTTTCTTTGACAGAGCTTGTGGTCAAACTAAAGTGGAAACCATAAGTGCCTAGAAGAAGTGTTGATTAACATTTTTGATTGACTCCAAATCACATGGTTTGCCAAAGAACCAAAAAAATTAATGTATGCAATATAAACCACGGGATATTGAGAAAAAGTGGAAGACTTTCTGGGAAGATAAGAAAATCAACAAGGTTTCTAACCAAAGTGATAAGCCCAAGTTTTATGTCTTGGATATGTTTCCATATCCATCAGGTGCAGGATTGCATGTAGGCCATCCATTGGGGTATATTGCCTCAGATATATATTCCCGCTACAAGCGGTTAAGGGGATTTAATGTTTTGCACCCGATGGGGTATGATGCTTTTGGGTTGCCTGCTGAACAGTATGCTATTCAAACCGGAGTACATCCTGCTAAATCAACAGATGCCAATATAGAACGCTATCGGGCACAGCTGGAAAATCTGGGCTTTAGCTTTGATTGGGACCGGCAGGTAAAAACCAGTGACCCGGCTTATTATAAATGGACTCAGTGGATTTTCTTGCAGTTGTTTAAACACTGGTATGATACTGCTGTTGAAAAAGCCCGGCCCATTGATGAATTGATTGAACATTTTGCCGCCCACGGAACTGATGGGATTGAGGCGGCCGGATCTGAGGAGCTGAGCTTTACTGCTGCTGAATGGAAGGCTAAATCTGCTGTGGAAAAAGACGGTATATTGATGAATTACCGGCTGGCTTACCGCAAAGAAACCTATGTCAACTGGTGCGAAACACTGGGAACGGTGCTGGCCAACGACGAGGTGAAAGACGGGGTGTCTGAACGGGGAGGTTATCCGGTAGAACGCAAGGCTATGTTGCAATGGTCCCTGCGGATCACGGCTTATGCCGAACGGCTGTTGAACGACTTACAAGCGTTGGAATGGTCGGAAGCCATGAAGAAAATGCAGTCCAACTGGATCGGAAAATCGGTAGGAGCACAAGTGTTTTTTGAAATTAAAGGCTCTGATCGTAAGATTGAAGTTTTTACCACTCGGCCCGATACCATTTTTGGTGCAACCTATATGGTTTTGGCACCAGAGCATGAATGGGTTTCCGAACTGACTACACCAGAACAAAAGGAGGAGGTAGCCGCTTACCTAGATTATGTAAACACCCGTTCGGAAAGAGACCGGATGTCGGATGTTAAAGCGGTCACCGGAGCATTTTTGGGATCGTATGCCATAAACCAGTTTACAGGTGAGGACATTCCGATCTGGATAGGGGAGTATGTATTAAAAGATTATGGAACAGGAGCCGTAATGGCAGTGCCTTCTGATGATGATCGGGATCATCGGTTTGCAGAAAAATTTGACCTGAAGATTATTGATGTAATCGATAAATCCAAGTACCCAGGTGCCGGTCGTCATGATAAATTGGGCATCATGATCAATTCTGGTTTTTTGAATGGAATGGAAGTACCAGATGCTATTGGGTTGATTATTGAAAAGATAGAAGAAATGGGCATAGGCCGCGGTCAGGTCAATTACAAACTGCGCGATGCCATCTATAGCAGACAACGCTATTGGGGCGAGCCATTTCCAATCATATATGACCAGGAAGGCGTTGCCTACGCAATGGACGAAAAGGACCTGCCACTGGATTTGCCGGAATTGGAAGATTTTAAACCTGCCTCGGCTGCAAAATCGCCACTGGCCAGAGCAGAAGAGTGGGTGAATTTGCCGGATGGTTATACCAGAGAGACTGATACCATGCCTGGATTTGCTGGATCTTCCTGGTATTTTCTAAGATATATGGATGCCAAAAACCCTGATGCCTTCGCTGGTCAGGATGCCATCAACTACTGGCAGGATGTTGATTTGTACGTTGGGGGCACCGAACATGCTGTAGGACATTTAATGTACTCCCGTTTTTGGCATAAATTTTTGTTCGACAAAGGTTTGGTGCCTACTAAAGAGCCATTCCGGAAGTTGATAAACCAGGGTATGATTCAGGGAATCATTGAATCTGTAATTTATCACAAAGAAAAACGGAAATTTATCAGTGCAGAATTGACTGGTAATTATGATGAGGAATCCTTGACGGAAATTCCAGTGCACATTAACTTCGTCAAAGACTATGGACTGGATCATTCGCATCTCGATGAAGCCGGCATTAGGAAATTTAAAGAATGGCGCCCGGAATATGATAAAGCTGAATTTGTCTTTGCTGAAGGTAGTAAACAGTTCAAAACCAGATCGGAAATTGGGAAAATGTCGAAATCTAAATTCAATGTCGTAAACCCGGATGATGTGGTAGAGCGTTATGGCGCGGACTGTTTTCGGATGTACGAAATGTTTTTGGGGCCAGTAGAACAAGCTAAACCATGGGATACTAAGGGGATTGACGGAGTGAGTCGCTTTTTGCGCAAATTCTGGAGTATGTTTTTCAACAAACAGGAGCAGTTTAGTTTGAGCGAAACAACGCCCACCCGAGAAGAGTTGAAGGTACTGCATCAAACCATCAAGAAAGTGACTGATGATATCGAGCGTTTTTCCTTCAATACTTGTGTGAGTGCCTTTATGGTAGCGACCAATGAATTGGTGAAATTGGGGTGCGATAAACGCGATATATTGGAGCCACTGGTTATTTTGATTTCCCCTTTTGCGCCGCATTTGGGTGAAGAGTTGTGGCATCGGATGGGGCATAATGATAGTGTTCATCGGGAAACATATCCAGTGTTGAACGAAGAATACCTGGTAGAAGATTCGGTAACCTATCCAATTGCTGTCAATGGAAAGACCCGAATAACGACTGACTTTCCCTCCGATACCAGCAACAAGGATTTGGAAAATGCAGTCAGAGCAATGCCCGAATTACAGAAATATATCGATGGTAAAACTATCCGCCGAGTGATCGTCGTTCCAGGAAGAATGATCAATGTAGTGGTGGGATAAATCTTGAAAAAACGTATCTTGTCATTCATAAATAATTGCTAAATCCCTGTTGTCTGAATTTCTAAATCTTAGGTAGAATCCTTTTATTTGTACCCGTGGTATCGTATAGATAATCATTCGGGAGGCTGAATATCTCGTTCTTTGAATGATATTTCGTTTTTAGGCAAATCTTGTGGTCAAACAAAAATTTGAACCTTTAACGCCTGAAAAAAGTGTTGATTTACATTTTCGATTGACGCTGAATCATGAGACTTGTCTAAAAACCAGATATTTACGGAGTGATTATCTTGTATACCAAAACGCATAAACCCGGAAAACCCGGAGCATTTAGACCACGCTTTGCCTACCTAAAGGCACTCAAAACAGGAGCAATGTATAATCTAACCGGACCCATTCTGGCCGTCATATTTTGGGGAACGCTACTGGTGATTTCACCAAAATTATATGGACAAACATATACTGTGTCTAATCCTTCCGCCTGCAATCTATCCATCGATGTGCCCGATATCAATTGCGAACTAGACGGCACCCTCTATCAACCCATAACAGTCAATGTAATTGTTAATGGTGTTCCGGGAACTACCCTTGGTGTCGATGTTTTTTTGAGTGAAGTTCGGCTGGTGATGAGGCATACCTGGATGGGTGATCTTAGCCTGGTGTTGGTTTCCCCTGGTGGCGTTTCTACTGTGATTACTTCTGGCAATGGTGCCGGTGACAATAACCTCGGAAATCCGGAGGACTCCCTCTGTAATACCTATGCCCGGTTTGTAGTGGAATCTTGCTTTCCCGTAGAAGATGGTGAGCCTCCTTATACTGACGTACCTTATTTACCTTCTGAATCCTTTTACCAGTTTAACGACGAAACCACCAATCCCAATGGGACCTGGAAACTCTTAATTTGCGACTACCAGGAAGGAGATGTTGGCAGCCTTGAGTTTGTCGAGTTACTTTTTGAGCCTATTAGTTGTTTGCCAATCAGCGCAGTCCAGGTACTCAATATCGATACGACAACCGTCAGCCTGGATTGGCAACCTACCGAATTTTGCGGCACCACAATTTTAGAGTACGGCCCTCCTGGTTTTACTCCTGGAGTGGATTCCTCCGCCAATACAGGTGCCATAGTCATTACGGATTGTCGTCCCTTTAACCTGGACGGACTAAACCCCGATACGGAGTATGAATTATACATCAGAAGGTATTGTGAAATAACAGGCCATTTTTCTATCAACTCCTGCCCAGTCACCTTCCAGACTGGTTGCCAGCCGCCGCCTTTAAGTCTGCGGGAAACTTTTGATGACCAAACCAACTGTAGTAAAATCTGTGGAGATAGCTGCCTGTTGACTGGTGCCTGGCGCAATGGGCCTGCCAACAGCTTTGACTGGATTGTCAATAATGGCAATACGCCCACAACAGGTACCGGACCAGGCAATGACATCACGGGTGGTGGAAAATATGTCTACCTAGAAACCTCGGAGGGCAGTTGTCCTGACAATGCAGAAGCCTTTTTGTATTCACCTTGTATGATCCTTAACAAACAGGGTACCGATACCTGCCATCTATCTTTTTATTACCACATGTTTGGATTATCAATTGGTAGCCTTGGGCTGGAAGTATCTACTGATGGCGGGTTCAATTGGGATAATATTTGGGAGAAGAGAAATAACCAGGGAAATCAGTGGATAAAAACCTACATTAGTCTTTCCGATTATGAAGATGGATTACCAATCCAGTTGCGGTTTGTGGGAAAAAGAGGCCTGGGGACGAAGGGAGATATTGCCATAGACGAGATTACTGTTTACGGCTCAGAAATACTGGGTTTTCCAAGTCAAATATATTTTGTAGATGCAGATAATGATGGCTACGGGCGAGCAAGTTTACCGGTACTAAGCTGCCTTTCTGATCCTCCTTTTGGGTTTACGGATAATTCAGAGGATTGTAATGACAACAATCCTATGATTAATCCTGGAATGCAGGAAATTCCTTGTGATGGAATTGACAACAACTGTAATAATGCGACGATAAACGATGATGCAATCCTTCCACCACCGGTGGCCTTTGGCGATACCGTATGCTCAGGTGAAACGGTGAAAATCCTGGCAATTCCTGATCAGGATTACGACATATTTTGGACCGACTCTCCAACGGAATATTCTTTTGTATCTTTTGATACTTGCTTTTTTCCTCCCAATATTCCTGAAAACAACAGTTCTGTTCCAATAGAATATCGTTTTTATGCCGGTCAGATAAAGGACTTCTGTTTGTCACAAGAATTTACAGAAGTGGTTATTGTGGTTAACCCAAAACCGGCGGTCAGTACTGCCGAAATGCCGGAGATTTGTCCGGGAGTCGTATTCGATTTGGCGAGTCTTACCATTGAAGATGCTAATTTTACGGGGGGAGAAATCACCTTTCATTCGGGTACGCCAGCTACTTCTTTCAATCAGTTGGCATCCACCCTGGTAAGCCCTGAAATCGCAACCGATTATTATTATTTGATGACCAGTCCAGATGGCTGTACAGATGAAGGCACTGTTTCTCTAGGGGTTAAGCCAGGGCCAGATCTGTCCTTTTTGCCTGCAGATTCGTTTTCGCTTTGCCTGGAAACAAGGACAACGGTTGCGGTGCTGCCAACGGGTGGAGCTGGTGGCTACACTTATTTCTGGAGTACTGGTAGCAGTCAATCCACCACATTGATTACGGCATCCTCACAGGCTGATGCTCTGGATGTTTATCGGGTGACCGTAACAGATGCGGAGGGTTGTTTTAGTGTAGATAGCATTATGGTTACCACGACCAATAGTATAGATTCGGTTAAGGTGAATACAACCAGTGTGACGTCTTGTATGGGAACAGACGGTAGTATTCGGGTCATCCCATTAAATGGACTGGGACCATTTGATTACAATTGGTCAAGTACCAATGGCACGATTGGTAGTGCAGAAAATATACCCGATACCTTATTGATTAGCGGTCTGGCCCAGGGTGCTTATCGGATCACTATTACGGATGATTCAAATCAACAATGCGAATTTCGCCTGCGGAGTGTACTGGTACAGGGGCCAAATGCAGTGGTTGGCGTACCTCAGATTGATCCTGTAAGTTGTTATGGCGCAATGGATGGAGAGATATGTCTGAATATTAGTGGAGGAACAGGAGCAACTTATGATTGGAGTACCGGAGATAGCACCCTTTGTATCAGTAATTTGTCTGGTGGCCTCTATTCGGTGACGATCACAAATGGATCATGTGAAACCATTTTATCCGACCTTTCGGTGCCGGAACCAGACTCGTTGATGGCTTTGACGAACAGTACATCACCAAGCTGCTTTGATACCAGTAACGGAGCCATCGATCTTGTGGTTTTTGGAGGGACTGCCCCTTTTGTCTATTCCTGGTCCAATCAGAGTGTCAATCAGCATGTCAATAACCTCTCAGCAGGACTTTATACTGTAACGGTTACTGATTTTAATGGTTGCCAGATTATTGAGACTGTTGTCTTAGAGGCTCCGGATACGCTGCAGGTTGCCATTGATTCTCTGAGTAATATGAGCTGTTTGGGCATTGCAGATGGATATATCCGGGTTGCAGGTTCCGGTGGAAGACCACCCTATAGATACCTTTGGGAAAATGGGATAACCTCACCGGTTTTATCCAATCTGACTGCTGGAGTGTATTCGCTCACTATTACGGATTTTAATAACTGTCAGGTAACGGAAACGATTGAAATTATTGAACCGGAATCTCTGACTGTTCAGATAATTGATTTCACACAGCCACAATGCCAGGGAGATTTCACGGGAATAATTGAGGCCACCGCAGGGGGAGGCACCCCTCCTTATACCTACATTTGGAACCCCGGAGGAGAAGATGGACCCGTGCTAAGCAACCTGGGTGTGGGAAATTACTCGCTTGTCGTTTCTGATGTAAATAATTGCTTGAGTGACACCTTGTATATTCAACTTGACCCACTTAATGATTTAAATCTGCAAATCAATATAACTGCTCCGCCTTGTGTGGGGCCTGAGAGTGGTAGTATCAGCCTGATCCCAAATGGGGCTTCTCCTTTTAGTTATAACTGGGAAAGAGGAGATACAACAGCCACCATTACAAACGTAAATACAGGAAATTATCCACTTACCATCACCGATAGCCAGGGTTGTCTCTACGATACGACTATACAAGTAAATGCGCCACAAGTATTTAATGTGACGGTCGCCAAGGAATCTCCCTCTTGTTTTGGCGTTGATGATGGTTTTATTGACCCATTTATTGTCTATAGTGGCCAATCAACTTTTTCCTTCTTATGGGAAAATGGAAGTATGGAATCCGAACGAGCCAATTTGACTGCGGGGGCCTATTATTTTAGCATTACCGATCAGATCGGCTGTCGTTTTCAATCAGACACTTTGCAGTTGACTTATCCGGAACCGCTGAGTTTGCAGGTCGAAGAAATCGGGGAAATTCGTTGCAATGGTGATTCTACAGGTTATATAGAACTGGCTCTTGAGGGCGGCACTCCGCCTTATAGTATAAATTGGATTGGCCTTGGTGCTCAGACTGAGGACGTCGCTAACCTCGTAGCTGGAAGTTATCGGGTCGTAATTTTTGATACAAAAGATTGTCCCTTGGATACCACTTTTGTCCTTACCCAGCCCAATCGAGTGGGAGCTAATATTGTCATCACCAATGGTTTGCTTTGTGATCCGCTCACTCAGGACACCGTTACCGCAACTGGTTTTGGAGGGACTCCGCCCTATACCTATAGCTGGAGTAATGGGGAAGAAGGTCCCGTAATTTCGGGGGTTCCTTCCGGAGAATATAGCATGACGATCACAGATGCTAATGGATGCCAACGAGTATATAACAATATCAAAGTCCGCGACCGTATCAAAGCTATTCAGTTGGATACTTTTTATGTAACCGACATTTCTTGTTATGGGGACAATGATGCGAGTATGACGGCTATCATTTCGGGCGGTTCAGGAAATTTTTATTATTCTTTTAACCCTTCCTGTGAAGTTTTTACCTCATCAGATAGTGTTAGCTGTACGAACTTACCTTTGAGTCCAGATTATAGTGTCACCATAATCGACCTGGAAACGGGTTGTGTGGTTTATTCAGAGGAATTAGACGTCATAGAACCAGCGCCATTGGTCATCAGACGCGATAGTGTTGACTTTGTACAATGTTTTGGAGGCAGTGATGGTGGGATTTTTGTAACGGTCATGGGAGGAACCATGCCCTATGAATATGTCTGGTCAGATACTGACGGTCCGGTTGCTTTTACCGAAGACCTTCCTTTTGCTTCAGAGGGTATTTATACTTTAGAAGTAACGGATGCACATGGTTGTACAGCTACTTTGGTCGATTCCAGTGTGGTAAATCTAAACGAAGTTATAAGAATTGACACGACTATCATAACCGATGTAAAATGTAAGGGAGAGAGCACCGGAGCGATTGATGTTACTATTGTAGGAGGTAATCCTCCATACCAGTTTCACTGGTCGCCAGGAAATAGTTTGGAGGAGGATTTGACGAGTGTTCCTGCCGGTATCTATGCATTAACTGTCACGGATGAGGATACCTGTCGGGCACTTTTTGCTAATTTGCAAATACTACAGCCTACCACAGAAATAATAGGTGTGAAGACGATTGTCCCACCCCTGTGCCACAATACTTTAGATGGCAGTCTTTCGTTGGCAGCCACTGGCGGCGCACCGCCCTATGAGTATCAGTGGACACAAAATGGTACTCCTTTGCCTGGCCAGGTTGATCCAGATTTAGAAAATGTGGGGGCAGGTCAATACGTACTGATTTTAACGGATACCAATGATTGTGTAAAAACCTATACTTTTGATCTGGTTCCCCCGGATAGTCTAAGTGTTGAAATTCAAGGGGTAAACCCCAATCCTCCCCAAACGCAAGGTAGTGTAATGGCCGTAGTTGAAGGAGGAACACCTGGATATTCCTATCTCTGGAATACAGGGGATACCCTTCCTGTGGTGGAGCATTTGCCGGAAGGCCTGTATTCGGTAATGGTGGTTGATACAAACGGTTGTGTAGCTAGCGATTCCTTGTTTTTAGTACCTGTTTTCGAAAGTGACCTTGTACAGGAAAGCAGACTATTTCCCAATCCCGTTCGGGAAAAGGTTCAAATTTTATTAAACCTGAATGAATCCTTGAATCTTGATTTATCCGTGATGGATAGCCGTGGTAGTGTATTGATGAACCGCCGGTTTAATGCCTGGAAGGAAGGCGTTATTAGCCTGGATATTAGTCCCTTTCCTTCCGGTACTTATTGGGTATTGATTCGGACAGGAGGAAAGCAATTGGCTGTCTATCAAATGATTGTTAACTATTAATGAGCCACTAAGCGGACTTGAACCGCTGACCTACGCATTACGAATGCGCCGCTCTACCAACTGAGCTATAGTGGCGGTATTACAAATTTAAAGGAAAAAATAAAATAACCAATTAATTATCCGGGTACCTGAATAACTTTGGACGTAAAGCCCTGGCCAATAAGTCTCAACATTCTTTTTTTGACCTTGTATTAGAACGTTGGACAACCAATATTGCGGTTTCTTCCACCACCACCATAATAGTTGTTACTATTTCCAATGCGGAAAGACAAAGTAAGGCTACTAATATAGTACCAATCGTCGAATTTACCGCCTCGTCTATAGCTAATATCGCCTTCTTCAGGATTTTTTACGGTCGGGTTGCTAAAATGAGCGGCCAGGTCGCCATTGCCTTCCAATACATCAAAGTAATCGACATTTGCATTGCTGACATCGTCGAGATGATCCGTAAAAAGTTTGCGACCACCCATTTCGAAACCAATGGTCCAGGAGTCATTAATGATAAATTTGAAGCCACCGCCACCCAATATATTGAATTGAGTGAGTGCATAAGGCTCTTCGTATCCTTCAAGGCCCTGACCTTCTGTGCCTAAGGGTTGGAGTTCTACCCAATTATCTTCAAGACGGCCTTCGGGATTAAAATGGAAGATGCCTCCTCCTCCAAAGATAAATGGGACAACTTGCAGTCCTTTTTTGCTGCCAAGGTGTAATAGGTTCAATTCGCCGGTAAGAGCAACTTCCACGATCTGGCTTCTAAAATTGAGTCCACGATCTTCCCGCCCGATTTCCATATCATCGCCACTTACCTTAGTGAAATTTAACCCAAGTCTGGCGGAGAAAGTCTGCCCAAAGTTGAGTCGCCCAAAAAAACCAATTGCAGGATTAAAGTCCTTAAAATAAATGCCAAACTCTTGGGGAGAAATGTCGCCGCTGTAAAATGAAAGCCCACCATTTACACCCAATTCTGCGCTCTGAGCTTTAAGTGAAAGGCAGAACACAATAAATAAAGTAGTCGTCAAGAATTTTCTCATAGGGATTAATTTTTAAATATGTTCAATAACTTGAAAATAGGGATAAAAAATATTTTTAACGGGGGAAACCAAAGGTTTACTCTACCTGTTTATTACAGGCAATGAATTGAGGATTAGATGAAGTTGGGTTGCTATTTTCTTTTAACGAAGAAAAAGGGGGGAAATATTATCCTGAAGGTTAAGATATCGCAAAGTTACATCAATTTTATCATAGTTATGTAAATAAAACGGCCGCAAAAGGGCATGGATCTATTATTAGAGTTAAATTATTCTAATAAGTCCCCTGCTTGATCTATTTTTGATCTCAGACGTTATACAAACGGTCCTTTTACAAATTCCAATATTTGAATCATTGGATTAGTCAAGGAAGGATATGAACTAATGAAACTAAAAACTGGCGATGAGTAGTAATAAATCTACTACAAGTAGTAAAGTACTAAAAAAAGATAGTCTTAAGCGAGCGGTTAATATTTTCCGTTATGTGCTGCCCTACAAGTGGTTTTTTATCATAGGCATGCTAAGTTTATCGATAGGAAGCCTACTCTTTTTAGCAATCATGAAAGTGCCGGGAGAAATTTTCAACCTTATTTCCGGAGAATCCAGTCTTGGGTTTAGTCTGAATACCTTATTCCTCATTTTGATAGGATTATTGGGCTTACAAAGCCTGCTGTCTTACCTGCGGGTGCAGATGTTTGCCCTCGTCAGTGAAAAGAGTATGGCATTGCTTAGAACGGATTTATATCAAAAACTAATAAGCCTGCCGATACCTTTTTTTGAAGAGAGAAGGGTAGGGGAACTGACCAGTCGGTTGACCAATGATGTGACGCAGATACAGGGTGTGGTTTCTGTTACCTTAGCAGAGTTTTTGCGGCAAATCATTATTCTTTTAGGCGGAGTAGGTATTATAATATTTACCATGCCTAAACTGGCGCTGACTATGTTGGCGACCTTCCCTCTGGTCGTTATTTCAGCCATGTTTTTTGGCCGCCACATCCGCAGATTGATGAAGGAAAGGCAGGATAAACTTGCCGCAACAAATGTAGTGGTCGAAGAAACGATGCAAAGTATCCAAACCGTTAAGGCATATACGAATGAGTGGTTTGAGGTGAAGAGGTATACCAGTGAATTAGGGGATGCTGTAAAGGTTGCACTCAAAGCTGCCCATATGCGTGGTTTGTTTGCCTCCTTTATCATTTTTGTCATGTTTGGTGCCCTGTTTTTCATTATGTGGCGGGCGGCTCAACTCGTGCAGGCTGGCGAGATGATGAAAGGCGGGCTGGTAGATTTTGTGGTATTCACCGGGATTATTGGCGGAGCTATTGCCAGCCTGGGGAATTTTTACACCGAAATTGTTTCCGCGGTTGGTGCAACGGAAAGAATTTTGGATATCCTAAAGGAAGATTCTGAAATAGAGCCCACTGATAATGAACGTCAGGAATTACCTTCCATGTCGGGCAATATAGAATACCGAAACGTACATTTTTCCTATCCAACCCGAACGGATGTATCTGTTTTAAAAGGAATTGATTTATTTATTCCTGCTGGTGATAAAGTGGCCCTGGTCGGTGCAAGTGGTGCCGGAAAATCAACGATCATTCAATTGCTTATGCAATTTTATCCCTTACGGGAAGGCGCTATCCTGATTAATGGGAAAAATATCCGGGATTTTGATTTGAGAACTTATCGACAACATATAGCCGTGGTCCCACAGGAAGTATTGTTATTTGGGGGGACAATTATAGAAAATATTCGCTACGGGAGGCCAGATGCAACAGAGGAAGAAATTATTGACGCCTCACGCAAGGCTAATGCCTGGGATTTCATTAGTGCTTTCCCCGAAGGCATGCAAACCCTAGTTGGAGAGAGAGGTGTAAAGCTTTCTGGAGGGCAGCGACAACGCATTGCCATTGCCAGAGCTATCCTAAAAGATCCGGCTATTTTGTTACTCGATGAGGCAACTTCTTCTCTTGATGCTGAATCAGAGAAAGCTGTGCAAGAAGCCCTGCAGGTGCTGATGCAAAACCGAACTTCCATTATTATTGCCCATCGACTGGCAACCATTAGAGATGTTGATCAAATTTACGTCATCGAGAACGGGAAAATTGTAGAAGAAGGAACACACGATGAGTTGTCGGCCTTAGAAAATGGGACCTATAATGCTTTAGCTAAATTGCAATTTGAATCTATGGCTGCTAATGAATAGATCTTCTCTTCCCATCAGGGAAAAAATTAAATATCTTTTGTTGAGCCTGACCCTGATTGGGTTGGTCGTGCTTTACGTCCTTGAATTTAATTTTTTTCACCTGACCTTTAATCTTCCTGGATTAATCATTAAAGGACTAATTGTAGGCTTGGTTTTGGGCATCGGGTTAGCCATTTATTATCAAAAGCAGGCTTCGGATTTGACAGAAAGGGTTCAACTTTATGTCTTCTTTATTGTTCTGTGCATGATATTCATGCCTTTGGTCGTTAGCTTAAGTAATCGATTGCTCAACTTTGCAGAACCCGTTATGCTTCAGGCAGAATACGTGGATATCGAACCCTATTATAGCGATCGTTTTGGATTGACCAAGGGCGAAAAGATTAAACCCAGTGGTTATTTCTTGTTTTTTTACTATAATAATCGCTTGAAAAGAATCCGTTTGGAAAACCCTCCTTTCCAAGACTACGCACGCGGTGCTACCATTGTCCTCCCAGTAAAAAAAGGCTTGTGGGGGCATGCCGTTGTGATCGCAAGTCGCATTGGGGAAAAAGGTATTTAGTCCGGTATTTTCCCAAACATCTTTTAAAATTTATACATTTGCACATTCTTGACATAAAGCAATAAAATTCCCTTGATTATGCCGAAGAACCTACTAATTGTAGAGTCACCAGCTAAAGCAAAGACGATAGAAAAGTATTTAGGCAAAGATTTTACCGTAAAATCCAGCTTCGGACACGTCCGTGATTTGGATAAGGGTGAAGGTGCCGTAGATGTTGAAAATGGCTTCAATCCGAAATATGTTGTTTCTCCGGATAAGAAAAAAGTAGTTAAAGAACTGAAAGAACTCACTAAGAAGGTTGATGAGGTTTGGCTCGCTACGGATGAGGATCGGGAGGGAGAGGCCATTTCCTGGCACCTTTGTCAGGTTTTGGGATTGGATGAAACTAAAACTAAGCGCATTGTATTCCGGGAAATTACCAAACCGGCTATTCAAACGGCTATTCAGAATCCACGTAAGGTAGACATCAACCTGGTTAATGCTCAACAAGCACGACGGGTATTGGACAGGCTGGTAGGATATGAACTTTCTGGAATACTTTGGAAAAAGGTTAGAGGACAACTTTCTGCTGGCCGGGTACAATCCGTAGCGGTGAAGTTGATTGTAGAGCGCGAACGGGCCATTAATGGTTTTGCATCAGAACCCTTTTTCCGCATATATGCTCTTTTTCAAGTCGAAAATGGCAATGGAAAATGGGTGGAATTGAAAGCAGAGTCGTCTCAGCGTTTTGAAAATCAGGGACAGGCTGAAGATTTCCTAAAAAAATGTATCGGCGCAGATTTTCTGATTCAGGATATTGAAGTTAAACCGCTGAAACGCAAACCAACAGCTCCTTTTACTACTTCTACCCTTCAACAGGAGGCTAGCCGTAAATTGGGTTTTTCTGTTAATAGAACCATGGTGGTTGCTCAGCGCCTATACGAAGCTGGACACATCACCTATATGCGTACCGACTCTGTCAGTTTAAGTGAGTTGGCCATTCAAAGCATTGCTGAAGAAATTGAGAAAAATTACGGCAAAGAATACCTCAAAACCCGCCGCTTTAAGAGTAAAAATAACAATGCACAGGAAGCGCACGAGGCCATCCGCCCTACTTATATTGAACGGCAGAATGTGACCTCCAACCGGGATGAACAGCGTCTTTATGAGCTAATCTGGAAACGGACTATTGCGTCACAGATGAGTGAAGCAATTTTGGAAAAGACGACTGTCAGAATTGGTATTTCTACTTTGCCTGCCGAGCAGCTTCAAGCGATCGGCGAAGTGTTGAAATTCGACGGATTTCTCAAAGTATACCTGGAATCCAGTGATGATGAGGATGAAGAAGAGGCAAAAGGTATATTGCCCCCGTTGAAAAAAGGCCAGCAGTTGACCTTGAACAATATGACTGCAATTGAGCGTTTTACCCGGCCACCAGCACGTTTTACAGAAGCGGCTTTGGTTAGTAAACTGGAAGAATTGGGTATTGGCCGTCCTTCTACTTATGCACCTACCATTAGTAAAATTATGGAAGAGAGCAGAGGCTATGTGGTCAAAGAATCACGGGATGGAAATGAACGCAATTATCAATTGATGACGCTTAAAGATGACGCCATCACAAAAGAAAATAAAACAGAAATAACCGGCACCGTAAAAAATCGTCTTTTTGCAACTGACCTGGGTATGTTGGTCAGTGATTTCCTGGATGAACATTTCGAGGAAATTATGGATTATCGCTTTACTGCAGATATTGAAAAACGCTTTGATGATATTGCTGCAGGTGGAGAGGAATGGGCGACAATGTTGGGGCAGTTTTATACTCCATTTCACGCAAATGTGGAAGAAACAATTGCCAATGCCGATCGCCCCAGTAATGAGCGTATCCTGGGTAAGGATCCCAAATCAGGACAAACCATGCTTACCCGTATGTCGCGACGCGGCCCGGTAATCCAGATCGGTGCACCTGATGAACTGGCGGAGGGCGAAAAACCCCGTTACGCCAATTTGTCACCGGGACAATCGATAGAGTCCATTACTTTCGAAGAAGCATTAAAGTTATTTGAATTGCCAAAAGCACTTGGCACCTATGAAGGCCAGGATGTAACGGTTGGCGTTGGCCGTTTTGGTCCTTATGTAAGGTTTGGCGAAAAGACCTATATCTCCATTCCCAGAAGTGAAGACCCTCTGGAGGTAAATATGGATCGTGCCAAGGAGTTGATTGAAGAGAAGAAAAAAGCGGATGCGCCTATGGCTTCTTATAAAGGCTTTCCGGTAACCAAAGGCAAAGGCCGTTTTGGTCCATTCCTAAAGTGGAACGAGTTATTTGTGAATATCCCCCGGAAGTATAACCCGGATGAATTGACTACGGAAGAGGCTTTTGAGTTGATTGAAGCAAAAATAGAAAAGGAAGCTAATCGTTATATTCATCGCTGGGAGGAAGAGAAAATTGCTGTTGAAAACGGACGTTGGGGACCATTTATCCGTTTTGGTAAAAAGGCGGTAAAATTACCCAAAATTGATGATGAAAAAGTGACTCCTGAAAAGGCAGCTACCTTAACATTGGAAGAAGTGAAAGCAATTATCGAAGCAGAATTGCCGGGTTCATTCAAAGAGAAAAAACAAACTAAAAAAGCAACTAAAGCTAAAAAAGCAAGTAAAAAATAGTCATTATGGCAGAAACTAAGAAAGCTCAAAATAAATTGAATATTGAATTGCCAGAAGAAATTGCAGAAGGCATTTATTCCAATCTGGCTATCATTTCCAATTCTCAATCTGAATTCGTTGTTGATTTTGTACGGCTGGTACCGAATGTTCCTAAAGCCAAAGTAAAATCCCGCATTATATTGACGCCTCAGCACGCCAAACGATTATTGCGTGCACTGGCAGATAATGTAAAGCGTTATGAAGCTCAGTTTGGCAATATTGACGAACCGGAACAACCTCCGTTTCCACCAATGAATTTTAATACTCCAAAGGCACAGGCTTAGGGGTCAGCGAAGAATAACTTACCCATTTGATACGGCTCTTTTGCCACCAGCCGTTGTTGCTCAAATCCTTGCTTAGTGGTGGCCAAGCGCGGTTTTCGCGCCTAGGCTGGTGACAAAATAGCTCGCCTGAAACAGAC
>BQJU01000105.1 GCA_021604865.1 Saprospiraceae bacterium | reverse complement strand
CAGATTATGTTTTGACCTGCTTGAATTAAGATAAATGCAGCATGGAAGAAAGCTGGCTTTCAGCGCTTTGCGGTCAACCAAATGAATTTGGTTGGTACGAAGGGCTATGGACCGCTTTTTTTAGGTCAATCCTCCAGCCGGAATGGTTTTTTTTTGCTTCGTTTTCTTTTGCCACCAAAAAAAAATGAAGGCGCCCCATTATTTAAAGCTCCAAATCTTAAACCTACTTCCAAGGATCAAACAAAAGCCTACACCCAATTTTAAAAGGCAATAGAAAATTAATGTCGTCAACTTTAGGCATTTATTCGGCTAACGCCATCCGCTCGAAAAATTTCCGCCCAACCAAGGCAGCCATCAAGCACTATCACCGGTCCGCCAATATTACCTTATGAGCACTAAGTTTTGGACATTGGTTTTCATAGGATAGGCAGAGAGTTTGACAGCGAAGCGATCTGAATTGAGAGTGCTCATCACCCTCTTTCTTACTATAAATAAAACACATCACCCACACCCAATCTAACCAGCTTTTCCTCCTGGCCATTATCCGAAAAGAGAGCTCCAACCCTATGGTAGGGTTCGCTGATAGGTTCATCAGAAAGGTCATAAGTGCCATAATGCATGGGAATAAGTTGTTTGGCACCCAACATTTCAAAAGCCTGTTTAGCTTCCTCAGGGTTGGTATGGATTTCCTGCATCATATAATCCGGCGAGTAAGCCCCAATGCCCAATAAAGCCAGGTCAATACTTGGAAATAGCTGCCCAATTTCACGAAAGTGTGTCCCGATTCCGCTATCAGCACCAAAATAGATCGTTTTACCCTGATATCTGATCAGAAAGCTGCCTGCTAGCCTGCGGTTGAAATCCAATAACCCGCGTCGACACCAATGACGAGCTGGTAGAAAGAAGATTTCCGGCTCAGTAGGAGGCATCTTGTATCGTTGGTACCAGCCCGCTTCTTCGATCGGCGTATCGCCTGCCCAGGAACCGATTATAGTAGAGAGTTTGAGTGAAGTCAACAACTTCTTGGGCCTGTTATTTTGTAAAAGTGTTTTTATACTTTTTTTATCACAATGATCGCGGTGATCATGAGAAACCAGGATATAGTCAAGGTCCCGAATTTGAGGGATCGGGTAGGGGAGTTGCACCTTGCGGGGAATGAAGGGCAAATCAAACAATACCGGATCAGTGATCAAACGCACGCCACCGAGTTGAATCAAAAAACTGGCATGACCCAACCAAACGATATAATCATCCGAGCTATGCAAATAGCTATGATCTTGGCTGACCTCTGGCCGCCAATTGTCCGCTTTTTTCTCAGCCCTTTGGGGGTTACTACCCGTTTGCCAGCGCCATAATTTGCGCCAATCCGGCCGGAATGCATGATCAGCATATTGAAATTCAGTTCCATCAAAAGCATTTCCTGGCCAGTCTGTCTTGATGATGTCGAGCGAAGGATTGTAGAGAAATTGCATTTTGGTCTATTTTGAAGAATGCCTTTAATTATGGACGCAGAGATATAGGAGAAGCAGCGTTAATACAGGAAAGCTTGATAACTCAAATTTATAGTTGCGCTCATTCCTAATAAACCACCACAAACACGCCCAGTGCCAATCCATAAAACATAGCCATCAAAGCTTGAGCAACGATGAAGACGAATATGGTTTTGAGCATGCCCTTAGGCCAGCTAACTTCAAAGACTGACTTGTAGGCATAAATGGTATAACCAAAAGTTAGGGCAATCTGAATAAATCCCACCCATTGATAATGCAGCAATAAGGGGATTATGAAGATGTAAAAAATGGTTTGAAAACCAAGGATATAAGCATTGATGACCAGGTGTTCGGCATAGTTGAGTTGGGCGGATCGAAAAATAAGGTAGGATGCCAATGACGTAAAGGGTAATCCTATCAGGTAAATAATATTGAAATATTGATGCAGATGCAAGGTGAGCCAGGTAAGGGCAACTTGTAACCCCGCTGACATATTTGCCCATTCTGGGGCCTGTTGGAGCTGCTGTAATAATTCTTCAGGTTTGGGTAGTACCAAGATACTGATAAAAGTGGCTATAGCTACTGTAAATAACAAAAACTGGAAGGGCTTCATATGCCGCTGCCGATTGTCAAACAGGTATTCCCGGATGGCTCCTTTGGGGTCGAACGCCAGCATTTTGAAACTATATCCCAAACCTCTTTCCAGGTTGAGTATTTCGAGGATTTGTTCCGCAATACCTCTAATGCTCAATCGTTGTACTTTTGGGGATTCTGGTAGCTCCATAGATTTACTTTTCGGCTAAAAATAGGCAATTTTGCTGGTAAAATTCGTTAATAATAGATTCGCCTGTTGGTTAAACGGGCATAAACTTCACCCCGCACAATTTTCTGAACTTGTTGTTATGATTCAATAAACGGTAGATTGTAATAAATATAATCATTACAAATGTAATCGTTATAAAAGTAATCATTATAAAAATAACGATTATAAATATAATGATTACAAAAGTTATCATTACAAAAGTTATCATTACAAATATAATGATTACAAAAGTTACGATTACAAAAATAACGACATCACATCCCAAAATTATGCAAACAAAAGCCTTCCTGATTCTCGTTTTTCTTTCTCTAACCATTTCAGGTTTCGCTACGCATTCCGGCAAAAACATCCCTTTTGGGCAGGGGCCTATGGACCAATATTCACTGGTTTCCGAGGTTGTATTCCCAAATTATCTAAAAATCCCCTTTATAGATAGCCCCACTATATCCAACTTCGATCTTCCCAAAGCCTCCACTGAAAAGATGGTCGATGCCATGATTGAATTCACCGGAGCCCCATGTTTGGATTCTCTGCTGACTTTCACTGTCACGTCCGATGTACCTCTGGTCGAATTTGCCTGGGATTATGGGAACAATACCACCAGTACCGGGCCCACAGGTTTTGCCTTTTATCAGGAGGAAGGCATTTATACCATTCAGTTCAACGGGCAAGATGAAAACGGAAGCCCCGTCAATACCAGTCTGGAATTGGAAATTCTCAATTGTGACACGATATGTGCCGACACGGCCAACATCGCTTTGCAGATAGACGGAGAGCTTTGCATTGATTCTACTATTACCATTTCGGCAGTAACCGAAAACAACCTGGTCAGCTATACTTGGTTTATTGCTGATCAGGATGCTCTTGAAACACCCGAGGTAATGACCGTTTTTGTGGAAACAGGCAACTATTCAGCCATTGTAGTGGCCTTTGATTCTCTTGGTTGTGAATATCGGGCCAGCAGCAATCTTTTTATCGAAGATTGTCCGCCAAATGAGGGTTGCAAAGGGGAATTCCCCAATGTATTCACCCCCAACCAGGATGAGATCAACGACTTTTTTGGCATATACTCCAATTGCACAGCCACCCGCTACGAGCTGAAAATCTATAACCGGTGGGGCAAGCTGATTTTTGAGAGCAATGATCCTGATGAAAACTGGAATGGCACCTACCAGGACAAACCAGCCCCTTCGGAAGTCTACCTATGGCAAGCTATTTACGAGTTGCCGGGAATTGACGGAACCATCACAAAAACCGGGGATGTGACGCTAGTCAGGTAATAAAGTTGTCATTAAAGTGTTTGCACAAATCGGCTGGCACCAGCAGAATTGGTTGCCAGTGGAATATTGTGCACATCACAAAGACGCATCAGCATATTGACGTCGACCTCATGAGGGTGTTTGCCCAGCGGGTCGCGAAAGAAGATGACCATATCAATGTGACCCTCCACAATCCGGCTGGCGATCTGTGCATCGCCACCCACTGGGCCACTGAGCATCTTTTCCACGTCTAGTCCGGCACGCTCCAGGTGGGCGCCCGTTGTACCAGTGGCAATCAATTGAATATTCTTCTGTTGAAACAGCTCAATATGATCCCGCACAAAGGCGACCATATCTGCTTTTTTCCCGTCGTGAGCAATAATAGCTATGATCATTGGTTCTAAAACCTTAAAGTTTACTTAAAAGAGCAAATTGCCGACCTTTCAAGTGTTAAAAAGACCTAAATTTGCATCGAATTTTATAAATTCTTTAATAATAAACCAAGTAAAATGAAAAAACTGGTATTAAATCTTGTTGCACTTGCCCTCGTATTAATGGGTGCACTTGAAGTGAACGCACAAATCCAAACACCTCGTCCTAGCCCTACGGCTAAAATTTCAACTACAGTTGGTTTGACTGACATTGACATTGAGTACTCTCGTCCTAGCGTTAAAGAGCGGACCATTTTTGCTGCAGATGGCCTTGTTCCTTATGGTGAAAAGTGGAGAACTGGTGCAAACTCAGCTACTAAGGTTTCCTTCAGCGATGATGTAAAACTTGGCGGACAGGAAGTGAAAAAAGGAGCCTATGCTGTATTAACCATACCTACAGAAAAGGAGTGGAAAGTGATGCTGTATCCTTACGAAAGTGGCAACTGGTCAAGCTATGCAGACAAAGAACCAGCTGTAGCCTTTTCAACGCCTACTATGAAAAGTGGCAACATGATAGAGTCTTTTACCATTGATCTACACAACCTACGTGATGCTTCCGCTTCCCTTGTTATGGCTTGGGACAAAACTTTGGTAAGCATTCCTCTGGAACTGAATGTAGACGATAAGGTAATGGCAGGTATCAAAAAGACCCTTGCTGGCCCTACAGGTGATGATTATTATGCCGCAGCGTCTTATTACCATGATTCTGGTAAGGATCTGGAGCAAGCTTTGACCTGGATTCAGAAGGCAACTCAAGTAGATGAGCCTAAATTCTGGCAGGTACGCCGCGAGGCTCTGATCCTGGCTGATCTGAAAAAATATGAAGCAGCCACGAAATCTGCTAAAAAGTCAATGGAACTTGCTGAAAAGGCCAAAAACGACGACTACGTACGTATGAACAAGAAGTCTATCGAAGAATGGGCTAAAATGAAATAACCATCTTTTAATTAAAGGTGAAATGGAAGCCACCTGTCCTTTGGGATGGGTGGCTTTCTGCTTTTTTGGGCGTATCCCCTCCTAAGGTCGGGGTCGGGCTATCCGCTTTTTTTGCTTCGTCCGTAGGATGAAGACGCCCCATTATTTAATGCCCCAACGCTAAAACATACTTCCAACTCTCAAACAAAAGCCCTTCACGACAGACGGGAGTGTGGGTGACAAGGAGTGTGGGCGATTCCGCCAAGGCTTTGTCGACTAAAAGGAGTATGCGCTGCGTTTCTCCCCTTCACCTTGTCTCCAAGTCTTCTTGCCGCTGCTTTAAAAGTCCTAAAGTTGACGACATTACTTAGAAAATTGCCGCCTAAAGCTGGAGGCCCTACCTTCATTTAGCTCTTAAATTTGTGTCAAATTCGGGATGATTCATATTTTTGTTTGCTTCTAAGCCTTTCGATATTGTCCGCAACATACATCTATCTATTGCATTGAGAAAAAGCTGGCTTTCAGCGCTTTTGGGTCAACCAAATGAATTTGGTTGGTACGAAGCACTCGTACCAACCAAATTTTTTGGCTACTGCCGGACCAACTTCCCACTACCAATGATTTTTCCTTGATACTGCAGACTATAAAAATAGATGCCCTGAGGCAGATTACGGATGGGTACGCGATAAGTCTTGTCCCATCCCAGATGATTGATGGATTCCCGGATGATTAAATGCCCCAGCGCATCTGTGAGCTGCACTTGATAGTTGCCTGAATGAGCCCCCTCCAAATTCAGGTCCAGATAATCCTCAAAGGGGTTGGGAAAGAGTTGGTAGCTCAATTCCGGATCAATGCCGGGATTGATACTGAGGCTATCACAATCTTCCATTGGCAGGGCTCCCAGGCGATAATTGGGAAAATAAGGCGTAGAAAAACAATTATAAGTGGGCAATTTCAGTCCGCCTTGTTCTACCTGGCAGGCTGTGCCGGGTAAATCCGGTTGGTGGATCACATGCAGCACATTCACAGAATTGGTGCAACTAATATAAATCTTCCCATCCGGACCTCTTTGTGGCATAAAAAAATAGGTAGGGTGAGGAGAAAGCAGGCCATTCCAGGTGGCCACCCTTTGGCGGGAGGCGATGATGTCGTCCGCCTCAAGATCGTATTGGTGAATCCATAAATTGGTAACGACGTAAAGAAATCTGGAATTGGCTGAAAATTCAACACCTCCGGTCAAAATAATGGAATCCGGGCTAATGGGTATTTCATCGTAATAATTTTCGGAGAACCGGCCGGTGCAGCGATCAAATTGAAACAGATTGAGGTGGTTGTAACGATCATAGCGGGCAAACCATTTGCCATCGGGAGAAAAAGTATTTCGGCCGGTACCATTATCATCCAGGCTGATCTGGCCGTGATCCTGGGTATGAGAAAAGGTAATGTCCATAGGGGTGAGCAGGAAAAAATAATGAGTATTGCTTTCCATACCTGAACAGACAATCCACCAATCCCGGCCGTTGGCATGACGTACCCCAGCTAAGAGCCCAAAGGATAACCATTGTTCCAGCAACACCTGATTTTTTAGCACGACTCCTCCGCGTCCTCCGTCCAGGCGGCGATCAATCAAGGTAAAATATAGATATTCTCCCAGGCCATAAACCGGTTCTATGTTATTCAGGCCCAGATGAATCAAGTAATACAGATTGGAATCAGCGGGATGTGGTAGGAAGAAACTGCCCTGAGAGGCTAAATAGCCAAACCAACAATATTCATCATGTAATGGCCCGGGATTGATGCTGTCACCATTAAGAATAGCTTGGTTATCGGCCCCGGCAATAAAGCAGCCATCGGAATAAAACAATAAATTGCCCTGTGCATCGCTAACGCTGGCAACATTGTAGGTGAAATTCATACTTCGGAATACATAGGATGTATCTGGAGGTGAAACATTAAAATTAATATTTGTTCCTCCAACCAGGTTTGTAACTTCACTACTACCGTAGCCTAAAGTCCACACGTTATCATGTTTTTGGGTAGCACCCCAAACTGGGAGCAATGAAAGCAGAAGGAAGCTAATCAGGACCCTCATTGTTTGATAAATTTAGTTGCTGCTATGATGCCCCCCTTTTTTAACAGATATACATAAAAAAGGCCCGGATTTAAGGTGTGAGTATCAAGCCTGTTTCCATTTAAATTTACTTGATATCGTCTACCCCATTGATCGGTGACTATTAACTCATCAAAGTCTTTTTGAGCATTCGAAAATAACATGAACACTTCATTATTGGCTGGATTGGGTTGGATACTGAATGCTGTATCCGTATTTGCTGGATACTGGTTATTTTCTGGTAGACTAAAACTCTCGTTACAAGGCTCAGTATCATAAAATGATTGTTGCCTTTCTATTGGCAAAAGCCCAATAGCCAGGTTTTTGGCCATACCTGCTTCCTCGTAACAAGTGCCTGCAATTTGTTCAAGCTGGGTTAATTGCGTAGCATCCAATGATATACCGGCATATTTTTTCAGTAGTGCATCAAAGACAAATTTCAGATAGGTGCCATGAATGGAAGTTGCACTGATTTCTTCCAAATATAATTGAGCAGCTGCAATTTTTTGTTCCACGCTTTCATTGGCTAATGCCATAAGTATATTTAGCTCTGATTGCCCTTCATTTAAATCATTCAGTTGTAATTGGAGGTGTTGATGCAGGGCTTCATTAGTCGGGTCAGCTTGTAATGAAAGAAACGAATCATTATAGGAGTCGGCTAATTGTTTTTGTGTTTCCTTCGCTACCCTAAGATTTTCTTTTACACTCTCATTGAGCTGATAAATTTGCCGGATCAATGTTTCTAATTGGTAAAATGATCCTCCTTCTCCACTAATAAAAGAAGTCTCGAAATCAGCCAGGACTTCTACTGGAATCTCTGATGCTAACGCAAGATTGTGGCTGAGATAAAGATAGCGCTCAGCATCTGCAAGAATTGCCGGACTCCATATCCCAAATCCATTTTCCATAGTGGTTTGGAAAACGGATTTCATGGAAAGTTTCGGAATTAAATCATGGCAGTCATTAATACATTGCCCTGGGATATCAATAAACCAGCCCGAAGCTGGTTGTACAGAAGGGATGCCATTTGATGTAGGAAAGTAAGTGGCATTCCCACAAGTATTTGGATCACTGTTTACGAGAAATCTAGAATTTTGAAAATCGACACCCGTATGCTGCGCGGCAAAGGATGGGAAAGTGCCATTCCAAGTATTTCCCAAATGAATTTGATCTCCAAGGTTGATTCCATTTCCTAAAAGCAGAAGCCCTCTTTGTTGTTGATTGCTTACTGCATTTAATCCGATGGAAGCGCCTGAGCTATTCTGATCTACCCAAATGCCAACGTTCCCATCAAGAATTTGATTGTTACAAATAATAGTATTTTGGGCATGATTGAGGAATAAAGTTTGTTGGGCGCCTGTGGCCTGTACAAAATTATCAGCAAATACTATATTATCCCCTAATGAATTAAAAACTATTGCACCCATTCCGGCATTTTGCATATCAATATGATTGTTGGTAGCATACATGTTTTCTCCCATATTGACCCGTAATTCTATACCAATCGCATCATCAATGGAAATAATTGTATCCCGATCAATCAGAACAGTACCGGTACCGGCGACATCGTCCTTAACATAGATTAAGGCTGCTCCAGCAAACTGCGCATTATCAATATAATTATCCAAAATCAGATCATCATAAATGGCACTCCTACTAACAGAAATGGCATGAAAGGTTGTGATATTATCCACGTCCTCATTCCAAATATTTTCCCGGTCTAATTTTGATACTTGCACCAGGAGAAAACTTGATGGTACAGTTTTGTATAAAAAAGGTCCCGGTATTGATTGTTAATTGGTTTTGTATAAAAATGACTTGATTGGAAAACCCCGCACCATATTGATCAGAATTGGCCGTATTGATAATAATGTCAGGAGTTATGGCACTATGTTCTTCACATAGTGGCAGCACATTTTCTAAATAGCTACATCCGGGATCGGGAGGATTTTCATGGCCAATTTGACCTGTTAAAAGAAAGGTCTGAGAAAGAAAAAAGCATAAAAATAGGGCACTGATGTTTTTCATGATTTTGCGCGTTTGAGGTGATATAGATTATTAAAGTTAATAATAAGATTTAAACAACCAAATTTCATTGAAGTCGTTTTAGAGTATGTTCACCTATAGGCAAAATAAATTTCTTCAGCACAATTTACTGCCGGATCAACTCTAGTATTTTAAACCTTCCATATTCCCACCAGTCCAATCCAAAAAACAAACCACCATGCTAAAACCCCTACTTACTTCCCTCCTTTTTTTTAGCGCAGCATTTGTATTGGCTCAACCCTACTACTACCCACCCACAAATAGCGACGAGTGGACTACCCTCGACCCTTCTGAACTCAACTGGTGCCCGGAAAAGGTAGACTCCTTGATTGATTATGTTGGGGACAATAATTCAAAATCACTTCTCATACTCAAGGACGGCAAGATGGTGGTGGAACACTATTATGATAGCTTCACCCAGGATTCCTTATGGTATTGGGCCTCCGCCGGCAAAAGCCTCATGGCTGCACTGGTGGGGCTGGCCCAACAAAATGGCAACCTCGACATTGACGATCCCACCTCCGATTACCTGGGCCTGGGCTGGACCAGCAGCCCACCTGAAAAGGAGATTTTGGTGACCATCAAACACCAACTCAGCATGAATACGGGCCTACACGATCCAAATGAAGCACCCGGGGAGATTTCCAATTGCCTGGACCCCGAATGCCTCCAATACAATACCGATCCGGGGGATAGCTGGGCTTATTTTAATTCCACCTACCACCTGGTGCAGGACGTAATGGTAGAGGCAACCGGTATGGGCAAAAACATTTTTACCCCAACACTGCTGGGCAACCAGATAGGTATGGGCGGATTCTGGTTTAATTACATTTATTTCAGCAAAGCCCGCGATATGGCCCGTTTTGGCCTGTTTGCACTGAGCGAAGGCCATTGGAATGGCACACCTGTGCTCACCGATTCGGATTATTTTCACGATATGGTCAACACCTCTCAGGATCTGAACCTGTCTTATGGGTACCTATGGTGGCTCAATGGCAAGGAAAGTTTCATGTTGCCTGGCGGATTGCCCACGGTTTTTACCGGCAGCATGTTGTCAAATGCCCCGGATGACCTTTACGCCGCTTTGGGGGCCAATGGGCAATGTATCTTTGTCGTACCCAGCCTTGATTTAGTAGTCGTCAGACAAGGAAATGCAATTGATGGCGGCCTGATTGGCAATATCTTTTTCTACGATGAAATGTGGGAGCAGATTTTAAACCTTGGCTGCACCACCGCCACCGAAGAAGTGGTTGATTTCGAGTTGCAGATCAGTCCTAATCCAACCGCCGATAAGCTGTCCATCACCACGGACCGCCCCATCGCTTCGCTTCGATTGATCGATTTGCACGGAAAAACGCAACTGACCAAAACGGACGTAAATAGCACCACTGAATGGGATATTCATCACCTCCCCGCTGGCATTTATTATCTACAGATTCAAACACTTGATGGCCATCGTATGACCCAAAAGGTGGTCAAGTCGAAGTGACTCGTACCGGCCAAAATTTTTTGGTCGGTATTGTAGCTATGCGATACGGCTCTAATCTAAGCCTGACATTGCCATTAGAGAAAGCTGGCTTTTAGCGCTTTTGGGACAACCAAATGAATTTGGTTGGTACGACTCGTACCGGCCAAAATTTTTTAGCGGCCCTTACGCCATTACCTAACCCCCATAAATGGGGACCATATTGCTTAAATAGTCCCCATTTCCTGTTAAAGACCCCATGGTTACTTTGAAGATTATGCTGAATCCTTCATCTTTGAAAGGACCAAGTCAATAAAGATGAAAATAAGTATCGCCAAAGTAATTGTTCCCTGTTTTCTGTTGCTTAGCAGCTTTACGCTAGAAGCACAGTCCGATCCACCTAAGCAGATTGATTCGAAATATTTTGAGGATGTTTCCTATTCTCACCTGCCAATCATGGTGCTACAAGGGCGAAATATGGATGCCAAACCCTTCGATGCTGATGGCGACGGTGACCTCGATATTATGGTGGCTGGCGAACATACATTTAATATCCTTCTGATCAATGACGGTAAAGGAAAATTTACCGAAGAAAGTGTCCAACGCATCCCGCTCAACAAAAGAGATAGCGAAGACATTGCCATCGCCGATTTTGATGGTGATGGCGATTTGGATATTATCCTGGTCAGTGAAGATGATCAACTCAATGAGTATTACCTCAATGATGGAACAGGGCATTTTAAGGATGTTTCCGACCGATTGCCGGTAACGGGAACCTCTAATGGTGTATTGACACTGGATGTCAACGAAGATGGCTGGCCTGACCTGATCATTGGCAATGCCGGACAAAATAACCTGCTTATCAATGATGGAAAGGGGGGCTGGATAGATGAAACCGAAAAACGCTTGCCCAAATCAGAAAAAGTCACCCAGGATGTCGAAGCCGGCGATATTGATGGCGATGGCGACCTGGACCTCATTTTTGGCAATGAAGATGATAATGAGGTGTTAGTCAATACCGGCAAAGGTATTTTTAAAGACGAAACGAAAAACCGCCTGCCATTTCCTGCAGGTCAGTGGGAAACCCGGGAGGCTGACCTCGGCGATATCGATGGCGATGGAGACTTGGATCTATATCTGGCCAATGTCAATTTTCGACAAAACAAGGATGCTCAGAACCGGTTGTTCATCAATGATGGGAAAGGAGTATTCACCGATCAAACGGAAGCATTGGTTCCAGCCGAAAAGATGCATACCGTTGACGGTGACTTTGCCGATCTGGATGGCGACGGTGACCTGGATATCATTACCGGCAATGGTTTCGGTAATAGTTATAACGCCTATTTCAACAATGGAAGCGGAAAACTTCGGCAGGCTAGTGCCGAAGTCTTTCCGCTCTCTACTGTAGGTGATGGGATCGATATCGAGATGGCCGATTTTAATGGCGATGGCCAACCCGACTTATATCTCTGTAATTTTTTGGGCCACGACTTTTTACTGTTTGGAAAGAAAAAATGAATTGAATTGTTGTATAAAATCACCACCGACTATGAAAAAATTAATGACTAGCTGCCTGCTTTTATTTACGTTGGTAGCCTTATCTGCCAATACTACCACCGATGATACTTACCAATATCGGGTAGATCTGTCTAATATTCAAGATGATAAAGTCCAGGTAGCCTTGACTACTCCACAGATAACAAAAAATAAAATCAACTTTTATTTCCCCAAAATTGTCCCTGGCACCTATTCCATTTATGACTTTGGGCGTTTTATTACCGAGTTTAAAGCCCTGGATCAGGCTGGCCAGCCCCTGATAGTAGAGCGTAAAGACATCAATACCTTCCGCATAAGCGACGCCAAAAAATTGCACACCATCACTTATAAAGTAGATGACACCTTCGATGCGACTAGTGGAACACCTGTATACGGAATGTCGGGGACCAGCATTGACAAAGATCGGGGTGTCGTACTCAACGGCCACGGCTTTTTTGGGTATTTCGAGGACATGAAAGACCGGTCCTTTTCCATTGAGATTACTAAACCGACAGATTATTACGGTGCTACGGGCATGAAAGCCATTTCCTCAAATGCTTCTAAAGATGTTTTTGAAGCTATCAATTACAACTACCTGGTTGATATGCCTTTATTGTATGCCAAACCAGATACGGCGACGCTAAAAGTAGGCAATGCTGAGGTGCTGATTGCCATTGATTCCCCAAGTGGAGTGGTTACATCAGCTTATGTGGCTTCAAATTTTGCGGAGTTACTGAAGGCCGAAAAGGCCTATATGGGCGGAACATTGCCGGTCAGCAAATACGCCTTTTTGATGCATTTTTTATCACCCGGCCAACAAGTAGGTACCGGTGCACTAGAGCACAATTATAGCTCACTCTACGTCCTGCCCGATGTCCCACAAGAGCAATGGATTCAACCATTAATGGACATCGCTGCTCACGAATTTTTTCACATCATCACACCGCTTAATGTACATTCCGAACACATCCATTATTTCGATTTCAATGATCCGAAAATGTCGCAACATCTATGGATGTATGAAGGAGTAACGGAATATTTCTCACACCATGCCCAGTTAGTCGGTGGCCTCACCAATCTGGAACATTTTATGGGGCAAATGGCACAGAAGGTCGATAATAACCTGCAAACCTATACAGATCAATTGCCGTTTACCAAAATGAGCCGCTACTGCCTGGATCGCTACAGCAGTGAATATGGAAATGTATACGAGAAAGGTGCACTCATCGGGTTGTGTCTGGATGTATTGCTGCGCAAACATACCAATGGCAAAATGGGTTTGATGGACTTGATGAACCAGTTAATGACCACTTATGGCAAAGACCGGCCTTTTAAAGACAAAAAGCTGTTTAAAGATATCGCGAGCCTAAGTCATCCAGAGATTAAGACCTTTTTTAAGCGCTATGTGGCCGGGGCGGCGTCTTTACCTCTTGGTGAAATATTAGCAGAGATCGGCCTCAACTATAAAGCCCCACAAGCCTTTATGGATTATACCTATGGCAATATCTCTCTGGGGTACAACCAGGATGCCGGTAGAGTAATCATTACCTCCACAGGAAACCTTAATGAATTTGGCAAAAAAATGGGGTATAAAGACGGAGACGAAATTCTCAGGATCAATGGAGAGGCATTTCCGGAACAAGCTCCCTTTTCACTTTTTTCCAAACAAAAAGCCAACTTTAAAGAAGGGGAATTGCTGGTGCTTGATATTGTCAGAAAAGACGACACCGGCAAGGAACAAAATATCCAGCTTTCTGCACCTATTCAAAAAGTGAGCATGCCAGGTCAAGCCTCCATAGAGGCAATGTCTCAACTGACCGATGCACAAAAGCAATTGCGCAAACAGTGGCTGCAAGGAGCAACTAAGAATTAAGTATAGTTTTAGCTTGACAGGAAGGTTGGAGGTAGTCTAATTTTTTCACCAGCCAGGACTGCCTTCCCCTTCCATGCTTTTTATACTAGGCCTTCACCTCTCGGGATTTGCAACCTTTTCAGGAATGCACCCTCTTTAATACTGAATTAACGCATCATATACGCCAACGTGCTCCCTCTCTCACGGGGTGTGTGCGTTGGCATTTTATTTTCCTTTTTTATCTTTGGCTGAAATTTTTGACCTCCAAACATGCACTTACAAAAAACAAAGATGAAAAAGATTATAGTAGCTTCCAAAAATCCAGTAAAAATTAAGGCGGCCTTGCAAGGATTCCAGGAAATGTTTCCAAAAGAAATTTTTGATGCAGAAGGTATTAAGGTACCTTCGGGAGTAAATGACCAGCCGGTGGGTAGTGAAGAGACCTATCAGGGAGCGCTCAACCGGGTGGAAACGGCGAAACTGGAAAGACCGGAAGCAGATTACTGGATTGGCATAGAAGGCGGCAATCTTGTATCTGAAGATGAGGTAGAAGTTATGGCCTGGGTCATTGTCCTGTCAAAAGACCGCATGGGTAAAGCCCGCACTGCAGGCTTTTTTTTGCCACCTAAAGTAATTGAATTGCTTAATCAAGGCTACGAATTAGGCCATGCCGATGATATTGTTTTTGGGGTCGACAATTCCAAACAAACATCCGGGTCTTCTGGGCTGCTTACAGAAAATGTGATGACCCGGCTGCGCTTTTATGTGCCGGCAGTCATTCTGGCTCTGATACCGTTTAAGCAACAGAATTTATATTGATAATTACAAGTTATGACTAAAATAAAAAAGCAATTTGACCTTACCGGTAAAGTAGCAATCATCACTGGCTCTTCAAAAGGCATTGGAGAATCTATTGCTCGTGGCCTGGCGGAATTTGGCGCCAAAGTAGTCATCAGTAGCCGGAAGCAGGATGCTGTAGATGCCGTAGCAGAAAACTTTCGTAAAGAAGGGCTGGAGGCGACTGGTATTGCTTGTCATGTTGGTGATGAAGCTCAACTGAAACAGCTGGTAGAAAAGACAGTAGCCACTTATGGTGGAGTAGATATTTTAATCAACAATGCAGCCATTAATCCCACCTTCGCACCGATCTTGGAAGCCACTGGCGAACTGTTTGATAAAGTGATGAATGTCAATGTCAAAGCTTGCCTGCTCTTGTCCAATTTGTGTCAGCCAATAATGAAGGAGCGTGGTGGTGGTGGATCCATCATTCATATCGCCTCTGTGGAAGGGTTACATCCCTCATTTGGCCTGGGAGTTTACAGTATCAGCAAAGCAGCGGTGATTATGTTGGCCAAAAATCAGGCCAAGGAATGGGGCAAAGATGGTGTTCGGGTTAATGCCCTCTGCCCCGGACTGATCCAAACCAAGTTTAGCGCGGCACTCTGGCAAAATGAAAAGATCTTAAAACAAATGGAACAACACCTGCCTGCCGGACGTATGGCTCAACCCGAAGAAATGGCGGGGTTGGCCCTCTACCTGGCTTCCGATGCGGCTAGTTATACTACCGGTGGTGTTTTTGTTGCTGATGGTGGACATTTGATCGCCTAGATAAACCAAAAGGATATGCCACAAAATCCGATCAATACTGATAAGGCAACCAGCATTAGAAAAGGAGAAGAATTTGATATTGCGAGTTTGCAAAAATTCCTCCAGCAGCATTTGGGTGGCGGTAATGGGCAACTTGTCCTGGAACAATTTCCGGGAGGGGCCTCCAACCTGACCTATCTGATTCACCTCGGCGACCAACAGCTGGTATTACGGCGGCCGCCCTTTGGTGCCAATATCAAGTCGGCTCATGATATGGGGCGGGAATATCGGGTATTGTCAGCGCTTTCCAAGTCTTATGATAAAGCGCCCAAACCACTGCTGTATAGCGAGGATACAGCCATTATTGGTGCCCCTTTTTATGTCATGGAACGGATAGAGGGCGTCATCCTTCGTGCCGATGGCGGTGCCGCAAAATCATTGGAGAAGTCGGTTGTTTATGACATTGCGGAAGCTTTGATGGATACTTTGGCCCAATTGCATGCGCTGGATTATCAGGAGATCGGCCTGGGCCAACTGGGGAAACCTGAAGGCTATGTAGCGCGACAGATCAGTGGTTGGACAAAACGGTATTTCAAAGCCAAAACGGATGAAGTACCGGCCCTTGAAAAAGCAGCAAAATGGCTCAGCGAAAACCTGCCCAAAGAAACGGCTGCTGCCCTGATCCACAATGATTTTAAACACGATAATGTGGTGTTGGATCCCAATGACCTGACCAACGTCATTGCTATCCTCGACTGGGAAATGTGTACCATTGGTGATCCGCTGATGGACCTGGGTACCACCCTCGGCTATTGGAGCAACCCGAATGATCCCGACCTGCTGCGTCTGAGTTTCCCGAATCCCTCAATACTACCCGGCAACCCTTCCCGATCCGAATTGTTGGAATTGTATGCCCGCAAAAGTGGACGCGATGTCGGCAACTTTGTCTTTTATTACGTTTACGGCTTGTTTAAAATCGCAGTGATTGTCCAACAAATATACCATCGCTACAAACATGGTTTTACTCAGGATAAACGGTTTGCACAGATGGACAAATTGGTGGCTGGTTTTGGACAAATGGCCGCACGAGCTATTGAGCGGCAGCGGGTGGATGATTTGTTTTGACGACCCAAAGTGATCGTACCCATTGTAGATCAGGATTAACTGGATTTACAGGGTTGCATAGCTGATTAATGGAATTCTACCGCAACCCATTATCCACCAACAACTGATGAATATTGACTTTCAAACCTTCCAAAAATTCAATTTCCTGATCCCAATCGAGTATTTCCCATTTTTTGCTGCCTTTTTGGGCGATCATTATCTTTTCGGTATCTGTGAATATCCAAATGATTTTATTTACACCAAATTTCAATAATTCCTGTGTTTTCTCTTGATAATAGCCCAGAGGATTGCTTATTTCACCTAAATCAGCTTTTGTGTCAATTTCGATAACATATTCTGGAGGGACACTTAAATATTTGCTATCCAGTCTTTTTACTTTGCTCTTCTTAATGATGGCTATATCTGCTGCCCGCCAGGAGTTTTTTGAAAATTGCAACCCCAATTCATTAGAAAACAGGTAATAATCCTTGCCCAAAAAAGATTTGAATAAAAAAATCAATTCGGCTGCCAGGAAAGATTGAAATTTACTACTGCCTATTAACTGTTCAAGTTGTTTGGTTCCATTTAAATATTCTTTATAGCCCCGGTAATAAATGGGTTTCCCATTGACCATTTCATATACCAGACTATCCGGAATTTTTTGAAGGGCACTGTTCATGCTTTCAATATTTTGCTAATAAACAAAATGAGTTAATATCCAAGTTTAAACTTTTTAATTGACTCTTCCAATGAAACGGGTTTTAGCTACCCTAGTCGCAATGCTTCCCAAACAAAAGTAAAGTCAACCACGCCTAAGGCTTCGTCGCCTGTGAAAATGAAAAGTGAGTGCTTCCCCCTCTCAAGCTTTACGACTTTCCATTCCTTCCATTTTCCCTAAGACAATATATCATTCACAGGTTGCACCGGCTCCGGCAAATCCGTTTCATCCAACATCTCCCGCAAATCAATCTCAATGGTGCGGCTCAATGCCGTAATCGGAATATCGTTGGCTCCGCCTTCGAAGGGACTTTCAGAAGAGGTGCCGATTTTATCCATCGTATGAAAGACCCAAGCGGATATTACCGTAAATGGAATGGTCAGCCAGACAAAGTGGTCGCCGATTTTTTCAAATTCGTACATCATTCCAAAAGGTAGTAGAAGGATAAAAATCCAAATAAAAATGCTGTTGATGGTTGTATATTGACGGGGATAAGGAAAGTTTTTGATCCGCTCACCTTGGCCTTGGTGGGTATAAAAATCTACCAATTTATTTTCCAGGTCCATGTGGCGAAAATCCTCAATATATCCTTGCTGTTTGAGTTCTTTCAGGTCCTTGCTTTGCAAACGGATGAGGTGAGTAGCTCGGTTTTTCTTACTAAGTATATATTTTTTCTCTTCTTCACTTAAAAAGGAGTGGATATCATCTTCTAATTTATGTTTGGTTTCAACCACATCAAAATATTTATCCCTAAACTCAATGTTTGATTTATCATGGGTCATATTTTCCCAGACTCTGGGCGCTCTTAACTGAAATCGCAGGGCCGTCATCCAGGCAATATGGCGGTAGATCAACCGTTGATGAATTGTTTTGAGTTCAGCTTCGGAAAGCTTTTGCAGAGCGTGGTCATTATTGACATAATCCAGTACCATCATACCCCAGGAACGGCTGGTATTGACAATGGCTCCCCAAATTTTTCGCCCTTCCCACAGCCGGTCATAAGAAGCATTATTTTTAAAACCCGTGATAAATGCCACCGCTGTACCGACCAAGGCGATAGGCAACCAGGGAATGGAAAGCCATTTTAAATCCAGGAGGTCGTATAAAATGACAGGTAGCGTTCCAATGATCAGGAAAACCAGAATGTCATTTCTGGTCCACATAAGGGCTTGAAAGGTGGTAAAGCGTTTTCCGGCGTGCATGAATGTTTGTTTTGGGTTTTAGAGAAAATGTTATTAGTAGAATTTTTTCAAACAAGCCTTATAATTTATTTATGAGATTCTAATATTTTTAAAATCTGATCTCTGAGATTTTCAAGGTTGTTTTCAATTATTGACCAAAGAATGTCTATGTCTATCCCAAAGTATTTCAACTTTGTGGTGTAAAATTTTTTCTAATTCTTCAGCCAGATCAATAAACTCGATACCAATATTCCTGTTGAAATCTACCAAAATATCAACATCACTATTTTTATTAAAATCGCCACGGCTAAAAGAACCGAAAATAGCGAGCTCTTTTATAGCATATTTAGTAAATAAATGCTCTTTACCTTTTTTCAGTCGGTCTATTATATGCTGCTTATAAGTACTATTTTGTGCATCCATATCCTTGTTTATATTGAATGGTTACACCAAATTTAATGTTTTTAAACGATTCTTCCTATCAAACCTACAATACCTTGTCTTCTGAACACAGAGTTGGGCGTAATTCCACTGATTTGAAATACCGAAATCTGGAAATTAAATATCGCAACAAATAACATGAGTCATATCTGTTGATCATCCCCACCAACTAGCCCAGTTTTATGGGTATTGAACTGTACAACGGCAGAAGTCTCCTTGAATTAAATGTCAAGTTTATCATAGTAAAAACTTGACATTATGAGATACTATAGCTAACTTGACAAATAAAGAATCAAAAGCAGCACTATGACCGTAATGAGCAAAATAAAAGAGAGGATAAACCAAATTGAAGAAGGGCAATTGTTTACTTATGATGATGTCGAATTATTAAATAAGGATTCTTATGCCTTATCAAAAGCACTAAGTAGATTAGTGAATGATGGTATAATAGAGCGGTTAAGAAAGGGCGTTTTTTACAAACCTAGAAAAACAAAATTTGGAAAATTGCAACCCACTGAAAAACAAATATTGGAATTGATATTATCCAATAAGACTAGTTCAAATGGTTATATCACTGGTCTTATAGTATATAATAATTTTGGATTAACGACACAAATCCCAAATGAAGTTGAGATAGCTACTCCAAATCCCAAAAAGGCTGAAAAAATTGGGATATTAAAAGTTAGGTATGTAAAAGGAATAGCTCCAAAATTGGAAAGTGATATTGAGAAATTACAAATTTTAGATGCTTTAAAGAATTTTAAGCGGATTCCGGATAGAAATGATGAGTTGTTTGTAAAACTACTGAAGCGGAAAATTAGTAATCTTTCAGATGAAGACTTATCCAGACTTATTGATTTATCAAAAAAATACAGTCCTGGAACCAGGGCCCTGTTAGGAGCAATTTTAGAACTCATGGAATATGATAAACTTTCAGCTAAGCTAAAGGTGACTTTAAATAAATTGACCAAATATAGGTTAGGGATTTCGGGAGAAGCTTTACCCAATAAGCAAAATTGGAGTATTATATGAATCTGCATAAAAATAAATCGGATTTTGAATCTGCGATAATAGCGACTTCACAAAATTTGGGAGTCAGAGAAGTTTATATAGAAAAAGATTATTGGGTTACCTATGCATTGAAACGATTGGCCAATTCGAAATATAGAGACATAGCTATTTTTAAAGGTGGAACGGCTTTATCAAAGGCTTTACATTTAATAGAGAGATTTTCAGAAGATATTGATTTAGCACTAATGATTCCAGAGGGAGCAACAGGAAACCAGATTAAGAAATTAATTGGTGAAATACAAAAAACAGCAGCAGGAGATATTCCGGAAATACAAGTAGATGGAATTACAAGTAAAGGTTCAAAATTTAGAAAAACAGTTCATCAATACGATAAAGTTATAGGCGGCTCAAATTATGGGCAAGCATCCGATAAACTATTGATAGAAATAAACTCATTTGCAAATCCAAATCCCCATTCATTACAAAAAATTCAATCCTACATCGGAAAATATTTACTTGAAAGTAAGCGAGTTGATTTAGTTAAGATCTATGAATTAGAGGAATTTGAAATAAATGTTCTTCAACTTGAAAGGACATATACAGAGAAAGTTCTAGGTTTAATAAGAGCCTCTTATCATGAGCATCCGATAGAAGAATTGAAAAAGAAAATAAGGCATATTTACGATTTAGAAAGAATATCTGGAAAAACTGAAATCAAAGAATTTTTAAATTCATCTGCATTCTTTGATAGGATAGACGAGGTAAAAGATGACGATTCAAGAAATCATGAATTTTCAGGTAATTGGATTGAGGAACCTCTATTGTCGAGTATTTTATTTAAAGATGTTGAAAAAGTCTGGAAAAAATTAGAATCTACCTACCAGAATGACTTTGCACCCCTTGTCTATGGAACTTTACCAGATTCTAATGAAATTACAGGCGTACTAAAAGCCATTTCTAGTCGATTAAAAGAGTACGATGAAGATCGCAGGCATAAGTGAGATAAACTGTACCTTTGTCAGGAAATATTTAAATTGAGCGATGGTTAAGCCAATAATAGAAAAATGCCTCTCTTTATACAATAATCTATCACAATCTTTATGCACATCTCGGCCTTTTTGACCCGTGCTCCTACGCTGAGTCCTTCGCCAGAGGCTTTGGCCGCCGGAGAAAGCTTCAGCGCAAACGTAAGGGTGACCTCCAAACATGCACTAAGGGGTCAGCGAAGAATAACTTACCCATTTGATGCGGCTCTTTTGCCACCAGCCGTCGTTACTCAAATCCTTGCGTAGTAGTGACTATGCGCGGTTTTCGCGCCTAGGTTGGCGGCAAAATAGCTCACCTGAAACAGA
>BQJU01000104.1 GCA_021604865.1 Saprospiraceae bacterium | reverse complement strand
ACGAAATTGCTCAGGTTAACCATGAGTTCTACCTTTTTCGAACCAGGTGCTTCAGATTCACGCATGGAAATACCTGCCCAGCCCTGTCCAAGTGGGTTGATGGAAGCAACATGAGCTATGATTTCACCATCACCACAAAGTTCAGTCTTGATATAGGCCGCATTGTCCTGGTTGAAATTGTTGGTATAACAACCGTCACTTTCCAGGGTAAAGGTCTCGGATGGACCATCATAACTAGCTTCATTGCTGTCTTCACAACCAATGCCATCGTCTCCAAAATCCATGAAGCCACAAGGTAACCCATCCACTTTGACCGTTGTGATACAAGTAGAAGGGTTGCCATTGACATCCATTACCGTTACGGCCACTTCTACAAATGTTCCAAGCTGATCACAGGTGATGACAGCAGGAGAATAAGTAGTTCCAGCCAGGCCACAGGCGTCGGTAGCGCTGAAGTCGATAGCGGGTGCCACATCCATTTCGTCCTCTCCATTAAAAACGACAAATTGGCCTTCACATTCGGTGATGGTTGGCGCTACATTGTCTTCTACGGTGACAATTCCGTTGCAGGTAGCGTTGTTGTCACTTGCATCGGTCAGGGTCATATTTACCTGGTTTGGCCCGATGTGGCTACAGTCAAATTCATATTGACTCAGCACAGCAGAAGCAATGGCACAGTTATCAGCATTCCCACCGTCGAGGTCTTCTGAGGTAATGGAAACATAGCCATTGGCATCCAATTGAACGGTGATGTCCTGACAAGAAGCACTCGGCGCTAGATTATCTTCTACCAGGACGGTTGAAGTACAGCTTGCCGTGTTGCCATTTACATCCGTGACCGTAAGGGTCGCGGTATTGGCGCCGGTATCAGCACAATCAAAGTCTTTCAGGTTTAATGCTAGCGTAGCGACACCACAATCATCGGAGGAACCGGCGTCTATCGCTTCCGGCGTCAGTGTCCCCAATCCATTTGCATTTAACTGCACCGTTATATCATTGCAGAGGGCTAATGGTGGAGTATCGTCTACTACGGTAACAATGGCAGTACAGGAGGCCGTATTTCCTTTGTTATCTACTACGGTTTGGGTAACAGCGTTGGAACCGACATGCGCACAGGTGAAGGTTGTCTGGCTTAATGAAATACTTAATAGCCCACAAGCATCACTGGAGCCATCATCTACTGCATGATTACTAATAGTGACTTCTGTAATGGGATCGGATTCAACCAGAGAAATAGTAATATCCTGACAACTGGCGGTGGGGGCGGTATTATCATTCACATTAACATAAGCCGTACAGGATGCCGAATTGCCATTGGCATCGGTAGCCGTGAAGGTTGTCGGTACAGGTTGCCCCGATTCCAGGTCATCTTCACAAGTAAACGTATGCTTACTCAAAACCGCAGTGATCGGCCCGCAAGCATCATTGGCGGAAGCCAGGTCGCCTGGTTGAATAGTGCGTTGTCCAAATTCGTCCAAAGTAATGGAAATAGTACTACAGTTAACCGTAGGAGCGATGTTATCGGCCACGTTAACCAGAGCGGTACAGGTACTGGTATTCCCGTTATTATCGGTAATGTTGACCTCTATTTCCTGGATGCCACCATCCTCACAACTAAAATTCACGGTACTGGAAGGAACGGTAACACAAGGGCCTTCTACACAATTTTCCACCGGGGAGTCATAGGACAGTATCCCACAATTATCGTAGGAAGATTCGGCCAGGGTGATGACTTCAATCTCCGCCTCTCCATCGATTCCCAGCTGAACAGTCACCTGCGTACAAACAGCAGTTGGAGGCATATCATCGGCCACGGATACCGTACTCATGCAAGTAGCCGCGTTGCCACTATTGTCCGTAATGGTGAGTGTTACAGTGTTGTTTCCAATGTTATTACAATCAAAACCAGTTGGATTAAGTACAAGAGAAGCAATGTCACAGGCGTCAGTGGAGCCATTGTTGACCTCTGCCGCGGTGACAGAAGCATCGCCGTTGACATCCAATTGAGCGGTTACATTCTGGCAAACGGCCGTTGGGGCAATATTATCTTCAACGGTTACGGTAGCCGAACAGCTACTGCTGGTGCCTGCCCCATCAGTTATGATTAAGGATACCTGATTGTTACCAAGATTATTACAGTCAAAAGAGGTCTGGTTAAGCATGATCGATGCTACACCACAATTATCAGAAGAGCCATTATCTATCTGGGCGGAAGAAACCGTTGTCGTACCATTCGCATCCAATTGAACCGTCAGGTTATTACATCTGGCCGTTGGTGCCTCCGAATCCACCAGGGTAAGCGTGACGGTACAACTCGTGGTGGATAGATTCCCGGCTTCATCTTCTATCTCTATAAGGACTTCCTGAGTAGCGCCGTGGCCACCGGTGAAGGCGGTCCCTCCTGACGGATATTGATTGACGGTAAAGCTACCACAGGCATCCGTTGCAACTAGTTCATCTGACAGATTGGGGATCAGGTCTGAACAGTTACCCGTATTCGTATTGACATTTTGATTGAGAGGACAACTAATAATGGTTGGTTCCGTATCATCGATAATGGTGATGAGCACACCACAAATACTTTCATTTCCTGCCTCATCGCTGACGGTCAATAGCGTAGAATTTACCCCCACAGCAGCACAATCCAGGTCCATATCAAGAGAATAACTCGTAATTCCACAAGCATCGGTAGCATCGGCCCCGACCAATGCGGCGGCATCCGTGGGGATACTGCTTAGGTAAAAGGTCGTATTCGTACAAATGGCTTGGGGTGGAGTCTGGTCTTCCACAAAGATGTTGTAATTACAGCTATTATTTCCAGCAGATGGTACTTCAGGCACAAAGGTTATGGTATACATTCCAGGACCTACGATATCATTAGCATTGGTATCACCTGTTTGCGAAATCACCACCGATTGGCCGTCGATCTCGGTTGTTATGGTAAATCTGATACGATTATCACACAAATAATTCCCGTTGGGTGGATCAACACCTGGGGCGTTTAAGATATCGCCAATAGACATCTCACAATCTCCTGCCGGTATGACCACCGTGACATCGTCCTGGCAAGTGAGTCCAATGTCATCTACTAAAGTAATATTGACCGTACACTGATCCGTTAATCCCGCAGCATCGTATGCCGTTACGGTGACCTGTATGGGGTCATCTACAAAGACGCAGTCAATATTAGAAAAACCAGAAAGCTCCAAGCTCGTTACCAAACAATCGTCCGAAACGTCTAATACGATCTGGTCGATGATATCCTCTGTGGTGGTTAAATCAGAAACACTAATAAGGAGATTGTTAGTGTTAACACAGGTGATCTCTGGTTCTTCACCGGAAAAATTTGGTGGGTCAATGGTTACGGTAAAGGAACAACTGCCGGTAACCTCCTCTCCACAACTAATAAAGTATTCCACTAGATTTTCGCCAAGCTCAAAATCAAAACTAGTTATGAGGCCATTACCTTCGGTAATAGTAGGCACAACGCCATCATTGGTAATTCGGTAGGAAAGGTTGCCTGTTTCATCGAAATAATCGGGTTCAAGGTCAATAAATATCGAAGGAGCTGGGCCATGTTCAAGCGTGGCAAAACAAGCGGGCTCATCTTCTTCATCCAAGCGCACGAGGATATCATTCGGGCAAATAATATTGGCTTCGGTATTTGGGTTTACGGTTATCGTAAACGAACAGCTTTGTAAATCCGGTTCTCCAAATTCATTGGTATAAAAAGAATTATAAACCACCAGGCTGGTGCCAATACCAAAGGTATCTTGTTCCAGACCGGGAATGAATGAGTTGTCAAATACTGGGTAAGTATCAATGGTTTGATCCGGACGGATAATGTAATAGGCAACACTATCATTGCAGGAAGCAAAGCTTTGGGGGCTGAAATTGAAATTACCATTTTGGGGAAGAATGGTATTACAACTAGTTGTATTGACCGTTATGGAATTGGGGCAGGTAAAGGTACCCTCTCCTTCTTCTACATCCACGACAAACGAACAGGTTGAAAAACGGGTGCCATTAGATGCCTTCAAGGTTAAGGTCATATTCTGACCCACATCATCACAATCGATGGTCAGATCATCAAAGCAGACCTGTCCATGATTAAAGGTGGCACATATCTCGTAGGTTAGCGGCAAGGCAGGGGAATTGGCATCATAACTGCCGTTATTGGCCATATCCGGTGTGATTTCCACTTCATCTCCTATCAGGGTAACCTCTACCGTTTTGCAGTTTACTACCGGTGCCATTACGCCTGCGGTTGTTTCATCGGTTTTAAAAAAGTTGTAGGTGATAAATCCACCTTCCGGGGAATTATCGTGGTTTCCGGATTCAATACTGGAGGTCAGATAGATGGGGTTTACCCAGCTACCGCCGCCGCCGCCACCTTGATTGCTACCACCGCCGCCACCAGAAAATCCACCGCCGCCGCCACCGCCACGGATTCGTCCACCCTTTCCCTGGCCGCTGCCACCACCACCGTAACCGTAACCTCCGGCTGTTTTACTTCCGGAACCTGATCCACCTTGTCCTCCTTCAAAAGCACCCGCTTTGCCCTGCATACCCTCATTGGCTAAAGGATCAGTAGTACCGTAGGCTAGATAGCCACCACCACCACCAGATTCCAGGTCACTAAAAGTTCCTGCTATATCTCCGGCACTTCCATTAAAGCCGCCGTCACCGCTGCCAGGACCTCCTCCATCGCTACCCTCAGGCGTAGCATTGGCATTGCCACCCTGAGAGCCACCTGCCCCGCCAGCACTGCAAGCATCGAGGTAAGCACCACCGCCGCCGCCAGCAACGGCCAGAATTGTCCAGTTTTCGTCCAGGATGTTTAGGGAGGGTTCTGTTCCGCTTGCAGTAGCCTCTGGTCCAAGATATAAAACAGCCGAACCACCACCACCCGCAGCCCCGTGAAACTCCTTTGAAGCATTCATACCTTTTTTTCCCACAATGAAGCGTAAGGTACCGCCGGGTTTGAGGTCATCATCACTATTTCCAATACGAAAACTGACGTAAGTAGTGGCGCCACCTCCGGTCGCTTTCACACAGGTTGAACCAAAATCAGTAGTTTTTACTCTACCTCCATCACCACCTCTGAGGATAAGGCTGATGGCATCGGCGATATCCAGGTCGATATCGGAGGGGATGGTAAAGTCCTGATAAGTGCCACTATGCTCAATGGTGATATCGGTGCCTCCGGTTTCCAAGCTGGAAAGGTATATTGTATATCGAATTTTTCCATTCGTAGGATCTTCCGTACTGCCACCGCCGTTAATGTCCATATAGCTATCCAGCGCGGCATCGTTGATAAAACTACCGGCTCCGCCGCCATTGTTGGCTGAACTGCTGCCGTCATTTCCGCCACCACCACCGGAAAAACCGCCGCCGCCACCGCCGCCGCCATCGTTACTTTCTCCATCACCACCGGAACCATATCCAAAACCTCCATCGGCCCAAAAACCACCATAATTGTTATTTTCTCCCCCCGTTATGCCACCTCGTATTCCTCCTTTTCCTGGGTTTCCGGTGGTTGTATTAAGTTGCACACCGTCCGTCAAATACCCTCCACCGCCGCCGCCGTCATCCTGTGCTGCGTTATACTTCCCTCCATTACCATTGGTGCCACCATCATTATTATTGCCGCCGCCATCACCGCTAGTGCCGGCATTGGCACCCGCTCCATGTTTTGCGGAAGCAGTAACACAGGTGCCGAATGTTCCATCTTTTCGGGCGAAAGCACCACCACCACCGCCAGCTACGGATAGTAATATCCAGCTTGAATTTGCATCTGCCATATCTAAGCTAGGGGTATCTGCTCCATCGGGAATGGTAGCATCCGGTTTTTTGTACAAAATGGCCGTACCACCACCTCCTCCGGCACCACCCTCGTTTTGGTTTTCTCCTTTGCCTCCCACTACAAACCGAATAGTGCCGCCCGGCTGTAGCTCATCTGTACCACTGCCAATGGTAAAGGCGGTAGTTAGGTTAACGCCTTTGCCACCGCGGGCATTATCGCTGCAGCCGGTAATTTTACCACCGTCACCGCCAGATAGGAAAAACTCTATTGTACCTGATTCAAAAGTAGGGGGGATCAGGTAGTCTTGATAAGAGCCACTGACATTGATGGTCTCAGTAGTGCCATCGGTAAGGAGGTTGTTTTGTGCCTTAATTTGCTGGAAAGTTAACAGGTAAAATGCCAGGCTGAATAGTATGGTGAGCTTTTGCATAATAATAGAAAATTATTGGGGGTAGTGTCGAAATAAGTTTAGCAGATCTTACGGCTTGTTTTTACAAATAGAAGTGGCCATTATTTATAATAGCAACTTTCCAATCAGATATATCAATGGGAAAAGACTAATACAGGCTATACTGGTTAGTATTTGTTTCCATTTGCTGGGATTTTTCAGGGCGCCATTTACGGGAATTGGAGGTTCTGTTTTTAACATGTCTTTTTGATTTTTGTAAAGACAAAACTATGCCCAGGCAGGTGAAATAATCCGCCAAAAAGGTGAAATAATCCGCCAATTGTGATGTGGAGGGGCTTTCGAGTCCAAAGAATGGGGAAGATTTAGGGGCTTATACAAGTCAGAGACTTGAAACCGAGCGTTTCGTGTCAGAGACACTTACGAGTGAAAGCCAGCAGTATAGCTTGCGCATGTGGTTGGACGATCTTGAAAATCGTCCAACCACTATACCAGGATAAGTGTGGCTGGGAAGCTTGTATGGAGGTGTTCCTCCTCGTACCCAACGTTTTCAATCCTAGTCGACGGACGACCATGAGTCGTCAGGCGACAGGAATCGAGACTGTTTAAAAGTATCCGACCACCTAATAGGGGTTCTCCAGGTATTCTATCGGGCGCTTGCCATAGCGAGTCTCATAACTTCTGGTAAAATAACTCGGCGTATTGAAACCACAGGCATAACTTATCTCGGAAACAGTATTGTAGGTCTGGTTTTCCAGTAACTGGCGGGCTTTTTGCAGCTTCACCTCCTGGATATACCTACTGGTAGACAGGCCGGTAAGTGATTTTAGCCGGCGAAGCAGCTGACGCTCGCTAAGGATCATTTTGTAGGCCAGATATCCGGTGGTGACTTCTATCTTCAGGTCAATGCCTTCCAGACAGAAGGCTTCTATTTCACTCAACCACTCCTGATCGGCGGAAGGCGTGGCTTCAATTTCCACATTGACACCCAATTGCTGAAATTCCTGGCGCTGCTCGAAATTTTGGATCAGGTTATCGATTCTTGCCAGCAGTTCTTCAGCAGCAAAAGGCTTGGACAGGTAGTCATCAACGCCCATGCGCAATGCGCGAAGCTTATCTTCTCTGGTCGCTCGGGCGGTGAGCATAATAACGGGTAGTCGCTGCCATTTTTGGTGCCCTTTAATGCAATCCAGCAATTCATAACCATCCATTTCCGGCATCATAATATCACTGATAATCAGGCTGATATCTTTGGTTGACTTGTCTTCGCTTTGTAGCAACTTCCAGGCTTCCTCACCATTGCTGGCCAATTGATAATCGTAGCGGTCAGCCAGTAGGCTGCTGATGAGTTGCTGCATATCCAGATTGTCCTCTACGATCAATATCTTCTTCCGACCTTCGGTGGTTGCAGGATGGGTAACCACCGCTGTGGGAGTAATCATTTCCACATTAGAAAGGGCCTTATCCTCTGATACTGCGTCACGAGGGACTACCTTTTTAGCCGTTTCTTTTATAGGTAGAGAAAGGATAAATGTACTACCTTCTTCCCATTGGCTTTCTACGGTAAGGTTGCCACCCATCAATTCGGCCAGTTCTTTTGATAGGGCTAATCCGATTCCTGTTCCTCCCTCCGTGGGTATATTTTTATTTTTTGTTTGAAAATAGCGATCGAAGATATGGGGTAAATCTTCCGGTAGAATGCCACGGCCAGTATCTTTTACAGTCAAAATCAGGGTGTTGGGCTCTTGTGAGGAATGATCAAGGATCAGGGTGACTTTTCCACCACTCGGGGTAAACTTAAGGGCATTGCCTAAAAGGTTGTTGACCACTTTGGCAAAGCGATTTCTATCGATATTGACCGCTGTGCTTTCCAGGATGTCTGTGTGTAGTTGGTAGTCAATTTTTTTTAATTGAGCTTTTGCCTCAAATGCACTAAACAACTGCTGACAGAAGCTTTTCAATCGGGTAGGGGTGAAGTTGAGCTTTTGCTCTCCGGCTTCAATGCGAGACAATTCCAGTAATTCTTCCACCAGCGAAAGCAGCCGCTGTGCATTCCGGTAGGCATTGGTAAGTGTGATCTGTACTTTGGAGGAAAGGTTCTCGCGATTTTGTTGTTTTAACAAATGGGAAATTGGGGTGATAATTAAAGTTAGGGGAGTCCGTAGCTCGTGGGAAATATTGGTAAAAAACCGACTTTTTATTGCGTCGATCGCTCGAAGTTCAGTAGCCTGTTGGCTAATGATGGCTTTATCTCTTTGGATCTGCTCGTTCTTTCGGTTCAGTTCTTCATTTTTCTTGCGACGAATGCGGGTGAGCCGCCACATCAAATATGCGAAAATCAGCAGTGCAATTCCTATGATAATGGCAATGTTGCGGATTAATTGTTGCTGTTTGAGCTCTGCTTCCAGGGTTCCCTTTTCCTTTTCGTAGGCATATTCTGATTCCAGCTTGGTTAGTTTTCGGGTATTTTCTTCATTAAACAGAGAATCGTATAAAATCTTGTATTGTTTGAGGTAATGCAAGGCAGAGTCAAACCGGCTACTTGCTTCATAAGCCTGATAGAGACAGTCACAATTTCTGGCAGCCTCCTCAATGTCACCCACTTCTTCGGCATATTCTAATCCTCGGGTACACCATTCCTGAGCTTTGGCAAGGTTTCCTGTTTTTATTTCTAACTCCCCCAATGCACTACAAGTGTTAGCCAGGTCTGCTATTTGATTGATGCTGTCAAAGAGTTGGAAAGCCTGCTCAAAATATTTTTTTGCTTCCGGATATTGTTGCTTGAAGAAAGCTATTCGCCCCAGGCCACTATAGGTATTTCCCAGGCCTTCCAGGTCATTCAGTTCCTTTTTTAATGGCAGGCTTTGCAGCAGGTAATTTTTTGCCTGGTCGAATTCTTTGAGGCTTAAATACAACATACCGATATTGTTGTAATTAGCGGCTATTCCATTCTTTTTATCCAGCTCCAGGAACAATTTTAGGCTTTTCTGGTATTGTTCCAAGCTTTTTTCGTAGTCTTCCTGATCCATAAAAAGGGAGCCCATTTCGATGTAAGTCGCTGCGGCATAAAATCGTCCTTCCAGGCCAAGACTTTCAGCTAAATCGAGACTAATCTGATCGTTTTTTAAGGACTCTTCAAATCTTCCCAGTTTTCGTAGCGTGTAGCCAATTGATTTGTAGGTGTTAGATAGCCCTTTGATGTTTTGTAACTCTTCCTGCAATTCAATGTTTTTTAGGAGGACATCCAATGCTTCTTCATAAGTGCCACTTTTTCGTAAAATCGTGGCTTTGGAAGTCAGTGCTTTTGTCATCCAGTGCTTGTCTTTCCTTGCTTTGGCAAAATCAAATAGCGCCTGCGCATAATAAAGCGCACTATCTGGCTTGTAGGAATAATACCCCCTACGCGCTAGCCTATCTGCCGCTTTAAAACGAATGCTATCTGGAGTTTGTGGGGCATTCCAATCTTGCAGCCATTTAGATAGACTGGCAGGTTGAGCAAGGAGGTGTTCCTGCTTACCTGGCAAACACAGGGTGAAAAGCAGGATAAGGAAAGGAGGAAAAATTGGTCTCATATAATTAGAGGATCAATTGAGGGGGCAACTTGATAACGTAAATGTCGGGATATGTTTTGTAAGCCAAAAATTTCTCTTACGTTTTTCCTAAAATGGACCCCTAAGTCTGTTACTTTGTAACCCGTTTTTTAGCGGAGGGTGTTTCATCTTGTAGGTGTTTTGCGACTATTACAAAGATGGACACTCTTTTTTATCCTATCATTTTAGTTGATTTCTTAACCTGATGCGCATGGGGTTATTAGTGCGTGTTTGGAGGTCAAACTTTTCGCTACAAAAGCCGACCTCCAAACATGCTCTAATAATCGATCCTTGTTACTGCTTGCTTTATACGCTTATAAAAAAGCCGACGCCAGATTACTCCGGCGTCGACTGCATTTGTTGTGTCTACTGGTAGCTAGCTTCTAATTATTTCACGATGAGGAATTTTTTGACCCTTTCTTCCTGATCCGTGATGACTCGGATGAAATAGGTGCCACTTTGCATGGCATTCAGATCGAAAGATTCAAGGTTATTGCTGAGTTGACGGGTAAGGATGGGTTGGCCCAATTGGTTGAGCACTTCCACCCGGACTTCCTGACTTTGAGGGTCAATAATTTCCAGGTAGAGCTTTTCTTTTGCCGGGTTTGGAAATAGGTTGAAGTCCAAACCAGTAGTTTGCTGCATGGTTCCCATATCTGTATCTGGCATTTGCAAGTTCGTGTTACTACCGGATGTATTAATCGTAACATTATCGAAGCTGCCAGTCACCAATGTATTGGGACTGTAGTTGGTGACCATGAGGCCAGCCTGAATACAGGCATTCATGGGCACATAGACCGCCATAATAGCTTGCCAATTCGACCCATTGGTTGAGGCATATCCCCTAAATTGATTACCTGTCCTTTTTATCTTTAGCCAGGTAGCCTGGGGCCTAAAGAGCTGCCCTGGAAAAGCAACACCATTGGTGACCGTGCGAACGGCCCTGCGGATAAAATTGCTAAGGTTGACCAAAAGTTCCACCTTTTTTGCTCCGGGTGCTTCGGATTCTCGCATAGTGATGCCCGCCCAACCCTGACCCAATGGGTTGATATTGGTAACATGGGCAATGATTTCGCCGTTCCCACAGAGCTCGGATTGCACATAAGCGGCATTGTCTTGAGAAAAGTTAATCGTGGTGCAGCCATCGCTGGTAAGCGTAAAACTACCGGAGTCGGCATCGTATTCCACATTGCTGCTGTCTTCACAGTCAATGCCATCGTCACCAAAATCTGTGTACCCACAGGGGAGACCGCTTGTTTCTACATCTGCGATACAGGTATTTGAATTGCCATTGTTGTCGGTCACCGTAACGGTTACCGGGATAGTTTGCCCTATTTGAACACAAGTAATCACTTCCGGACTGTAGGTTACACTCATGATGCCACAAGGGGATGTCGCGTCAAAATCAATTAGCGAAGCAGCTGAAAACTCCTCCTCTCCATTGAATAAGGCCATGCTGCCTTGACAGGCTAGAATGACTGGTGCATTGTTATCTTCTACGGTGGCCGTAATGGTACAAGTGCTGGAATTGCCATTGTGATCTGTTGCAGTTAAAGTCACAATATGGCTACCTATATCAGCACAGGTGAAATTGTTAGGTACCACACTAAGACTGGCAATGCCGCAAACGTCATGGGAGCCATTGTCAACATCATCAGGCATTATGCTGGCTACGCCATTGGCACCTAACTGCACTGTAATGTCTTGACACTTCATTGTAGGCGGAGTGTTATCAACGATTGTGACAATCGCATTACAGGTGGCATAATAGCCAAATATGTCTTCTGCCTCCAGCTCTACCGTGGTTTCTCCCAGGTCACCACAATCGAAAAGACCACCACCATATACATTAAACCCATTGTCGCAATTATCATAACTTCCACCATCGATCTGGCTGGCCTCTACAGATACGGTTCCATCTGCGCCCAACTCAATAGTAATATCCTGACAAATAGCATTGGGTGCAATATTATCATACGCTAACACAGATGCGGTGCAAGTGCTTTGATTCCCGCTATCATCCGAAACGAGCAGTTCCACCTCCTGAATACCAAATACATCCGAACAACCAAACGTCATGGAAGTGCTTCCATCTTCAAAAGACAGCGAAACATTGCCACAATTATCTGTAGAGTTGTCATCAAGCATATCAGTTGTGAGGTTGACCTGGCCACTTTCATCCAGATACAACTTAATGAGCTCGGATTGGCACTGTGCTACCGGAGGAATATCATCTATTACCACCACAGTGGCGCTGCAACTACTGGAATTTTCGCTAGCATCACTCACTGTCAGTGTTACCGTTTGGTCGCCAACATCCGCACACTCAACAGTGCTTGAGGTTGTTTCAAAAGTAAGGTCTGCAGCAGCAGTGCAGTTATCACTCGAACCGCCGTCGAGTTGTTCAGAGGTGAGCGTCGGGGTGGATAAATTGACGGTGATATTCTGACAAACGGCCGTAGGCGCTATGTTGTCTTCCACGGTAACTGTTGCCTGGCAGGAACTGCTGTTACCTATAAAATCGCTAAAGTTTACATTGACGGTATTTTCTCCAATGTCTTCGCAATCAAAATTGAAAAAGCCTAAAGAGGAAGATGTACAGTTATCCGTAGTTCCTCCATCAAGTTGCCCATTAGTCACTATAACTGAGCCGTTTTCATCCAACTGAGCGGTGATATCCTGGCAAACGGCATTAGGAGCGATGTGATCATTGATAAACACTACTGTAGAACAGGTGCTTTGATTACCGCTGCCATCGGTGACTCGTAGTGTTACCGTTGCAATAGTTTGGTCACAGTCAAATATTTTTTCAGTTGTTCCATTGCCAAATTCCAAGGTAATGTCTCCACAATTATCAAAAGAATTGTTGTCAATCATGGCCGGAGTCAGGGTAGCCTGCCCATTTTCATTCAGGTTGATGGATTTTGCAATTTTGCAATTTGCGGTGGGGGCAATATTGTCTTCAACGGTTACGTATGCAATACAAGAACTGCTATTTCCACTATCATCGGTGGTTGTCAAAGTCACACTTTGGGTGCCCATCTCATCACAGGTGAAATCGCTTTGACTGAGGCTGAAATTGAAATTTCCGCAATTGTCCCAGGAATCATTATCAATAACATTATGGGTGATGCTGATCATCCCGCTTTCATCTAGTTGCACCGTGGCATTTGCACAGAGTGCTACAGGAGGGATGACGTCTTTTACTAAAATTGTTGCATTACAGGTCCCTTCATTATCATTATTGTCGGTTGCGGTAAGCACAACTGTTTGGAGGCCTAACTGTGAACAGTCGAAATTGGTTTGGCTAAGCATTAGCTGCACATTACCACAATTATCCGATGAATTGTTGTCGATCATCTCCGGCGTTAAGGTAGCCTGTCCATTTTCGTCTAAAGTCAAGGTAAGGGACTGCTGGCAGTTGGCCACAGGTGGCGTATCATCTGCTATTGTTACATAGGAGAGACAGGTGGTGGTATTTCCACTAAGATCGGTCGCAGATATAAAAATTTCATTTTCCCCCAGGTTGTCACAATTAAAATTGAACGAAGTCATGGGCTGTGAAGGCCCTTCCGATGTCAGATAGGCAAGTTGTTCCGTTTCACATTCGTCTTCTAAAGACGAAATCAAATCATCTAAGGTGACCGTAGCGAGTCCACTTTCATCCAAAGTGATGGTAGGGTCTGCACACATCAGTAGCGGCGAGGATGGATCGTCGATCGTCACGGTAGCCGTACAAGTACTTTGGTTGCCGCTTTCATCTGCTACAGTTAATGTCACCGTATTGGCTCCAAGGTCTGCACAAGTGAATACACTTGGACTGACCAGGATTGGAGTCACTGCGCTACAATTATCTGAAGATAAAGCACTAAATACATGGTGAGGGAGAATACTTCTTGTGCCATCAGACGTCAAACTTGCCATAAAATCCAGGCAAAGAGCCACCGGTGCCATATTGTCTGCTATCGTTACCGTAGCGGTGCAGGTAGCCAGATTGTTGTTTTCATATTCAGCGATCAGGGTCACCGTATTGGCACCAATATTGAGGCAAGTAAAAAAGTCATCACTCAAATTCATGGAAGTGGGAGCTACACAACTAGCTGAAGAGGCATCGTATACTTCCTGTGGTGTAATGTTTACCTCACCATTAGCGTCCAAGGAGCGGGTGATGTCCTGGCAAGTAGGCATTACCATTGGAGTTTCCACGCTAACCAACGCACTACAATCGGTGGTATTTCCACTGGCATCCGTCACCTCAACAATTACATCATAGTCACCGGGAGTGGTATAGGTGATAAAGGATACCGGTCCCTCCTCTGTACAAGGGATTTCACTACAATCCTGGTAATAGGCCAACGCAGTTATTCCCACACAATTATCGTCTGACCCAACGGCCAGGTCAGTTACGTCGACCGTAGCTTCACAATTATTATCAAGTTGTACGGTAAGATGATTACAAAATGCAGTAGGCGGTACATTGTCGATCACCTCTATGGTAAAGCTGCAAGTGTTTTCTCCAAGAAAATAGGTCACGGTATTTGTACCTCCTTTAAAGTCGGTGTTTCCTAAAACTCCTGCTCCACTGATCGTATTCCCAGAAATGGAATTAAAAATTTGGTAGGTAATATTCCCATTGATGGTACCACAAAAACCAGTGGTGGGTTGCAAAAAACTTGAAGATATCGGAACGCTGCAATTTACTGCTTCGGGCAATTCAATCTCAAAGCTACCCGGACAAAATAAGTCAAAGCCATCACCTGGATCCTCTACCGAAATATTGAACGAACAGTTTGCTGTAGTACCATTCGCACTATGCGTATATGACAAGGTATAGGTGCCAGGTGCCAGGGTATTCCCAATAGGAATTCCTGAGCCGCTGTCGATGATATTTACACCGTCACTTATCTCGTAGGTCAGGCTACTGGAGCAAGGCCCTGTAAGATCTGGAGTCAATATATCTTCGTCTAATTCTGCGACACAGCCAGGGAGCCCAATATTTGCTACCCCGTCAGCGGGACAGCTAAGACTTAATGCTTCGGTATCTTGTCCCAAAGTAAAGGTAAAGTTGCAACTTCCCAGGTTACCGCTTTCATCCTCCACATAGAGTGTAACGGTATTCGAACCGACATCTTCACAGGTAAAGGTCCCTTTGTCAAAGTATTTATCAATGATATGCCCACAAGCATCGGATGAAGATTGTATGACCAGCTCGGGATCCAAAACAAATTCTTGTCCTCGTGTTACGGTTGCTACAATTGGAAATGGCGTTCCGCAGCTTACATTGGGTGCCACATCATCTACTACTTGCACCAGGGCCGCACATTTATCCTTTTTCCCGCTGGTGCTAATCACCTGAAGGGTTACGAGTTTTTCGCCTATATCGCTGCAATCAAGTGTAATACTAAACACGGGAACATTTTGTCCGGCAATCTTTTTTAAAATAGCGGGCACAATTGTTTCTCCGGGATCGGCAATGCTGCCATCATCAATTTCTGAGGCAGCGAGGGTATAGCTCCCGCTATTTAAGGTAACTTCAATATTTTTACATTTCGCTTTTGGTTTGGTTGGATCATAGATACTAAATTCATAATAAAAACGGCCGTTGTTGGGGGTGTTATCATGTTCACCACGTTCTTTATTATTCTCGATTGCAGCATTATTTACGAAGCTACCGCCACCGCCGCCGGCTTTTGATACATCTGCACCCCCTCCCCCTGAGAATCCGCCAGCGCCACCGCCGCCGCTACCATTTTCACCATCAGTTGTGAGAGAACCACTTCCTCCCCCTCCATATCCATAACCACCTTTCCGTTTTCTGGCATTTCCTGATCCCCCTTCTCCACCGGTAAATCCGCCTTTGTCTCCCCTGCCGGTACCGCCGCCACCATTGCCAGAATAGCCGCCGCCGCCACCGCCGCCAGCGGTGCCGCCTGCACCGCCACCTGCACCATTTGACCCTCCTGCTCCTCCATTTCCATTAGAATTACCAGAACCACCGGATTCGTTAGTTTTACCATTCCTTCCTGCTTCATATTCAGATGCGCCACCACCACCGCCTGCTACGGCGAGAATTACCCAGCAGGATGCAGCATCAGACAATTGCAATGAGGGGTTATTACAAGAACTGCTGCCGTTAGGATCCAGATAAAGAACAGCCGTGCCTCCACCGCCGCCGCCACCTATGGCATAGCCTCCACCTCGGCCATTGGTCCCATTTTTTCCCACTATTATCCGGAGGGTTCCCCCAGGTTTTAATTGGCCAGGTCCACTGCCTATTTCAAGATCTGCTTCTACCGTTGCTCCTCCTCCTGCTTTTCTGTGGACAAAATAAGTGCCATTGGACTTCCCACCATCTGCCCCTTTCAGGAAAAAGGTGATGTAGTTACTGCCGTTTAAATTAGCTCCACTGGGGATGGTAAAATCCTGGTAAGTGCCATTGTAATTGACTTCATGCAAATCGCCGTCGGCGTTGAGGGATTGTCCCTGTAGGACTGTCAGGTGAAGAAAAGTACAAAGTACGATTGCCAGAAGTTGTTGAAGAATATTTTTCATAGTTATGCCATTTAGCGTTGAGGGAAGAATCATGTTTTTTCTCTCCTTGTTTATTTTGCCTGTAAGATGGCGGTGTGCGGCTATGAAAAACTGGACAACTTCTTTGAAAAACTAGACATTGACTGATAATCAATGAGTTACGAGTGTTTTTTAGCTAAGGTAATCATTAGGGCGCTTGCCAAAACGCTTTTCGAAAAGGGTAGAAAAATAGCCAGGCGTGTTAAATCCACAGGTATAGGCGACCTCAGCTACAGTCGCGTAGGTCTTGTGTTCCAGGAAATGTTTTCCTTTTTGAAGCTTTACCTCCTGGATATATTGTTTGACGGTGAGACCGGTAAGGGGTTTGAGCTGGCGCAACAATTGTCGGGCACTGATACTCATTTTATCTGCCAGGTAGGCCGCCGACAATTCTTGTTGTTTATGGAGTGCCAGCAAGGCTACTTCTTCCAGTTGGGCCAGCCAAAGCTGATCGACCGACTCCGTAGCTTCAAAGTCAATATTGATCTCCTTAGTAGATTTTGTATGATACCCCTTCCGTTGTTGATAATTATGGACCAGATTGTGGGCTCTGGCCAACAGTTCATCAACAGAGAAAGGCTTGTTTAAATAATCATCTACACCAAGACGAAGGGCCTTTAAGCGGTCCTCTTCAGCAGCTCTTGCAGTCAGCATGATAACGGGGACATACTGCCATTGGGGATGGGTTTTTATCTTCTCCAACAAGGTATAACCATCCATTTCAGGCATCATCAAATCGGAGATAATCAGCTCAATATCATCCACCAATTGCATTTTTTTGGTCAAAAAGGTCCATGCTTCAGCGCCGTCATTTGCCAATAGGCAATGGTACGCATCACTTAGCAACCCCACCAAAAGCTGTTGCATATCTCTGTTGTCCTCCACGATCAAAATGGTGGTTTTCTTTTCAGCTGAGGCAACCCTGTTTTTTTTCTGCGTTAATGTGACCCCTTTTTCTTTTCGTATTTCTACTTGCTGAAGTATAGGCTTCTCGACTTTTGCCGGCAGGCGAAAACAAAAGGTACTTCCTTTGCCCCATTCGGTTTCCACTTGTAAATTTCCCCCCATCAAAGCCGCCAATTCGTTGGCCAGGGCCAGACCGATGCCAGCACCTCCTTGCTTGGGCAATACTTTGCTTTGTGTTTGATAATAACGATCAAAAATTCGATGCAGGTCTTCCTGGAGTATCCCACGTCCATTATCTTTCACTTTAAATACCAGCAGCACGGACTGGCCCTCTTGTTGTTCATCTAAGCCATCAGGTGCAACCTCCAGTATGATCTCCCCACCCTTGGAGGTGAATTTCAATGCGTTGCTCAAAAGGTTATTTAATACATTTGCGACCTTTTTCTGATCGATACTTACTTGCAGGGTTGGGGAAAGTCCATAGTCTAATCGATACTCAATTTGTTTGAGGCGGGCGGCTGATTCAAATGCACTAAATAGTTGTTGACAAAACGATTTTAATGGGGTAGGGGTGGAGTGTACGCCTATTTTATCAGCATCAAACCGAGAAAGCTCCAATAACTCTTCGATGAGGTCCAGTAATTTTTTGGAGTTGTTTTGCACCAGTTGAAGCGATTTTTTAAGCTCCTCGCTCATCTCCTTTTTGTGTTTGTTCAGGGCATGCTCTACAGGTGTTGCAATGAGGGTGGCGGGTGTTCGTAATTCGTGAGAGATATTGGCAAAAAAGCGCGTTTTCATTTCATCTACCTCCTGTAATCGGCTTGTTTGTTCTTGGATAATCTCCTTGTCTTGTTGTATTTCCTGGGTTCGCCTTGTTACTTCTACTTCCAACCTTCTCTTTTCATAACTCAAACGATACAGCCAAAATAGAGCTATGGCCATTACCAAAGCCAAAAGCAATAGGTAGAACCAGGTCGTCTGATAAAAATGGGCTTTTGCCCAAATGTGAATCATCAATGGTTCATTGGTCCAATTCCCTCGTTTATCTATCCCATGAATCAAGAGCTGATATTTACCTTCCGGTAAGCTGGAGAGGTGAATAGCGTGCTGAGTCCCCAAATAGTGCCATTCTTTGTCAACGTTTTCGAGTTTGTAGACAAATTTGTTTTCGCTGGAGGAACCGTAATTTGACAGGGCTACCTTTAATTTTAAATTGCGATGATCAGGTTCTAAAGGGATTGTTCTTGAACCAGGGTCAAAGTAGGGGAGTCGAATCATTTTTCCCTGTTCTCCATCGTAAAAACTCAATTCCGTCAGGTAGATTTTTGAGGTGTCTTGCTTGGCATAATCTTTTTTAAAGGCTAATGGATCAATAATATTCAATCCCTTCACAGTACCGAGTAGCAACTTTCCATCCGTACTTTTGAGTTGTGCTTTGCGATTGAATTCATAGTGACTAAGGCCGTCCTCTACATTCAGGTTGGTAATTTTCCAGTCACTACCTGATAAGATTGAAAGTCCATTATATGTGCCTACCCAAACGTCTTCATCATCATCTACCAGTATGTTTACAATGGTATTATTTGTTAACCCATTTTCCTTGTTAAATATAGCTTCTACCTTGTTGGTGGCCGGATTAAAAAGGTGCAATCCTCCCTTCACCGTGCCTACCCATAACTTTCCATCCCGGCCTTCCGTAATCTCCGTAATCCGAAAATCTTCAAAGCCTTCATTTGTCCCAAGTTTTTGTACGGTATACAGGTCAGGATGCAATTTATACAAACCATCAAGAGTCGTAATCCAAAGAAAACCATCCTTACTTGCAAAAAAAGCGTTGATTGGAACATTAATATTTATAACTTTCTTTTTGAGCCCCCTTGGTATTTGCGACTCGGTTTCGGATTGAATCCAGATAAAAATTTGACCGTTTTTATCCAATAGGTACGCTATTCGTCCATCGGGAAGAAAGGCCATTTGGTTTGGCCTAAAGTCTAACTTAAAATGCTTACACAATCCATCCTCAGCATCCGGCATCAATTGAAAAATTTCATTCCCCCAGATAGCCCAGCTTATCTCGTTTTGATCTGTAAAAAACTTGACGGTAGCCATTGTCCTGTCGATAAAAAAATCGGACCAGCAAGGAAGTGCTATTTTATTATTTGTCTTTTTATTAGGCTCAAGGGTATAAATAGCACTTCCTTGCCGCTTAACTAAATATTGACCTTCTCCCAATTGAGCCAGCCACCGGATACCAAAATCAGGGAAGTAGGTATTGATAGCAGAAAGGTTGCCTACGTTGACCTGATAAATGCCAATACTGGTTCCAATAAATGCTTCTTTTTTGAAGTTTTCTCCATAAATGTGATAGATAATATCTTCTTTACCTGCCCACTCCACGAGGGAGGTATAGTCCCAAAATAGATTATTTTTATCCACTAGTACCGCACCCAGAGAATCGGTCTTGGTCTTATACAAAAATACTTTATTGCCAGATGCATCTTCAAAAATACCTTGCCCGGTTCCTCCTTCAGGAATGATGGACATGGGGCGAAAAAGCAAACTGTTTTCCTCCGACTCATAAAAATGTTTGCTTTTAAGAGATGGCAGGTAATAGAGCTTGTCCTGACCTTTGCACAAAAACTTTCTTTTATTTTTGATCATTTCAGGGCAGAGAATATTGGAATCTTTTTTTAACCCATCCTGAAAATCCATTATTTCAAGCGTTTTTTTCTGGAGGTGGTACCGAAAAGAAGGTTGACAAAAGAATGCACCGTATAAATAATCCCCGTCAATTAAGAAGTAATTATTGTGCCGGTTGTTTGTCGCATCGGCATCTGATGTATCCCAAGGTAAATGAATGCTGGTGATTGCTTTGAATTGCATTTCCTTCCATTCATAAAGATGTAATGTCTGGCCACTTTGTCCAATAATCCAGAATGAGTCGTCATCTTTGCGAATGACTTCTGCTATTTGTCCAGTAGGAAGTGAGCATTGATAACTTGAATCCAGTTTTTCATTATAAACAAATAAGGCAGAAGACTTTTCACTTTTAATATAGCCAAATAGACCGATTCCATCTAGATAATCAACGATTTTGACATTCGACCTTATAGCAATCCCCTCATAATTGAGGTTGACCACTTTTGAGGAATATCCGTCGTATTGCAGTAGCTTAAGCATGAAGGGGCCTGAAAGGGTGGCACAGGTGCTTATCCACAACCTTCCCTGTGCATCTTCAAACATCTGGCGAATACAATATCCTCCCGGGAAGTTTTCATCATTGAGTTTCGTCTTGTTTTTCAGCACCAATTTGGGAAGACTGTCAGATTGCTGGCCATGTCCTGACAAAGGGATAGCTAATAGAAAAAAAAAGAGAAAATAGCAATTTAAATTCTTGTACATCTCCAATCAAAATTACTAAAAAAATGGCCTCCAGGCTTCTGTTTGTAGGTCAGTGTAGAATTACAGGAAGGAAAATTTGATATGGATTGCAAATACTCCTATACAATCTAATAAAAAAACCGGCATCCAATTGCTCAGATACCGGTTTTGTTTTGCGCTTTTCCTGGGTTTATTTCACAATCAAAAACCGCTTCACTTTATCTCCTTTATCGGTCGTCACCCGAATGAAATAGGTGCCACTGCTCAATCCGTTCAGATCAAATGTTTCCGGGCTGGAGCCAATTTCGTTTACCTGGCGTTGCAAAACAGGTTGCCCCAACTGATTGAGCATTTCGACCTTGGCCTCCTGACCATAATAGTTGACCAAATCCAGGTGCACTTTTTCTTTCACCGGATTGGGGAAGATGGAGAAATCCAGATTTTGGGTGATTCCCTGTTCGGGGTTATCCGTATCCGGAATCTGCAAATTAGCGTTGTTATATTCGTTGACTTCCACATTGTCAAAAGTAGCAATGACATTACCAGCATTGTAATTAGTGACTACCAGACCAGCCTGAATACAAGTATTCATGGGCACATAGGCCGCCATAACAGCCTGCCAACTCGACCCATTGGTTGAAGCATAACCAATAAACTGATTCCCCGTTCGTACAATCCTTAACCAGGTAGCTTGTGGGCGGAAGAATTGTGCCGGGTAAGCGACACCATTGGTCACTGTCCGCACAGCGCGGCGCACGAAATTGCTCAGGTTAACCATGAGTTCTACCTTTTTCGAACCAGGTGCTTCAGATTCACGCATGGAAATACCTGCCCAGCCCTGTCCAAGTGGGTTGATG
>BQJU01000103.1 GCA_021604865.1 Saprospiraceae bacterium | reverse complement strand
GGGCAATGTGCGGCTTACCTTTGCGGATCTGAACAATAATGGCAAGATTGAATATGATGATCCTTCCAATATAGAGGTCATGCAGGAAAACCATTATTATCCGTTTGGTTTGAACCATTTGGGGCCTTGGTATGAGTCGGTGAGTCCGGATAATCAGTACCTGTACAATGGTAAGGAATTGAATGAGGACTTGGAGTTGGATTGGTTGGACTATGGCACTAGATGGTATGATCCGGCGATTGGGAGATGGAATGCAGTAGATCCACTGGCAGAAACCACACCCCTCGCTGGCCCCGAGTATTCCACCAAACGTTTCGCTTGTGAGGTTTTCTAAACCGCAACGGTAAGTCCTCAAGTCTCCAGGATTGTTTTTAGTAAATTTAAGGTAATGCCGATCTTGGCAGTATGTATGTCAGGCCTCAAACGAACAATTTTGCTTATATTTTCCGGAAACCAGTCTGTAGTTCACCTGCTTGGTGCCATTTTATTTATTGTCTTTGCGCTAAATTGTAGACCAATGAACCCAACTAGTCAGGATCAACATATCAAACAAATCCTCGCATTGGATGAGACATGGAAAAAAGCCGCCTCTCGGCATGACCTGGATGGGATGCTGGCCATCTATGCGCCCGATGCTCAGGAATTATTACCAGATATGCCACCCATTGTTGGTCGTGAAGCTATACGTGAGTTTTATGCTGACCTCATCAGGCAGTTTCTCCGATTTACCCATCAATTCGATGCTCAAAAGGTCATTGTGGCCGAATCTGGTGATCTGGCAGTGGTTCGCGGCACCTATAAATTTACAGCTGACACCCTTCGCCCCGAAGAAATACAGACCGGAAAATTTGTTGGGGTATGGCAATATCAAAATGGTGATTGGCGCCTAATGATGAATATCTCCAATAGTAACTAGCCATCAGTGTATGTTTCCGTAAAATGTCAGGACTTAATGCCAACCAATTATACCCGATCAATTCACCTCAATGGCGTTCCAATACTAAACACAGGATAAACAGATTCTTCATCTGAGAAACCAAAGGTCAGTGCCAGCGTTAAGCTTTCATTCAGCGGAACAATATACAGTCCAAATCCGTAGCCATTCCTCCATTCATTCGATTCCTCCTTGTCATCAGAAAATACGCGCGCCCGATCATAAAATGCTTTAATGCCGATCTTAATGGGCACAATTGAGGTCCTGGCATTCAGCAACTGAAAGCGTAGTTCGGTATTATAATAAACCATTGATTTGCCAACAAAGCGATCCTGCACATAACCTCTCAATCCGTGATTGGTACCCAGCGTAGGCAGCTTAAACCAGGGAATATCGCCATGGCTTGTGGCACCTCCCACCCGGAGGCCCAAGGTCAGGGGAAGGCTCCATCGGGTAGACATGAAATATTCGACAAAGCCGGTTGCTACACCAAAATTATCGGACGGCACATCACTCAACACCGAATTGTTTTCGTATGCCAACAGGGCTCTTGCTCCATTATACGGCAAGCCACTTTCATCCAGAAAATCGATGTCCAGCCGTACTTTAGCCGGTATGGTTGTCCATTTGCCGGTAGCCCCGGGAATCGAAGTTTTATTTTCATCCAAAAAGGTTTGCGACTTAAGATCGGTTTCATTTTGTTCTATGCCTGTCTCAACTTGAAATGAGCTATTTTGCCAAAAATCCCGCGCCAATCCCACCGCAAGGTGTCCGATATTCACTGCTGCTCTATAATAGTCGGTTCCCAGTTCATCTTCCTGATTCAGACTGCTGTTGCCGAGGCCATAAAACCGGTTTTGTGCATGCGGCAATGCGGCATAAGCATTCACAAGAAAATCCCATTTCCGGATGGTCTGGTGAAATCGACCAGAGTACCCAATTTTAAAATTGCTTTCAGTAGTGAGGCCAATTTCCACTTTGTGTTTACTGGCGTAATCGTCTTTTTCAAATTTCCGCAAGGTCCAATTCCCGCTAAGGGTACCGCCAAAACCCGTATAGGAACTATACCCTATCGATATCAATGGCAAAAAATAATTGGCATTATACCGTTGGCGATCGTATTCGTAGATTTCGGAATTCCAATGCTCCACAATTTTGGCCTTGCCTGCTACCTGGTATTGAGTATCCTTGCCTTTGTCATAGAGGAAGACCCTGGCCTGACTTTCGCCCTTAAAAATGTCGTCTCCAGGTCCGCCAAAGGTGCTCACTTTGATCTTACCATCTGTGCCTTGCCCACTAAATTCAAAGATATCTTCATTGCCTAAACCCCAAATACGTACTGCTTTTGTTTCGCTGGGGATAAACGTCCGGTCAAATAATAGTTTGTTGCCTTTTTGCCCGTTTTTGACATTGAACATTCTGAGGCGCAGGGAGCCATCCTGCTGGCGCTCTATGTCAAAATATTCCTTTTCTCTGGAACCGGTAACATCCACTTCTTTGGATAATAAACCATAATAGGTTTCTGCAGCCTGATCCAGGCTACGTATCCTGTTTTTTAGTTTTTCCTCAATGGTTTTTCCCGATAATTCCAACATTTCGGGTGGCATTTTTCTTACAGCTAGTTCTATATCTTCATCTGAAATATGATCCTGAATATATTTGGCCTGCTCCATAAAAATGCGCTTGGATGCCTCCTGCATCAAAAAGCGGTCCATGTGGCGCGCTTGAAAGGTCAGGCTTTTTATACCGGTAAATTTTTTGCCAAAATTTTCGATGTTTTGTATTCCAAATGGCCGGTCTGCCAGCCAATTAAGAAAGCCATCCTGTAAGGAAAATGCATGGTCGCGATCTCTGGGAATAGGTCGATACAATCTGCCCTTATCTGTTTTGTAAACAGCCCATTTCCAATTGTCTTCGTGTTTACTCCAGTCGCCAATGAATATATCAAAGAGACGGGCACGAACAAATTCTTCGGTGTTCAGATAAACATCATGGTCTTTATAAAAATGTTTAAACAAATCTACACTTTTTTCGATTTTGTCAGCATCACCAAAAAAATGGCCCTCTAAATTGGCTTTGCCAGGGTTTTCTTCCAGCATACCCAAAAGGCCGCCATATTTGGCTTGAAAAGGACCAAGCTTGGGGTCATTTGGCAAACGGTAAAGTTTGGGCGTGACGTGCAGAATATCGATTTTATCCAAGAGTGGTGCCACTACCATTGCACCATAAGGTTGCTGGGTAGAGGTTTGATCCTTGACGATGTCGGCGGCAATCGTCTGTCTCAATTCGTAATTCAGGGTTTTAGTGGGATTTTTGTTGACAGAACGGAAAGTATATTCCGTGCCATTTCCAGCGTGGAATTTGAGGGAGGTCGTTTGTCGGCCGCCTCCTTTTTTAAAGATGGCTAACCCTCCGTGAGTTTCATCCAGATCAAGGTAGGGCACCTCGACGGGTTGGGTCCAGGAGGTACGATAATGGCTGCCAAACCAAAAGCGTTTGAAGCCATTGGCTTTATATTCCGGGCCGGCAGCAATGGTTGCTGGAACAGTGTATTTGTGTTGCATTTTGTCAGTTGCCAGGGTATCCGCCTTACAGGGCACCCAAGCGGTATTGGGTATTCCCGCTCCACCCTCGTTTTCCTCACAGCTACTTTCATAGAGTTCAAAGTTACTTTTTTTTACCAACCCTGCATTTGTATTTTCAAGAAAGTCGGCCTCTACAGCTCCATTGGCGTGGTAACTTAACCGAAATATTCCCGCAATTTTTTCAGAATAAATGGTGCGATGATTTCTGGCGGCATACCGGGCAGTAGTGGGGGCTCCGCTATTGATCAGGTAATTGCTGCCAAAATTGATGACTTGCTGATTCTTTTCGTGTCCTGAAGCATAAATCAAATTTTCATGAAAATAAAGCAAGTTTTCCATGCTGCTGATGAAGGCACCTAGCCGTTTGTTGGCCAGGTCGTTATGGTTGCCTGCACTGGCGTGAAAAGAAGTAGTAAATAGTCCCACAATGGGAAAGGGTGTGAAATGGTTTCCCAATGAAAAATATCCGCCATAATTCCCTAAAGAATACAAAGGATGATGGCCCACAATTAGAATGTTGCGATCCTGGTAATCGTCCAATGCATCCGACAATTCTTCCTTGAGGTTTTCTGCTGAAAGCCCGGAGCAAATAGCATCCGTTGGCCGCGGCTTGTCAAAAGGATGGTTCCACCATTGGGTGTTGAGGGTTATGATAACCAGTGAGGCTCCGACTTCATAAATTTCCGGTCCGGGACAGCCTTTTTCAACGGCCCAATGTACCCGTCGGTATCCCTTTTGTTTGTTGTATTTAATAAAGTGATCCTCAATGTTTTCGAGGCTCTTTTCGCCGCCTTTTTTGCCATTGTTCCAATCTCGGTCACCAGGGACAATGATCAATTGGCCATTGTCGAATTTGGCCATCAGATCCGCCAATTGGAAAAGGGGTTTTAGTGTTTCCTCCTGATTCGATTGAGTGATTTTTTCATTTACCAAATCGCCGTTCACGATCAGGGTAAACGCATTTTGTTCTTTTTGGAAAAGCCCTTCCAATTTTTGGAAAAGATCCGCTGTATCTTCCACATCAGCTAGGTTGCCAAAGAGGTAAACTTGCTGGCCTTGAGCATAGAGGGAATTGCAAATAAACATACCTACCAGGACCCAACCAAAGCTTCTAAAAATGAGGGATTTAAACATGGCATTTGTTTTCATTAAAATTATTGCTCAGAGACAGGGCGGTGGTAACAGTAGGATACCATAGACCATAGAGCAACACTGTAGTTCAATGGTCGCTCAATTTACGATTTTCGACGGATATATGCTGTTCATTTTTCTATTTGACCCAAAGCAAACTCGGCTCCGCAGGAAAAATGAATAACCCTATCCCGGCGCATGCAGCGAAAACCTCAACAATACGATTTCTGCCCAATACGGTATTGCCTTGGTGATTGTCAACAAAAAAATGCCTACATTAGCTCCCTATAAAAAACACGCATGGCAGATACAACAATCAAAGTAAACAACAACGGCTCTCTGACTGTTCAGGGCGAATTTAAGGTAGTCGACAAAGATGGCAATGAATACAACCTGGGTGGCAGAACCATCGTCTCATTTTGCCGCTGTGGTCGCTCCAATAACAAGCCTTTTTGTGACGGCTCACATCGTGGGCATTTCGAACATGAAGCGGTAGCTTTTGATTTGCCGCCAAAGAAGTAAGAAACGCTGGGATTTCCCGGTATATATGGGTTATGGATATGTTTAGTTCATGTTTAGAGGCCAACCATACGCTTGCGCAGAAGCTTTCTCCGGGCGTCCTTCGCCGTAGCTTCGCGAAGGCAGAGTAGGAGCCTTGACTGCAAAGGGTCACTTCTCGCTACAAAAGCCGACCTCCAAACAAGCACTTAGGGGTCAGCGAAAGGTAGGGACTCTTACTTCCTGACTATATTCCTCCTATAGTAGAATTAATCCAGCCATAGTGTCTGGATGTTTTTTTGCCCCCCTACCCCCTTTTTTTGCCTACCTTAATAAACTCGTCCTGATTGTCCAATATTTAACTTCCAATGATCGGTTCCAAAATTGCTTCATTTTCCACTTTTAAAACCAAATAGGGTAACTCCTTATCCGTTTCTTTAACCATTAACCAAAAGGGTTTATCAAGTATCAGTTTTTTAGGCATGAAGCCTCCACGAGTCATAACAAGTATTGCTTCAACGTCAACCTGTGCACCTTGATAATCTAGTTTAAAATTAATTTGTTCTTCCATAATTTGGATGATCAGGTCTTTGTTTTTTAGTTTGGCTCCTATTAACTCTTCATATCTGCGGAAATGCTGAAGCTGGATATTCGGAATCAACAACTCATCCTCCTTATTAAGCCCTGAAAACCGCTTTCCGTTACTTTTTTCCAAGAATTCAATGAGATCCTGAATGTTATTTTTTTCAAAGCCTTTAATTAGAATAATTTCCTCCGCTTCATTGGCCGATAGCAATTTCAAAATAAAGTTATCCTCATTTCTGTACAAAACTACTTGCACCCCTATACCTGGATTCTCTTTGTTGGTAAACCCTTTTACGCCAATGCCGTTAAAGGACATTTCCGTTTCAATAAAATCTGCATAATGGTCAAACCCTTTATGCAAATAACCATAACAAATGATATCCTCTTCCCCAACTGAAAGATTTTCGATTAAGTCTATAGGTTTTTCTGGAAATCGTTTTGTCAATGTTTCCGCAATTTGCCTGGCTGTCTCTGGCCCAAAACCTGCTTCCGCCAAATAACTATCTTTTCTAATGAGGTTTTCATCAAAGGTTTTTAGGTTAAAAAGGTTCACTAATTCAGCGCCTACCCCATCCTCTAATTCCACCTTATCACCTATAATTTTATCACACAATTCATTCCAGGCCAAATTCATGGCGATACCCCAAATGTAATTTCCCTGGTAATAACTTCCGGTTAATTCTTTCATTTTCACATCAGTTTTAAAGAAAATAAATAATTCAATAAAGTAAAATCCCACTTTGCATGAGCCGCTTTAAATCTAAGATGTGAAACAAAAAGGTGAGATTACCTCTAGTATTAGTAGAAGAGATATTCAGGAGATTTTCATAACGCGTTATTCACATCAGAGATTCTTTACCCCTACAAGTTAGGTCTTTTGTTTAAAACCTTTTGTTTGTTTTAATACTCCCTTTGCAATTTTCTCAGACCAAATTAGGTATCAATTTTTTACGCTAAAACCAGATACGTATGGGCGATCATAAGAGATACCCTACCCAATTTTGTCATCCAATACCCAACTCCTACATTCTCCACCCTCCCATACCCAATTTTTCGGCAATAGCTTGTACCTTTAGCTGTGAAATAGTAGACAATCAGCGCTACGATAAAACCAAGTTTATGCAAAAATGGACCTTCTTTTTCCTGTTGTTACTAAATTGTGTGCGCCCACAGGCACAACACCTTATACAGGGAACCGTTACCGCAGCGGAGACTGACGAGCCTCTGATCGGGGTCAATATTTTGGTAAAAGAGACCGCTCTGGGTACCGTAACTGATCTAGATGGCAATTTCAAGCTGGAAGTTAATCATGCACAGGACATCCTATTATTCTCCTATATTGGCTACGAGCCACAGGAAGTACCCATCAATGGTCAATCCATCATCGCAGTACAATTGGGTACAGATGCCAACCAACTGGACGAAGTGGTGGTAACCGCCCTGGGCATCAAACGCCAAAAGCGAGAATTGGGTTATTCTACCGAAACATTCAAAGGAGAAGCCCTGCAATTATCCAATGCCCCCAATGTCGTCAATGCGCTGAGTGGAAAGTCTGCCGGGGTACAGATTAGCGCACCCAATGGCGTGGATGGTGGCACCAGCAGGATCACTATCCGCGGCAACAACAACATCAATGCCAATAACCAACCGCTAATTGTGGTGGATGGCGTGCCCCTGGAAAACGAGCCAGGCATGACCGACATCGGTCGGGGGGTGGACTGGGGATCGGCCATCAATAATATCAACCCTCAGGATATCGAAAGCATGAATATCCTCAAAGGGCCAACAGCTTCGGCACTGTACGGTGCCAGAGGGGCCAATGGCGTTGTCTTGATCACCACCAAACGAGGCCGTCCTCAAAAAGGTATCGGCATCAACTATTCCGTCAACCATAAAATCATTCGCCCCTACCGTTACCGGGATGTACAGAATACTTTTGGTGCAGGAGGACCGATCAGCCTGCTGGAACCGAAATTTGAACAAACCGCCGATGGGGTACTACTCTACCCCACTCGTACCGCTACTGACGAAGGGCCTTACGGCAAACCCACGGCTGAACTCTTCGGCTTTTATTCCACTGGGGTTTCCTGGGGTCCCAAAATGGAGGGACAAATGATCCAATGGTGGGACGGTGAAATGCGTGCCTTTGATCCTCAGCCTGACAACCTCAAGCTGTTTTTTAGCGATGGCAGCACCACCACCCACAACCTTTCCTTTTCGGGCGGTAGCAAGATGGGTAGCATTCGCGTATCCTTGACCCGTACCGACCACGAATCTATCATCCCCAATAGCAATTATGATCAAACAACCGTCAACCTGGGCTCCAGACTGGATATTTCATCAAAGGTACATGCTGACGTCTCGCTTTCTTATATCAATTATTACCGTCTGAACAGTCCCAGCCTGGGTGATGATAATAATGCTTCCTTTGGCAAAGGCATCCTGTATAGCTGGCCGCGGAGCTACAAAGGGCTCGAACAAGACATCAACATCCGGCCTGATGGTACCCGCAATGATTATGATGGCAAATACCCCTTTACTTTCTCGCCACCTCACTTGTGGTGGAATACCTACAACAACAATACGGAACTCAACCGCAACAAACTGATTGGTGCCCTGTCATTGACGTACGATGCGACTTCCTGGTTAAACATCACCGGGCGGTTAGGTCTTGATTATACCCTCAATGAATTTGAAACCCGCAACAACCCAATCGACTTATTAGGGATCAATGAAGGTTCCTATTCCAATGAGTTGAACCGGGATATGGTCCGCAATAATGAAGTACTGATCACTGCCTACAAGGAAAAAATCTTGGATAGCAAGTTTGATGTGAGACTTTCCATCGGTGGTACACAATGGAGCCGCGACCGCTACGGTATCCGGGGGCAAAGTGGCAAATGGGTCAATCCCTGGCTGTTTTCCTTTTCCAATTATGATGATATCCTGAATGGACCTACTATCGGAGAAGTTCGTTACGACAAACGCATCAATTCGGTGTATAGCTTTTTGAATTTAGGCTATGACGACTTCCTATTCCTGGAAATTACCGGGCGGAATGACTGGTCATCGGCATTACCCCTGGCCCATAATTCTTATTTCTATCCATCAGCCTCCTTGAGTTTTATTGCTACCGAAGCCTTTGACTTTATGCCAGAATGGCTTAGCTTCCTGAAAATCCGAGGTGCTTATGCCCAAACGGCCTCCGATACCGATCCATTCCAACTCGACTTTGTCTACAATACCGGTACTTTTGGTGGTAGCCAAACTGCTACCCTACCTTCAGTTATTCCACCGATTGCACTGAAACCACAACAGGCCAATTCCTATGAAGTGGGCACAACCATCGGCTTGTTTAATGACAAGATCAATCTGGATTTTACTTATTATTATATTCGTTCTTCCGATCAGATTCTCGATTCACCACTACCGACGTCTTCGGGTGCCAACAGTATACGGATCAATAATGGTGTACTTGAAAATAGTGGTATTGAGGTGATTCTCAACGCCACTTTGGTGCAAAACCGCAATTTCTTTTGGGAAACCGGCTTCAACATCAGCCGCAACCGCAACAAGGTGGTCAGCCTGGGTGATGGTGCTAAAACCCTGGAATTGGCCAATATTTGGGACCTGAACGGACCGGCCATCTCTGTCAGGGAAGGTGAAGATTATGGAACCATCATTGGCTATGACTATATCTACGATGATGCTTCCGGAAAACCCATTCTAAACGAAGAAGGCACACTCTATCAATTCACCGACAACCGGGTTCCGATTGGCAATGCCTCTCCAGACTTCATAGGGGGATGGACGATGCGTCTTGGTTATAAAGGATTCACCCTCAGCACTTTGGTAGACACCAAATGGGGCGGCGACATCTATGCCGGTTCCTATGTGATTGGTTTACAAACCGGTCAAAGCCCGGAAACACTGACCGAACGCCTGGGTGGCGGCCTACCTTATACCGACCCCGAAGGCAACACAAGCAATATCGGGGTGATTCTCGACGGCGTTTATGCTGACGGCACTCCCAATGATAAAATAGTGCACTATTATTTCAAACACATCGGCAACACCGGAGGCTGGGGGCATTTCCTTTCCACACCAGGCATCAAAGAAAATACCTGGGTGAAGTTGCGGGAAGTAGCGCTGACTTATAAATTCCCAACACAACTGATGAGTAAAACCAAGATATTCCAGGACCTGTCGCTATCCGTTGTGGGTCGGGACTTATTCTACATTTATACCACCCTACCCGACCGGGTAAATCCGGAAGCCAACAATGGTTCTGGTAATGCGCAGGGGTTGGAATGGGCCTCCTTTCCAGGGGTACAGTCCTTTTCAGTGGGTCTAAATGCTACATTTTAAAATCCTGAAATCGATATAATGAAAAAATTTATTCTATATCCATTATCCGTTCTTGTTTGCCTTTCTATTACTTCTTGCGACAAGGACTTTGAAGAAATCAACCAAAATCCCTTTTCACCCACCCAAACAGACATTGGCCCATTATTTAATAAAGTTGTTAGTGATTTGAGGTTGGGGTGGGATGAACAATTTTACCTGCATAATGAAGCCCTTTATCAGGTCACACAACAAGCGGCCCTGACTGCCGAGACCTTTCAGAATATCAATATTGGCACCGAGGATGTCTGGAAGCGCTATTACCTTAGCCTGGCGCACATTCGGGAGATAGAACGCCGTCTTGATGAGTATAAAGGTAATCCGCAAGCTTTGGATAATGTGCGGGCACAATTAAAGATCATCCTGGCCTACACCACTTTCCGTATAACGGATCTGTTTGGCGATATTCCCTTTTTTGATGCCGGTCGAGGTTTTGAAGATTTGGAATATGCAAGACCCAAATTTGACAGTCAGGAGGCTATATATAAAGCCCTACTAGAAGATTTGCAGTGGGCAGCCGAACATATCAATACCTTTCCTAATCCTCACACCGACGACGGAAACCCCATGGTCAGTTTCGGTGATTTTGATAAACTATTTTTTGGAAATATGCTCCGCTGGGTGAAATTTGCCAATTCGCTACGGCTGAGGCACGCCCTACGAATGGTTGAAAAGGATAGTGATTATGCCAGACCTATTCTGCAAAACATCATCGAAAACAACCTGCCAGTCATCAAAGAAGGGGAGGATGTAGGAATGTGGCCAGTACAGCAAGGTTGGCTCAGAGAGAGCGTCAACTGGTCTTTTCGGGAACACAATAAACTACGCATGGGTTCCAATATGTGGCACCAGCTTTCGGAAGATGATGCCACCGATGGTAGCGGCATTTTTGATCCACGTGCCAAAATTTTCTTTGAACCTAATAATGCAGGAGAATGGGCCGCCTTCCCTCAAATTCCCGATGCCAATACGACACCATCCGGGGGCATACCCTACGGACAGCACAGGGACAATAACTATACCATCAAAGGTCAAACCAATATCTATTCGCCTTTCAATTTTTACCTTATTCGTGATGAAGTAGATATTCCCGAAATCATTCTGACTGCCGCAGAAGTGCATTTTATTAAGGCAGAATGCTATTTGCGAGGATTGGGTGTGGGGCAAAATGAAGCCGAGGCAGATGGAGAATACACTAATGGTGTCGTAGCCTCCCTCACTTTTTGGCAAAATGTCTTTGTCAATAGTACCATTTGGGTGAATGCTCCACCAACATTGACTACCGGACAAATCTTTGCGGTATCCAATCACCCCAGGATCAGCATTTTTACGAGCACCAATAAACTGGAATACATCTACCGGCAACGATGGATAGACGCCTTTCGGCAACCTTGGGAAGCTTATTCCCTGACACGTCGTACTAAAATGACGCCCCATGAAGGAAACCTGGCAGAGCATTATCGTTTTCCTTATCCTCCCTCGGAAGCTGAAAACAACCCAACGAATTGGAGTAACCAATTGAGTAAGATGGGTGAGGATTCGCCTAAGACTAAGATTTGGTGGATCCCTTAGTGCTTGTTTGGGAGTGGGAGAAATGTTTTACAACATATTTATTTATCAATAACCAATCGCAATGAAAAGACACTACTTATCTAAACTGTTCTTCCTATTTATGGGATGCCTCATAAGTTTTACGACTATGGAGGCCCAATCTGATCAGTACCTGCATTTTGACCTACAGGGAAATGATGATTATGTACGCCTCGACAATGGGGTACAATACATTAACAACCGCGATGCCTTTTCGATGGCGGGTTGGTTTTATACTGATGAATTGGTCTATGGACAGGGCATGCTGGGTTTTCGGGGTGCCAACCATGGATTCTACTTCATTCAATTATCTGATGGCATTATCGAATGTAGATTGATTACTACCGATGGATTTCATGAACACGTAGCTCCTGCCTTTTCCGTTGTACCACAAGTGTGGCAACATTTCGCATGGGTGTATGATGGAAGCACTGTAAAAATGTATATCAACGGAGTACTAAACGGAAGTACTCCTGCCACCGGACAAATTACGGAGACAGGCATCCCTTTTACCATTGGTCGTAGTATTCTGGGTTCACTGAATTTTTATTTTGGTGGCCGCGCTGATGAGGTGTCTGTTTGGACCAAAGCACTAACACCGGAAGAGATCACGGATATGATGGAAAACGAACTGACCGGTGATGAGCAAAGCCTTCAGTTATATTACAAATTTAATCAGGGGGTGCCTGGTGAAGACAATACTTCCATTACCAAACTGGTCAGTGAAACCGGATCCGGAGAACGCGATGCCGATCTGTTGGGTTTTGCTATGACCGGTGAAACTTCCAATTTCGGGGGTATGCTGGATGTTGGATTTCAAGCCATTACCTTTCCGCAAGTTCCCAATAAATTGACCACAGATGATCCTTTTACCTTATCAGCAAATGCCAGCTCAGGATTGCCGGTAAGCTTCGAGATCGTTTCGGGGCCAGCGACTATCAATGGTGGTGAAGTTACCTTGACCGGTGTTGCCGGTGAAGTGGTTGTCAAAGCCAGCCAGGCAGGTGACGGTACTTATAACCCTGCCGAAGACCTGGTCAATAGCTTTCAGGTGCTTGATCCAAATACCTTTGTGCCGGTGATCGATGCACGTAGTCCGCTGGCAGCTGATGTTTTTGTTCCGGAATTAACAGCTATCCAACTAGCAGCAATTGCCAATATTGACTACCCGGAATTGTTTGAGGTACAAAGTGTACGCTTTGAAATAAACGGCGAAACCATCAATGCTAAGGATTGGCAAAATGGCCATTATACCGGATGGTGGACACCTGATGCTTATGAAAGTTATACCCTTGATATCATTGCTACCAACAACTATGGCGCAGAAGCTACCGAATCGATAAACTTCAATATCGTATCCACAGCATCAGATACAGAAGTGATGGCAATTGATGGTGTGCTGCTCAATACCAGTATTTCATCAGAAGTGGTGGATGCAGAACTGCCTTCTTTCCTGGGTGCCTTTGATCAGATTACAGCTACCCTGGAAACCAGATGCCCTCCCGGTGGTTGTGGCGAGTGGGACCGTGTAGCCAGTTTGGATGCCAAAGGTCACGACGGACAGTGGGTAGAAATTATCCGTTACATCACACCTTATGGCACACCTTGTTCGCATACCATCGACCTGACAGACTATATGTCAATTCTGCAAGGTAAAATCGCCTTCCGGGTCAATTGTGGAACTTTCGACAATGGGTATCTGTATGATTTGACCATCAATTACCGCCAGGGAACTCCTGAGCACAAATACAGCAATGTGAGTGTGCTTTGGCAGGAAACCTATGATTTTGGAAATCCGGCGAACCTGCAACCGGTAGTACCCGTCAATTTCCAATACCCGGCTAATGCTGTAGAATCAACCCTTAAATTGGTTTCTTCTGGCCATGGTTGGGGCGATAACAATACAGGTAATGCCGCCGAATTTCACCAAGATACCCACCACCTATGGGTCAATGGTGAGCAAACCTTTGAACAGAACAACTGGGCCGTTTGTAATCCCAATCCAGATGGTTGTCAGCCACAAAACGGCACCTGGTTTCACAACCGTGCTGGCTGGTGCCCGGGGGCTATTGCTCCTTGGTTTGATTATGATATGACTCCTTATGTTGCTGGAAGTAATGTCGAATTAGGCTACATTTTTGATGAAGGTTATGTGGACTTATGTCATGTCAACAACCCAAATTGTGTAAGCGGTGTCACCTGTCCGGATTGTACTGACGGTTTCAACCCGCACCTGGTTGTGGCCTGTAATCTGATTGTTTTTTCTGATGGCCCCGTTGAGGGCGTGACTATTGTCGGTCTTGATGAGACGGATCAGAAAACCGTAAACTTTGAGGTATTCCCTAACCCAACCAAGGGTGAATTGACGTTGAGCTTACCTGGTGATATCCAGGAATTTGACCTGCGTATCCTCAATAGTGTTGGTCAGGTATTACAGACCATTCGCGAAAAGTCCAATTTCGGTCCTAATTATACCGTGCAACTCGGTGATTTCCCTAAAGGCATCTATTTCATTGAAATTCAAACGAATGAAGGAACTGGTATCCAGAGAGTAGTACTGGATTAAGCATATTTGGTAAAAAACCGAAACAAGAGGCTCCCGACTTTCTAATTTTGAAAGGCTGGAGCCTCTTCATTTTTACCCATTACAACCGCAACCTTTACATCATTTTTCTAGAAATTCTTCCCGCATCTGAACCACTACCCTGTCCACGCGTTGTAGCTGAACAACAAATGGCCTTTTTTGACAAATTCTGTATCTGAGCGTTTGTTTGTTAACTTACAAACACGGAATTTATCAAAAATCAAAAAAAATAGATGCCCCCAACAGAATACGATATTGTAATCATTGGCTCTGGCCCAGCTGGAGCAACTACCGCAAGAGTAGCTGCAAAGCTCGGCCTTCGGGTATTGATGGTAGACAAACGACAGGAATTGGGTGCCCCCATCCAATGTTCAGGAGCGGTGAGCCGACATGCCCTGGAAGCCTGTGGCGTGATCCCCGTAGCGGAATTTATCCATGAATCCATCTATGGTTTTGGCATTTATAATGTGGCCGGAGAAAAAACGACCATTGATTACCGGCAACTCAAACCATCGGAATATGGGCATCAAAACGGGCAAAAACCCCTGGGTTACGTCGTAGACCGCCGTCGCTTTGACCGACACCTGATGACTCTCGCTGAGCGGGCCGGGGCAGAGGTGTGGCTCAAAACAGAAGGATTGAGCTATCAAACCGATGGAAGTGAATATTGTCAGATCCAATTGCGCCGATTCAATCAGCCCATTCAGGTCAAAGCAAAAGTTTTGGTGGGTGCTGATGGTTTGCAATCCCAGGTCGGAAAATGGGCTGGGTTGCGCACCCATATCAAAATCACAGAGCTGGCCAGTTGCCTGCAATTCATAGTCGACGGGGTAAAAACCGATGGGTTATTGGAAATCATTACCGGACACCATTGGGCTCCGGGAGGCTATGCCTGGGTATTTCCTAAAGGTCACGGTTATGCTGAGATCGGATTGGGCGTTATTTGTACGATGACCAAAAAAAATGCCCAATGGCACCTCGATCAATTTATGCAGCAATCTTTTTTTAAGGAGCGTTTTCAAAATGCCCGGATTCTCGAAATCCAGGGTGGTGGTGTGCCGCTTGCTGCTCCCCTACGCACTCAATATGCCGAGCAGGTGATCCTGGTTGGTGATGCAGCCCGTCATGTCAATCCCGTCACAGGCGGAGGAATTCATACCGCATTGAGTGGCGGAGTTATTGCCGGTGAATTTCTTGCAAAGCTGATCAAAAGCGGCGCCCCAGCTACTGCCGAAAACCTGAAGGGTTACCAGGATAGCTGGCTGGATCAATTGGGCCATAAAATGTGGCAACTCTACGAAGAGAAAACCCAGATTTTCCGTACCGATGATATCGACGAGCGTGACCGGCTGCTGTTTCAAACGATGTCTCAATATTTTAGCCCCTACTCCGAATACAAAAAAATATGAGTAAAGAAGCTGTCATTTTCAAGATTGGCTGGAATGCTTGCATCAACTGTGGTGCCTGTGTAGCCATCTGCCCACAAGAAGCGGGCTTCATCAGTGCTTTTGATACTATTGCTGTTGATACACCTTGTGATATTGCTTGTATGCTTTGTGAAGATATTTGTCCGGTGACAACGATTACCCATGTGGCGGCGGTCAATGGGAATGGTGTCTTTTGAGGAGCTCTAAGCTGGATACGCCAAAACCAAAAAGGATTGGCCCTGTAGCAACAATATATGAGGCCACCGCCAAAAACCTAATTCCTAAAGTTCCTAATTTAAATCTATCCTAATGCGTCTAATGCAACACAAAAGAGAAGCGTTCTGGTTTTATCGCTTCCTTTCCATTTTTTACGACAAATACGTCAACCCGCTTTTCTGGACGCGCTGGATGCGGGATCAGGCATTACAGCTGGCGCAACTAAACAACCCTAATCTGGAGGTGATTGATGTGGGCTCCGGAACGGGATTCACTACCCAGGGAATTGTGCGCAAGCTTTCTACTGATCGGATTACCTGTGTTGATCAGAGTCCCCATCAGCTGGCAAAAGCTAAAAAAAAGAAGGACCTGAAGGGCTGTACTTTCCAACTGGGCGATGCTGAAAATATTCCCTTTCCTACGGATCATTTTGACCGTTATGTATCAGCTGGCAGCATAGAATACTGGCCCAATCCACAGCAAGGCATCTATGAAGCCTATCGCGTGATAAAACCTGGCGGTATAGCATTGCTGATCGGCCCTTTGGAACCTCAAAAAGGAGTGCAAAAATTTATGGCCAACACCTGGATGCTCTTTCCCAAAGAGGAAGAATACCGGAAGTGGTATAAAAAAGCGGGCTTTACTGATATTGAAATAAAATACGTACGCCCACATTGGCATAAAGGCGCTAATGAATATGGTATCGCCATCGCAGGCGTAAAACCAGTAGCGGGACTTTCCCCCAATGCGGCAAGCGGTAGTTCCAATATTTCAGAAACGGAGGAACCTATGACTTTCATCAGGACATTACAACTTATCGGCCGGTTGTTTATTGGCTCTTTGGCCGGATTTTTCTTTATTCCTCTGGCGTTACTCGCCTATCTTTGGTATGCAGCAACCGGACAACAAAATCTTCCAGAAGAATACCGTGAAAAATTGAATACGCACCAGATTGCTGCAATTATTTTGATCGTGGCTCTACTAATTTGGGGCATTGTGGCTTGACCATTTACTGTAACCAATAAAAATGACCTAACCAATTTATCCTACAACCCTCAACATGCAAAACTTAAACCAACGCATTCAACAATTTTACGATCACTCCACCCAGCTATGGCTGGATACCTGGGGCGAACACATGCACCACGGTTATTATGGCCCCAAAGGTGATCAGCGCAAGGACCGTTTGCATGCTCAGGTCGATCTGATTCATGAAGTCCTAAAATGGGGTAACATTCAACAGGTCTATCGGCTACTTGACGCGGGGTGTGGTGTGGGAGGAAGTGCGCGTCATTTGGCGCAACTTTATGGCGCTGAAGCATTGGGGGTAACCTTAAGCCCTGTACAGGTTGAAAGAGGACGGCAATACAATGTGAGAGCTGGTTTGCAGGAACGTGTAGGAATCAGGGTACAAGATGTCATGACGCTCCAACCTGCCGATGGCCCATTTGACCTGATCTGGTCGTTGGAGAGCGCCGAGCATGTCGCTGATAAAAAAGGATTATTGGCGCTTTTTTACGATTTACTACAGCCAGGCGGCAAATTCCTAATGGTTACCTGGTGCCACAGACCAACACCGCCTGTTTTGTCTAGTTCCGAACAGGCATTACTAGAAAAAATCTACCGTTGGTACCATCTACCTCCCATGATCTCTATTGAACATTTTAATGAGTTGGCAACCGAAGTCGGCTTCCAACAAGTCAAAACAGCCGACTGGAGTGCTGCCGTAGCGCCATTCTGGAATGCGGTCATCCGTTCGGCCCTAAGCTTGCGTAGTATACAGGGCCTGATCAGATCCGGACTACCAACGATCAAAGGGGCTTGGGCCATGCAATATATGAACAAAGGTTTTAGAAAGGGGATTATCAAATTTGGACTCATGCAAGGGCAAAAGCCATGAATATATTGATCAATTTTATTCGATTTTCCCGGTTACATACAATAATCGGTACCACATTGAGCATCAGTGCCCTTTATGTGCTTGCCTATGCTTTGTCAGATCACAACCACTGGCATCTTGAAACCCTAATCCTCACTTTGGTCAGCTGCCTGGGTGCCAATATTTATATCGTGGGACTCAATCAGATTACCGATGTAGATATTGACCGCATTAATAAGCCCTATTTACCACTGGCTTCTGGTGCCTTTACCATGCGCACCGGTTATATAATCATTATCGTTTCCGTTTTGATTTCTTTGTTGACGGCCTTTTACCTGGGGCATTATTTACTCCTGACGGTGATTTTGAGTTTACTATTAGGTACGGCCTATTCGCTGCCCCCTTTTCGACTAAAACGTTTTTACTTTTGGGCGGCCTTTTGCATCATTGCCGTGCGGGGGCTCATCGTCAACATCCTGTTATTCCTGCATTTTCATTATACGATCAATCAAAGTGAACAAATCCCTCTGGTCATCTGGCTGCTGACGGCGACCATCTTCGTCTATAGCCTGGTCATTGCCTGGTTTAAAGATATGCCCGATATGGAAGGCGATAGCCGCTATGAGATTAGGACCCTTAGCATTCGGCTTGGCGCCAAAAAGGTTTTTCTTATTGGGAATATTATTATTTCCCTGACATATATGACCTTAATTCTATTGCCGCTGGTTTACAATTTTCAAGTCAATGGAACCGTCATTCTCATTGCCCACCTGGTCTTTCTGATCGGATTATTCATTGCCAATAGCCGGGTCAATTTACGTCAGCAATCGTCCATCTTTCGTTATTATCAGTTCATCTGGATTCTGTTTTTTTTGGAATATTTCACTTTTGCTTTGGCTGGTATCTTAGGAAAATAAGCTCGTTTGCGACCTTGTTTGGAGGTCGGCTTTTGTAGCGAAAAGTGGTCCTTTGCAGCCTATGCTCCTACTCTGCCTTCGCGAAGCTACGGCGAAGCAAGGCGCTGATTCCTTCGCCAAAGGTAACGGTCGCGCGCCGTCGTTGAAGCCTTCAAACATGAACTAAGAATATCTTTGGAAGCCAATCTCTATTTTTCAAAATTTATTTTTAGAAAACACGTTAAAATCTAAACCGCTCGATTCCTCTAGTGTTTATTGAGAGCACGTTCAATATATACTTACTAGTTAAATCAATGATTAAGACAGTTTTTTATCCTATTACAATTGCGCTCCTTCAATTTTTATTATCATCCGAACAACTTAGTGGCCAGGGAGACCATTCCTGGAAACTGGTAAAGGAAGAAGGCAAAACAAAAGTCTATACCCGCGCAAAGGAAGACGTAAAAATAAAAGAGGTCAAAATCACGACCACTATAAAAGCGAGTATGGATCGATTTTTGTCTGTGCTCGATGACGTTCCCGATTACATCAATTGGGTTTTTCGTTGCAAAAGCGCTAAGCGCCTGCTGACCATTAGCGAAAATGAGTTTTATTATTATACATCTACCAAACTACCCTTTCCCCTTAGTGATCGGGACATCGTTATCCATACCCGCCAATGGAAGGATCCGCTAACCAAAACCGTTTATTCAGAATCGGTTGCTGATCCCGATTATATTCCCGAAAAGGAAAACCATGTTAGGATTCCATTTCTCAAAACATCCTGGGAAATAAGACCGGAGAGTGATGGGACCCTTAAGATCAGCTATTTAATCTGTACTGATCCAGGAGGTAGCCTACCCGCATGGTTGGTCAACTTGGCCATTACCCAAGGTCCGATCAAGACAATGGACGGATTGGCCAGACTGGTAGAAGATTCAAAGTATTAACGTTAACGCTCATTCGCTATTTATCTGCGAGGAGCTGGTTGCCTTATTAGTTCATCTTTGGAAATAAAATCACTGACTCCCTCCCTTCACAAACTGGATCACTCCGCTAAAATATTTATCTGCATCATCATACATCGCCCAATGAGCGCCATTGGGACAGTAGTGGTAATGGCCATTGGGAAATTGTGTTGCCATCCACTCCATGTGTTTAGGGTCCATCGTGTCGTATTCTGCACCAACGGTCAGGGTCGGCACTGAGATTTGGGATAAATCCCCGGAGCGGTCCCAATCTTTCAGTGTCGCATCACCCACTACGCCAAACTCGCTGGGGCCCTGCATGCGCAGGTAGATGTCATAATTGAGATGACCGAGTGAACGTGTTACCGGTTCAGGCCATTCCGCCAGAGGTTTGCGCAACGCATGTTCTGGATAATAATGGGCCTCCACCAATTCCAGGTATTTCGGGTTGGTGAAATCACCCGCCGCTTCCATTGCACGGATTTCTTTTAGTACTTCCGGTGGCAATTGTGGCCCAAGCACTTCTTCCGCATATTTAACATAGGCAGGAATTGAAGACATCATATTCGAAATGATCAACCCCTTGAGATTTTCCTGATATTTAAGTGCATATTCAATACCCAGAATCCCTCCCCAGGAATGTCCGAGCAGGTAAAAATTATCTTTATTCAGTCCGAGTGCTTTGCGCACCTGCTCCACCTCTTCCACAAAGCGTTCCGTATTCCAAAGCGAAGTATCCGTTGGTTGGTCGCTATAGGTTGACCCCAGCTGGTCGTAGTAATAATATTCAATACCTACACGGGGAAAATAACTATCAAACACTTCAAAATATTCATGGGTAGCACCAGGGCCACCGTGTAACAATAGGACCTTAATTTGTGGATTATTACCTACCCGTTTTGTCCAAACCTTAAAATCACCAACAGGCGTGGAAATAGGGATCATTTTTACGCCTCCAGTTAGGACATCATCCCGACCGGTTCGGTCAAAATAATTGGCCAGCGTTTTGGTGTCATTTTCTGTTGTTTCAGGTATTTCTGCAGATGAACATGCTTGAAACAATAACAAACATACCAGCAGGGCTTGATTGAAGTGATTCATCTTTCTATACATTTTACTTGGGCTAATCTAATAAAGATCGGCAATTTCTTTTTATTAATCAAATCAATTACCTTTATTATTTCATAGACAAAATCTATATTGCATGAATTTGCAGCAGTTACAATACATTATCGCTGTTGACACTTATCGGAATTTTGCCAAAGCGGCCCAATCTTGTTTTGTCACCCAGCCTACCCTGAGCATGATGATCCAAAAGCTGGAACAGGAGCTTGCGCTTAAAATCTTTGATCGGAGCAAACAACCAGTCATTCCCACCGCTACCGGCCAACTCATCATTGAGCAGGCCCGTCGGGTATTAAAGGAGAGCCAACGCATTCCGGAGATTGTCGACCGGCAAAAAGGAAAAGTTTCCGGTGAACTACGTCTGGGCATCATTCCTACCCTGGCCCCCTATCTTCTACCGCTGTTTATCAATCAATTTTTGCAAAAATATCCCGAGGTCAAGGTCAGCATTACGGAGTTCATCACCGACCACATCCTGCAAAGTCTAAAAAAAGGAACACTGGATGCGGGTATCCTCGTCACCCCCATCGATGATACCCGCATCCGGGAATACCCACTCTTCTACGAACCTTTCCATGTATACACTACGCATCAGCTCGACAAAGAATATTACCTGCCTGAGGATATTGATCCCAACGAACTATGGCTACTGGAGGAAGGGCATTGTTTCCGTACACAGATTATCAAACTTTGTGAATTGCGCAAATCTGCCGATCGCCGCCTCCAATACCAGGCCGGCAGTATTGAAACCTTAAAACGTATGGTTGAAAGCCAACACGGCATCACTGTCCTACCGCAACTGGCCCTGAAAGACCTTACAGAACAACAATTAGCACGCGTCAAACCCTTCGCTGCCCCCTGCCCAGTACGGGAAGTCAGCCTGGTCACCCATCGCGATTTTATCAAAAAACAATTGATTGAGAAATTGCAGGAGGAAATTATGGCTGCAGTACCAAAAGATTTGAAGCGCCATAAGGTGGGACGGGTGGTAGGACCTCTTTGATAGATATGCAAAGTTTGCCTGTCAAACTTTGCATATCTATCTCCTTATTAACCAAAACACAGAAACAACTGAATACCAACGTACTAAAAACTCAGACAAAGGGGTTTCGAAGATCGCAATTGCTCGGCCAGTACGACGGTTCGTTCTCTGGAGTCTTCCGGGAAGAAGCCGGGCTATTAGGCTTAGTGCTTGTTTGGAGGTCGCTTTTGGAGGCAAAAAGTGTCAATTTTTTGGTGAAACGAGGCGCTTTTTGCGGAGCATATCTGGAAGATACGGTCAAAAAAAGCAACAAAGTATCAGCAAAAAAGAGGCGTTTTGGG
>BQJU01000102.1 GCA_021604865.1 Saprospiraceae bacterium | reverse complement strand
CATCATTTCAAGGCAGCTATTGTGCTGCTAAGCGAGGCGCGAAGATCGCGGCTAGCCAAAGCTACCCAAGTGATGAGCAACGAAGGGTAGCAGCATAAGAGCAACTTCAGATGGGGAAGTTATTATTCGCCGCACCCTAAGCACCCTCGCTCAAATCTACCTTCTCAGTCAACTCCTTCCCCTCAGCATACGAAATCGCCCCTTTTTTCTGCAAGCGGCCAATTATAATACCCGGATGTGTGCCAAATTTTTGAGCAAAATCAATGATTTCTCCATTCGTTAAAGGTAAATCAGCCTTGATTTTGGCTTCTTCTTTTTCAGATAGGGTCCATTCAATGGCGAAAGCATCTGCTTCTTTTTCTTTTTCGGCATCCAAGCCTTCATATTCTACATTTTCTAAAAAGACATCCTTTTTGCCGTGTAGCAAAATATGCCCGAGCTCATGGAAAAAGGAGAACCAGAAAATATCATTTCGCTTGTGGCGGCAGGAAAGTTGAATCAATGGAGTGGTATTGTTTTCTATCCAACGAGCCACGCCACTGATTGGTGCTTTAGGTAAACAAGGTAAAGCTAAAAGTCGGACACCGCATCTCCGTCTATCGCTTAGGGGGGCAGCGGAGAAATGGTTTTTGGTCTAAATTCCCCAACCCCAAGAAACCTTTTCAATATTAAACAGTCTTTCTAATTGACAATTGATCTGTTACCTAAAACAGTGTATTTTTGTTTTTCACCTAAACTGTTACACCCATGTTATTCAGCTATCTAAAAGTTGCTTTAAGAAACATCAGCAAGCAAAAATTCTATTCCTTCATTAATATTCTGGGATTGGCTATAGGATTGGCCATCTGTCTGCTCATAATGCTTTTTATCAAAGATGAGTTGAGCTACGACAAACACCACAGCAAGGCCGACCGCATTTATAGGGCGCTAATGGTGTGGGGCAAGCAGCATGGAGAAGGGCAGCAGAGCCCGATTGGACCCTATCGGTTATTGCCAGCCCTGCAAACGGATTTCCCGGAATTGGAGCAGGTGGCGCGCATTGTGTCGGCATCCGGCACGCTGGTTACTTATGAAAATGTGGACTATCAGGAAGACCGTATGTTTTTTGCCGATCCCGCGATTTTTGACATTTTTGATTACGAGTTGATCCAGGGAGATAAAAAAACAGCGCTCTTGGAACCTGCAACCATGATCCTTTCTGAAAGCACGGCTAAAAAGTATTTTGGCCAGGAAAATCCGATGGGCAAATCCCTCATTGTGGATGGTGATAATAATATAAAAGTGACTGGAGTCTTCAAAGATTTTCCAAACAATACCCACCTCTCATCAGATATATTTATTTCGATGGAAACAGGCAAAGGGGTGTTTAATCAACTGGTCTTGAATAACTGGGGGGAGGGAAGTTCGTATACCTATATGCTGCTTCCTGAAAATGTGAGCGCTGAACATATTGCTGCGCGTATGCCGGCTTTTATTGAAAAGAATATGGGGGAAGGTTCCTCGGAAGGCGTAGCCATCGAATTGCAAAAAATGACCGACATCCACCTGCATTCTAACCTACCTGGAGAGATCCAAGCCAATAGCGACATCCGGTATATCTATATCTCTTCGGCTATTGCGTTGTTTATTTTGCTCTTGGCAAGTATCAATTATATGAATTTGGCCACCGCCCGATCCATCAAACGCGCCATGGAAATCGGAGTGCGCAAAACCCTGGGCGCTCCCCGCTCGGCATTGATCGGACAGTTTTTGAGCGAGTCAGTTGTCATTGCGAGCTTTGGGTTGATGGCCGGCTTTTTTCTGGCTCTTTTTGCACTGTCGGCCTTTAATAGTTTTATGGACAAGGAATTGACACTCAACCTTCTGGAAAATCCTGATATTTTGCTCTTTTTTGTAGGTATTACTTTGTTGTTGGGCCTGATATCGGGTAGTTATCCGGCATTTTATCTTTCCTCTTTCCAAGCCATTGGGGCGATCAAGGAGAATTTCTCACAAGGGGGGAGTGGTTTCTTACGTAAGTTCCTGGTTGTATTTCAATTTGCCATTTCCGTGATTCTCATTTTTGCCACAGTGGTGGTCTTCACACAATGGGATTTTCTCAGACACAAGGACCTGGGCATGAATCAGGAAAATCTGATCATGGTACCTATACCCGATCTCGATCAATACCAGGCCGTCAAGACCCAACTACAAGCCAATCCAAATATCCTATCCGTAGGTGCTTCCAATAAAATACTCACGGGGCGACTGAGTAGTAACCTGGGCTTCAAAGCCGAACAATATGAGCCCGATCCTAATGGTCGCAATAGTATTAAGATTGTCACTACCGACCATGACTTCTTGAAAACCCTGGAAGTACAGTTTGTCGCTGGCCGGAATTTTTCCCGCGAGTTTGTCAGCGATGATACCAGCGCTTTTATCCTAAACCAAGCCGCCGTGGATCTGATCGGCTGGGAGGAGCCCATCGGCAAGTGGTTTGAGACCAATGAATTTAATGATGGTACCTGGGTGCCCAGAACGGGGAAGGTAATCGGTGTGGTCAAAAACTACAACCACGAGTCCCTCTACAATGATGTGCAGCCGGTAGTCTACTACGTTTCCAAAACCTGGCTCAACTGGATGACCCTTCGCCTCAGCGGTAACGACGTAAGTGGAACGCTCGCGGATGTCAAGGCAAAATGGGTGCAGTTTGCTCCGGAAGAACTCTACGATTTTAGTTTCTTGGATGACCGTATCGACGAAATGTATCGTACCGAACAACGTTTCTTCAGCATCTTTACCTTCTTTACCTTCCTGGCTATTTTTATTGCAGGCATGGGTATCCTGGGGCTTTCGGCTTTCATGGCTGAGCAACGCACCAAGGAGATTGGCGTACGGCGGGTATTTGGTGCCTCTACCGGTCATCTGGTGTTTTTACTCACCAAGGAGTTTTCCAAATTATTGGTGATCGGTTTTGTGATCTCAGCACCTATAGCCTACTGGCTGCTGGAGGACTGGTTACAGGATTTTACCTACCGCATTCAGATCGGCTGGGTGCCATTTGCAGTGGCAGCCCTGGTGGCTATGGTGATGACGTTTTTGACGTCGGGTTTCCAGTCGCTGAGAGCGGCGATGGGGAGTCCGGTGGAGGCATTGAAGTATGAGTGATTTTTTAAGTCGTCGGAATCTGTGTAAATACACACATTTACCGACGACTTAATACACACAACCTAGTCGGAATCTTTGTTGAATGGTAGGCGTGGAGTTTATTGCGCTCCCTTTTGCTCAAACACCATATAACTTTTTATCGATTTTACTTTACCCTTTGACAATTCGTATACATCACAGAAAAAACTGTTTTTAAGTGAGCCGTCCTTCTCTTTTGTAGTGACGGAACCGGTAGCGGCCACTTTATCTCCATCTTCAATGATGTCCTCTATGCCGCTAGAGGTCATTTCAGGAACGGTTTTAAAAAATTCCTTGATGGCTTCCTTCCCTGGCTTCAGGTCAAAAAAACCAGGCCAGCCCATTTTTACATCTTCAGTCATGTGTGATAGAACTACTTCGATATCGGAAGCTAAAAATCCATCTACTACCCGTTTTACGACTTCTTTGTTAGTCATTGTAATTGAATTTTGGTTTACTACAAAAGTAGCCTGCTCCAACGAATGCTGAAAGGGGCAATAACGGCGATTAGAGGGGGTGATTCCGCCAAAAAATGTTTGTAGGGTCGTCTTTTTTTGTAATTTGTTGCTGGCTGCCGATTTTGTGCAAGCGCTGAAATTTGGCCGCCTTTTGACACGCCCAAAAAAAAATCAATATGAGAAACCTGGTCTTCTTTTCCCTAGTATTGTGTTTTGCCTGTTCCCGCCCACAGGGGCGATTGTTGACGGATATCAAAATTGTGAGAGATGAGTTTGGGGTGCCCCATATCAAGGCGCCAACAGATCGGGAGGTGGCTTATGGTCTGGCCTGGGCGGAGTGTGAAGATGATTTTCGCACCTTGCAGGAGCAGATGCTGGCCGTACGTGGCCTGTTGGGCAGGGTCAAAGGCAAGGAAGGTATCTTTATTGACTTTGGTGTGAAATTTATGGGCTTGCGGGAAATAGTAGAGCAAGATTACGAACAGGCATTAAGTCCGGAATTCAAGCCTGTATTACAACAATTTGTGGCTGGGGTAAATAATTATGCGGCATTACATCCTAAGGAGGTCTTGTTGAAAAAGTTGTTCCCATTAACACTCCAGGATGTATTGATGGGGTATAGTCTGGGCTTGGTGACCCTATCTGGTGCGACGAAAGACCTGCAGCAGATCTTGGATGGAAGTATTGTTGGTCAAAAAAAGTCCAATTTTCCTGCCGGATCAAATGCTATAGCCATCAGCAAAAAGAAAACAACGGATGGTAAAACCTATCTGGCTATCAATTCTCACCAACCGCTGGAGGGCTGGTATTCCTGGTATGAAGCACACCTGGTCAGTGACGAAGGCATGAACATTCTGGGCGGTACTTTTCCGGGCGGTGCGTCCATTTTTCTCGGGGCTAATGAGCAATTAGGTTGGGCACATACGGTCAATCATGCCGACTTTTCCGACGTTTACGCCCTGAAAATGCACCCGAAGAAAAAGCTTCAATATCGCTTTGATGGCAATTGGAAAAAGCTGGAAAAGAAACGCTATAAAGCCAAGATAAAAGTGCTAGGCTTCTTGAATATTCCTATCGGACGGAAGGTCTATCAAAGTGTCTATGGACCGACTTTCAAAACCAAAAAAGGTTTCTTTGCCTGGCGTTTTGTAGCTGCCCATAGTGTGCGGGCTGCCGAACAGTGGTACTGGATGAATAAGGCGAACAATTTTCAGGAATTTAAAGCCGCCCTGGAGATGCAGGGCATTCCCTGTACCAATATTGTGTATGCTGATAGGGAAGACAATATTTATTACATCAGCAACGGACGACTGCCAAGACGTAACCCCAATTATGCCTGGCAGGAAGTATTACCAGGCGATACTTCCTCAACACTTTGGACCAATCAATACTTTCCGCTCGACAGCCTACCCCAAGTGCTAAATCCGGAATCGGGTTATGTTTTTAATATGAACAATACACCTTTTTCGGCCAGTGCAGCAGCCGATACACCAAAAGAAACGCCAGCCAATACCGTGATGGGCTACCAGGAAACCGGGCTGGAAACCAACCGGAGTGCCCGCTTTATGGAGTTGATTGCTCAATATGATCGATTAACCTATGAGGACTTCAAAAGTATCAAAAATGATATCCAATATCCGGCTCAGTTGATGACTCCTGAGTTGACTAATCTGGAAATTTTGCTCCATTTGAATCCCGTTGTCTATCCGGATATAGCGGATGCAATAAAACTGTTGGATGACTGGGATCGCCGTACCGATTTTGAGAATACCACTGCTCCACTTTTTATGACCATCATCCGTGAGCTGGTAGAAAAGTTGAAGGCTGAACATCGCTATCATCGGGCGGGCCAAATCAATGAAGAGGATGCCGTTGCTGCCATTCGTGCGGCAAAAAAGCAATTACTGAAACGGTTTGCACGTATCAGCCTGCCTTTAGGGGAGGTACAAAGGCACATACGGGGCCAGGTCAATATTCCCTTGGAAGGTGGACCCGATGTGCTGGCAGCAATGTATAGCAAACCCACAAAAGATGGACGATACGACAAGGGTTTTGCGGGAGATTCCTATATTGAACTAGTCAGTTTTGGTGAAAATGGCGTAGCAATTGAGAGCATTAATGTCTATGGCAGTTCGGCACGCCCGGAAAGCCCGCATTTTACGGATCAAATGGAAATGTTTACCAATAAACAGCTCAAACCCATGACTTTGGATTGGGAAGCGGTATTAAAATCTGCAAAAAAGGTATATTCTCCTATGGAGGTTGTGTATTAAAAGAAAGCCAGAATAATCAGTAGAAAATGAAAATAAGGCTGATTTGCCAAGCTATTCGAAATAATATTTGGTAAGAAATTTGTATCTTCGGTGCTCCTGAGATAATGTTTGGAAACCAACCAGATTTTGCATTGAGGTTGGCTTCCAAATATGCTCTGAACCATTACTCCAACATATTGCGGTAACACAACGAATCAACCTATATGCTAGAACTGGCCGGAATCATCATTTTAGGAATATTGGCACAATGGTTGGCCTGGCGCATTCGCGTACCAGCTATTTTGCCCTTAATTCTATTCGGCTTGGTCGCGGGCCCTATTTCAAGTCTCTGGCGGCCGGATGGAAGTAAGTGGCTGGAACCCTTGTATGATGCGGAACGGGGAACCGGCTTGTTTCCTGATGAATACCTTTTTTATTTTGTCTCTCTGGCCATAGGCGTCATTCTATTTGAAGGAGGGTTGACTTTAAAAAAACGCGAAATCAGTAAAGTGGGCCCGGTTATTCTGAAGCTCATCACGATTGGATCGCTCACTACTTTTATTGGAGCAGGTTTAGCGGCCCATTTTATTGTTGGACTCAACTGGCCAATTGCCTTTTTGTTTGGAGGATTAGTGATCGTTACTGGCCCCACGGTGATTGCCCCAATTTTGCAAAACGTTCCGTTGACACCCAATGTGGCCACGGTATTGAAATGGGAAGGTATTTTGATTGATCCCATCGGAGCCTTGGTGGCTGTCTTAGTCTTTGAATTCATCCTATCTGCAGATGGTGGGGTGGCATTTACTTCTCATGCAGCAATTTCTTTTTTTCGCATCATCCTGATCGGTTTGGCCTTAGGTACGATGGCCGCTTTTGCCTTGTATCAATTAATCAAATATAGTTTGGTACCTCATTATTTATTGAATGTTTTCACATTGGCTCTGGTGCTCGGTGTATTTGTCTTTTCTGATGCTCTGGCCAAAGAATCGGGGCTTTTGTCGGTAGTAGTCATGGGTACCGTGTTGGGCAATCTGGAAGTGCCACGGCTCAATGAAATACTATATTTCAAAGAATCAATCAGCGTTTTATTGATATCTATTCTGTTTATTTTGTTGGCTGCCAACATCAATATGGAAGAACTTCAATTGATTGTCCGCGATTGGAGAGGCCCTGCACTCTTTTGTTTTATCGCTTTAATTTTGCGCCCAATCGGGGTATTCATCAGTACGCAGAACTCCGGATTGAATTTTAGGGAGAAGCTCTTTATTTCCTGGGTGGGCCCACGTGGTATCGTGGCTGCTGGAATTGCTTCCTTATTTGGGATTACCCTAACAAAAAGGGGAGTTCCCGACGCAGAATTTATCACGCCTCTCGTTTTTATGATTGTATTGGGTATGGTTTTGCTCAATGCCACTACAGCCAGACCGGTTGCACGTCTGTTAAAAGTTATACAAGAAAAGTCGGCCGGTATCTTATTGATTGGTGCGAATATTGCTGCACGAATTTTAGCTAAATACCTTCAGGACAATGGCCGGCACGTAGTATTGGTTGACAATAATGCTACTAGTGTGAAAAAAGCCCAGAAAATGGGATTGAATGCTTTTGAAACCAACATTTATACGGATAACCTGAGCGACCAGTTTGAATTGTTGGATATGGGCTATCTGGTGGCGATGACCAGCAGCCAGGAAATAAATGAAGAAGCGGTGAAAAAATACCGGAAAATTTTTGGTGAAAATGGCACTTATCGTCTTATTTCTCCTGAAGAATTGAAAGAAAACCACCTGGAATTACCGCAACAAGGTATCTTTTCTTATACCGATGATTTCCTCAACCTCAATGAAGTTGCCCGTGATTATCCACAAATCAATGAAATACCCATTGAAAGCCAAGAGGAACTCAAAGACTTTATCAGGCAAATAAATGAAAACAAGGACTGCATCCCTCTTTATTATAAAGAACCCATAGGAGAACTACATTTTCTTCCTGCCGACCTTTCCACGATTGCTGTTGAACCGGGCACTCAATTGGTTTATTTAGGTAAAAATATTGATTTTAAAGTCCAAGTACAGGAATCGATCACTGGCGGCATGTAAGCCTGTTGTTGATTTTTTAGGTATGCTCCAAACAGTTGTTTTTTCTGTATTCTAGTGAACTAGATGTAATTTGATCCGTTTGTTTATTGCGGGTAAACCAACTCATACCTAATATGCTAAAATTTTTCAAACTTGACTTTTCGAATTTTAAAGGAGACTTTTTTGGTGGATTGACAGCCGGAATTGTTGCCCTTCCATTGGCACTTGCCTTTGGTGGACAAACAGAATTGGGGGCTATCTCGGGTCTTTACGGTGCCATTGCTATAGGTGTTCTGGCCACATTATTTGGGGGTACAGATACACAGATCAGCGGACCAACCGCTCCAATGACCGTAGTCTCAATGGTGGTGATTTTAGATGCCATTGAATATGCCGGCGATCTGACCACTGCTTTCCCGATCATTATAGCCACCTTTTTTCTTGCTGGTGCACTGGAAGCGATATTAGGAGTACTTGGAATTGGGCGTTATATCCGATATATTCCCTATCCGGTCATATCGGGTTTTATGAGTGGCATTGGTGTGATTATTATCATTGGCCAGATCTTTCCATTCTTTGGTGCTACCAACCCTGGGGGAGGTTCTATTGGGGTGGTTACACACCTGGGAGAACTACTCACGCAGATCAATTGGTTTTCGGTAATCCTGGCTTCTGCGACCATTGGCATCATTTACCTTTTTCCAAAACTCACACAGGTTATTCCAGGTTCATTGGCAGCATTAGTCATTATTTCTTTAGTCGCCTTTTTTGGCTTCCAAGGAGACGTGAGTGTCATTAATGACAGTACGCCTGGTGGTGTACCGTTAGGGTTGCCCAAGGTGCATCTGAACTTTTTTAGTGTCTTCACAGATATTAATTACCTGTCGGTGATATTAGAGTATGCCTTCACGCTGGCTGCTTTAGGAGCAATTGATTCATTGTTAACTTCAGTAGTAGCAGACAATATTACCAAAACGCGCCATAATAGCAGCCAGGAGTTGATAGGGCAGGGGATTGGCAATATGGGAGCCGCACTTATTGGTGGATTGCCGGGGGCAGGCGCTACCATGCGTACCGTGATCAATATTAAATCAGGGGGACGTACCCGGGTTTCAGGAATCATTGCCGGTTTGTTTTTATTGGCAATATTACTTGGCCTTGGTGTATTTGTGGGGCATATACCCAATGCTGTATTAGCTGGAATTTTGATTACGGTTGGAATTGGAATCATTGATTATAAAGGATTCAAACACCTGCGGTCTATGCCCAAGGCCGAAGGCAGTATCATGATTACGGTATTGCTATTGACGGTTTTTGTAGGCCTGCTGCAAGCAGTAGCCATTGGCATGGTGATGGCCTCTCTGTTGTTTATGAAGAAAATTTCCGATGTCATTGAGAATAGAACCTATACCGCACCGCTGAGTAGTTTTGTGCGTGAAATTCCTTGGTCAGATGAGGGAAACATCGTTGAGCAAATTGGTGAAAAAGTATATATCAAACACTTCGATGGCCCCTTGTTTTTTGGTTTTAGCTCCCGACTTCAGGAGATGCTTCGGGCTTTGCCTGGCATAAAGGTGGTAGTCATTAGGATGGATAAGGTGCCCTATATGGACCAATCAGGAATGTATGCGCTAGAGGAAGCCGTGCAGGAATTACGAGGACGAGGTATCGTTGTTGTTTTTACTGATTTGCATGGTCAACCGAAAGATATGCTTGAACGCATTAACCTGATTCCGGGACTAGTGCCGCCACAGCACAATTTTAAGGATTTCAAGGCCTGTACCGTATGGCTATATGATTATTTGGAAGAACATGGTGACCTTAATAAGATTGCCAAAACAACTCATCCTAAAAGTGATGGCATTAATTTGCAGGATTGAATTTTGAATGGAGGGATTGTCTTTTGATACAACCCCTCCATTCGCTTTCGCTCTATTCTTTGATTATCTTAAGCTCACTATCAACATCTACTTTTTTCCGAACTTCCTCTACCTGGCCCAAGTTGGCTTTGCTGTCTTTGGATAGGGTGATATCTGCTATATTGACCGTAGCTTTGTCTGCTTCAAGGCGGGCTCTATCAGAAAGGATGGCTACCAAATTTTCGTAATCTCCCCGTAGGACCACCTCATTAGCACCAGTTTGATTCAAATCCAACTTATCCAGTTTCAGGAAGGTTTTTACCCGTGTACGACCGCTAACGGTCAGGATCATTTCCTTTTGCTCAAAGCCCTTGATACTTAGCTCATCCAGCTCCTTGCTAATAATACTTTCCAGGCGAGGTGTGGTGAGAAAAGCCTTTATGCTTGAGGCTTTTCCGTTGGGACTTAGGGTTAAGGTACTGTCTAATACTACAATATCAAAATTGCTTTGTTTGCCCTGGAAATGCATTTCATAATTGTCGCCCTGGTTGATTTCCAATTCGAAGTCTCCGTCTACATGCAACCGATGAAAAGCATCCAGATTTATCGAACCTAGGCTTTCTTTTTGGTGGCCACAATCTTGACACATCAGACCGTCCGCTTCCATACGCCAGGTACTACCCGGATTTTTCCAGATGTAAACGTCATTTTCTGCTTTTTGCACATCATCCAGGAAGCGACTGATGTCTTTTCCGAAAGTGATCGATTTTCCTTTGGGTACCTGTATCGTGAAAACCAGTCGTTGGTTACGCCAGGGCTGGCCGGATTCAAGGATAATATTGGGATCAAAGGTTAGGGTACTGGCATTCAGGTTGTGTTCATAGAGAATATTGTCGGCATTATCGTGGGCTCCACTGCTATTTCTACCACGACCTTGTCGGCGTTCCAACAATCTGAACTGATCAGTTGGACTTTGTTCCACATTTATCTTAACCCCACGATAGATGAGTTTTTCATCGTGAAATTTGACTTCATTGTCTATATTAAAAAAGGCATTTCGGTAAGCATCTTCTCCAATTTCCAAACGTAGGGTATCGGAGGTAAGGAGTAGGGCAGAATCATTTTTGACATAATCTGCAGAGGTGTCAAAGTCTCGGCCAATAAAGGACGCCACAGCAAATAAGGAGACTATATTGCCTATCCAAAGCACCATCATGCCCGCTCTTACCGCTCCGCTCACCCGGGTACCAAAAACGAGCCGGGCGATAAACAAAACTGCCGATAAAAGTATGAGACCAATGACAAACAATACATTGATAAGACCAAGGGTGGATAGGAATGGCTGTTGTACAGGAGCAAAAAACTGGAATAATGGAGAGGCATAGAAAATGCCAACTAATGAACCAATCCAGAGTATGGCGAAAAGCGCAATGATGAAAATACCCACAATCATCAGGAGTGGCCGCCACAAACGTATAACCAATTCAACTAAACTGCGGATGACGAGTCCTACTATAGATAACCCTTTCTTAATGGCATCTCCTCCGGGGTTGTTTCCTTTAAAACTTTTTTTTTTGAGCCCAGCTCTTCTCCTAGTTCAGTTACCTTCTCGGTAATGTGTTCGACTTCTTCTTGAATGATTTTTCCGATATTGGAAACATTAATGGGTTCACCACGCATGGCAAGCCGGTCGCCGGCAGTCTCTGCCTGTGGCAAAATGGCCCACAATACGATATACATCGGAATACCGAAACCACCGGAAATGGTGATGATCACAAAAAGAATGCGAATCCACACAGGGTCCTGGATGCCAAAGTAGGCAGCAACACCCGAACAAACACCAGCTACAACTTCATCATCCGGATTTCGAAACAGTCGTTTACCGGTTTTATAGGAGCCTTCTCCTCTTGATCCGGCAACTGTTTCATCCTCTAGTGGACCTTCCCCAAATTCTTCAGGGCGGCCCATCGTAGCGATGGCTTGTTCGACATCTTTAAAACTAACAATCGGGCGATTTCCCATACTGGACTGAAACAATTCAGCCAGCCTGGCTTCAATATCTTCGGTGATTTCTTCATAGCCCTCCGTGTGTCTAAAATGTTTGTGGATGGCTTTTAGATATTTGTCGAGGTGTTCGAAGGCATCTTCATCAATAGTGAATGGATATCCTCCTAAATTTATGGACAAAACTTTATTCATTGGTGATAATGTTTTTCGTTGATTGTTGAACAGCGGCAACCAGGTTATTCCAGGTTTCCAGTAATCCAATTAAGAAACTGCGTCCTTCTTCCGTGATCTGGTAATACTTCCGGGGAGGCCCCTCATTTGACTCCTTCCAGTTGTATTGTACCAGATTCTGATTTTTCAACCGGCTGAGTAAAGGATAGAGTGTCCCCTCTGTAATGAGAAGGTCAGAAGCTTTTAGGTTTGTTAGTATATCGGATGTGTAAGCTTCCCCCTCCGTGATGGTAGACAAAATGCAGAGTTCGAGTACCCCCCTCCGCATTTGTGTTCTTACTTTATCTATATCCTTTTCTTTCATACTGCAAATATATGGCACTGCCAGCTACTATGCAACACAAGGTACCGGTTTTTACATAGTACATTCGACGAATAGAGGGATTTTGTCGATAAAAGTGTGTGAGGAAGGAATCTTTGGTCTCTAAATTCGGGTAAGAAAGACAAGTATGCTCAACCTCAATGCATGTTTTTACTGACCACCAATCCGCAATGCATTCAAAATCTCCTTTTTCTGGAGGCGAACGATTTTCTGACCAGTAAGCAGCAGCAGGTCTTGTTCCTCATCAGTAATACTGTATTTGGTGCCAATATTGGTCACCAACTCATAAAGGATTTGCAGATCAACATTGGTCAGCTCATCGAGGTTTTTCTTCATGAGTTTGATGAGCCGGGTTTGTTCCTTTTTGACAAAAATCTTTGCGGGCGGTATTGCCGGATTATTGCGAATGAGCGCATTGTAGCTAAAAAAGACGGGGTAAATGCCAAAACGTTTCCCCATTTCCGTCAGGTCGCGCTCTAGTATAATCCTTCGGGCATCCAGACCACTGGAAGCCAGGCGGGAATATACAGCAATAGCTGATTTGGCAGCCTCACGGTTGGAAAAAGTATATCGGTTGCCTTCGGTATCGGCATCGATAATAAAAATCACCTTTCGGGGTGCCGTATCTTGTTTTAAGACTTGCAAGGCCGTATAATAGCCAATGTTGTCACTCATAGCACCGTCAATCAGGTGCAGATAACACCGGTCATGGTTTAACTGGCTGCACAATATGGAATTGGAGATCAATACCGGAAAACTACCACTGGCCTTGATGCCAATAGATAAAGGTATCTGATAGGGATCAATCGAATCCCGGCGAATGCGCTTGAGCCGATGGGTATAACCATTGACACCATAACGTTCCAAGACATCCGGAGCAAAAGGAAAAATGGCCATAGTGCTGAGGATGGAACTATTTGCAAAGTGCATCGGGAATCGTACCGGCTGGTGTAAACTATCTTTGGATATAAAAATATCACCCAGTAGTATGCTTCGGGCAGTACCGTCTTCCTTTTTGCGTCTTTTATAACCCAATACATGATCATCGACAGCTTTTTCCAAAGCATCACCATCGTTGATTTTAGTAAACCAGTACCAAGGCGTCAGATTTCCTTTGATTAATGACTTGACATAAGATTCGCGCAAGTCTTTCTGGATCTGTTTGTCGAGGTAAGCACGTAATGAGAAAACGGACGTATCTTTAAAATACTCGTGTTCAAAGAGAGCCGTGATGTAAGCACCTCCGGCAAATCCACCACCCGAAACAGTTGACAGATAATCAACCTGATCCAATACGTCTTGTTCTTTTTCTAAAGGGATGTCCTCCAAACCCAGCATAACGCCAATAGCAAAATTGGCTGCCCGGGAACCGCCCCCCGAAATGGCCAAACCTACGGCCAGATCCGATTGTTGGCCTTTCCTTTTCTGGACGGAACGATATTTGTCCAGTTGCACCGTAGGCACCACTCCGCCATCAGGAATGAATTGGCTTCGGTCAGGATATAATTTTTTGGTGCAGGAAGTAAAAATAAGACTTGCCAGCAGTAGCGTAATGGTGTGTTTTCTCATGTTGTATGGATAAAATAACTATCTCTATAATTCCATAAAATGCTCGTAGCTTATTTGGAAAGTATGTTCCAATGTTATCGCCAGCAGTTATGGCGCGAGCTCGTAAAGTTAGCCACTAAACTAGCTCTGGCTTATACAAAGTTAAAAGATAATTATTTTAGTGCATGTTTGTAGCCCAAAGTTTGACCTCCAAACATGAACTTAGCCCTCGCGCTTGCGTTGAATCGATGCTAATAAACCTCTTCTACCACTTGATTCGTTTGAGAAACAGCCGTTTTTTCCAGGGCTTGTTTGATATCAAACAACAAATCGTTCACATTTTCTACACCGATAGACAAACGAACCAATCCATCATGAATACCAAGTCTGACCTTGTCTTCAGGACTAACGCCGGCGTGGGTCATACTCGCCGGATGCTGAGCCAAGGATTCGGTACCACCAAGGCTAACGGCCAGTTTGACCAGGCGGAGGCCATTGAGGAAACGGAAGGCTTCTGCTTCAGAGCCTTTGATTTCAAAAGCGATCATGGCGCCCGGAGAAAGGCATTGACGTTGATAAATCTCGTATTGCTCACCATCACTTTCCTGCAAGAGGCCCAGGTAATGGACTTTTTGTATTTGTGGATGCTGGTTGAGTACCTGAGCAATTTTTTGTGCATTGCGACACTGTTCTTCCATGCGGAGTTTGAGGGTTTCCAGGCTACGCATGAGCAACCAGCCGGTCCAGGGGCCAGCCATGTTGCCGAAGAAGGTACGGCCTACTTTTAGTTTGCCAATCAGTTCGTTGTTCCCCAGCACTGCACCGGCAATGACATCACTGTGTCCCCCGATATATTTGGTAGCAGAATAGAGCACTAGATCTGCACCCTGTTGCAATGGATGCTGCCACAATGGTCCTAGATAGGTATTGTCTACGGCTACGAGGACGGTTTTTTCGGGGTTGGAATAACGATCGGCCAGTCGGCGACACATCTGGATATCAATCAGGGTATTGGTAGGATTGGCAGGTGTTTCTAAATAGATCATGGCCAGTCGGTCGGCCATTCCCGAGGCTTCAACCATTGCGGCAATTTCTGCTTCGCTTTGTTCCGGATGGAAGCCCAACACATTTACGCCCCAGCGGGTCAGGAAATGGCGGACAAAATGGTCGGTCCCACCGTATAGTGGATTGGAAAAGAGTAACAGATCTCCAGGTTGTAACAATTCCATAAAGGTAGTTGCGATAGCCGACATGCCACTTTCAAAAACGGCACCAGCTTCTGCCTTGTCCCACAGACAAAGCCGCTCTTCCAGGATTTGCAGGTCGGGGTTATTGATACGGCTATAGATAAGTCCGGGTTCTTCCCCTTCGTTTTTTTGGCGCAAGCCATACGCCAGTTCAAAATGGGCTTTTCCCTGCTCGGCACTGGAGAACACAAAGGTGGAGGTCTGAAAGATGGGACATTTTAGGGAACCTTCCGACAATTCGGGGCGGTAGGCGTATGACATCATTAAACTTTCCGGGCTAAAATTGGCGTTTTTCATGCTTGGTTGCTATTTTGGTGTGTTATTTTTCTACTACAAAGATAAATCAAAGGCCGTTTGGTTGGGTTTTATCCAGAAAATTAGATTTATATTCTATTTTTTAACTAAAAAATAGAATGAATTTGTATATAAATTTTAATATATTAGCCGATGTAGAAAATAATTCCAAACCCGTATGCTGGACCGAATTGATATAGGCATTCTCAACCTGTTGCAGCAGGATGCCAAACTAACGACCAGAGAGATTGCTTCACAGATGGGGCTGACCACCACTCCCGTATTTGAGCGCATCAAACGCTTGGAACGGGAAGGATATATCCGGGCTTATGTGGCCTTGGTAGATCGGGAAAAAGTGGACCGAAGTATGGTGGCTTTTTGCAATATCACCTTAAAAGAACACGCTCAAGCCTATTTGCTCAATTTTGAAAAGCAAGTTCAAGAACTGGATGAAGTTTTGGAGTGTTTTCACATAGCCGGAATGTATGATTATTTGTTAAAAATCCTGGTTAAGGATATGGCATCCTACCAATCCTTTGTGGTAAATACCCTGGCCGCCCTTGAGAATATCGGCCAGGTACAGAGCTTTTTTGTGATGACGGAGATTAAACATTCAACGGCAGTGAAATTGTGAATTCATTGAGCACGGAATATGACTACTGAAGATTACAAACAATTAGCCGATACTTTTCCTAAACAACCCGGAGTGTACCGTTTCCTGGATGAAAACGGGGTGATCCTTTATGTAGGAAAGGCAAAACAATTGAAAAATCGCCTGGCCTCTTATTTTGGTGAACGGCGCGACCGGGCGCACAAAACCCGGGTGATGGTCAAACATGCCCAGCGTATCATTTACACCATTGTAGAAACAGAGGCCGATGCCTTGCTGCTGGAAAATACTTTGATTAAAAAGTACCAGCCGAGGTATAATGTGATGCTAAAGGATGGCAAATCTTATTCCTATCTGTGTATTAAAAATGAACGTTTCCCCAGGGTGTTTATCACACGGCGGGTGATCCGTGATGGGTCCACTTATTTTGGTCCTTATACTTCGAAGTCACGCCTGAAGGACATCCTGGATTTGATCAAACAACTATTTCCCCTGCGGACTTGTAATTTTCTCCTTTCGGAAAATAACATTCAGGCCGGAAAATTTAAGGTGTGTCTGGAATACCATATCAAGAATTGCCAGGGACCGTGTGAAGGATTGGAGGACGAGGAAGGTTATCTTGAAAAAATAGATCAAATCAAAAATATCCTGAAAGGCAATTACAGTGCCGTAATGCAGCATTTTAAGCAGGTGATGCAACGACTGGCAGGGGATATGGAGTTTGAAAAAGCCCAACAGATTAAGGACAAACTCAGCTCTTTTGAAGATTACCAGGCAAAATCAACCGTGGTGAGTACCACCATTCGGGATGTGGATGTTTTTTCAATTGCTTCAGATGAGAAAGAGGCTTATGTCAATTACATCAAGGTAGTCAACGGGGCCATTATTCATACCCACACCCAGGAACTGGTCAAAAACCTGGACGAAGATGAAAAGGATTTGCTGGAGTTTACCATCCCCAGTCTCCGGGAGCGTTTCAACAGCATTGCCACCGAAATTATCGTCCCCTTCCAGCTGGATTTCCCACAAGAAGAAATGAAAATTACCATACCTCAGCGAGGGGATAAACGAAAATTGCTGGAACTATCGGAAAAAAATGTGAAATACTACCTGCTACAAAGAAAAAAACAGGAGGCCAGCCGTACCAATCGGCAAACGCCAGCGGAGCGCATTCTGCGTACCCTTCAGGCAGATTTACAGATGGATGAATTGCCCATGCACCTGGAGTGTTTTGACAACTCCAATATTCAGGGAAGCCACCCCGTGGCCTCTTGTGTGGTTTTCAAAAATGCCAAACCGTCCAAAAAAGATTACCGCCATTTTAACATCAAAACCGTAGAAGGTCCCGACGACTTTGCCAGTATGACCGAGGTGGTATTTCGCCGCTATCGCCGCATGCTGGATGAAAAACAACCCCTGCCGCAACTGATCATTATCGATGGCGGGAAAGGACAATTGAGTGCTTCTATGAAGAGTATTCGTGAGTTGGGTATAGAAGACAAGGTCGTCGTGATTGGCATTGCCAAAAGGCTGGAAGAAATTTTCTTTCCGGATGATCCGGTACCTATTTACATCAATAAAAAATCGGAATCGCTAAAACTCATCCAGCAAGCGCGTAATGAGGCACACCGTTTTGCCATCAGTTTTCACCGCGATCAACGCTCCAGAGGTTTCCTGGGCACCGAACTGACCGCCATTCCCGGAATAGGGGAGAAAACGGCACAAAAATTACTTACCCATTTTGGATCCGTGAAAAAGCTAAAAGAGACAACTGCTGCCCAAATTGCAGAGGTGACTAGTTTGAATGTGGCTAAGAAAGTGTTGGATTATTTTTTAGCAGAAGGTGAAAATCAAAAGGAGCAATAAGGGGGCAGCGAAGAATATGTTTGGAGGCCAACCATGCGCTTGCGCTGAAGCTTTCTCCGGGCGTCTGCGCCATGCTCCTTCGCTGAAGCTTCGGCGCAAGCGAAAGGCTTCGACGACGGCGCGCGGCCGTAGCCTTTGGCGAAGGACTCAGCGCCTTGCTTCGCCGTAGCATTGGCTTCAAAAGGATTCCTTTTTCGATGCTACTTTCCCGACCTAGCGGTTTCCCTTCGGCGGGACAAGCTGTTACTTTTCTTGCCCGTACCTCAAATTTAGACAACACATTCAACTTACCTACAAACTTTTTGTCCGTCCCCCATCAACCGGTAGATTAATGCCATTAATATACGAAGCTGCTGGGCTAGCCAAAAAAGCAATGGCCGCACCAACCTCCTCGGCTTGGGCAAAACGCCCCAGCGGGATTTCTTTTTCCATAGCCGCTTGAATTTCGGCTTCCGTTTTTTTCAGTTTGCTGGCCCGAGCCTGGATAATTTCCCGAATGCGGCCGGTAATCGTAGAGCCAGGAAGTACATTATTGACCGTTATTCCGTAAACACCTAGTTCATTGGCCATTGTTTTGGCCCAGTTGGCAACGGCAGCACGCACTGTGTTAGAAACGCCCAATCCTGCGATAGGGGCTTTAACGGAAGTGGAAATGACGTTGATGATTCGACCATAACCATCCTTAATCATGCGCGGAGTGATGAGGGTCGTTAACAGGTGATTACAAATAAGGTGATTGTGAAAGGCTTGGGTGAATTCCATCTCTTTGGCCTCTAAAATTGGACCAGATGGAGGCCCACCCGTATTGTTGACCAAAATGTGAATGGTTTTGCCGGACACCAAGCCCAAAACTTTTTTCTTAAGGTCAGCGCTATTGGTGAAATTAGCCATTAAAAAATCATGCCTCTGGCCCTGGCTATTGTCCAATTCTTTGACAATATCGGCCATAATTTCCGCTGAACGGGATACCAGGGTTACATTGGCCCCAAGTTTGGCAATTTCGATGGCCGCTGCCTTACCAATACCTTTACTACTACCACATACAAGCGCGTTTTTTCCTTGTAGATTCAGATTCATATTTATCAGATATTTTAGGAACTCAAAATTATGGTTAAATTTAGCATAAATTCATTAATCGAAAACGGAGCGCCTGTTTAAAGGTGGTCGATTTGGGCTGCCATCATGCGCTGAAAATCAAAAATTATCAATCAATATGCCACTAGCCAAACCATTCAACCTGCAAAACTGGATTAATGAGAACCGCCATTTGTTCAAACCACCTATTGGCAACCAGCAGGTTTATTTTGAAAACGAAGATTATATTGTCATGGTTGTCGGCGGTCCAAACGGGCGGAAAGATTACCATTTTGAAGATGGAGAAGAGTTGTTTTACCAATTGGAAGGCGATATAACCCTCAAAATCATCAACGAAGATGGTACACCAGAGGATATTTCCATCCGCGAAGGCGATATGTTTTTGTTGCCCCCACGAATTCCTCATTCTCCACAACGCCCAGCCAATACCATTGGTTTGGTGATTGAACGTTATCGCCGAGGCAAGGAAACGGATAAACTAATGTGGTTTTGTGAAAACTGCAACCAAAAATTGCACGAAGATACCTTTGAAATGAAGGATATCGTCAATCAGCTACCCGTAGTGATCAATAATTTCATGAACTCCGAAAGTCTCCGAACTTGTGATAACTGTGGAGAGGTGATGGAGAAGATGTGAGAGAGGGGGTAGAGGTTTAGAACCTAAAAATCTTTTCCACCTTCATTTATGCAATTCCCAATGCTCTTGCATCTTGTTGATAAATTAATAAAAACCAAGTCGAAATGAGCAAAGGAATAGTCATGATTTTATTGATCTTCAGTGGTCAGTTGTTATGGGCAACCACAGAAAAAGAGGTGGCCTCCACCATCAAAGAAGTTATTGTTTTCCAACAAGGTGCCCAGGTGACCCGTAAGGGATCCGTACAGGTACCATCAGGCAGAAATATCCTGAAATTTTCAGGCATTTCTCCTAACATTGACCCCAATAGCGTCCAGTTTAGCGCGACAGGCGAGTTCACTATTCTCTCCGTCAAACACCAGATTAATTATTTTCAGCCCCTGGCTCCCGATGCTGAACAGGAGCGACTGATGACGGAGCAAAAGCGCCTACAGGAAGCGATTACTTTAGAGCAGACGTTGATGCAGGTGCTGGCTGAAGAAGAAAGTATGATCCTGGCCAATAAATCAATTGGAGGTGCTCAGAGTGGCGTCAGTATTGAAGACCTGAAAGCTACCGCCGCCTTCTATCGGGAACGCTTGCGCGAAATAAAACTCGAGCGACTGGAGATGACCAAGAAAGTGGCTAAACTTCAGGAGGATCTGAATAAAGTAAATGGCCAGATGAATGAAATTACTGGTAAAAACAAAAAGGAATCTACTAGTGAAATCCTAGTGGCAGTTGATGCTAAATCAGCTACCAATTCCAACTTTCAGATCACCTACCGTGTTTATGCTGCCGGTTGGACATCGGATTATGATATTCGGGTAAAAGACGTGGATAGTCCGGTGGGATTGCATTATAAAGGTAAGGTTTACCAAAGTTCTGGAGAGGATTGGAAAGATGTTCAACTGACCCTTTCAACGGGTAACCCACAGCAGGCAGGGGTGAAACCCAATTTACAACCCTGGTGGTTGTATCCGCCCAGCTATCCTGGCGTAGCATTAAGGGGATCCAGGGAACGATCAGAAAGCTATGCATTAGATGCCGTAGACGATGAAGTAGCTCCAAAAGAGGCCGCTTCAGCTGCTTATGCACCAGTGCAACAGGTTGAAAATACAACCTCAGTGGAATTCCGTATTCAAACCCCATATGATATTCCCACCGACGGGCAGGCTTATACTGTGGGTATTGAGCAATACGAATTGCCAGCTACCTATGAATATTATGTAGCACCAAAGTTGAATACCAATGCCTTCCTGACAGCCAAAGTTACCGACTGGGAGCAATACCACCTGATGAGCGGCGCGGCCAACCTCTTTTTTGAAAATACCTATATGGGGCAGACCGCACTAAATATGCAAAATACCCAGGACACTATCACCCTGTCACTAGGCGTAGATAAGAGTATCGTCGTTACCCGCACCAAGCAAGAGCAGTACAGCGACAAACAACTCATAGGCAATAAGGTAACCAAAACCATAGGCTGGGAAATTGAAGTGCGCAATAAGAAAAAAGCGAATATACAAATCGTTATAGAAGACCAGATACCTCTGGCTACCAACGATGAAATGGAAATAGAACTGGTCAAAGCCAAAGACGCCAAAGTTGATACCTCTACTGGTAAATTACGCTGGGAATTTGACCTCAAAGGTGGGAAAACAGAGAAATTGGAATTCCGCTATGATGTAAAACACTTGAAAAAGGTGAATTTAATTTTGGAGTAGTTTTTTAGGTGACAGGAGTCAGGGGAAAAGAAAATGAAGCAAAAAAAACCATCCGGCTGGAGGATTGACCTAAAAAGAGCGGGCCAAAGCTCTTCGTACCAACCAAATTCATTTGGTTGACTGCAAAGCGCTGAAAGCCCGCTTTCTTCCATGCTGCATTTATCTGTCCAATTAATTCAAGTAGGTCAAAACATAATCTGCAAGGCCAATTTAGTTGCCACTATATAGGTTTTGAATTGGTTTTCTTACAGTCTTTCGGTTTACCGCCAGAAGGGTTGCAAAAGCAATAGATAAAGATCGGCATTATGCTAACCAAGGTTTTTGTTTGATTTTTGGAGGTAGGTTTGAGATTTGGAGCTTTAAATAATGGGGCGTCTTCATTTTTTTTGATGGCAAAAAACCCGAAGCAAAAAAAACCATCCGGCTGGAGGATTGGCCTAAAAAAAGCGGCCCTTATGGGGTGGAAGAAATAAACTCGCTTTGATGTTTTGTGCTGGCTTGATCTGTTTTGATCGTTTGGCAGGATTATCCTTATTATTCTTCGGTTTTAGCTCAGAGCTTATTTGGAGGTCAATTTTTGTAGCGAAAAGCGTCAATTTTTTGATGACTGGGTTGGCTTGATGCCAAAGCATCAAAAAGCATTTGAAGTGCATACCCTGAGGTACGGACAAGAAAAGTAACGAAGTATCATCGAAAAAGTGATCCTTTGCAGCCAAAATAGCTTGCCCCGATCTTGCATCGGGGTTGGCCTCCAAATAAGCTCTAACAGTATTTCTTCTTGAG
>BQJU01000101.1 GCA_021604865.1 Saprospiraceae bacterium | reverse complement strand
TGGAGGCGAAAAGCGTCAATTTTTTGATGAGACTAGGCTTTTTTTGAAGTTCATACCCTGAGGTACGGACGAAAAAAGTAACGAAGTATCATCATAAAAGTGATCCTTTGCAGCCCAAAGATTGGCCTCCAAACATGCTCTTAGACTTCTTTTGTAGACATGTGGTTGCAAATCGTTAATCTTTTTCACCATGCTGCCTCCGCACAACAGGTCTAATCTGATCTTTCAAAATCTGCCCCATTTCCCGGCTGATCAATTGATGACCACAATCTCTCCAGATTAAGACTGCTTCAGGCAATAGCTTTTTTAGCTGATGAGCCACCTTCGGAGGGACTATCTTATCCTGACGCCCCATCACAATACTCACTGGAAATTCGGGCTTTGCTCCCTTGCGATTTTCCATCCTAAAATGACCAACCGACAGCCAGACACCCAATAATCGCTGGCGATTTTCAGCAGTTGAAAGGTTTTTTTCCAGGTATTGATAAACCCATTTGTTGATCACACCTACTTGCCTTAATCCATTTGTTAATGCCAAAAACCAGGCTGGTTTTTCAAATAACCGACAAATCCACTTCCGAAGTGGCAATGGGATGCGTTCCGGAATAGCCAATGCCTTGGTGCCAAAACCATCGGGAGCCATCAACACCAACCCCGCCAATTGATCCTTAAACTCAGTCCATTGGGATAATACCAGGCGCCCTCCAAGGCTATATCCCATCCAATAGAACTTCTGTCCGGGGTTTAGTGCACAAATGGCATAGATCAGTTCTCTTATATCATTTCTGTCAAAAGAAGCTGGTGACCACTCAGTATTTCCATGAAAAGGCAAGTCAGGAGCATATATGCTAAAGGCCTCTCCCATTGCGGCAGCCATAGGTTGGAACAATGCCCCACTTCTGGCAAAACCATGCATAGCGATGATCATATCAGGCCCCTTCCCAAACCGATAACATTGCACTTTCCCTCGTTCCAGCTGGAGAAACAATTTTTCCATGTGCTGAATATATGGAAATATTTTTATCCTCCTGGCTGAGAGCATGTTTGATTATTTACACAATGGCCAAGGCGCCTTGTATACGATGAATACCATGCAACCTTATCTATAAAAAATCATCTTTAATATTACGAATAAGGAACATCAAAACCCGATTTCCATCTCTTTTCGTACCTTCGTATTCCATTTTTGAGTACCAGGCAGCATTCTAGTGTACTCGGGGATCAATTTGAACGTATGATTACATATATTAAGGGAGAAATTACATTCAAAAACCCTACGTTTATTGTAGTGGAGGCAGGAGGTATAGGTTACCACATCAATATCAGTCTAAATACCTATTCGCAGATAGAGAAACTCGAACGTGTCAAAATTTTGACACATCTGCATATAAAAGAAGACAGCCACACCTTATATGGCTTTTCCGAAGCATCGGAGCGAAGCCTTTTTCGTCACCTGATATCCGTATCGGGTGTTGGTCCAAGTACCGCCCAAATAGCCCTGTCTGGACTTAACCCGGATGAGCTCCGGGCGGCCATTATAGGGGAGAATGAGGCAACCTTCAAACGGGTCAAAGGTATTGGCCCCAAAACAGCTAAACGAATCATTTTGGACCTGAAAGATAAAGTGCTGAAAGAAAGCGGCGATATGCCATTAACATTGGGTGTTCAAGACAATACAAGTCGGGAAGAGGCGTTATCTGCTTTAGTGGCTCTTGGTTTTAACAGGATTCAAGTGCAAAAAACACTAAACAAAGTTTTGAGAGAAGCACCTAATCCAGAGAGTGTTGAATACCTAATCAAGCTGGCACTTAAACAATTGTCATAAGTACTGACAAAAGTGATCCGCCCACAGCAATCAGGTATGCAATAACATCAAAATACGATGACCTTTAGAATCTCCCTTATTGAAACAATTATCTCACACACCATTTGTTAAAGTTTTTCATTTAAGCAAAATAGCATGGATTAGTACGTTTTAAGGCTTGTAAAATGGCTAGTGGTGAGCAACAAACGATCCTTTTATGCTTTTGGAAACTCAACTGATAAGGAAGCAGGTAATAACCCATTAATTTGGTCTAGTCATACGAGTGTTGAGTTGATACTATGGAAACAACAGGACAGTTTAGAGAAATATTATTAATAAGTGTTCGAACCGCTTTTGAGTTTGTGTTATGAATAGAGTATTTTTACCCTTAGGACTTATTGTTGGTATTTTTTGCTACACTTTCTCCGCACAGGGGAACAATATAGGTCTCGAAGACCCTTATGCTGTAGGCAACCTTTTGGTAGCAGCAGATACCATTCCGCCGCCAGCCGAAAGGTATGGCGACTATTTAAATGATCAGCAAACCAATCCATTTGATTTGAAGGATCCAAGTGTTGTGGAACAAACCGTCGAGTTTGATCCCGTCACTGGAAACTATATCATCACAGAAAAGATTGGGGACGATTATTTCCGACCACCAACCTATATGACCTTTGATGAGTACCTGGAATACCAGCGAAAACAGGAAGAAAGGAATTATTTCAACCAACTTTCCGGTATCAATACCGGCACGGGGTTAAGCGCGCTGGACCCTATATCCAAAATTGACGTACAAAACAGCCTGCTCGATCGCCTTTTTGGCGGTACAAAAGTAGATATCCGCCCACAAGGAAATATTGACTTGACTTTCGGAGTCGATTACCAACGCCTCGACAACCCCATCCTTACCGAACGTCAGCGCAGCAATGCCAATTTTGACTTCGACATGAACATTCAGATGAATGTAACCGGTAAAATCGGTGAAAAACTCAACCTGACTACCAACTACAATACCAATGCGACCTTCAATTTTGATAATGTCATCAAGCTGGATTACAACAGCGATCTTTACGGCGAAGATGATATCCTGAAACGCATTGAGGCCGGTGATGTAAGTTTACCCTTGCGGGGAACATTGATACAAGGTGCACAAAGTCTTTTTGGTTTAAAAACGGAGCTACAATTCGGACACCTCCGTCTGACAGCCATTGCTTCACAGCAACGGTCACAGCGCGAAAATATCCGATTGGAAGGTGGAAGCCAGAAACAGGAATTTGAGGTGCGTGCCGATGAATACGATGAAAATCGTCACTTTTTTCTCTCCCATTATTTCCGTGAAAACTATGAAGATGCCTTGGCCAATTTGCCCTATATCAAGACTTTGGCCCGTGTCACAGACATTGAAGTTTGGGTAACGGTCAATCGCAATGATGTCAATGTAGAAAGTATCCGTGATATCGTCGCCTTTGCTGACCTTGGCGAACCGGAAATCCTGGTCAATCCGGATGCTGTCAATGCACCAACCATACCTGTCAATCGCGATTTTCAAGGCAAAGGGCTACCAGCCAATAATGCCAACGATCTTTATAGCCGAATCATAAATCATCCCAACCTGAAGGACGTAGACCGGGTAGTCTCCCTATTACAGTCTTCAGAATTTGGCATGGTACAAGGCAAAGATTTTGAAAAGGTGAGTGCCCGACGCCTCCGGTCCACTGAATATACCTACAATGCCGAATTGGGTTTTGTCTCGTTGAATATCAATGTTCAACCCGATCAGGTCGTGGGGGTTAGTTTTACCTATGAATACAATGGTGGGCCCCCGTATTACGCTGTCGGTGATGGCGCCTCCAATGAAAATGACAATAGCACAGATACCACCGACCTCACCCCTCAGGTGATGTTTGTAAAGATGCTGAAAAGTACGGCCCAACCGGTGGATGTTCCCACCTGGGACCTGATGATGAAAAACGTTTATTCTATCGGTGCCTATCAGGTAGAACCGCAGGACTTTCTGCTCGATATATTCTACGATGATCCGGGCCAGGGATACAAACGCTTTCTGCCAACCAGTAACCTGGCTGGCCAACCACTGCTTCGTGTTTTCAACCTGGATCGACTCAATACTTATGGAGATCCGCAACCCGATGGCCGTTTTGATTTTGTGCCGGGCACTACGATCAACCCAACCAATGGAAGGATCTATTTCCCTGTTTTGGAACCCTTTGGTTCGTCCCTGGCTGCACTACTTGACGATCAATTTGAAGATGACTATATCTATCAGGAACTTTATGATGAAACCCTTTTTAATGCCATTGTAAATGCCGAAAAGAATCGTTTCATCATCAAAGGTTCTTATAAATCAAGTGTTTCCTCCGAAATTTCCCTGGGGGCCTTTAATATTCCGGAAGATTCGGAAACAGTAACAGCCGGGGGAGCCTTACTACGAAGAGGACAGGATTATGAAATCGACTATAGCACGGGTCGCTTGCGCATCCTCAATGATGCCATCCTTGCCTCGGGCGTTCCGATCAATGTGTCTTTTGAAGACAATACCCTTTTTGGGTTCCAACAGAAAACGATGGTGGGTCTGCGGGCCGACTACGAGGTGAGTAAAGACATCAACATCGGTGCAACTTTCCTACAGCTCTACGAGCGGCCATTTACCCCCAAAGTAAATATTGGAGAAGATCCGATCAATAACAAAATTTACGGCCTGGACCTTAACCTAAGTAAAGAAGCTCCCTGGCTGACCAGAGCAGTAGATGCCCTACCATTGGTATCGACCAAAGCACCGTCCAGTATCAACTTTTCGGCTGAAGCTGCGTACTTGAAACCTGGACATGCCCGCGCCATCAATGAAAGCAAAAAAGATAAAAGCGGTACCGTTTACATCGATGATTTTGAAGGTGCTGCCAGCAGTTTTGACTTGCGTACGCCTGTCAATGGAATCAATGGCTGGGCACTGGCCAGTGTACCACAAAATGACGATGGCAATAATAATCCTCTTTTTCCTGAAGCCACTGCCAGTAATTTAGCGTATGGTGCCAACCGGGCTTTACTCAACTGGTATCGCATTGATCCCAGCGCTCGTGGACCACGCGATGGTGACCGGGGTGATCCATATACCAGTCTGGTTCCTCAGGAGGAAGTATTCCCCAACCGGCAGCTGTCACCAGATCAATTGCCCAATATCCAGACCCTCGACTTATCGTTTTTTCCACAAGAGCGGGGGCCTTATAATTTTGATACGCCAACTGGCTATCCTGGATTGACCCGTGGAATAACCGTTAATGATGGAAGAGTAGTGCTGAGAGACGGAGAAACCCGTTGGGGCGGAATTATGCGGCAGATGAATACTCCTGATTTTCAAACTGCCAATATTGAATTTTTAGAGTTCTGGATGTTAAGTCCGTTCCTCGATACCCTTGACGCCGAAAGTCCTGCAATGGATGCTGAAGCAAGACAAGGAAAATTATATATCAACCTGGGAAGCATCTCCGAAGACATTCTGAAGGATTCCCGCAAGTTTTTTGAGAACGGTTTGCCGACAACTGAAAACCCCAACCGGCGTACAGACAATACCACCTGGGCCAGGGTACCCGTCGGGCAACAGATTACCAATTCCTTTGACTTGGGCGATGAAGTCCGCAACCAGCAGGATGTTGGTTTGGATGGTTTAAGCAATGCAGCTGAAGCCACCAAATTTGCAGATTATATCCAGGCTATCCGGGCAGAAAACCCTATTGTCGCTGACCAGGTAGCCAGTGATCCTTCCAATGACGATTTTTATTATTACCGGGATGACCAACGCTATTCTTCCGAGGATGGTGTACGTCAAAGATATCGCTCTTTCAATAATCCGGAAGGTAACTCCCGATCCAATACGGGCAATAGTGTGCGGAATTCCAATTCCAATTTCCCGGATTCAGAAGACATCAATCGCGACAATACCCTAAACGAAACGGAGGCATATTTCCAATATGAAATTCCGCTTGAAGTTGATCCAATGGATCGTCGGGAAATTGATGCTTCCAAAGCTAAATTTATTACGGATCGGATTGAAGATGATCGTACAGGTAGGGTGTGGTACCGTTTCCGTATTCCACTCAATGGCGATCAGAAAAAAGCGATAGGAGGTATCCGTGATTTCCGCTCTATTCGTTTTATGCGGATGTATCTGCATGGCTTTCAGGCACCGGTTACCCTCCGTTTTGCCAGCCTGGAAATGGTGCGTAATCAATGGCGACGTTATACCGGAGCGCTGGAAAATTATCAGGGTGGTGAAGGTCCATGTAGTGGCAATTCAGAAATTGACATTGATGCGGTTAACATTGAAGAAAACAGCAACCGGGAGCCTTTCAATTATACCTTGCCGCTTGGTATTCAACGGGAACAATCGCTGGGGGTTTTCAGTACGCAACAAAATGAAAAAGCCCTCGCCTTACGGGTAAATGAGCTTTGTGAAGGTTCCACAAAGGGGGTATTTAAAATCATTGAAACGGATATGAGGGTGTATGAACGTTTTAAAATGTTTGTGCATGCCGAGCAGCGGGGAGATCAGGAACCTACCGATATTCCCGATGGCGGACTGACCATTTTTGTGCGCCTGGGTAGTGATTTTAAAAACAATTATTACGAATACGAAATTCCACTGGTTATGTCTGACCCCACGGCGGTGATGGGATTAGATGCCAACTCAGATCAGTACAAACGGGAAGTTTGGAAAGATGAAAACAGCTTTGACTTTGAGCTGGCCACTTTGATAAAACTAAAAGAAGAGCGAAATAATAGCAACTTTGACAAGGGAGAGGAATATAGAAAAATCCTTGATCAGGGGACTACCCTCATGCCCCATACTGTAAAAGTAAAGGGCAATCCCAATCTAGGTTTTGTAAAAGTGGCTTTTATTGGTATTCGCAATCCAGTAAATGGCGACTTCGAAGAATATTCTGCCGAGATATGGGCTAATGAGATGCGGCTAACCGGCCTCGACGAACGTGGCGCTGCAGCTGCGCTGGCTCGCATGGATATTCAACTGGCGGATTTGGCTACAGTTAGTATTGCAGGTAATATCAACTCCATCGGTTATGGTGCCCTTGATGATGCCGTACAGGATCGCTCGCGGGAACAGGTGGCCGGATATGATATGGCTATTGATATGAGATTGGACAAATTCCTTCCGGAAAAGTGGGGCATCCGCTTGCCTTTTTATGGGCAAATCTCCAATGTCACCAAAACGCCAGAGTATGATCCTTACGATCTGGATATCAAACTGAAGAATAAATTAAATGCCACAGATAACAAAGCCGACCGCGATTCCATACAGGAACAGGCTCAGGAAATAGTCAATATTAAGGCCTTTAACTTTACGGATGTACGCAAGGAAAGAACCGGTGGCGGTGGTGGACCTAGTGGTGCTGGACAACCCAAACCCTGGGATATCGAAAACTTTAGTGTGAGTTATGCTTATTCCGAAACGGAGCGAAGTGATCCCATTATTTCGTCTGAAAAAGAACAGCTGCAAAAACTTACGCTGGATTATGGGTTTTCTCGCTCAGCCAAATACATCGAACCATTCAAAGGTTTGAAAAAGAACAAATACCTGAGGTTGATCGGCGAATTCAACTTCAATCCATTGCCCAATAGTTTTACGGCGAGTAGTTATATGGAACGGCGGTTTATTACCACCAGTTACCGCTTTACCGGGCTGGAGGAGCGTTTCCGGACCTATTATGCCAAATACTTTAAATGGGATCGGGATTACAACCTGCAGTGGGACCTTAGTAAATCATTGAAGTTCAACTTTAATGCACTGGCTTCTTCCATCATTGACGAGCCGGATGAAAGAAGGATCAGAGATGATGCCACTATTGAAAATGTCGAGCAATACCGCAAGGATAGTATCTGGTCCAATATCAAAAAATTGGGCCGCCCCAAACTGTATTCCCATAACGTAAGTGCCAATTATACCCTTCCGATTCGATATTTGCCCTACATGGAATGGGTAAATATCCGTGCACAATATTCGGCAGAGTATGCCTGGGAAGCAGCATCGCTGGTAGTAGATAGTTTGGGTAATGTCATTCGCAATAGTCAAAACCGACAAATCAATGCGGATTTGAATTTTGAAAAATTATACGACCAGTTTGACTATCTGAAAAAGATCAATCGGCCAGCTCGTAGGAAAAATAATAACGCCCGGGGAAATACCCGCAACAAAGACCAGACTAAGGAGGATTTGTCTGACAAAACCAAAGCAGATAAAAAGAAGAAAAATAGTAATGAACCCTCGGTGCTGGAACGAGTGTTGATTCGGCCATTAATGCTGGTGCGACGAGCGCGATTTAATTATACGGAACGGTTTCAGACGGTCGTGCCCGGATTTATGCCACGCCCCAGTCTACTCGGCCTAGATTCTGGCTTTGGCGCACCGGGACTAGACTTCGCAGCTGGTCTACAGCCGAAAATCAGGGAGTTGAGTGAAGCCCAAAAGTATACTTCAGAAGATTGGTTGCACTCAAACCGGGAGTGGATCACCGGTAGTACCTTCCAAAACCAGAAGGTCATCCAGAACTACACCGAAACTTACGATGCTAAGTTAACACTGGAACCAATCCCCGATTTCAAGATCGACTTTGAGCTAAATAAATCCTATACTGAAGATTTTCAGGAATCCTTTAAAGATACATTGATTGATAATAGCCGGGAGTTGGTGCACCTACAAGGATTAGTTGGGGGGAATATGACGGTTACCTATTCTGCCTTGCAAACACTCTTCAAAGATGGTTCGGACCAGTTGGAAAACCTGTTTGAAACCTTCCAAAGCAATCAGGTGATTATCTCCCAGCGTCTGGGCACCCGGCCACACTCGGATATCAACCTGGCTCGCCGCGGTTTCACGGATGGTTATGGAGAAAATCAGCAGGATGTCATCATTCCCGCTTTTATTGCCGCTTATACCAACCAGGATGCGCTTAACATCGACTTGAATTTATTCAATATTATGCCTAAGGTCAACTGGCAAGTGCAGTACGACGGTTTGTCAAAACTGCCATTTTTCCAGGAAATCTTTAGCAATTTCACCTTGTCACACAGTTATCGTTCTACCTTGACGGTGGGACGTTACTCTTCCAATGCACGTTTTTATGAGGCCCTTCCCAGAAATGGTGGCCTCAATAACGATGGCAACTTCTTTGCCCGCATTGAAATTCCAGAGGTAGCTATTCAAGAAGCTTTTTCTCCACTAATTGGCGTAGAAGCTACCCTACAAAATGGAATGTCTTTTAACCTGGACTACAAGAAGAGTCGAAATTTGTCATTGAGCTCCATAAGTAAGTTGCTGAGTGAACGGAAGTCTAAGGAAATTACAGCTGGTTTTGGTTACCTGATCCGTGATGTGGATATTCCATTCCTGACGGGCAGCAAGAAAAAGAGTAGTAAGAACAAAAAGAAGGAGGAAGAAGGTAATAAAACACAGAATAACCGCAACCGGTCTGGTGGTCGGGGTGGTCAATTGCAGGGACGAGACCTGGATATCCAGTTCAACTTCTCGCTGCGTGACGACATTACGCTGGCAAGAGACCTCACACCACAAGCAGACTCACAACCTACGCGAGGTAACTATGCCCTGAGTTTTTCTCCTTCGGTAGAATACAAACTCAACAAACGGTTATCGTTGCGTTTGTTTTTCGACTATCGGAAAAATATACCGAAAACTTCTACCGGTTATCCTCGTGTAGATGCATCCGGTGGTATAGTGGTCCGGTTTGAATTGAATTGATGATTTTTGCTTCATCTTTGGAGGTAGTGCTTTGGATGCGAAAAAGCCCAAATGACTACCTCCAAACATGAACTTACGCTAGAGCTTTCTCCGGGCGTCTGCGTAGGAGTATTGGCTGTGATAAAATTTGAATAAAACACAGTTCCTCCTGAATTACATTATAGCTACAGAGACCAGAAAATTTTGCTGAAAGTCACCTCAAACTTCGAATTGTCTAAAGATGACCATTGGGATTGTTTTTTGTTATTATCAAACACCACACCAGTCTCCTACCACCTAATCAGCCACTAAACAAGCACTCCGCGCGGCCTCGCTCTGCCATAGCGGCTACGCGAAGGCGAAGGTGGGTTCCGGCCTAGTGCCTCAAATCCTAAACCTATTTCCAAGAATTAAACAAAAGTCTTGACTGCATAATGCCGATCTTTAATCTATTGTTTTTGCTCCCCCTCTGGCAGTAAACCAAAAGACTATAAGAAAGCCAATTCAAAACCTAATAGTGGCAACTAAATTGGCCTTACAGGTTATGTTTTGACCTACTTGAATTAATTGGACAGATAAATGCAGTATGGAAGAAAGCTGGCTTTCAGCGCTTTGCGGTCAACCAAATGAATTTGGTTGGTACTAAGGGCTTCAACCACTGGTGAGGGTATCCACCCTACCCCTGATTAAGTATACCCGTTAAAACTTACGCAACAACTCCTCCCTTCTGGTGCGGGCGACAGGCAATTTCATGCCATTGGTCATAATCAGGTAGCCGCCATCAGCACGGATAAATTCGTGAATGTGGTTGAGGTTGGCCAGATAAGAATGGTGGACCCTAAAAAAGCTGAAGCCGTTCAGCAAGCTTTCGAAATCCTTAAGTGTGCGGGAGATGAGTTTTTTCCGCCCTTCCTGAAGATGAACCATGGTATAATTACTATCGGAAACACAAACGATAATTTCTTCGGGAAATACAAATTCGATACTTTCCTTGGTGGCCAGTGCAATTTTCCCCGGACGCCCGTTGGCTTCTTCTTTGATGTTACTAAATAAAACTTCCAGCTGAGAAGAGGATAAGTGATGGGTATTTTTCTTGGTGTATTTTTCCACTGCCTCGATCAACTCATCTTTTTGTACTGGCTTCAATAAATAATCCAGGGCGCTAAACTTGATGGCCCGGATGCCAAATTCATCATAAGCCGTCGTAAAAATAACGTCGAAAGGGACTGTACCTAGTTTCTCCAATAATTCAAAACCATTTAGCCGAGGCATTTCAATATCCAGAAACAACAATTCAGGAGGGTTTTTGCTGAGGTATTCACAAGCCTCCATCGAATCAGTAAATTGAGTGACTACTTCTACCTTTGGGCAAAATTGATTCAATTTCCAGGCTAAGGTTTCTACACTGTGGCGCTCGTCATCTACAAGTACTGCTTTGATCATTGTTTTGGATTTTGGTGATATCTTTTATGGGTGTTTTCCACTATTTTAAAAATTTAGCGCTGTATTTCTTCCTTCGGGCGACAAAGCTTTGAGTAGTCGACCATTACTCTATCAATCCAATCGGGATATCCAACTCTACTCGAGTCCCTAATGCCATTCCTTGTTCGTCTTTACAGTCAATAATTTCAACGGTAGCGGAAGTGCCATATAGCTGGTTGATCAGATCCAGTCGATTGCTGGTTATTTCCATGCCCATAGATTTGTGACGGGTAGCTGTTTTGGATTTCAATTTGCGTGCAGCTTCCCGGCCAATGCCATTGTCCTGGATGATGCAATGCAAATTGCCATTTTGGCGGGTAATCTCCAAATCGAGGCGGCCTTTGCCTTGTTTTTGGACCAAGCCATGCCAGATGGCATTCTCCACATAAGGTTGTAAAATCATGGGTGGCACCTCAATATTTTCCATTGAAAGGCCTTTTTCTACCCTCACAATATAATCGAATTGTTCTTCAAAGCGAAGGCTTTCCATTTCGATATACAATTTTAATGCTTCTAGTTCATCCTTTAAATTGACGTATTTGGCTCGCGAATTTTGGAGGATCAGCCGGATCAGGCGAGAGAACCGGTTGAGGTAATCAGAGGCCTTTTCTGGATCGTTTTTTAAAATGTAGTAGTCGATGGAATTCAGCGAGTTAAAAATAAAATGGGGATTCATCTGGGCACGCAGGGCATTCATTTCTACCGTGGTGAGTTTACGGTTGAATTCTGCTTTCATATTGGACTGGTTTCGGATTTGACGGATACGCCAACGAAGACTCCAGACACTAACCCAGAGGAGCCCGATGATGAAAACACTCCAAAACCAGGGTGCTTTCCACCAGGGTGTGGTTATCGAAACATTGAATTTGTAGCTTTGCTCACTAAACAATCCTTCATTATTAGCTGCTCGCAGTTTGAACACATAATTGCCTCCATTAATATTAGTATAAGAAGCATAATTGCGGTGACCAGCCTGAACCCAGTCTTCATCTACTCCCTCCAATTGATAGGCGTAGGTAACCTTTTGCGGCAGATTGTAGGCAATAGCAGAAAATTCAAAAGAGAAGAAATTTTGCTTATAGCTTAATTGAACTCCATCTTGAGATTGCAGCGAATGACCCGACAATAATTCTTTATCAAAAACCTTGAATGAAGTAAGGTAAGGCTTAGGCAATTCCTGATTTACTTGCAAGCTATCAGGATGAAAAATACTTATGCCTTTTGTGGTGCCGATTACCATTTCTCCTGTCGATAGCAAATGCATAATTTGTTGGTTGGCTGTCGGAATGCCATAACCGCGGTCAAAATATATAAACTGCTCCGTTTCCGGGTCAAAACGGCTGATTCCTTTTTCATGCTCCACCCAAAGAAAACCTTTCTGATCCGTTCCCAGATTGAGTACATATTTTTCAGCCATGCCGTCAGCTTGATCATATTTTCGGGCCAACCCTTTTTCAGGGTGTTCCATATTGGCAAGGCCCAATCCCTCTTTCGCCCCTGCTATCCATATCCGTCCCTGCTTGTCCATCGAAAAATGGGCTACATTAGGCATACTTAGGCCGTCATCATCCGGTCCAGGAGCAATGTTGATAAACTGATCAGATTCCGGAAGGTATACGCTATAATGACTAGCCGTGCGTATCCATACGCTCCCTTTTTTATCAACAATTAGCTGTTCAACCCAGAGGAATCGTCCCGTATCACCGGGTACCAGAAGTTCCTTTTGGTATCTGCGTACCTTGTTATTTTTGAGATCCACCTTGTATACCCCATTGCGGCGACTACCCAACCAGAGATTTCCTTCGTGGTCTTCTACCATCCGTCTAAAAGATGGCGTGCCAAAGTCATATTTTGGCAATAAAGGTCTAATCGTTTTTTTCTCTTCATCAAATTCAAACAACGCTGTTGCCGAAACCAGGACGATTTTCCCATTTCGTAGCCTAATCATATCGCGGCCATCAAAGTTATTGCGCAGATCATAGTGAGCTTTTGACACTGGAATCAGCTCCCATTTTTCCAATTGCCGGTCAAATAAGAAAATCCCTTGTAGCGCGTATCCACAAACGTAAATAAACCTTCCATCTTCACTTTCTACAACCGATCGGGTATTGTATACCCAATCTTCTTGCTCGGTGGGAAGAGGATAGTTGGTAAATTGACTAAACAATGGATTGAAAATATACAATCCAACATCAGACAAACCCCAGATTCGCCCTTGATTATCCCGGATTTTGCCACTTTGGAAATCAAGGGGATGTTTTTCATCATTGTAATGATAGGAAGTGGTCCGTCCGGATTTGGGGTCATGAAAAACAAAACCGGTAGAATACGTAATGCCTATTTGTTCATTTGGAAAAGGCATAATGGAAAGAACTGATCGTTTATGTAACAGACTTGGCTCTGGCGGATCCCCAAAAGGGCCAATAATTTGGAATTTTTCGGTTATGGGCTCAAAAGTATAGGCACCAGACCAACTACCGATATAGAGTAATCCGTCATCGTGCTGATACATCAATTTAGTGGAATTGAGTAAATACATCCAATCTTTATCAGCATGTTCAATGTGGTGCCACGTATACTCCTGTGTGTATTTATTATATTTAACTAACCCCGATTGTGTACCCACCCATAATAAAGAATCATTGCTATGATCCTGTATCACTGCCCTTGAATCATTCACCCGGATAATCCCCGAATTTTGTTGGTTCTCCGCCAGAATAAAGGTGACATATTCTAGCTGGTTTCTATCCGGATCAAATCTAGCCAAACCTTTATTCGCCACAGCCAGCCAGTACGTGCCTTGCCGGTCTTGCAAAATATCATTTATCCTTTTGTCTACAAGTCCCGCTTCTTTATAAGACTTAAAGTTGTCAGATTCGGGAAGATAGCGATTCAGGCCACTAGCTGTACAAATCCAAATTTGTTGGCGTTGATCCAAATAAACTTTGATGATAAAATCGTGGTCTATTGCTGTAGAATCATCGGACTTACCGTAGAATATCTCCATTCTTGATCCATCAAAACGACATAACCCGCGGGGCGTGCCTATCCAAGTGAATCCAGCACTATCCTGAGCAAAAGTGGAGATTTGGTTATTGAGCAAGCCATCCTCCTCTGTATACCTCACCGGATTTTGAAAATAATTCTGGCCCTGACCGCTTATAACAGACAGTAAAAGGAAAGTATAAACCCAAAAATTCCTCCAAAACACCAGCGGTATGTTCCAGATTTTATTCATCTATTAAAAATAAGAAAACTCCAGCACAACCGGATGGAAAGCTAGCCATTGGTAGTTCTTTTGATTGGTTGGTAGCATATTATGCGTAATTGGGAAGCGTGATGGGGTAGAGGCGTTGCATTTCTGACTTTTTGAAAATTTAGTTTTAGGTTTTGGGGAATAAGCTCCGGCAATACTTTTTCGGTGACCAAAACTTGACAGTCAGGTGAAGCCGAAGCCGATCTGACCGTGAAATGATCTCACATCAAATCGGTATCTTTGAAAAAAATCATCGCATGTTTTTCCAAACCAACCGAGTAGCTTTGGCTATTTTTATCAGTTGCCTCCTGAATATCATTTCGTGTTCGGAAAGTGCTCCAGTGGAAGTTGATCAGCCTGAGGTCAATGCTCCAAAGGTGAAGGCACCCACTCTTGTACCCAACCGTTATAATGTTGCTTTTTTGATCATGGATGGGGTGTACAATACTGAGTTGACGGCACCGTTTGATATTTTTCACCATACCATTTTTCGTGATAGCATTAAAGCGATGAATGTCTTTCTGGTAGCCAATACCAATGAGCCGGTCACCACCTTTGAAGGCATCCGGCTTATACCTGATTTCAATTACCTATCTGATAGCCTGCCGCGTATTGATGTTCTGGTGGTGCCCAGTGCTGAGCATCATCTGGATACAGACCTCGAAGATGAGGCGATGATCCGTTTTGTTCAACAAGTAGATAGGGAGGCACAATTTGTCACTTCGCATTGTGATGGTGCTTTTGTATTGGCTAAAGCGGGTCTGTTGGAGGGAATAGTGAGTACTACTTTTCCATCTGACATTGAAGCCATGCGAAAGATGTTTCCCCAATTGGATGTTCGCGAAAATGTGCTTTTTGTGCATGACAGTAAATACATTACTTCGGCAGGTGGCGCCAAATCTTTTGAGGCAGCCCTTTATTTGTGCGAGTACCTCTATGGCAGAGAGGTGGCTAATCGTTTGGCACAAGGACTAGTTATTGATTGGAATTTGGCCAAGGTTCCTCATCTGGTCCTTGATTAATTTTCTTTTACCTTTGCGGAACAATGAGTACCAATAAAAAAACTTATTTCGCATCCGATTTCCACCTTGGAATTGATGCCAAAACGAGCAGTGTGGAACGAGAACGTCAGATAGTGCGCTGGCTGGCGATGGTTAGCAAAGATGCGGAAGCGATTTATCTGGCTGGCGATTTATTTGACTTTTGGTTTGAATACAAGAGGGTTATTCCCAAGGGATATGTGCGTCTGTTAGGTAAGCTGGCTGAGCTGAGTGATCAGGGCATCTCACTCTATTTTTTTACCGGCAATCACGATATGTGGATGTTTCGGTATTTTGAAGAGGAACTCGGCATTCCTACCTATCGGCAACCCATTGTGCGAGAAATTCATGGCAAAACTTTTTTTATTGGCCATGGTGATGGTTTGGGGCCTGGGGATTATGGGTACAAATTCATCAAAAAAATATTTGCCAATCCGGTTTGCCAATGGTTGTTTGAACGCCTGCATCCCAATTTTGGGATATGGTTGGCCAATTTCTGGTCGGGTAAAAGCAGGGCTGTAAATGCCGAATTGCCTGTATTTCAGGGTGAGGAAGGAGAATGGCTAATTTCCTATGCCAATCAAAAACTGGATACGCTAAACGCCGATTATTTTATTTTTGGTCATCGGCATTTGCCCATCGACTACCTATTAAAAAATGGACGCAGCCGCTATATCAACCTCGGCGAATGGATGAACTTCAACTCTTATGCCGTTTTTGATGGATCTGAAGTCCAATTGAAGTTTTTTGAAAACGATCAAGGCATTATTTGCGGCAATATGCAACAAGCCAACCAGCATCGGGAACCCTCTTCCAAGGAATAAGAGAACAATAATTTATAGTGAAAATGCTTTCTAAGTAGGTGAAAGAAAGAATTCTAATAAAAAACGCTGCTTTTCGATTCGTGCTTATCCCCTGTTGGCACCTGTGCCTCCTGTATTTTACGTCCTCTCTTGCAGCGCAAACCACTGCTGACCAACCACATTTAAATGAAGCCTACCAATTAAAAACGGCGATTAATGGCACTTTTTTGACCTTCACCACTGACCAGCTTCAACAAATTTATACCGTAACTACCAACAATGAGTTGGTCAAATACAATATTGAAGGGGCAGAATTATTCCGTTATTCAAACAATCGACTCGGGCAATTGCAATCTGTCGACGCTTCAAATCCGCTGAATCCTTTGTTGTTTTACCCCGATTATCAAATCGCTATTATTCTAGATCGAACGCTGAATCCTAATACCCAGGTCAATTTCCTGGAATTAGAAGAACAGGTGCAATCATCGGTCATCACCCTGGGCTCCGATAATCAAATCTGGTTGTATGACGAGTTCAATTTCCAATTAAAAAAACTCAGCCAATCTGGGCAAATTACAGATAAAAGTGAGGATATGAGTCTCCTTTTTTCCAACATCCCCGAGATCAAACAATTGGAAGCCGATCACATTCATCTGGTGGCCAATGCCCCCGAAACAGGGCTCCTGGTTTTTGATAACTTTGGCCAGTTTGACAAGTTGATTCCCATCAAAAACATTGACTATATTCAATTGGAAGATAGACGCCTGTTCTATCAAAAAGAAGGGCAGTATTTTGTGTACAATTTCCGTACCCTGGCAGAAACACCTCTTACCCTTCCCTTTCATCCTGAAGCTTCGGACTTCATTCGGCTACAGAAAAATTATCTTTTTAGGCTAAAAAAAGATCGTTTGGAGATTTATAGCCTACAATAACCCGGCCCCTGCTTCGAGTAAAAAACGGCCCCTTCCGGGAAGTCAGATTTTCCTTAATATTGTAAAAAAAATTATGAAAGGATTTCGCCCACAGGAAGGGGATTGCAACCCTTATTTTTTTACCTACATTGACAAGGTGGAAGGCCATGATATTTTGTCCGCATTAATAGCCAATCTGCCCGAAAGCATCCATTTATTGGAATCAATGCCAGCCGATAAATGGGATTATGCCTATGCAGCAGGCAAATGGACGATCAAAGAGGCAATACTGCACATCATCGATACGGAACGGATTATGGCTTATCGTGCCTTGCGTATTGCGCGTAATGACAAAACGGCCCTTCCTGGTTTTGAACAGGATGATTATGTACCCTTTTCCGGAGCCAATGACCGCAGCCCGGAATCATTGGTTACCGAATGGAAGGCTGTCCGTGAGGCAACGGTTCAACAGGTTAAATATTTCACAGATAATATGTGGGCACACCGAGGTACTGCCAGTAATTCTCCGGCAACTCCTCTGGCATTGGCCTATATTATTGCCGGCCATGAATTGCATCATATTGGAATTATTCGGGACCGGTATTTATAGCTGTTGGGGCAGGTATTCTGTCGTTAAGTTAGTTCATGTTTGGAGGCCAACCATTTGACTGCAAAGGATCACTTTTCGCTAAAAAGCCGACCTCCAAACAAGCGCTTACTGCTCAAAAAAGCCGACACTTCCGCCAACCCAGGTTTTGTCTTTGTTGTAACGAACCCCAACCATTTCACCTTTGCTGAGGCGGATCAGGTTGTTGACCAGTTTGGGGCGATCGGCATCGGGTTCCCAAAGTAACATCATCCGGATTTCACATTTAGAGGGACCATCCGGAGTAGGAATGACCGGTGCGTATTGTACTTTGCGCTGTAGGATATAGTTTTCCGGATCGGTGATAGCCTCAATGTCAAAGCGATTCAAGTTAATGATCACGCCGGTTCCAGCAAAAGAATACAAAGGTTTGAGTACGTAATTTTGTAAATCAGTAGGAATTTCCTTCAATTCATCCAAGTAAAAAGACTGCGGTACATACTCGCTTTTCAGCAAGGGTAAGGTATGTTTGCTAAGGCGGAAAAACCAGTTGGGATGACCTACCCATTCCACGTTATGCTCATGGGTCAGGTAGAATTCGCGTTTCAGGTCATCACGACGAATGAGTTCATCAAATATGACCCGGTTAAAAATCCTTTTCACCTGAATTTTGCGCCCGTCTTTATAATAAAATACATCCTTACCCTCCTTTTTGAGCTTACTAATACAGATGTACTCAATGCCGATCACCTTTTTAGCACAAATAAAATCAATGGCAGTCGTTTGTTTTTCCGGTTCAATTTCCAGGAGGATTACTTGTTCCGGATCGTGATCACCAATGATGATTCGGCGTAACTTTTCAATATAATTTTCCGAATCAAGTCCGCCAAAAAGATGGGTGTAATGCTCTGGAAGATCAAAGTGCTGGCGGTAGGCTTTAGCCAGTAAGTCTTGAAAAAAATAGAGTGATGGAAATCCTTGGGCTTCAATAAGCTGAGGAGTAAAATCTCCATTTTTATCAATACATACGCCGAAGTCAAACTGCAAGAAGGTAGAATGTGGTGTTTCTCCCGGTACTGTTTGACCAGACAAAAGCGCCCGGTCAGACAATTCTTTGAAGTCGGGTCGAACAATTACATCTACAATTTCCTCACAGGCAGTAACCAGGCGTTCTTTTAGCAATTTTGGAATAAATACAGGCGTTTCTGCAATGCGAAATGGCTGGCGATGGTTACTTTGGTTTGCTATCCAGTCTAAACAGGTTTGGTAGCTCGCATCGGTAAATTGAGCGTTGAATGGGTTCCTTAACTCGGGAATCATTTTAATTATTGGGTTTAGAAAATAAACTCCTTTGACAAACCTCGTCATCAATTACGGGATAAGTCAAAGAATCAAATTTAAAGTTGATAAATGATAAGCCCGAGGGTTCTCTTCCTGATCAAACCAAAACCACCTCTCTTTTTAACACCCCCAAAGCCTGATTGAGAAATCCAGGTAATATCGCGTTATGTGTCAATGAAATCTTATCGGGATCGCTCAGATGATCAATCATCCGGCGATACTTGGCAGCACCATGTTCACTCAATACCATTTCCCGCCGTTCTTCCGATTGGAAATGCTCTAGCATACCATCTGGATCAGCCTCAGGGTGAAACTGCGTGCCAAAAATTTCCGGTGAAAAACGAATAGCCATAATTGCCCGCTCCAACGGTACATGTGGGCGAATTTTTTCTAATGCCAGAATATTTGCTCCCATCTGATCAAAACGAGCTTCATCGGGTTGCAAAACCTGCCAGTTGCGAAAATCTGCAATATAAAACGGATTGGGCAAACCCTGGAACAACTCCTCCCCTACCCCTGCATCGGTCATGTGGGTAATGAATGTGCCAAACGACATGGACTTCCGTTTACTAATCTTTCCCAATTTGAAATGCAAGCAGGCCATCTGGAATGAATGGCAAATAAAAAATACAAATTTGCGTGGGTTTTCCGGATTGAGGTTCCAATTCCAAACCTGGTTTATCCAGTCATAAAACCGGGCATCCCAAATTCCATCACCATCCATCGGACTACCGGGTCCGCCAGTACAAATAAATATATCATGGTTCAGATCGGGAATTTCTACCTTTCCTCTGGTATCAAAAACGGTCCATTCGATATCCTTGGCAAACTGGTCTACAATGTCCTTAATGCAACGCATCCCCTGATTGGGCGTATTGTCGTACATGTCAAGTATAGCTAGTCGTGCTGTTCTCATGTCTATGTTTAATTCGTTACTTGTATAAAAGGAATAACCATGTTTGTATTCCCTAAACCTTGCGCATCATGTATAAAACACGAAAAAACAAAAATCGTTAATAGTACGCAAGTGTTAAAAGCAAGTTGTCGGACAATACTTAAAAATTTAACACGTGCGACTCGATTTTCTGTCTTTAGTGCATGTTTGGAAGTCAAACTTACGCTTGCGCTGAAGCTTCAGCGAAGGAGCATGGCACAGACGCCCGGGGAACGGCGATGCAAATCCGACCTCCAAACAAGCACTTACTATTTTTTAGTACGTGTACTCGTTTTACGGGTAGCTGCGGGTTTTGCGGCCGTCTTTTTGGCAGCAGGCTTTTTGGCAGCTACAGCTTTTGCTTTCTTCGGTGCTGCTGCACCTTGAATGTAAGTTCCCCAGGTTAGATTATCCTGTCCGAATTTTTGAGCCTGGGCACGTTCGATCGCATAAGTAGCGGCGGTTTCCACCACCCATTCAAAATTTTCTTGTCCTACGGAAGTGACCTCAGCATCTGGAGCCGGGTTACAAAAGTCGATCGCATAAGGAATGCCATCCCGGATAGCCAGTTCGACGGTATTAAAATCATAACCAAGTGCATGGTTGAGTTTCAATACGTAGCTTTCCATGGTCTCCATTAACTTGGCAGAGACATCAAAATTAGCCACGTAGCGCAAGTGGTGTGGATTGCGAGGCTCATAGTGCATGATACGCATGTATTTTCCACCAATACAGTAACACCGGAAGTAGGCATCAAATTTGATTTCCTCCTGGAGCATCATCACCAATTGATTGGTTTCCTGAAACTTTTGGAAAAAATCGTCAGCGTCATTTAGTTTATATACATTTTTCCAGCCACCGCCAGCAAATGGTTTCATATAGGCTGGAAAACCAACATATTTAAAAATACCTTCCCAATCCAATGGAAAAGCCAAATTGGAAAAAGAATCTGCCGAGGTATCATCCGGATGGTCTTTGGAAGGCAACAATACTGTTTTGGGTACCGGCACACCAACGTGTTCGGCCAAAGCATTGTTGAAAAATTTCTCATCGGCACTCCACCAAAATGGGTTATTGATTACAGCTGTACCACCTATTGCTGCATTCTTCAGAAAGGACCGGTAAAATGGAACATCTTGAGATATCCGGTCTACAATAACCGCATAATCAGATTGGGCAGCTTGTACTACCTTGTCTATTTTAACCGGTTCTGCAACGATACCTTTTATTGCTTTTTCATTAATTCTGTCAACAAAAGCAAGTGGAAAAGAACGTTCCTTGCCAAAGAGAATACCTATTTTTTTAGTCATTGGATTGATGGTTTATGAGTTTATCTAAATATCGCAATTTTTTTGATTATTCAAAATGTAATTAGCCTACCAAGCTCAAATAGTGTAAAAACATTTTCCGCCTTAGTGCATGTTTGGAGGTCCAATCGTGCTCTTTTCAGCCGCGAATATTTTTACTTTCGCGAAAGTGCCCCACTGAAGAGGAAAAAATGACCACGGGATCCATATACCAGCATTTCAATATCTTTGCTCAGGTTTGGCGAATACCACTTATCGTAGGATTCTTGCATGGTCGTTAACCTTAAAAGTAATTGTATTTTTTACACTTAGCCTGCAAAAGTAAATCCTTTAGTACAAAAAACCAAACCCAAGAGCCTGATTTACAAAACTTTACAGTTAGGTTCAAAAAAGGTTGTTAGATTATTATTTAGTACACTAACTAATTTTCAAAATCTAATTTGGCCTATAAAGCATTTGAACATTTTTCACAGGCATAAATAACTTATTGAAGAAATATTTTTGTTGAAAAAGAAGCGCGTAGATGAAAGGATTAAAAAAATCTTTATTGAATAATACATGGCTGAGGAGGCTCATTTTTTTGCCAAAGGCTGAAGAAGGCGAATTGCATTGTTGGCAAAATTTCCATTCAGCAGCACTACATCGGGATGTTAAAATTGATATTTACCTGCCTCCTGACTATTTTAGGCACCCCGAACAGACTTATCCCTTGCTCGTATTTAATGATGGACAGGATATGGAAGCTGTGGGTTTGATAAAACGTCTGAATACATTATATAGAAGCCGCAAATTGAATCCATTGATTATTGTTGCCATTCACGCCGGTGACCGCATGCATGAATATGGTACATCCGGACAATTGGACTATAAAAAGCGGGGGAACAAAGCCAAAAAATATCAGCATTTTTTGAAAGGTGAATTGTTGCCTAAACTACGTACTCGCTACCGCATTACGACAGAGGTTTCACAAATGGCCATAGCCGGCTTCTCACTGGGCGGCTTATCAGCATTGGATATTGCCTGGAATCATCCGGATTTATTTAGCAAAGTCGGGGTTTTCTCCGGAGCATTATGGTGGCGGTCACAGCCCTTTGATCCGGCCGATCCTGATGCCCACCGTATTATGCATAATCTCCTCGAAAAAAGTAGTCGCCAGCCGCCTTTAAAATTTTGGTTTCAAACCGGTACTCATGATGAAAAAGAGGACCGCAATAATAATGGCATTATCGACTCGATTGACGATACGATGGATTTGATGGCTATTCTAAAAAATAAGGGTTATTCCGATCGGGATATTACCTACCTGGAAGTGCCTGGCGGGGAGCATAATCCACATACCTGGGGAATGGTCTTGCCGGAGTTTTTGATTTGGGGATTTGGGGGGGAGAGTTAGATGGTGAGATGGTGAAAAAAGGAGTG
>BQJU01000100.1 GCA_021604865.1 Saprospiraceae bacterium | reverse complement strand
CCAAAATTTTTTGGCTGCCGACCGACCCTAGAGTCGGCTTTCGTCAAGCTACCAAGCCGTCCATTCACCCATAAAAAGCTGGCTTTCAGCGCTTTTGGGACAACCAAATGAATTTGGTAGGAACGAAGCACTCGTACTAGCCAAAATTTTTTGGCTACCGCCCGACCCTAGAGTCGGCTTTCGTCAAGCTACCAAGCCGTCCATTCACCCATAAAAAGCTGGCTTTCAGCGCTTTTAGGACAACCAAATGAATTTGGTTGGTACGAAGCACTCGTACTAGCCAAAATTTTTGGCTACCGCCCGGCCCAAAGTTGGCTCTCACCTAGCCACCAATTTGTCAATACAAAAAAAAATCGCCCCTTCCCATTTTCCACGACGGGCAGGCTTTGAAAAAGGAGTATCGAAAGAAGCAAATAAACTAAAAATCTACAATTGCACCACCCGAAAATACCGCTGACTTCGCCCATCACCAATTTTTAGGCAGTAAAGCCCAGGGGGCAGGTCACCGGTATCGAGACTTAGGTTTTGTCGACCAGCATAAAGCAATTCCGGGAGGGGGAATGTTTTCACCGACCTTCCATGCATATCCAGCAAGCTAAGGTGGAGTGAGGTAGCCTGTATTAGATTGAAGTGCAATTGTAAATACCGGTCCCGGGAAGGATTAGGGAAAATAGCAACACCTGAAAACAATGGCTCAATGGATGATACAGCAGATATAGTACAATCATGATGAATAGAAAGAAAATCCTGTTTGTTAGGTCCAAAAAATCCGTGTTTGGTACAGTACATATAATAAGCGTCCTGTACCATATCTTCCAGGTCATCACAGGAAGGCAGGAGTACTTTTACATCGTCAATAGTTATGATGGAAAAACGTACTGTGGCACTATGCACCGTGGCGAAACCGGGACAAATACTGTAAATTTCAAAGGTATGCAGGGTGTCGGTAGGTGATAATACCTGTTCCCAGGAAGGATCAGGAGTATCCATACCGGGCATTGGCACACCACCGGGCAGATAGGCTACATTCCAGGCCACTGCTTCTGGGGCATTATCCCATTGAAAGCTGATAAAGTTGTTGGACAGCATCAGGATTTGCAGATTAGTGGGCGGCGGACAAAAGGGATCCGCTTCAGAAAAGTCAAGAAATAGGGTAGACCCAATATGCAGGCTGTCATCGGTGCAGCGATTGACTGGAAAAAATTGGTGGAGCCTAGCTTCAGGGTTCAAGGCGATGGGAAAGGTAGGCTCTATGCCTATTAAGATGTCTTCAAAGGTAATATCGCCTATTTCATAAATATGGTGCAAACTATAATCGATAACGGCATCTTCAGGGCTTAAGCTAATGACAATTTCCTGGCTTCCGGTACCTGGTTGGTAGGTATTCAAAAATAAAGAAGAAGCATTACAAATCAGGGTATCCTGTGCATAAGACAAAAAAAACAGGGAACAAAAACCAAGCGTGAAGAGGAAAGTTTTCATAAACGGGTTTTTAATAATGATCAAATTAGGCTAAATTTCATGAATTTTCAACTTCAAATCTTGACCCTTATCCTAACATGCACAACAGATTAACGGAATTGCTTCAAAAATTATCAACCGGTGAAATGTCCCGGCTGGATAAATTTGTGCGATCTCCGTATTTTAATAGCCAGGATCAGTTGACCAGCTTATGGGCTTTTTACAACAAACATCATCCGGATTTTAGCAAGACAAAATTTAATGACGCCGAAGCCTACAAACAGCTGTTTGACAAACCTGCAAAAAAAGACAATAAACGACTCAATCGCCTGAATTCGGAATTGTATAAGCTGGTGGAGCAATTCATCAGTGTGCGAGAATTGGAGTCGGATAAATTTACAGCAGACGCGCTTTTATTGGATTTTTTTGACCGGGAAGGACTGTCAGAACACAGCCTTAGTTTGCATCAACGTTTGCGAAAGCAGCTTGCAGAACATCCACAAGGAGAAGCCTTATTTTTTAATCAGCTGGCCCTCGAAAAAGCCTGGTGGGCATTTCAGGCCAAAAGAGATAAACGTACAGGTGATGTCAATTTGCAAGCCTATAATGAAGCATTGGATACCCATTTTTTGGTGCAAAAACTGAAATTGCTTGCGCTGATGATCAATAGAAGGCAGGTGGTACATACCGATTATGAATTGAGCTGGATGGAAAATGCAATTGCCCATGCTCAAGAAGAAAAATACCGGGAAGTCCCCACTATACAGCTTTATCTGTATGTATTACAATTGCAACTGTATCCTACCGAAAAAAAATATTATCACGGTCTTAAATATCTGTTGAAAAAATGGAGCGGTTTATTTCTACAGGAGGAACTCAGAACCTTTTTTGGTTACCTGACGAATGCTGTTAAATATCATATTACCCCAGAAGACTATACCAAAGAACTCTTTAACCTTTATCGCCAACAACTTGATCTGGGGATTTTACATCACAATCAACAACTAGCACACAGCACCTATCGGAATGTAGCAAGTGTGGCCCTGGATCTAGGCGAATTTGCCTGGGCAGAATCCTTCATAGAAAACAACAGGCATTGTATCATGCCCGAAGCCTATAGCGAAGATGCTTATTTATTAAACATGGCAAGTTTGCATTATCATCAGGGGCAACTTGACCAAGCCCAATTGATCCTGGCCCAGTTAAATCCTTCGGACATTTATTACAAATTAGTCCAGCGAAGCTTGCAATGCCACTTGTTTTACGAACAAAAAGAACTCCTGCTTTTATCCAAGTTTCTGGCTTCTTTTGCCAAATATGTACACGACCAACAAGATAAAATTGCCGCCTCCAAGATTACCTCCTATCGCCACTTCATCAATTACCTCAACGCCTTAATCAAGATCATTATGGATACGGAATCTTCCTGGACCGCTTTTAGCAATGATCAACCCATCAGCAATGCAAATTTGCAGGAAGATCTGCTCCGATTGCAAGAGAAAATAGAAGCAGAACCTCTATTTTATTATAAAAGTGGGTTGTTGGATAAGCTGATAAAATTGAAAGGACAATAGGCAATTGATCCTCTCAAAAGTGGTGAAGTGGTGATATAGTGAAAGATAGTGGATAACCATTTCCACTGCTACCATAGGGGAGTGTCCAGGAAAATGCGTCTACCTCAGAATCTTTAATTTCCAGCTAAGTGTATAAAAAATTGGATTTTAATGAATCACTCCGTGAAACTCTGCGTCCCCCGCTCCTCTGCGGTGAGAAAAACACTCTTTCTTGTATACTCCCATCATCTTACGTTCTCACCACCTCTAAACCACTACTGTTTTCCATTTACCTCTCCGGAAAAGCCAGATAGCAATCACCGACAACATGGTCTCACTTAAAGTAATGGCCCAACAGATGCCAGCCAATTCAAATCCCATTTGTACGGCCAAAAAATAACCCAGCGGGATTTCTATCAGCCAGAAACAAATAAAATTGATCAGGGTAGGTGTGCGGGTATCGCCGGCGCCATTGAAGGCCTGGCTTATCACCATCCCGTAAGCAAAAAAGACATAACCAACGGCAAAGATGCGCAGGCTGATGATCCCATATTCTACAATCAGAGGGTCAAGGGTGAAAAATTGAATTAACGGTCGGGCAGCAATAAAATAAACAATTGATACGGAAAAGAGAAAGACCATACTCATATTGGCCGCCCGCCAAACAGAAGTAGCCGCCCGATCGGGTTGTTTGGCTCCAAGGTTTTGTCCGACCAGCGTTGAGGCAGCATTGGCCAGCCCCCAGGAAGGCAACAAGGTGAATATGATTAGGCGGATAGCAATGGTATAGCCAGAGATGGCTTCACTACCCCAGCGGGAAATGATACGCATCAGGAAGATCCAGCTGGCCGAGGCAATGAGAAACTGCCCGGCTCCGGTAGCCGCAATATCCGCTAACTTACGTAATATCGTCCAGTCGAGCCGAAGCGTTTTTAGGTAAAACTTAACCGTACTTTTGCCACTCAACAAAATCCAAAGCTGAAACCCTACCCCGATACCTCTGCCAATAGTGGTGGCTACAGCCGCGCCTTGTACCCCCATTTCCGGAAACGGACCGATGCCAAATATAAAAAGTGGATCGAGAATAATATTGATGATATTGGCGACCCATAAGGATTGCATCGCATAGGAAGCATCGCCAGCACCGCGAAAAATGCCATTGAGCAAAAAAAGCATCATGATAACAATATTGCCGCCAAACATAATCCGGGCATAACCAGAACCTGATGCAATGAGGCTTTCGCTGCCTCCCATTAAACGAAGGATATCCGGTGCGAAGATCAGGCCAGGGATGCCCAACAATAAGGATACACCCAGTGCCAGGTACATCGCTTGTAGAATAACTTTGGAGGCTTTTTCTTTTTCCCCGGCTCCAATATAGCGGGAAATCATGGCTACCGGAGCGGTACTCATACCTATACCCACAGCATAAATCAAGGTAATAACCGATTCGGTAAGGCCGACTGTAGCAATGGCATCTGCACTGACTTTGGCAACAAAAAAGGCATCCACTACAGCGAAAAGGGACTCCATGGCCATTTCAAGTACCATAGGAATGGCAAGTAAAACAATAGCCCGATTGATGCTACCGGTCGTATAGCTTTTTTCTTCCGAACTCAGCGCCTCCTTGAAGATGTCTAAAAACTTTCGCATGTGGTGGTCGGGTTTCGAGGCCGCAAAGCTAGTAAAGTTTACATAGATTGTGCCCGCTCGGTTTTTGTGGACTTAAAACTATACGTCAGTATGTTTGAAAAAGTTCCGGCAAGTATTTTTTTAATTTAATTGGCCTTAAATGGAAATGACATTCCTGGGTTTTCTCAATTTTTCACTATCTCTAGTGTTAAAGAATGACTTTCCGTCGGTATTCTAACTAAAAAAAACACCTTCAAACCCTATCTTTGCTTAACTTCATCTAAAAATTAAGCCGATTAAAACTATGTCACGACACTTATTAGTCTCTCTTAGCGCGCTATTTTTATGTGTATTCAGTGCTTCGGCACAAACGCCTACCATCCAGGACTGTCTTGGTGCTATTCCGGTATGCCAACAGGTATATATGGAAGATATTTCTGCGATTGGCTCCGGAAACTTTCAAAATGAAATCAATACAGCTATCAGTTGTACGGCCGGAGAATTGAATTCCATCTGGTATATTTTTACAGCTAATGAAGATGGCAATCTTGGATTTGTTATTACACCAAATAATCAAAACGATGATTACGACTGGGCTTTATACGATCTGACAAATGCAACGTGTAGCCAAATTAGCAGCAATCCAAGCCTGCAGGTAAGCTGTAATGCAGCGGGAGGAGCTACTTGTCATGGCGAAACCGGAGCCACCGGAGCCACCAATTTTGATGAACAGGGAGCCGGTTGTGGCTCCAATCCACCTAATCAGTTTTCAGGTTTTAACCCTTTTAATGCACTGGTGCCGATGCAGGCTGGCAATACTTATGCATTAATGGTCTCCAACTGGACTGGCTCACCGAATGGCTATACGATAGATTTTGGTTTATCAACAGGACTAGGCATTATCGATGAAACGGCACCCGCCATTGGAGATATTATGACACCTACCCAGTGTGATGAAACAACCATTCAGGTGGAGTTTAGCGAATTTATTCAGTGTAGCACGATTGATGCTGACAATTTTCAGCTAACAGGCCCGGGAGGCCCCTATACTTTAAGCTTGTCTTCAGGGAGCTGTGATGCGGGTGGCGATCAGGAAAGAAACTTTACCTTGACCATTAGCCCGCCAATTGCCTCTCGAGGTGATTTTTCTCTAGATCTGGTTACCAATGGTAGTACCGAAGTACTGGATCTCTGCAACAACCCCGCACAATCATTTACTTACGATTTTTCGATTAGTGACCCTATTGATGTTACTATCGAATTAGGTGGAGATACTTCCCTGCTCTGTGATGGCAATACCCTGGTGCTTGATGCCAGCGGTTTGGGCATGGCTTACCAATGGTCAGATAATAGTACCGAGCCTACCCTGGCCGTGACTACTGGTGGCATATATGGGGTGACGGTTGAAAACGTCTGTGGATTTGGCAGTGATTCTTTAGAAGTATTGGTGCAATTTGAGCCGCCTGTGATCGAATTAGGCGTTGATCAAGTCCTCTGCCCTGAAGAAAGTGCTACCCTGGATGTCACTAATGATTTAGCCACTTATTTATGGCAAGACGGTTTTACCGGCCCGGTTTACGAAGTGGACCAGGAAGGCCTATATTCAGTAGAAGTCACCAATGCCTGCGGAACGGTAGCTGATGAGGTGGATATTGAACTAGTTGAAGTCATCGACTTGGAAATGGGGCCGGACCAGGTACTTTGTGAAGGGGAAACCCTTTCTCTGAATTTTAGTAACCCCGATGCTACTTTTCTTTGGCAGGATGGTAGTACCAATCCTAACTATACGATTTCCACTGGTGGGATGTACGCAATAACGGTTACTACGGTTTGCGAAGTTCAGGAAGACAGCTTCCGCGTCACTTATATCGATGAACCAACCCTTACACTGGGGCCAGACACTTTATTGTGCACCGGGCAATCATTACTCCTTGACCTCACCGTCCCAGGTGCCTCTTACCAATGGCAGGATGGTTCCGGATTATCAACGTATACGATAGATCAAACAGGAACCTATCGGGTCAGTGTCACGACCGCGTGCAATTTGTTTACCGATGAAATTGAGGTGATTGTGTTGGATTCTATCCGTACCGATCTTGGGCGCGATACTTTCTTCTGTCCGGGCGAATCAATCATTCTGGATGCCTCTGCCGGTACCATTGCTGATTATGCCTGGCAGGATGGTTCTAGTCAGGCGACCTTTGTGGTCAAGGAGGCCGGAGAAATTTTTGTGAATGTTTTCAATATTTGCGAAGCCAAACAGTTTGCTATCAATATCAAGGAATGTGAACGTTGTGATGTATTTGTGCCCACCGCCTTTTCTCCAAATGACGATGGTGTCAACGATTTCTTCCAACCCTTTTCCGATTGTGAATTGGCGGATTTCAGTATGCGCATCTTTGACCGCTGGGGCGCATTTATTTATGAAACTACCGACCCCTTCAAAGGTTGGAATGGCGAGGCCAAAGGCAAGTCCCTAGATATTGGCATATATGTCTGGTTTATGGAATTTACCGTTGTCGAAAACAACCGGCCCCGGAAAACGCTGATTAGCGGGGACATAGCGATCATGAGGTAATTGGACCAAACATTTTTCGCTTCCAATTTTAATGGGTAGCTACAAACAACAAACCGGTATCAAATTGCTTTGATACCGGTTTATAATTTTTGATCATCACCGTGTGTTTATTGTCAGATCTACTCGGTTTTCGGAGTGATCTACCTTAATACGGTTGAACTGATTTACTTTAGTACATAGCGTACGGCCAATGAACCGTAACCAGCTCCGAATCCGTTACCAAAGCCATTAAAAAAGTAAGTCGGTACCCAATCGAGTGAAATGTTGATCGGCACATCATCAAATTTGTAATCCAGACCTAAATAGCCCTGAATACCGATGGTGGTGTTATTGTACCGCTCAGCACCTGGAAAGGTATTTTTGAATCCCCAAAAGTAGGCAGAAGCACCGCCACCAACGTACCATTGTAAGCCATCTAACCCGGCGATAGGTTTGTGGTACAAATAAGCACCACTAATGTTGGTCCATCTGTAGGTGGAATACCAACGCGTACCTACATACGCCTCAATTGCACTGTTCTCATTGAGAAAGTGCTTGAATGAAATAGCCAATGGATAACCCAAACGAGCACCCAGTGCAGTTTGATAATTTTGAGCTTCAGCTGAATTGGAAAAACAAAAGATGAATGCGAATAAAGGAATTAGCAATACGTGTTTTTTCATCTTACGAAGATTTATGAGGTTTAAAAATAGAAATATTTGGAGTAAGGGTGTAAGAGAAAAGGGCAGGACTCTTTGTAACAGGGTTGGAGGTCGAGCCGTGTTTTTATTGTTCAAAATATTAATTGGCATCAGGGATAAGTGCTTTATCCCGCCAAAAATATAGTTTTTTAATGGAAGCCGGTATGTTTTTATAACAATTTTTTTCCATTCGGACTTATTACAAACCTTTTAAGAGTTCCTGCTGGCGCTGACTATAATGAAAAGCTTCAAATAAGGTGATCGTCATGGCTTCTTCCAGATTGCCATAAGCATTATCATAATCGATTTGGCTACGGCGGATGACCTCCAGGGCTTCTTCGCGGCCATATACGTGGGTTATCTCACACTTGGGCGGTTCGCCAGGCAATTGTTTGTAAGTCAGGAAGTAATGCTTGAGTCGATTCAAGATGTTATCGGGTAATTCTGTAATGTCTGTCCATTGACTGTACACTTCATCCTTGTTGAGCACGGCAATGATTTTGTCATCTGCTTCGCCACCGTCAATCATCCTAAAACCACCAATGGGAATGGCATTCACAATGATGTTACCGTGGGTCACTTCTCTTTCTGTAAGTACACAAATATCCAGCGGATCGTCATCACCTATAATATTTTCTCGGCCGGTTTTCTCCATACAATAGGCGGCTACCTGCTGACTACAATAGGTTTGTGGTATAAATCCGTAAAGGGCGGGCACTATATTAGAAAATTTCTGGGGGCGATCTATTTTGAGATACCCAGAACGCTTGTCTATCTCGTATTTAACGGTATCTGAAGGGATTACTTCAATAAAAGAGGCGACCATATCTGGGGCCTCATCTCCAATCGGCAAACCATGCCAAGGATGCGATTTGTATCGCAATCCAATCATTTTCCACAGCTTATCAAAAGATTCCTGGCTCATAGGTTTAAATTTTTTTTCAAAGAACCCATTTTTTGGGGGCGCAAAAATAGAAGAAAAAATAAGATAACCTCCTAAAAATGCAAAGGTATACGTAACTTAGACAGTTTCAAAATTAAAAAAGAAACGGCATAGTATTGATTTTCGCGCTTAAATCACTGATTATGAGGGAATATTTAATGGTTTTGATCGGCGTATTGGTCATGCATATTGAACTGTATGGACAACCAGCTACGCCTCAGGACTGTTTGGGGGCTATTCCAGTTTGCCAGGAAGTCTACACTGAAAATCAGTCACCCCAAGGTGGAGGGAGTGTATTGGAAATCAACACTCAATTCAACTGCATGCAAGTCGAATCCAATTCCTTTTGGTACACTTTTACCGTAAATCAATCGGGCAATTTTGGTTTCCTGCTTACCCCTAATAACAGCCTTGATGATTATGATTGGGCACTGTTTGATATTACCTCTGCCAGTTGTGAGGATCTGTTTGCTGATCCTTCTTTGATCGTCAGTTGTAATGCTGCGGGAGGAGGAAGTTGTCTGGGCGCTACTGGAGCTACCGGTGCCAGTGTTTATGACAATCAAGGCTTCAGCTGCAATAATAACCCGCCTAGTACCAGTGCGGGGTTTTCTCCTTTTAATGATTTTATCCCTGTAATAGAAGGGAACACCTATGTTTTATGTGTTTCCAATTGGTCAGGCTCCACTAATGGCTACGTCATCGATTTTGGCCTCTCAACGGGCATTGGCATATTTGACGATACGCCACCGGTTATCGAAGATATACAGGTGGTCGGGGATTGTGAAATTGCAGAAATCAATCTGCTTTTTTCAGAATTTATCCAATGCAATACGCTAGATGTCTCCAATCTACCCATTACCGGCCTGACCGGCAATTATAATATTACCCTTTCCTCTGTGAATTGTGATGCAGGCGGTAACTTTAGCAAATCTTTTAACCTAACATTTACACCACCGGTTTCCGAGTCTGGCGATCTAACACTTTTACTTGATGTTAACGGCATTAGTGAAGCGCTAGATCTATGTGATAATCCGGCGTTACAACAAAGTTTTGAGCTCTCTTCTTCGGCTTTAGGCAACGTAGAATTAGGGGCTGATATCAGTCTGTGTGTTGGGCAAACACGGGTATTGCAAGCGGGTAATTCCGGTTATACATACGTATGGCAAGACGGCTCCACCGGGCCCGAGTATACCGTTGCTCAGCCTGGCATTTATTCTGTCACAGCAACGACACCTTGCACCGTGGTTGTAGATAGCGTATCGGTGACCTATACCGAAGAAACGCCTACCCTTGAGCTCGGGCCAGATACCTTATTATGCCCCGGCGATCAGTTACAATTTGCTTTTACAGAAGTATCATGGGACTATCTATGGCAGGATGGCAACACTTCTCCTAATTATATAATAAATGATGCGGGAGCATTCAACCTTTCTATTACCAATGCTTGCGGTACAGCCTCGGATGAATTGAATGTGCAAAAGCTTACAGCCTTGTTGCCACAACAAGGGTTTGATACGTTCTATTGCCCTGGAGATCGTATATTTATTGATGTAAGTGATGTTAATGCAACCTATTATCGGTGGCAGGATTCGTGGGATTTACCTAAAAGAGATATTAAGGTGCCAGGAGTTTACAGTGTTGAATATGGTAATCATTGCGAGTCAGTAAGATTAACTTATACCATTCGTGATTGTGAAAACTGCGAAATTTATATTCCCAATGTCTTCTCCCCAAATGATGATGGCATCAATGACCGGTTTCTTCTTTATAGCGATTGCCCGTTTGAACAATTCGAGCTCAAGCTCTTTGACCGCTGGGGGGCTCTTGTTTATGAAGAAAATAGCAATGTGGGGTGGGATGGTAGCACCAATTCTAGAAATTTAATGCCGGGAATTTATGCCTGGATGGCCATGCTGACTGTGGTCGAAAATAATCGCCCTAGAAACCTTTCCTTATCCGGGAGTGTATTGCTATTGCGGTAGGATATTCCTAACATAGTTCTTCGCGATTAATTAAATTTCCAACAAGTTTCCAAAAGAGATATTGTGTAAATAGAAATAAAAATACCTGCTAATAAGATAATATTACCCTGACCTTGCTTTGTTTTTGGATTTTGTAAAATGCTGATTATTAATTGTATATGCTGATTTTTTTAGTTAAAAACTGTTTTTGTGATCATGAAAATTCTTGTCTTCACAAAGATGCCTGTTTTAAATAAAATATTTCAGTGCTTTATTGTTTTAAACAGTTTTAACTCTATGTTAATTTGAAATTATAATTATTTGATTATCAGTTATTTATTATCAAATTTGTATGAGTTGAAAGCGTTCACAACTAATGAAATGGGAAAATAATGGGAATCATTCTATTTTCATAAGCAAAACATACCTAATTATTGAAATAAAATTATATCTTCGCAGCCTAAGATTAATTTAACTCTTTAACAGCACATAATTGATATTTGTTTGTTCCTTCTTTTATACCCCATTAAACAATAATAATCGACTTTCTTGTTTAAAGGCTTGTAAATGATCATTTTAAAAAAGGAATTAATTTTAAGTGTTTTGCCTTGTGAGATTGAATTCAATCTGTTCAATCCTTTTCGCGTTTTTTTCTTCCAGAATTTTCTTCCAATCAATAAAATGAACGCTCATTTTCTTGTCTTTTTCACAAGAATTGAAGAATATTTTTATCGCTAATTTTTGGTGAACTTGCAAAAAATAATTTTTTTGCAAAAAGATTTTATTTAACAGAGATTTTATTAAACCAGAGACATGAGTAAGCAATTAACAAAAGACATGATCCAGGACTTGATCCAGCGCTACAAATCGGAGCTGGGCAAGTTGGAGTATCAGGTCGTAAAAACCAAGGAGGTCCTCGCGGAGTTACGCGACAAGGCCACCACAGCAAAAGTTACCGCAGTTAAGGATCCAGTAGAGATCGCTTCAATTGGCAAATCTTCATACGCTGATGAAGAAGTCATTGTTCACAAATCTCCTGTACGTGGCAGAAAGAGCAAAACAACGGCTAAAAAAGCCAAGGACAAGACAAAGAAGATTACACGGAATCGCAAATTATCTGATTGGGACCAATTAATTTTAGATGGCATTGAAGCTACAGGTAAAACCATGATCAATGCTGATTTAATTGAATTAATGGAGTCTAAGAAGAAAAAGGACAAATTAAATTGGGACGATGTAAAGTTGAAAGCCAAACTAAACAGCACTTTACATAAGCTTGCTAACAAAAAAGATTTGTTAGTTAAGGTGCCTTATGAAGGTAAAGGTTTCGGTTATGCCTTATCAAAGTGGGCTACTAAAAAGGGAGATATTCCTAAGAAGTATATGCCTTAAATATGAAGAGTTTTTTTCTCGCGACAAAAAAGAGAAAAAACTACCTTAAGATAAACTCTACCATGCAGAAGTACTTGTTGTCACAAATAGGTACTTCTTTTTTTGTCTACAACCACACAATTTTTTCTTTCTTTACAGCATTATTTAGGTTGTGAAAAATGGATTTTTAAAATGGTTGGAAATTTTGAACAACTATTATTATTAATTAGTACGCCCATCTATATCGTTTTGATTGGATTGGAGTTTTTTTTAAGCTATTTGCACGAACGCAAATTTTATACCTTGAGTGACACGGCCTCCAATGTATATTTGATGCTGTGTAATATGGGGTTAGACTTCTTGATGCGGGGCATTGCTTTCTTTACATTGATGTTTGCCTATCAATATAGATTGATTAGTTTTGACCAAGGCTTTTGGTATTGGTTTGCCCTTTTTATTGCAGAAGATTTTATTTTTTACTGGTTGCATAGGGTAGATCACAGTTGTAGATTATTTTGGAGTGTACATGTTACCCACCATTCTTCAGATCAATTTAATTTGACCACTGGATTTCGCTCTTCAGTCTTTCAGCCACTCTATCGCTTTTTGTGGTTTATTCCCTTGGCACTGCTGGGTTTTCAGGCAATCGATATTTTTCTGATGTACTCTGTTACCCAGATTTATGGCATCATCATTCATACCCAAATGGTAAATAAATTAGGCTGGTTGGAATACATCCTGGTTACGCCTTCCCACCACCGGGTACATCATGCTTCCAATGTACCTTATCTTGATAAAAACCTGGGGATGGTGCTGATTTTCTGGGATCAACTATTTGGTACCTTTGAAAAAGAAGGCGCTGAGCTACCCATTCGTTATGGCCTCTATGAAAAAGAGATCAGTAGAGACCCGGTTAATGTCATTTTCCATGAATGGAAAAGCCTTTGGCAAGATTTGCGAAGGCCACTTCCCTTTCGCACCAAATTAGCCTATCTATTCAATCCTCCTGGTTGGAGTCATGATCAAACAACAAAAACGTCTAGACAATTGCGGGAAGAACGTCAGAGAAAAATCCATAATAAGCAGGTTTCCCACAAACACTAGTGCTTAATAGGAATCGCCAAAATTCCGTTTCTTTACAAAAAAACATACCTGATGCAATCTATCGTTGTTTTCTGTGGCTCAAATGCAGGCCTGAATTCAGTTTATACCAAAGTTACCCGACAAGTAGGAGAGGTCCTTGCCCACCGTGGTCTGGAGCTAATTTATGGAGCTGGAAATATTGGCTTGATGGGTGTTTTGGCAGATGCAGCCTTAGCTGCCGGGGGCAGAGTGGTGGGGGTGATTCCCTACTTTTTACGCGACAAAGAAGTCTGTCATACCGGCCTTTCTGATTTGCACCTGACCAAATCAATGGACGAACGCAAAGTAATCATGGCTCGTTTATCTGATAGTGTGTTGGTATTACCAGGTGGATATGGCACGATGGATGAACTATTTGAAATGCTCACTCTGGTACAGCTCAGGCAAGCGCATTTTCCTATTGGCATCCTTAATATTAATGGCTTTTATGACCATCTCATCCAACAAGTTACCAAGATGCAACAGGAAGGATTTATCAAGGATTTTCATCGGAATTTGATCCTGGTAGATGACAATATCGAGAGGCTTTTAGACAAGATGGCTCAAATAATTCCTTCTGAAGAGGATAAATGAGAAATTGTTTATTGATAAACAAGCCGGAAATACGTACTTTTGCACCTTCATTAAAAAATAAATATTGATATCCATGCAATCAACAGCAAGTCAACTTAAATACAAGGTAAAAGATATTGCTCTTGCCGATTGGGGACGGAAGGAAATCGAACTGGCTGAGGCGGAAATGCCAGGCCTAATGTCGCTCCGCGAAGAATACGGCCCCTCCAAACCATTGAAAGGTGCACGTATCGCCGGATGTTTGCACATGACCATTCAGACTGCAGTGCTAATTGAGACCCTTACAGAATTAGGGGCTGAAGTTAGCTGGTCATCTTGTAATATATTCTCTACTCAAGATCATGCCGCTGCCGCAATTGCCGTTACGGGTGTTCCAGTGTTTGCCTGGAAAGGTATGAGTGACGAAGAATTCTGGTGGGCAATTGAGCAAACACTGTTTGCCTTTGAAGGAAACCAACCTCTAAACCTGATTCTGGATGACGGTGGAGATTTGACCAATATGGTATTGGATAAACACCCAGAATTGGCAGCCGGTATTAAGGGATTAAGTGAAGAAACCACTACCGGAGTTCACCGCTTGTATGAAAGACAACAGAAAGGTACCTTGGCAATGCCCGCTATCAATGTCAATGACTCTGTGACCAAGTCCAAGTTTGATAATAAATACGGATGTAAGGAATCTTGTGTAGATGCTATCCGTCGGGCCACTGATATTATGCTGGCCGGAAAAGTAGCCGTTGTTGCCGGTTATGGTGATGTAGGAAAAGGGTCTGCTGCTTCCTTGCGTGGCGCAGGCTGCCGGGTGATTGTTACCGAAATTGATCCTATCTGTGCCCTACAGGCCGCTATGGACGGTTTTGAGGTGAAAAAGATGGTGAATGCTATCCCACGGGCTAATATCATCGTAACCGCTACGGGTAACAAAGATATCGTTTCTGAAGAGCATTTCCGCCTGATGACCGATAAGACCATCGTTTGTAATATCGGCCACTTTGACAATGAAATCGACATGGCCTGGTTGAATACCAACTATGGTAATACCAAAGTGGATATCAAACCACAGGTAGATAAATATACCATTGACGGCAATGATATTATTTTGCTTGCCGAAGGCCGGTTGGTCAACTTGGGTTGTGGTACCGGACACCCTTCATTCGTCATGTCCAATTCCTTTACCAATCAGGTATTGGCACAACTTGAGTTGTGGAAAAACAGCGACAACTACGAGAATCAGGTATACATGTTACCAAAACACCTGGATGAGCAGGTTGCACGCCTGCACCTGGCCAAAATCGGTGTAGAACTGGAAGAGCTGTCTAAAGATCAGGCTGAATATATCGGTGTACAACCAGAAGGCCCTTACAAGCCCGAATACTACCGCTATTAAGACTCGTCGCAGCCAATTTTAATGGGTGCTTAAAATAGAAAACCGGTACTGAAGCAATTCAGTACCGGTTTTTCATTTATCCTGAGCTTGTTTGGATTTTAAGTTGAGAACACTCACACCCAAACACCCAAACTTAATTAGCAACCTGCTCTACAGGCACTCCTTCTTTATCCAACATAATTGGATCGCCCATGCCGATTTCTTTTAATCTGTCGGCCTGAGTCTTGGCATCACCAACTACCAGATACACCATCTTGTCAGCATTGATGTATTTACCGATCAAAGATTTTGCTTTATCCAGATCCATACCCATCATGACTGTTTCGTCTTTCTTGATATAGTCCAGCGGTAGTTCGTAGGTGCTGATATTTTCCAGAATACCCATTTTGTCATAAAGTGTTTCCAGGGCCAATGCGTTTCCTTTGAGCATCATGTTTTTAGTGACCTCTAGATCCTCTTTAGAATAATCTTCTTTGTATTTCTCAAAAATTTCCTTGAAAAGCTCTACAGATTCTTTGGTTACGTTACTTCTCACACTGGAATAACCAATGAAATAGCCATCATTGATCCGGCGGGCAAAAGCAGAACCAGCTCCATAGGTATAGCCTTTTTCTTCTCTCAACTGTTGGAATAAACGAGCAGAAGTACCGTTACCCAAACGTTGATTCACAACCGTAGCTGCATAATAATCTTCCGCATTGCCACTCATGGCTGGTGCGCCAATACGAACCACAGATTGTTTGGCATCAGGCACATCTATAAAGTAGATTTTAGATGTTGAAATGGCAACAGGTTCTGGCAATTCCGGCATGATCACTTCTTTGGCTGACCATTTTTCTTCCAAAGGATGAAGTGCCTTTTTTACTTTACTCTCCGTAATAGCTCCGGCAATATGGAAACTGGAAATACTTGGAGAATAGTACTTGTCATAGAAGGTTTTCAAATCATCCAGGGTGATCGCATTAACGGATTCGATGGTTCCCTGTGTACTATTGGACATGATATTATTTTCACCATAGATCAACTTGTTGAATACTTTGGTAGCCACATTATCTGGTTGAGCACTTCTCTGTTGAATTTGAGTGATCGTACTTTGTTTGATCCGATCGAATTCTTTCTCGTCCCAACGTGGTTCAAGCAACATTTCCTGGAAAATAACCATCACCTTTTCAAAATTCCGACTCAGGCAGCTACCGCGCAAAGTAATGTATTCAGTAGAAGTAGACATGGAGATATTGGCACCGAGTTGGCCAATAGCGTCTTCTAATTCCTCTGGTGTTTTATTTTTTGTACCCTCCTGCATGATGTCTGTCATCAGGTTGGCTACACCTATCTTATTAGGATCGTCCAGCAGCAGTCCGCCTTTAATACGAAGGCTGAACTCTACCAGAGGTAATTCCTTATTTTCGATACCAAATACTTCCAGACCATTTGCCAATTCTGATTGCCAGATTTTGGGCATATTAACCGTTGGAGCTGTGCCCAATGGCGGTGCTATGGAGCGATCGATTTTGGAAGGTGTCTTTTCAAAATCAACTTGATCTTCTGCCAATGGCGGAGCCTCAGCACCCTGAACGATAGGTTCTTCGACCACCTCAGCAGTTGCAGACCCTTCAAGTGCCAGATCAGGTTTGCCAAGAGGTACAAAGCTAGTAGCAAGGTAGGGTTTGCCTTTGATGTACTTTTCATACACCCGCATAATGTCTTCTTTGGTAACGGCAAGGATCTTTTTGATTTCCTCCTCCAATGCATCCGGGCTACCACGGAATTCATTCATTTGAGCCAGCTGGAATGATTTGGAAAGCAGGCTGGAAATACCCGAATAAAATTGTGTCTCCTGAGCATTTTTAATTCTTTCCATATCCCGGTCATCAATGCCATTGGTTTCAAAGTCAGAAAATGCTTTGAATACAGCATCACTCACCTGATCCAGGTCAACCCCATCGTTGGTCCTGACTCGAACATAAAATTCACCGGCAATCTCCCGCTCGCCATTGTAAGCGCTGACAGAAGGTGCCAGTTTCTGATTTTCTACAATCTCCTTATATAATGGAGCTCTTTTTCCATCAGACAATAACTGTCCAAGGTAGTTCAATGGATGAATATCCGGATGGCCATCTTCAATAGTAGGCCACACCAGGCGCAATTCCGGCAATTGAGCAAATTTATCTTCGTGCATCAATTTGACCGTATTGGCTAGTTGAGCTGGCTGTGCTTTAATCGCTTCTTCTTCCTCCTTGGCAGGAATCTCTTCGAAGTATTTTTGAACCATTTCTTTGGTTTCTGCAAAATCGATATCTCCTGCAATAACCATCGTGGCATTATTAGGTCCGTACCATTTGTCATAAAATTCCTTGACATCATCAATGGTTGCCGCCTGCAAATCCTCCAAACTACCAATCACTTGCCAGTTGTAGGGATGGTCCGCAGGATAAAGGGCCTTACCAATCACATAACTGGTATGTCCATAAGGTTGATTGTCAACCCGCTGACGCTTTTCATTTTTTACAATTTCCTTTTCGTTTTCAAAAACAGGCACGGTAACGGTATTGATCATATAACCCATGCGATCACTTTCCATCCAAAGTATCTTTTCCAAGGCATCTTTAGGGACTACTTCGTAATATACCGTCCCATCATTCCAGGTTCCTCCATTAAAGTCCCCACCCAATTCTTCAATGATTTTGAAGAAATTACCTTTGCCTACATTCTCAGAGTTTTGGAAAAGCATGTGTTCAAAAAAATGAGCAAATCCGGTACGTCCGGGCTTTTCTCGGTTTGAGCCTACATGAAACATAATTGCTACCGAAACAATCGGATCGGAATCATCTTTGTGTAGAATCACATCGAGCCCGTTTTGCAGCGTATATTTCTCGTAGTCAATCTTCAGCACGTCACCAGAACTTTCACTGGTTGCTGTTTCCTGACAAGAGGTTAATCCCGAGAAAATCCATCCTGCAAGAATTAAAAACAACATTTTAGAGGATCTCATAAAATTTCTTTTGCTTACATTTTAAAAATTGCCGATAAAGTAACGAGAAAAATTAAAAACCAAGGGTATTTTTTTGCTAACTTTTTCAGAACGTACACCTAAGAGCCTGTTTGCAGCCTCCAAACATGCATTTATATCAAAATGCATACTGTAGTCGAAAATTATTGAAACATTTTGAAACACTAACGGATAATTGCCGTATCAGATGATTGGCCTAAAGTTCAGTGAAACGTGATAACCCGAACAAATGATAAGAAGAATTTTTTGAAACACTATTATTTGACCTTTTTGCAAACAATTTTTCACACATGAACACTTGGGACTCTTTCCGGAGCTATACGAAGCTCCCGAAGGCCATTGGCATTCTTGAAACCTTGAGTTTTGAATTCAATACTCAGGTATTGGATTTTTTAAAGGAAGTCAATCAGGCCTCTATGTTGGAGCTGGCGATTCACTTTGGATGGGAAATCTCTATCCTCGAGCGTCGCTTAGAAGCTCTTTGTCAAACAGGGGTGGTACTTAGGAATGATCGTCTTGATGACACTCACTTTTCTTTGAATCATTACCGATTACTGCGTATTCAAACGCTATCCAGGAAACTGATTAGCGTGCCGGTGAATGTATCCGGATGATTTTTTCTTGTTTTGGATTGAATGAATGACTTATTAAGCACTCTACATACCAAAGGATCGGACCCTTGAGAAGCCCGTTCCTAAAATCAGGCCACTTCGGTTTTAATAGCTGCGGTGGCTTGATTTTTTTTATACCCATTGAACTTTTCGTTGTTATTTTGCCTCCAGGTCAATACCTTTATAAAAACCCATATCTGTAGCCTTTCTTGATTTTACAAAATAAACCACCTGTCCTACATGATAGGAAAAGTGTTCTACAACATGGATTAATATGCCTATCCCATTTTCCCGAAAACCCTGAACGGAGTGATCTGTCAGCAAATCCGCTACACTGATTTGATCGAATACGGCTTCTGTTTCTTGCTGCATGTCTGCTAAGCGCTTCAACAGTTCGGCCTTTGATAAGGGACCTTGTTCAGAAAATTCCCCACTGCGTTGCCTTGTATCTTCCTTTTTTCCCAATCCAGTACCGATCCATTGCCTGACATTTCCACAAAGATGCAGCACCAAATTGCCCACACTATTGCTTTGCTCATTAGGCCGATACCAGATTTCTGCTTCAGTCAGCTGTTCCAGGCATTGCTCTAAACGAGGTACTCCTTCACCAAACAAACGGCGGCGGGACTCTTGCATGATCAAGGCTAAGAATACAGGATCATTTTTCATGATAACAAAGTTGTTTTATCTGTAGGAATGATCGGTTCTAAGTTCGGATTAACCCGTCCTGAAAAAGCCTACAGCATTAGATACATCACCATAACAGTTTCTATTATGCACACTCCTCTAAAACCTTTCTCAACCTGCTAAACTTGTTTACCTGAGAGTGTACGAGAATGGATGTTTTTTTTACCGCAGAGACGCAGGGGACGCGGAGTAATTTATTGAAGTCCAGTTCTTTATACACTTAACTGGAAATTCAAGATTCTGAGGTAGACACAGTTCAGTGTACACTCCCCTCCCTATCGATGCCTATATGAATTCTCTCACCATATCGTACCTCTTTTCCCCCACTGCCAAAAACCTCTCTAACCCTGCTTTCCCTAGAAGGATTGGAAAAAATATACAAACTGGAAAGAGCTACTCCGGTTTAAACCACCACTTCTGCCCCTAAACCTCCTAAACCTCCTAAACCAGTTTCCCTTTGGAGCAACTACGCCGAGGCTTCGTCGCCTGAAAGAAGGATTGGAAAAAATATACAAACTGGAAAGAGCTACTCTGGTTTAAACCACCACTTCTGCCCCTAAACCTCCTAACCCCCCTAAACCTATCTAAACCTCCTAAACCTATCTAAACCTCCTAAACCTATCTAAACCCTCCTAAACCTATCTAAACCCTCCTAAACCTATCCAACCCAACAGTCCCTCTTCTCCAAACTCTCCTAAACCCTCCTAAACATCACTCCTCTCAAGTATTCAACCCTCCACAAACACTAATAGTTTGGCCAGAAACATAATTAGCAAGGTCAGAACCAAGAAAAATACAAACATCTGCGATCTCTTCAGCTTTACCCAGGCGTTTCAATGGAATATTGCTGAGGTAAGTTTCGCGGGTTTTATCATCCAGTTCATTGGTCATATCGGTTTCAATAAAACCGGGTGCGATAGCGTTGCAGCGAATATTTCGGGCACCCATTTCCTTGGCGATGGATTTGGAGAATCCCAGGATACCGGCTTTTGAGGCCGAGTAGTTGGCCTGACCAGCATTTCCGGTAATACCCACAATAGAACTGAGGTTGATGATGGAACCATTCCTGGTTTTCATCATGGGCCGCATCACGTGTTTGGTCAGATTGAAGATAGACTTCAGGTTTGTATGGATGACCTGATCCCATTGCTCTTCAGTCATGCGAAGCATCAGGTTGTCCCGCGTAATACCCGCGTTATTAACCAGGATATCAATTTTTCCGAAATCTTCCAATACTTTTTTCACAAGCTCCTCAGCTTGTTGGTATGAACTGGCATCAGAATGGTATGCTTTGACCTGTACGCCAGCCTGGGCAGCAGTATCGGCTACTTTTTGTGCTTTTTCTTCAGAAGAAAGATACGTAAAGGCAACCTGAGCTCCTGCTTCAGCAAATTTCTGTACAATGGCAGCACCGATGCCTCTTGAACCACCAGTTACCAATGCCACTTTATCTTTTAATAGCTGCATAATCGTTGTTTTTGCCAGCGAAGATAAAAAAAATCTATTTCGCCCAACCTTTTCATCATAAACCACCGTCTCTTCCAGAGAGACTTTTATTGTCATAGGAATGTCAATAAACTTTTGTTAATGTTTAAAGAATTATTGGCTTCCCTGAAATAATGCTCTATTTTTAATGTTGAATATCTATAACTAAAAACGGCTCAGGTTATGAAAATCAAAACGCTACCTTTAATCTCTGGTGCTATCCTACTATTAAGTTTCACATTGACTTCCTGTTTAAAAGACGAGGTTGATGTCAAAAAAATTCACTACACCGGTGAAGAATTTGCGGTATTGCAAAACTACCTGAATCTACCGGGAGAGAGAGAAAGTTATCAGGTAACCTTGCCTGATCACATGAGAGATATGGGCATGGCCGTCCCTCAGATTAATGATGCCCGTGCTACCTTGGGCCGAGTGCTTTTCTACGATAAACAATTGTCGCGCAACAATGCTGTTTCCTGTGCTTCCTGCCACCACCAGGAATTGGCCTTTTCAGATGATAAAGCCAAAAGTGAAGGTTTTGATGGTGAATTAACCCTACGAAACTCTCTGGCATTGGCCTCAGTGGCCAATTTCGAATCTTCTTATGGAGGAGGCGACAGCTTTTTCGGACAGCGTTCCTTCTTTTTTTGGGATGAACGTGCACACACCATTGCCGAACAAAGTACCCTGACCATTCAGGACGATATAGAAATGGGTATGGATTTGGATGTTCTTGCTGCCAAACTAGTAGATGTACCCTATTATCCCATTCTTTTCCAGAAAGCATTTGGTGATGAAGTCATTACGAAAGACCGTGTACTACAGGCTGTACAGGAATTTGTTAATTCCTTTGTTTCAACCAATAGCCGTTTTGACAAAGGAATGTCCGTTCACCGCAATGCTTTTTCGGATTTCAATAACTTTAGTCCTGCCGAAAATCTGGGTAAAACATTGTTTATCAGTAACTGCTCCAGCTGCCACAGTTCGGATATGTCCAGAGTGGTAGAAGCAATAGCCAATAATGGACTTGATATGGAATATGATGATCCCGGTGTAGCAAGTATTACCTATAATGAATGGGATGAAGGAAAATTCAAAGTGCCTTTTTTACGCAATATCGCCCTGACTGCGCCCTATATGCACGATGGCCGTTTTGCGACCTTGAGAGATGTGGTTGAACACTATAACTCGGGTGTCAAAAACCACCCTAACCTGGATTTTCGCCTCAAAAATACAAGCGGCCTTAATCAGCCCAAACGCCTTAATCTCAATGAAGAGGAAAAGGATGCACTGGTGGCTTTCCTGGGCACACTTACCGATAATCAATTTATTGATGACAGACGGTTTGCTGATCCGTTTAAATAACCGTACCCGCCAAATTTTTTGGCTGTAATAAAAAAGGGGTGAAACTTCCATGGTTTCACCCCTTTTTTATTGCCTGAGATGCTTGTTAGTTATGCTAGTCAAGGCTTTTGTTTGATCGTTGGTCTTTTGATTTTCTTGTTTCTCATTGTTTTAGCTCAGAGCTTATTTGGAGGTCAATTTTTGTAGCGAAAAGCGTCAATTTTTTGATGACTGGGTTGGCTTGATGCCAAAGCATCAAAAAGCATTTGAAGTATTAGCGTTCGCTTTTGCCAGTGGCAAAAAG
>BQJU01000099.1 GCA_021604865.1 Saprospiraceae bacterium | reverse complement strand
CAGCGGCCAGCGCAACAGTAATCAGGTCAGAGCACCGGGAGCTTATCTTGATCCGTGTTATATCGAGGATCACATTGCCAAATTCAAGACAGAAGGTGCTGGCTTTATCGTGGTCAAAAGCTGGACCGAAGGCGGCAATCCGGCTTATACCACCTTACCACCACGCAAATTTGTGGGCCTCCGCTCAGATATGGATGCCATCGTAGCAGCCTACAAAGCCTCTAATGATGATTGGAGTATCTTGGTCGATCGCTTAAATCTGGGAAGCAGTACCAACCTGTCCTGTGATGAGATTTACTACGTAAAAATAGCAGGCAACGACAGCCGATTTAGCTTTGAGTTGCCTACCGGTAATGAAGGTGGAGCCATTAAAGGCGAATGGGTGCCAGGCGGTAGAACCGGGTATGGAATCAGAGAAGCAGCCCTGGTTGGTTCTCAGGCCATCGTGCATAATAAGAGTATTGCTACTTTCCTGAATAACTTCCCCAGTAACTACGAGCAGATTCGTGCTTCGAGTGTACCGGATTTAGCAGACGCCTTTAATCAGGGAACGACCAAGGCGCAGATATTAGCGGAGTTTGCCGCCTGTTTTGATGGCAACGGCCAGCGCAACAGCAATCAGGTCAGAGCACCGGGAGCTTATCTTGATCCATGTTATATTGAGGATCACATCTCAAAATTCAAGTCAGAAGGTGCCGGTTTTATCGTGGTCAAGAGCTGGACCGAAGGTAGTAGTTATACTACCCTGCCATCGCGCAAGTTTGTGGGTCTTCAATCCGATATGGATGCTATTATTGCTGATTACAAAGTATCAAATGATTGGCATATTTTGGTAGACCGATTAAATTTAGACCCAACGACAGACCTATCAGGAGAAGAAATTTATTATATAAAAATAGCCGGTAATGATAGCCGCTTTAGTTATGAAATTCCAACTGGTAATGAGAGTGGTGCGATCAGAGGGGAGTGGGCGCCGGGAGGACAGACAGGCTATGGGATTAAGGAAGCAGCCCTGGTAGGGTCTCAAAATATCATTCATAATCAGGACATGACCACTTTTTTGGCTAACTTTCCGAATCTTTGGGAAAAAATTAGATAGAGGATTTGTCAAAGTTACGATTAAATAAAAGTGGATGGTTAAAGTGAATTTATTTGAACAAGCAATAAATAAGGAAGAATTACTAGATTTTGCTTTAGGTAAAGGGGAATATTTTTTAGCAGACAGGGAGTGGGGCACCCATTGGGTATTGGGAACCTGGCTTTATCAATTGGTCCCTTATTGTTCAAAAATCGGGTCCTATGCACCTGCTAAAGATATGTTGTTGGAGTTGTTGTTTTCAGCTTCGATTCCTATGGAGGATAGATTGGAAAGCCTTTTATATCATATCTATGTTTTTTATTATCTAAAATCGGAAAATAGAGTACATTCACCAGATATCGTAAAGGAAATTGAGCCTGAAATTATTAATACTATTAAAAAATATAGCCCTGTTTTAGAAAGGACGTATAAAACGGAACAACTCAATAAATTGAAACAATCCATTGTTTCCATCAAGAAAAGGGGAGGGCTTACTAGCTATAACGATGTTGAAAAAATATCCAATCCGGAACAGGTTGAGCAAGACTCAACTACTCAACAAATTACCTGGAGCGAATTGATCAAAATGACCCCGGAAGAGACCGAGGATTGCGACAATATTTATCAAAAGTACCAGGCTTGGCATAAGTTAGATCCTGATGATGAAAAGCGAATGATATATCTTGGTTCATTGGTTCCTGATGTTCCTGAGCAGGCTTTTTCCTTAAAGGAATATCCATCTTTTGAACAATACTGGTCCAAAGAATCACCGATTGCATTGGCTTATTATCCTTATTATGGCTGTGAGGTATTTCGCTTAAAATCCTGCTCCAGTCTATACCTGATTTATACCGAATTTGCAGGTCATGCGCCTGAAAAGAGATGCCGGCTTCTGCAAAAAAGATTAATCGTAACAACGTATAACCATTTGTAGAAAAAAAAACTTTGCAGCCAAGTTGGTTAGCTTCTAAATAAGCTCTAATAACCAACCTTTTGAATACATGCGTCAAATGTGCTAATTTTTGAGTTAAATATCCAGAATAGGGAGTTTAGACCTGATTAACTTTATCGTGAAGTCCTTATAGAGCTTGTTTGGAGGCCAATCTTGGGGCTGCAAAAGGATTACTTTTTCGATGATGTTTCGTTACTTTTTTTGTCTGCCTCGGTTGAGCCGAGATGCTTCCAACGCTGACCTCCAAACAAGCTCCACAGACTTTGTATCATTGTTAATCTGCTAAAATGACCCGTTATGAGTAAGCGCTACCTCATGTTGCTGGCAATATGTTTGCTCATTGGAGATATCGTGTATAGCCAGGATTTAGAAAACTTAGACCTCAAAACAAAGGCGGGGAACTTCTTTTCAGGCTTTACTGATGCCAAACCTTTTCAGATTTCGGGTACGATGGGCTTGAATATGCGCTCTTATAATGCCTTTGACACAGAAAATCGGCAGGCACCCTTCATCTGGCATCTTCATAGCCATCTCAACATCAGTATCTATAAGCTCAAAATTCCGGTAAGTGCACTGATCTCTTCACAAAATCAAACAATTTCACATCCTTTTCATCGGGAAACATTTGATAATTTTAAGCAACAACGTTTTACTCGTATTGGCGCTAGTCCTTATTATAAATGGATCAAATTGCATGCCGGCCATCGAAGCATGAACTTTTCCCCTTTTACCGTGGCCAATCATACCTATCTCGGAGCTGGCATAGAACTGACGCCGGGCAACATTCGTTTTGCCACTTTTTATGGCGGCATGGCAAAAACGCAACCCCGCGACCTTTCTCTTTTGGGGTTGAACCGGGAAATTTTTAACAGAAAAGGCCTTGGAGTAAAAGCAGGTTATGGTACCAATAAGAATTTTATCGATTTTATCCTCTTCAAAGGCAAAGACGATCCCAATCAGATTGATCCCATTAATCAGGATAGCTCCTTTATCTTTCAAAATGATAATGCAGTATTGGGTATCAACGGACAGGTAACCCTTTTTAAAAGGTTGAACCTAAGAATGGAAATAGCCTCTAGCGGATTCACTAAAAATGCGATTGACCCGGAAACTGAAGGTACGAATCCTCCTATCCCGAATTTTCTTTTAAATCAACGGACCTCTACGGTTTATCGTCAGGCCATTAATGCTGGTTTAAGCTTTGATGCAACCCTGTTTACCGTAGGCATGGGATATCGGCGAATTGAGCCGGATTATCAGTCACTTGGGGCCTATTTTTTTAATAATGACCTTGAAGATTATACGCTAAATTTGGGATTTGGTTTGCTGAACAACAGACTACACTTTAATGGTACAGGTGGTTTGCAAAAGAATAATTTGTTTGGTGAAAAAGCCACTCAACTCAATCGGACGATCGCCTCTGCGAATATTAATTATGCCGTCAAGACCTTCACGGCTGGTCTGAGTTTGTCTAATTATTCTTCCGCCGTAGATTATGTACTCAATTTAGAACAAGATAGCCTCAATGCAATAATTGTTACCCAAAGCGCAAGTTTAAATACCTCATACATGCATCTTTCTGAATTGAAAAACCGACACCTTTTTTCTTTCAATTTTTCAATTCAGGAGGTGACAGATGATGTTGATAACCCTAGTGTTAGCGCAGCCTCTCAAATGATTAATGCAATTGTTGCTTACAATTTCACGCCTTCGGAGTCCGCTTGGAAATTTAATTCCAGGATAAATTATAATCGAAACGAATTGAGCCGTATACGCGTGCACCGGTATGGCTTAGGTTTGGGAGTAGAAAGAAAACTCATTGCAGACAAATGGTTCCTGTCATTGCAATCAAATTATTTTTATTCTACTGGTGAGAATATTGATAATCAGACGCTTAGTCTAAGAATGAGTTCTCCTTTTAGAATAAATAAGCATCATCGGATTGATTTTAGTTTACTGTATTTGAATCGATTGAGTTCCAGTAACAATACTGTTGGTGGTGGCTTTCAGGAGGTAACAGGAATCCTGAATTATGTGTATAGCTTTTAAGCCTGAATTTCAAATTTTACGAAATGAAAATGCACTTATCACATATCAATATTACTTTCCTGATGCTCTTCCTTGTAGGGAATTTGCAAGCCCAACAAATTTATCCAGTACAGGTGAATGGTATGTTGATCCCTCCACACAGTCTCGTTTTATCTGATTATAGTTTTAATCGGGCACAAGATGTACTATTTTTTCTAACCTTGCAGGACCCTGTTGAAAACAGCCGGATGGTGAAATTGCGGCTCACTATTTTGCATAATGGAACAGAAATTATCACTACCAACCCCAATTACAATCCACCACCAATCATCTTGGAAAAAGACAATCCGTTGATGATCGATGGGACTGATCTAGCAGGGTACCTCGACCAAAATAACCTGATTAATTTATCGGGACAACAGACAGGAGGCCTACTACCTGAAGGATTCAATTCATTTTGTCTGGAAGTGATTGACCTGGAGCGCAATGTGCCTATTTCAGACCGTATTTGTGTGTCGGGTTTTTTCGAACTATCTGACCCGCCATTGCTAAATACGCCGATTTGCCATGAAGTGCTACCCTGGACTGAGACGCAAAACATCATTTTCAACTGGTTGCCACAGCATCTATCTTCTATCAACCCACCTCTTGATGTACAATACGAGTTCAAACTCGTTCAGGTGCTACCCGACCAAAATCCGAATGATGCGTTTCTCTTTTCCGCACCTATATATGAAGAAACGGTATTTACGCCAAGCCTGCTTTACCTGGAAGATGCACCTTTGTTGGAACCAGGAGTAGTCTATGCCTGGCGGGTACGCGCCTTCGATGGCCAGGGCGGTGACCTTTTTTCTAATAATGGGTATAGCGAAGTGTGTACCTTCTCATTCTTAGAGGAAGAAGTCATTGATCCCAATATTGCTTATACCTGTAATGATGGTCTATGCTATTGGCCAGGCAACCTTTCCCAGCTGTCGCTTTCCGGCGGCCTCAATATTGGCGATGAAGTGAAAATTAATCACTTCACTATGAAACTGACGGCTATTCAAACCAGCGGGGCCGATCAATATCAAGGCGAAGGAACCATCTTCATCCCATTCCTGTCCAGCAAACTAAAAGTCACTTTTTCTGATATTAAGGTCAATGATAAAAATAGGGTATATGCCGGTCAGGTATTTTCGGCGGCTCCCCAAAATACAGCGCTGATACCACCTTTATTTGACATTTCGGACTCAGGAGACATTGATGCCCAGACAAATCTCGATTCTGGCTTCTCGGATGCTAATGCCCTAGCGTTGATGGAGTATTTTAGCAGCACGAATCCACCGCCAAATTTAATCTCTTTATTGGATGGAAATACCGAAGAATCGGCATTAGCTATTCATGTTCCCATAGGCATTGATCAGGGTACAGAAAGTTCTGAATTCCTTTCCTCAATCATAGTCATTACGGGCATTAAGTTCGATCCCTGGACGGCTGAGTTAAACGCCGTTTTGGCAACACGTCAGGATGAGAACGGCGAATGGATAAAATTTGGCACTAAAAACCTTTGTGTACAACCCGGCGGGTTGACTCAATCAGGAGCACCAAAACTGGATTTGCTGACCGATGTCGAGCTGTATAGCCAGGGGCTTAAAGTCAAGCTTCTGGGACTAAAGGATGGTCAGGAAAACACCACGCTTTCCTGGAATTGTGAGGGCCTGGAACAGTTTGAACTGAAAGGGCTTTTTGAATTTAACAAGGAACTCGTCGTACCCGAAAATGATGCGAGTGGAACGGTCACCGCCACTTTTTCCACTTCGGCTGACCGTCTTTTTGATTTTATGACTCCTGTTGATGGGGTAGGCGATTTTGTTATGCAAGGCATGGAAAGCTTCCCGATCCAGGTCGGAAATGAGGTCTGGCTTGATTTTTCGGCGGAGGAAAATCCTTCAGCAATGGTTTTTCCAGCAGGCTTTCCCACAGAAGACGCAAATCCTGGCTTCAAGGGCATTTGGATCAGTCAGGCCGGCATGGGTTTGCCCACTGAATTTCAAAATTCCAGTGCCCAGTCGGTGGCAGACATCAGTGGGGGAATCCTATATGATCGCAACGGCATATCCGGTTTGCTTTCCGGCGAAAACCTCATTGCTTTGGAAAATGGGAACCTGGGCGGATGGCCCTATTCTCTGGACAGCGTTCGGTTGAGCATACTTGGCAACGCACTAACAGCAGGCGATTTTCAGGGAGATTTGCGCCTGCCCATCATGAATGACGAAGAAGTGCTTCCCTACCAGGGAAGTTTTGTAATAAGCCAGAATAGTAATGCTCCTGGGCTGACTTATGAGTTCAATCCGGTGCCAGGTGCAATAGTAGATGTTAGCCTCCTGAGAGCAGATATACAATTTGATGAAAACGGCCAAATAAACGTCGGAACAGCAGACGGACAATTTCTGCCGCCAAAAGCTGACCTCAGCGGACAGATGGTTTTTAGTATAGACTCCGCTGACCCTGGATTTGCCCCTGCGCAACCCATTAACGAGGATTACGATGCCCTCCAGTTAAGTTATGAAAGTATGGGCCTGGCTGGCTGGCAGAAAAGCTTAACCACTGACGGTCTTCAATTTGAACACCTGAAGATAGACCTTGAAGCAGAAGATAAATTCCAGATTACAAATATCAGTCCTTTTAACGCTAACCTAAATTTCCTGAATTTCGGATCTGATCTAAGCCAGGCCAGGCTCTCCACTTTGGATGATGAACAACTCACTTTGATGGGGTTGACCACGACCCCAAATGTGAAGCCACTAGGGCTCGGTTTTGAACTCAATCTTGCCCCGGATGTACTCGGTATTCTGGCACCTCCACTGATCTTTACCATCCTCATCAATGAAGATAATAGTGATCCCAACGCACCAGTTTTTAGTTTCGCCGGTCTGGATATCATGCATGCTGAAAACGATATCATAGAAGGACTTACTGTTGATTGCGCCAATAACCTGGATCCGATCATCATTGATGGCAATCCCGTATTACATTCCGGTAGCGTGGAGGGTTCATTTTCTACTTTGCAATTGGGGTATTTTACGCTGCAACCCGCTTTCCCATTAAGTCAGGATATCAATGGAACCATCTCCGGCAGAGGAACAGTAGAGGTGCCCGTATTAGGGCCTTTCAAAAACCTGAACGTGGAATTTACGAATGTAAAAGTGGACGAAAATGGTCGGATCGTAGCTGGACAGGTCAAGGCTAGCGGGGCAGATGGGCTCTTTAATGCCACGAATCTGGAAGGCGTGATGAGCGAGGTGCAGACTCAGGTTGACGGCATGGTATCGGGCGCTAATTCAGTGTTTGACTTACCCATCGTTCTGGGCATGAACGCGAATGGACAAAACGAACGCGATCAGGGCCTCATCATCATGGGACTGGTTTTTAGTCCGACCAAAGCCAGCGTTCAGGCTAAAATTATCGTTGATACCGGCAATAAAAAATACATCGAATTTGCTGCCGAAGGCCTCAACCTGGTACCCAATGGCATTGCCAGCTTTGATCTGGGTATCGGCCTGGCAAAAGATTTTCCCTTCCAGCCTATTGCTGCTTTAGAACCCCTGATTTTTAAGAAATATGTTCCCAATACCGGCGAGGGCTCCTTTATTGCTTGTGATTGCGATGGCTTTGTGCAGTTTCAACTAGAGGGCACCTACGAATTTCCGGAAGACCAACTTCTGTCCCTTGATGATCAGGGTGAACCCGATGGGACCGTCACCGCAGGCTTTACCTTTAATACCACTGCCTGGGGTGAATTCACCGGCAAGCTGACCGGATTAGGCGACTTTACCTTTTCAGGACTTGAAGATTATTTTTCCATGTCGGTATCGGATGTTTATCTCGACTTCTCCAAGTTGAAAAACGAGCCGGAGGATATTCAATTTCCCGAAAATTATTACGATCCTACTTTTGGAGATGACTGGGTAGCCTGGCAAGGTATTTATATGCCTGAATTCACCGTCAATTTCCCGCAAGGAACCTTTTTATCCGAGTCGGGTCGAAGTCCTTCTTTAATCTGCGAAAATCTTTTATTCGACAGACAGGGGGTGACGTTCTCATTTTTTGGCAAAAATTTGCTCGATGCTAATATAAATGGCTGGGGTTTCTCTTTGGACAGTCTTGGGATAAGTGTCCTGACCAATACCCTGGAATCAGGTGGACTGGCGGGGACCGTCAATATGCCGTTGCTGGACGGTGCCTTGAACTATGGCGGTGAAATGCTTAAGGATGAGGAGGGCTTTTGGTATATGAACATCTTCCCATTGAATGAAGCCACGATCTCCATTGATCCCATGTATGCTTATTTTCAGATGAGCCCTTCCAGTACCATTACGCTGGCAACCGTTCCCGATCCGACCCGTCCCGGAAGAAGAAAGTTTAAACCTTATGCTGATCTATATGGAAAAATAGGGCTGGACATTTCCAAGGCTGATTTCATGACCTCGGGAGATTCCGATATTGTGGACGCCATTACTAGCCTTGAGAATACTTTAGGTGCCGAATTCAACTTCGAACCTCCGGCCATCTCCCTGTACGGATTAAAAATCAATCATCCGGATCTGGAGCCGGGTAAAACCTTCGGCTTGGATTATTATGAAATGGAGGGCGGTATTTCTATCGGAGATTTTGAACTGTCCCTCAAACAACTCCATTTGCTGGAAGAAGAAATTACTGTCAAGAACAAAACGTACCCAGGAGTGGGCCTACAATTCAGGCTTAGTGTTCCCCTGGTGACCTTCAACATGGGCGTCTGGGCCAAAAAAGATACCCTTACAGACAAGTACAGTTTTGGGAAATTTCAATTTGACATAAAGACTGCCAAGTTTGAATGTAATCCCAATCCGGATAGTGTCGCCCTGTTTACCGTAGGTGGAGAGTCCGTTCTTGTCCCATTTTTGGATACGACCTTCCCGGTGGTATTAAATAACCAGGGTTCCTATTCCACCGTCGATGGCCAGGGTGATGGTTTTGTCAGTTTCCCTATTTCGCTCAAACAAACCCTGGAAGATCTGGGTAATAAACTACCATTTAATGTTGTGGAAACTTTCGAAGATGCTGGATTTGATATCGGTGATTCCGTTCCGGACTTTAATATTACGGGCATCACCTTCTTTAGTGATGGTACCGCTACGATGAATGCCGATTTAAACATTGAGGTTGATGGTACGGCCTTAAATTTTGTGGCTTCAATGCCTATTCACCCCGATGGCATCTTCTTTAACGGGGTGAAACTGGGCTTGGGTACGGATATGGGTTTCTAGAAAAAGAAAGTTTGCAATGAGCGTTCTCCTGAAAATGAGGCGCTCATGCTAATAATAATAAAAGTTGAAAATTCAACGCCATGAATAAGAAGTATAGACTGCTGATATTAAGTTTTATTTGTGGTTGGACTTTGTCGAACACCGGCTTTGCCAGCAATGGGGAAGCACACTCCAATCCTATCTTTCACAGTAGCTTGCCTTTCCTTTTGGAAACACCTGCAGAAGTGCTGCACCTGAACCAACAAATCAAGCTTGGGGGTTACACCATGCAAATCACTGAATTAGAAGAGTCCGCAGGTTTTGCTGCTACCGGAAAAGGAGCCATCTATTTTCCTTTTCTTGATGAAAAACTGGCCGTACAATTTGAAGGTATCAGGGTCAATATCCTGGGTGAATTAATGGCAGGTGAAATTGTTGCCATAACGGCTGCATTGGATCAACCTACTTTCCGTTCTTCTGAAAAGGAAGTCCTGCAATACCTTAAATTTTCAAATGAGAAAGGTCGTCTTCCCCGTATACTTAACCCCACGCTGGAAGCCGAAGGCATGGACTTTGGAGACCATGAAATGATTCTGACCAAATTGATTTTTAGCAAAGAAAATACCCGCTATAATGCGATGTTTATGGTCCACAACCCCGATGGCCGGGTGACCACTTTTAGTCGCAATAATTTGTTGATTTCTGAAGACAAAATGACTTTCTGCGATCAGGCTTTTCATCTGGATGGCGGAAATCAATCAACCACAGACCCCATTTTACCCATTATTATTAAAGGCTATAACCCCGCTGCAACAAAAGGCTCACCTGAGGAGGGCACCTATGTATCCTTTACTTGTGATGGGCTTGATAAATTTCACCTATCCGGGGAATATCATTTCGACAATAAAAAAGTCAGGTTATTAGCACCCAGAGATGGATCAGCACCCGATGGCCAATTAAAAGATACCCTCGTTGCGAAATTTTCAGTTGACATTAGCACCTGGGGGCAATTTAGTGTAGCTGTTGATTTTGGCGGTGCTCCTTTCAACAAATTCGAAATAGTGGGTGTGGATGACGTCATCTTTACCATCGATTCTGCGATGATCGATTATAGCGATACGGAGAATCCGTTTAATTTGCCCATCAGTTATTTTGAAGATAGCCGAAATAATGTGGTTTATACCAACAATTACCTGGATTGGCGCGGCTTTTTTATCCAATCCGTGACTGTGCAATTGCCCCAAAGTTTGTCATTAACAGCCAATGGAAGTCGGGTACAGTTTGGTGCCGAAAATATCATATACGACCGGCCCAATGGGTTGACGGCCACTTTTAATGTCTTGCCGGAACAAGGAAAGAATCATATTGCCCAGGGCCATCTCGAAGGCTGGGGAGTCTCTATTGATACGGTTAGATTACAGGTAACCCATAATTCACCGGAGAAATTTGACCTGCTTGGTGGGGTGCAAATCCCTGTGATGAGAGAAAGTATTGCTTATGCCGCCAAATTTAACTACCCTGATAACCCTCCTTCGGGAAATACCCCCAAGGTGGAATTAGCGTTTGAGCTGGTCATTGCGGACAGCAGTGTTTTTACTATTCCATTTTTGAACGATTCAAAAATGAAGCTGGCTAACTCTGTAGCAGGATTCAGATACCTTGGAGGTGTATTTACGCCTTATGCTAATTTTAGCGGCAGTTTTGAACTTGGTTTTGTTGCAGGGCAATCGGGTTCGGGTATCGGCGCAGATTTTCAATTTCCAGGACTCGGTTTCCAGGGCTTCACCCTTAATTATGATTACCTGAATGATGAGGTGATTCCCCAGCAGCCAAATACCGGGGGCTTGGCCAATATGGACTTCTATGCTTTTGAGTTTGCCGGAAAGACTTTTCAAAGTGGCGGGGGCGGTTCAGGTGATGAACCCGATGCGGAAGATGAAAGCGACGATGGAGCACTGGTGAAGCAAAAGGTCAAGGGATTTCCGATTGCGATTAAAAATATTGGATTCAGATCAACGGGAGTAGGGAATGATAAAAGCCTGGATTTTACCATTTTATTAAATTTTACAAAACCCAAAGTAGGGCTAACGGCCAGTGCCTCCCTGGGTATTGTCAGTCAGATAGATTTTGGCGAGTTACTTACGCTTGAGCCTTGGAATGCCTTTTCTTTTAAAGAACTCAAGCTGTACCAAATTCTCGTTGGCAGCAAAGAAAAACCGGTCGACATTGGTGGCATATCCTTGTATGGAGGACTGGCGGTTATTGAGAAACATGTGACCTACGGCGATGGTTTCAAAGGCTTTTTAGTGATGAAGGTTCAGCCGGGCATTACGGTTGATGTGGTCGGGCAGTTTGGCACGATATCTAAATCCAATGGAAGCCTGGATTATCGCTATTGGTTTGCCGACGCAAAAATGACCATTAAAAAAGGCATCAAACTGGGACCGGCGCCGGTAGGTGTTTTTGGATTTGGCGGCGGTGCTTATTACAATATGGCCCAAATGAGTTTTGCGGCTACACAATTTGATGTATCGCTGGATTCAGGCAGCCAAAATATTCCCGAGGACGGGTCAACACCCCAGATTTCATCGGCCATGTTACAACCCGGGAGGGGATTGTTTTGCAGTTATACCCCCAGAAAAGATGTATTTGGGGTAAAAGCAGTGGTCGTATTGGGTACACACCCCAAACCCAAGACCGCCAATATGGATCTGGTTCTTGGTATTGAATTTAATACCAATCCTTTTGGGTTGAGAAAAGTTTCCCTAATTGGAGATGTCTATTTTATGGCAGATCTGAATAAGCGACAAAGGGCCCAAGTCAAAGGAACCACCAGTATTGTTTACAACCATAGTGCTAAAACCTTGGAAATCGACGGCAGTGTGGCCGTTAAGCTCAAAGATAATATCATAACAGGTGGTGGAAATTTCAATCTATTCTTCAACCTGAATCCAGGCAAGAGTGATGATTGGTATGTGGCTCTGGGTGCTCCGCCCATTTCCAAGCGGATGGGCCTGAAATTCAAACTAGGTACCACCCAATCCATCGCTGGTTATTTTGTAGCGGGAAATATCAATCGATTACCGGTCGCGAAAAGGACCTTGCCTAGGCTACGCGAATACCACCCTATGCTACAGGAATTTGAAGGGCAAAACTCTTTAAATTTTGGACAACTCATGAATGGCAATGCCATTTTGATGGGCATGAGCTATACCTATAAAGTTGATAAAGACTATAAGGTCATCGGTGCCAGTGTAGATTTCACAGCTGGATTTGATGCGATGCTAAGCGAGTGTCAGTGTGCTGGGTATATTCCCACCGGTATTGATGGGTGGTACCTGCAGGGGCAGATATACGGGGCGATGGAAGGCAAACTGGATATTCGGGTAAAACTACCTTTTCACAGAGGCAGGTATAATATTGCAACCCTTAAAGCAGGAGCACTGGTACAAGCCAAGCTCCCCAGCCCCACCTGGATGTCCGCCCATGTAAAGGGAAGCTATCGAATTCTATCAGGATTGGTAAAAGGTGATTTCAAGCTGGACCTTGAATATGGAGAGAAATGTATACCCGTAGGTTCTAATCTAAGCCCGGGAGACTTGGTGGCGGATATAAAAATAATTGGCCCCATCCTTCCGAATAGCGGTGCCGCTGACATTCCGGTTTACCGAGAGAAACTGGCAGTTGTCTCCTTTTTAGAACCGATTAATCGAGTGATGGATTTCTCCGCTGAATCGGATGATGGCTTGATGGTTAAGCCTTACTTGATAAGCCTAAGTACAATCCAGGGAGGCCCCGAGCCAGTGCAAGGTGCCTGGAGATATTTAAATGCCAGCAATAGTAATGTCGGTGCTGCCGGCATTTACAATCATGCGGAATTTGTTTCTACTAAATTATTGGCCCCCAAAACCAAGTATCGTTTTACCGTCCAGGTAGGTTGGAAAAAGAAAACGAACAAAGATTCAGACTGGAAAGTTGTATATAAAACCGATGGTAATGGAAATCCAACCAACACCCCATATGTTGAAAAGCGAACGGTTCCTTTTACATCGGATGATCGTCCTGTCACCTTGCCTCCCGACGCTGTGTTGGCCAGTTATCCGGATTATCGAGCGATCAATTATGGTATTCTTGACAACCCTAGTGGCGGTGGTGTAGCTCTGAAGCTGGAAGGCTGGGGCTACCTGTTCAACCCCAAAAAAAGAGATAATAAAGATGGGGCTTGTACACCCGAAAATATATTCGAATATGATTATTTTGTCAGAATAGTAGATGTAGCTTCTGGGGAACAGGTTTTTGAAGGGCCCCTAAAAGCAGTGCCTGTACCAGAATGGGGACAGCCGGTTGGCGATCTGGTCTACTTATTCCAAAATCCCTGTCAATCTAGTAATCCTTTCCTCAGTTGGGCCTATCGCTTTTTCAATATAAGCTGTACGGTAGCTAGCCAAGGCCCCTGTGCCGTGCTCCAGCCAACCCGAAACACTGTTAAAAGTAATGTCAAGGGCATGGCCAATTCCTGGAGTTTCGGAGGCTCGGAAAACAACTTTGACCTGGCTATTTCTCAAAATACAGATGTCTATAATAAGTCCATTGGCTTCCCTGACTTTTCGCAGGCATTGAAAAGGGGTAGAGTATACCGCTTTGATTTGGTAGGTAAGCCCATAGTAGAGGAAGAAACTTATACTATAGCGACCACTGTGACGGAAAACCCCCAAGTAAATACAGGCTATGGAACTTATACGGTTTCATCTACCTCTCAGTCCATAACTGCTGCATTTAAGAAGGGTGCTCCAGAGAAAATTTTGTATACCTCCCTATTCGGCACCAGCGCTTATAATTCTTTTGTTGAAAAATTGGCAGCTGCTAATCCAAGCTTTATTTCTTCAGCGGCTTTCCACTTGGCGGAGGGAATGGATACCTTGTTTAATAACCCCCAGGATTTCTATTTTGATGCATCTTACTTTAGTTACTACCCCTATCCTCCTTCTACAGCCAAGAAAAAGAAAAATAGAAAATTAGAAGACGAACTAATTGCTTTTGTGGGAAATATTACAAAATTGCACATCGACATATTTAAAGGTCTTTATCCCATAAAATATTATTCTCTTTTTAATGCAAATAAAACATACTTTGATAATGTGATTAGTTATATTCAAGCTAATCCATCGTATCGGACTTGGTTAGGCCAGACCATAAGTGCAGACATGAATATGGCTGCCATGCAATATAACCTGTCAGGTATTCAGGAAGGCTTTGACATTTATGAATTGGGGAGACTCTCTTATTTTGCCAACTATAAATGGGATACTGGATTTTCAAAATACATGGGGTATAATAATTACAGGAATTATCCAAAATCAGGGACAGTTCCCTTCGACAATAGCGTTATTCCGATAGGCCCCTACGTTTTTGTCAATCAGACTCAAGCCAATACCAGCTTATTGACGGCCAATGCCACAAACAAGAATACGGGTGCCAAGATTGACTTGAAGTTTTATCCTCGGACCAGTTCTTTGTACAAAGCAATGCGGTTGCATAATTTGGCGCAATGGTTGAATGTCTGGCCCTATAACCCCTACCGTTATACGGTGAGCACTTTAAAATATAACCTGTCTAGAATTCCTTCTTATAATAATTTGCCGTCAAGCTATGGTGATTTATTCGGCTTGAAATACACTAAACGAGGCCTTACTACTCATCTAGCTTTCAATAAGCAAGGAGTGGCAAGTAGTAGTTTTGTCGATCTTAGTGGCGGCGGGCCCTATTATATCCGAAATGTAGGCAGTGGCCGGTATATGGCTAGGGAAGGTTATCCAAATGTTTCGACGATCAATCAAGTTAACAACGGTTATAAAAAATATAAATTAAACCGCAATTCCGATGGATCGTATTATTTGCAACCTTTCAATAATTTTGGGAATTATATTGGAGCAGTAGATGGTAATAGCAATATCAAAAATACAACTTCCCCTACCAAAGTTTTTGTGGAAAACCTACAGGATGGAAGTATCAAGATCAAATTAGCGGACGGCCGAGTCTTGCGGGAAAATAGTGAAAATAAGTATTTACAAATAGGCGCTGCAGCTGGAAAGTTCTATGATTATGAACGCTTTACACTCGAAATGGCCTGGGATGGCCCACCGGTTGACCTGAATAAAACTTTTCGCATCAAAGGCCTCGGTAGTGGCCGATATCTATATGATGGAACAGCTACTACTGGTCGGGCTATTTCTATGGAGTGGGAAGATAAGGGGGCGCAGGCGCAATTTAAATTGAGAAGAAGAGCGGGCGGCTATTACGATATTACCACAACCAATGGTAATCGAATCCATGGGGAATTAGTGAACGGCCGCTGGATGTATACGACGACGGCCTCTAACCTTGATGATGATAAATTCCTTTTTAAACTGGAACTGATCTCGGGTTCCACCTATCATATCAAAAACAAGGCATCGGGGGAATATCTTTACGAGAATGCAGTAGATAATGGGGACGGATTGCATTGGCGCATTCTGGGGTCGGGAGAGCCTTTAAATGATAATCATGCTAAATTCGTTTTGGGAGATAAAGATACGTACAGTCAATCTTTAAATGGGGAATATTACTTCCGAAACCAAAGTAGTGGACGGCATATCTATATTAATGAAAGTACATCCGTAGCAGAGGGGACTTCTTTCAAAAAGACGGACGATGGTATTCGATTTGTTCTAGAAAAACAACAAAATGGTTCCTATAAAATCAAATCTAAATTAAGTGGCCAATACCTGCATACTGCCTCCAGCAACACGTACAGTACTGCACCAGTGACTGGCCTAGCGGAAGCTAATTATCAATTTGATTTGATTCAGGCATCGGGCAATTTGTTCCAAATAAAATGCCGGGCCAATAACCAGTACCTATTCGAACGCTTTGATTTTGCGACAGGGCCATCCCACCAAAAAATAGTCAGCTATGGAAGTCTGGGAGATCCTGCCTATAGCTACTTTTACCTGGAATCAACTTATCAGGCACCACCCGAAAATATAAGTGGTCAATATCTCATACAGGCGAAAAACAGCGGTCGATTTGTGCATAGTGGAAATTGGCTGACGACAAAAACGCAGGACGATAATGATCAACTGCGATTTACGCTCAAACGTCACGCATCGGGGGCCTATGAAATCTGGGACAAAGCAACAGGACAACGAATCCATTTGATTAGTGATGGCCATTTTGCAAATAGCTTCCAGTTCGGAGTATTCATAGATAATTATCTATTTTTCTTCGACAAGCAAAATGATGACTCTTATACGATTAAGTGTAAGGCTAACAACCAATACTTATATGAGTTCTTTAGTATCAATTATAGTACCACGCAACAGTTTATAAAGAGCGATCCAAACCTTAAACCAGGCGATTCCTACTTCAACTTAAGGTATAGTTATGTGCCGCCTCCCGAGGATTTGAGCGGCAAATATTTTATTCGTCCTGTAAACGCCAATCAGGAGTCTTTACGTGAAATAAGGGGCGCCAATAATTATGTCAGTTTTAGTGCCCAAAGCGCTGATAAATTTTGGCTCCGTCCCAGGTTAGAAGGGCAGGTATATGAGATTTGGAATGAGTCTACGGGACAAAAATTAAGCCGTTATCCTACTATACCCGTTTCCGTGCGTTACCCTGTTTATCGTTGGCCTTCCGGTTATACTTGGGTTTGGTCGTCGGGCGTTTCCACTTTTCTTAACCAGTTGGGCGGCAATGAAGGCTTGTATAAGAGTACTGCTAGTTTACAAAATGAGAGTGATTTCTTTTTTAAAATAGAAAAGGATGATGCCCTCAACGCACACTCCATTATGAATGTCAGAAGAGCTAGGTATCTGACCCGGAAATTGTCTGGAGGGTACAAGGTTTTGAGAGATTCACCCGTAAAAGAAGCAAATAGCTTTTTTATCCTGGAGAAAACATATTAAACCATTTCGGAGGCTTCTTTTGAAATCACTGGTTAGCGAAAGGATGAATTCGGAAAAAACAGGTTTTACAACACGACAAATTAAGATATCAATGCAAGTGTTTAAGAAAATATTATTAAGTACAATACTACTACTGCTTTCTATTTCCTCGATAAAAGCACAGGATACTAATACCCCGGGGGATACCACTAATATATACCAATCCTTTATTAGTGAACTGGAGAATAATGGCATCGATATGGCTGAAATGTTGAAAAATGAAGCCTTTTTGTCAAAACTAAAGGAGGAAGGATACAACCCGGATAGTTTAGCCTATTATTATCAACTGAAATACCCGCTTATTCAGTCAGATACCAGTAGTACGGAACAAGGTTTCCTCTCACTGATCAGCAAAGCATATGGCGATAGTATTGTATTGCGCTGGGCACCATCTACTTTGTCCTTGTGGCGAAACTTAAACAAGTATGGTTATATGGTGATTAGATCAAGTTTGCCCACTATAACAGATACGGTACCCATAATTGATACGATCGGGTCGATAACTCGGGTATACCTGGCCGATACCCTTCATCCCGTTAGACCTTGGTCTTTGGACCGAATTGCCAATCAAATAGCCCCTACCGACACTGCTGCTATGATTGCTGCTCAGGCACTATATGGTGAAGCTTACGAAGATCCGGCATCGGAAACGAATCTGGATTTTGTGACCCGGAATAACCAACTAAATATGCAATTCGGCTTTGCCTTACTGGCGGCCGATCGTTCGGCCCTTGCCGCAGAGTTAATGGGGCTTCGTTTTGTAGATAATGGAGTAGAGCTGGGTGAAAGGTATATTTATTATGTGGTCTCTGCTGATACATCAGGTAGTATACCCTTCATGGCGAGTATGTCGGTCATTGAAAACAATCCTGCACAGAACTCCAAGGTCGAGCAATTATCGACAAAGGCAGGCGATGGAGTGGTTACCCTTAGGTGGCCAAAAGCGGAGAATGAATTTTCTGGCTATTGGATTGAAAGATCTGTAGATAAAGGAGAAACCTGGCAGAAACTGACCAGTGATATCGTAGTCTTTATGGAGAACGACAATCCTGGGCTACGAACTAGGGTAGACAACTTAATGCTTAGAGCTGAGGAAGATCCCACAGAAGGGGCTGCTGATTATTATCAATTTGTGGATAGTACGGCGAACGATATTAATTACCAATACCGAGTTAGTGGCCAGACGCCATTTGGAGATTTTTCGGATTATACTTTGGTAAGTGCGGTTTCTACAGACCTGACGCCACCGCCGCCGCCCGTCATTACTGCCCACGAGGTAGATGAAGAAAGCCGAATTGCTTCTCTTAGTTGGCAAATGGATTACGAAGCGGAACTGTTGACAGACCTGGCCAGCTTTTCGGTTTGGGAATCTTCCCATCCGGATAGCACCTATGTGCAGGTATCCCCCAATTTACCCAAACAAGCTCGGTCATATACTTCAGAAACGCCATTGGAGAAAGGTCGGATCCATTACTATATCCTAAAAGCGGTCGACAATAAAGGAAATGAAACTTCCAGTTTCCCCATGTACATGCACGTCATTGACGACGAAGCGCCTGCGGCACCCCAAAGACCTTCCTATCTGATTGATAGCACCGGTGTGGTGACTTTGGTTTGGGAACAGAACAAGGAGGTTGACCTTTTGGGATACCGGGTTTATTTTGCCAATGACAAAAGCCATGAACTTACCCAATTGACCAATGCACCTATATATGTCAACTTGTTTAGGGATACCATAACGCTAGTGACGCTTACCGAAAAAATCTACTATCGGATCGAGGCTGTTGACCTGAGTCACAACCGATCAGCGTATTCTGATTTTATAGAAGTACAAAAACCGGATTTCATACCGCCAGTAGCGCCGATTCTCCACTATCCGGAAATGAATGATAGCATTGTTCACTTACAGTGGGATTTGAGTAGTAGTACGGATGTTATTCGACATATCCTCTATCGGCGTTTATCTCCGAGTGACGATGAATGGGAAGTTTTACAAGAATTTACTGCCTTTGAAAGGAGTTTTACGGATACTTCTACCCAGGCGGAACAATTTTACCAATATACGATGCGTGCCCAGGATGATGCCGGCTTATTTTCTGATTACGCCTTTCCGGTTAAAGCCAGACGTTGGTTTGGCGGGGAGTCCGGGACTATTGAGAACCTGCAGATAGCTTATGATTCCAGTGCCCAGGCCGTAAACCTGAATTGGCAATTTGCACCACCTGCTGACGATATTTTAAAAGATCAGGACTACCTGTTTTATGTATACCGCTCCCTGGGTGATTCGCCCATGCTCCGTTACCGAATACTCGACCGTCAGACGACCTCCTTTTCCGATCTGAAAGTTCAAAAAGAAGGGCAATACAATTACGCGGTCAAAGTGGTATTTACGAATGGAAAATCCGGCCCGATGACCGAGCAAAAGTCGGTAGCTGTCAAGGAAAAAAGGGAATGAGGTGTTCACTGACTCCTTAGAACTGCGGCCTTCGGGGAAGGTTGCGATGAGAAATAGACTGCCAGTAGATGGTGCGACTAATTCCCCCTTGTTTTCCCCCCAGGGGAAATATCAGTGCTTCGGTTTGCCCTAAAAGGGTTAATCCGACCTGGTCGATAGGACTATCCTCCCTTGGGGAGGTGAAAGAGGGGACTGTGTGAGTGTGCTGTAATCTATTGATAATCAGATGTCAATAGAAGGTGGTTGGTAGGTTTTCTTCTGAGGGCTGGACAATTATTTTCAATGAAAAATTGCAATGACATGAAACCATTAAATAACTCTATCATACTTCGGTATAAAAAGACCCTGACTATGGTGGCATGGGGTGTGCTTAGTGTTGCCATATTTGGTTCGATGTCAGTGCCCGAAGAGTTTGCCATTTCAAAAGAGCACCTGACGAATGAATATATTTATGCCAACTTATTCGATAACCTCAGCAATGTCGCTCCTCCGGTAAATGATAACCTTTGTGATGCAATTGCTTTAAGCGTTAATGCCAGCTGTGCCGGATTTATTTATACCAATGTAGAAGCAACTTTCGAAACCAATGAATTTGGTGCTTGTGGTGGTGAGGTTTACCATACGGTGTGGTTTAATTTTACGGCACCTGCTTCCGGGAGTGTTATCATCACTTCAACGCCTGAAAATCCGGAAAATTTTGAAAGAGTGGTTTATGAAGAAGGACCTGGTTTTACTTGTAGCGATCTTTCTACCTTGTCGGAAGTCGCTTGTTCCGACGATAATAATGAACCCAATACTTTAACCGCATGTGGTTTGATTCCTGGAAACAATTATTATATCAGAATACAAGCGATACCGCCATCTGACGGTAACTTCTGTCTCGAAGTCGCGGATGGCCCCGCTCCTGCCTCCGCTACCCTTTCCGGGGATAATAGTATCTGCTCAGGCGCAAGTTCAGATTTGACGCTCAATATCGTAGGAGGCGATTCGCCGTTTACAGTGGTTTATAATGATGGAACGAGTGACATTACGATTAATAATTATGTCAGCGGACCGATTACCGTCAGTCCAACCGTTACGACGACCTATACACTTGTTAGTGTTTCCAATACCTGTAGTTCAGCGCCCTCCGTTTCCGGCTCGCCAACAATCACAGTCAGTGATGGCCCTCAGGGAGCCAGCCTAAGTGGTGGCGGCACAATTTGTGCTGGAGAGTCGGTAGATCTGTTTTTTGCGATTCCCAATGGAACGCCCCCTTATACGGTTGTCTATTCTGATGGTACGACTGATTTTACGGTGACCAATTATGCGAGTAACGATCCGATTCCGGTCAGTCCCTCAGAAACGACCAATTATAGTCCAGTAAATGTGACGGATGCCAATGGCTGTACGGGTGGCTTTGAAGGTTTTGCCGATGTGATAGTTAATGACGGACCTCAAGGTGCAAGCCTTAGCGGTGGCGGAACAATTTGCTCCGGTCAATCTGTGGATTTATTTTTTGCGATTCCCAATGGAACGCCCCCATATACGGTTGTCTATTCTGATGGTACGACTGATTTTACAGTAACCAATTATGCCAGCAACGATCCAATTCCGGTCAGTCCCTCAGAAACGACCAATTATAGTCCAGTAAATGTGACGGATGCTAATGGCTGTACGGGTGGCTTTGAAGGTTTTGCCGATGTGATAGTCAATGACGGACCTCAAGGTGCAAGCCTTAGCGGTGGCGGAACAATCTGCTCTGGTCAATCTGTGGATTTGTTTTTTGCGATTCCCAATGGCACACCACCATATACGGTTGTCTATTCCGATGGCACGACCGATTTTACAGTAACCAATTACGCGAGCAACGATCCGATTCCGGTCAGCCCCTCAGAAACGACCAATTATAGCCCAGTAAATGTGACGGATGCCAATGGCTGTACGGGTGGCTTTGAAGGTTTTGCCGATGTGATAGTTAATGACAGCCCCGGCAATACGACCCTGGAAGGCGGTGGCACAATATGTACTGGTCAAAGTACCAATATCTTCTTCACCATTCCCGGTGGTACTCCGCCTTATACTGTGGTTTATTCCGATGGTACGACTGATTTTACAATAAATAATTATGATGGGGGGGCAATCCCGGTTAGCCCAACAGTGGATACGGATTATAGCCCGGTAAGTGTGACGGATGCCAATGGATGTACCGGCGGTCTGGATGGATTGGTGACGGTGACTGTCAATGATGGCCCGGGTAATACAACCCTGGAAGGCGGTGGCACAATTTGTACTGGTCAAAGTACCAATATCTTCTTCACCATTCCTGGCGGTACTCCACCTTATGCCGTGGTTTATTCCGATGGCACGACTGATTTTACAATAAACAATTATGATGGAGGTTCCATCCCAGTTAGCCCAACGGTGGATACGGATTATAGCCCGGTTAGTGTGACGGATGCCAATGGTTGTACTGGCGGTTTGGATGGATTGGTGACGGTTACAGTAAATGACGGTCCAGGTAATACAAGCCTGGAAGGTGGCGGTACGATTTGTACTGGTCAAAGTACTAATATCTTCTTCACCATTCCTGGTGGTACTCCACCTTATGCCGTAGTCTATTCCGATGGTACGACTGATTTTACGATAAACAATTATGATGGTGGTTCCATCCCAGTCAGCCCAACGGCGGATACAGATTATAGCCCGGTTAGCGTGACGGATGCCAATGGTTGTACTGGTGGCCTGGATGGATTGGTGACGGTGATTGTCAATGACGGTCCAGGTAATACAAGCCTGGAAGGTGGCGGCACGATTTGTACTGGTCAAAGTACTAATATCTTCTTCACCATTCCTGGTGGTACTCCACCTTATACCGTAGTCTATTCCGATGGCACTACTGATTTTACGATAAACAATTATGATGGTGGTTCCATCCCGGTTAGCCCAACGGTGGATACGGATTATAGTCCAGTTAGTGTGACGGATGCCAATGGC
>BQJU01000098.1 GCA_021604865.1 Saprospiraceae bacterium | reverse complement strand
AGGTAGGTTTAGGTGGGTTTAGGGCAGGAACGGTGGTTTAGAACGGGGCAACTCTTTCCAATCCGTACATTTCTTTCAATTCTTCCTGGGGAAGCTGGTTTAGGTAGGTTTAGGTAGGTTTAGGGGAAGGAACGGTGGTTTAGAACGGGGCAACTCTTTCCAATCCGTACATTTCTTTCAATTCTTCCTGGGGAAGCTGGTTTAGGTAGGTTTAGGGGCTTAAATTCCGGGGAAGAATGCATCTTTAAAATGTTCCACTTCTGGGGCAGCGTTGGCAGGTAGTAGCACGGCGATAATATCAAATCGAATTTCCCAATTGTGGCCAATTGCTTCCATATAAGCAGAAGCTGAATCGATCATAAACTGTTCTTTTTTGGTGCTTACAAACTCTTCGGGGCGGCCAAAGGCTGTACTGCTGCGGGTTTTTACTTCTACAAACACGAGAATCTCCCCATCTTTAGCAATGATGTCAATTTCTGCACGCCGGTAGCGCCAGTTGGTTTCCAGCACGCGGTATCCCTTATTTTCCAGAAATTTGCGGGCTAATGCTTCTCCTTTGTGACCGGTATCATTGTGGCGGGCCATTTTTTTTGGGGGAAAATACGGATTTTTTACCACTGACCGGAGGTAGAAAGCAGCAGAGTCCGCACCAGCGCTATGCAGGGGCGGTGCGCAGCACCGGACGAGCCCTATCGGGGCGAAGGCTGAGCGAATAGCGAACCCCGTAATATAGCGGCCCTTAACGAATAGGGTTGCCGCGCCTCAAGTGGCCCTAGAACACCCTCAGGCACGCAAGAAGAAGATAGGGCGGTGCCCATAAATACTCCTCATTCATACTTCAATGCTTCTATCGGATTGGCTACCGCTGCCCGGATGGCTTGGAAACTCACTGTCAGTGCCGCAATCAGAATCGCCGCTCCGATAGCAATCAAAAATGGGTAGATGGAAAGATCCGTCCGGTAGGCAAAATCTTCCAGCCAACGGCGCGAAATCAGGTAACCAAAAGGAACAGCAATCAGGCTGGCCACCAATACCCAGCGGATAAAATCTTTGACCAGCATAATACTAATGCCCTGAATAGAAGCCCCCAGCACTTTGCGGATGCCAATCTCCTTGGTGCGGGTCACAGCAGCATAGGTAGCCAGACCAAACAGCCCCAATACGGCCAGGAAAATGGCTAGAATAGTGGCATAAAGTAAGGTCTCGCCAAAGCGGGTATATTCGGAATATTGTTTTTCAAAAGATTCATTCAAAAAGGAATAAACCATCGGGTGTGCTCCCTCCACCTGCTCCCATAAAGTTCGGATAGCCGCAATGGTGGTGGTCAATTGTTCTGTGTCTATCTTAATGCCTGTGTAATAACGCTGGTGCATGCCGCCGAAGATCACTGGCCGGATTTTACCATCTAACCCTTGGTAGTGATAGTCTTTCATGACGCCAATGATTTGTCCATACGCTTCCTCGCCCATAAATTTCACCTTTTGTCCTATGGGATTCTCCATGTTATAGTCCTTGACAAAAGTTTCATTTACGACATAGTTATTGAGGGTGTCCGCGGGCCGGTCGGCAGCAAAATAGCGGCCTTCCTTCATGGTCAGCCCCAAGGTTTTCACATAATCTGCATCGGTAAAAACAACCCTCGGATAAATTGGATCTGTCTGCCCTTCAACATTCATTCCCCAATCGGGCAGTCTGTGGCCCGGAAGGCGGCTGGAAGTCGTCACGGATTTCACGCCCGGAATAGCTAAAAAGGCATCTTTCATGCTTTCCAGTTTCCGATGCGAATCATCCTTGTTTAAAGAAATCATCATGACCTGATCTCCGGAAAATCCCAAATCCTGATCCATCATAAAATTCATTTGCCGGTAAATGAACAGCATCACGATGACCAACACTACTGACAAGGAGAACTGCGAGACCACCAGTGCCTGGCGAAAAACATGCCCCCCGCTACTACGCTGTATGGCCCCCTTAAGTACCCTGACCGGCTGGAATCCCGAAAGCACAAAAGCCGGGTAACTACCCGCCAATAAACTCACCAAAGCCACCAGCACCAGCAAAGGCAATACATATTGCCCCCAGGCGCCATCGAGGAAGGTCAATGGCCGATCGATAATCTGATTAAAGGTGGGCAAAAACAGTTGGCTCAGGAATACCGCCAGCAACAGGGCTGCAAAACTCTGCACAAAGGTTTCAGAAAGAAACTGCGCCACCAATTGTCCGCGTCTCGCTCCGGTAGCCTTGCGCACCCCGACTTCCCGTGCCCGGTTCATAGCGCGTGCGGTAGACAGGTTGACGTAATTGATGCTCGCAATCAGCAGGACAATCAGTGCTATAAGGCTAAAGATATAGATGTATTTGATGTCGCCACCCGACTTGTCACTCCAACCAAAATGGGCAGAATGCAGGTGAATATCGTCCATAGGTTGTAGCTCCCAGAGTGCCAGGTCTTCTGGTTTGACCTCGACACCTACGGCCTTCATGTCTGCAATGAAATGGGGGGCTACCAGATCCGTTATTTTCTTTTCCATCAATGCAATATCAGTGCCGGGAACAAGGCGTACATAAGTGGCCCGGTTGTTGCCCGACCAGGATGGTGTAGACCAGTTAAAGCGGGTATACACTTCGTGCGACAGGTGAGTATTTCCTGGAAAATCATCCATCACTCCACCCACTATCAGGTCCATCTCGTCATTAAAACGAATGGGTTTGCCCACCGGATTAACCGGACCATAAAACAATTCTGCCACTCGTTTGGATAACACGACTGCATTGGGCGCCTTCAGTGCTTCTTTCGGATTGCCGTACAACAACGGCAATTCAACCACCCCAAAAAAGGTACTATCTACCATGGCCGACTTTTTCACATAGATCTTCTCCTGTTCGTACTGCAACAATACCTCTCCGTAGGGTTGTAGCCCCATCGATTTGGTTACCTCCGGCAAATCAGCAGCCAGTGCCTCCGCCAGCGGATCAGGAGTCCAAATTACCTTTCCACCACTCTTCCACCAATGCCGATACACGCGGTGCACCTGGTCATGTCCACTGATCCATTTGTCGTAATTCAACTCATGTTGCACATAAAGGGTAATCAGGATGGCAATGGCCATGCCCAGCGCCAAACCGCCGATATTGATGAAACTGTACAGTTTGTTTTTAAAAAGGTTGCGAATGGCGGTTTTGAAGTAATTTTTAAACATAATCAAGTGAGTTTATAAGGTGTCAGAGATTAGTGTTCAACCCTAATCACTCTTAAAGACCAGCAAATCATCAAATGGTTGTCACACCTCGTATTTTATGTGGATTTGAGGTCGATGAAATTGCAACCGCTTTTTTATGCAATAAAGCCGATCTCCAAATAAGCGCTGAGACGTCTATTTATGACATACAATAAAAGTACCTTTACCAGAGAATCGTTCTCGATCCAAAAAATTTTATTGACGGCCGGTATTCAGTCAATAACAATTACAAACGATGAAATGCTTATAAAAATCGTCAACCAAAAAGACATTCAACAACTCCTTAAAACGGATCCATTATTTGCACACATTTACGACAAGTATGGTGCTCCACCAAACTGGGCCAGGCCCCAGGGTTTCATTTCCTTATGCAAAATCATATTGGAGCAGCAGGTAAGTTTGGCTTCAGCCAATGCCCACTTTCTCAAGCTCAGTAATTACTTGCCGGAGTTTACCCCTTCAGAAATACTCAAGCTTACTGATGTAGAAATGAGGAATTGTCAGATAAGCCGTCAAAAATCAAAATACCTGCGCGCCTTATCAACGGCCATTCTTAACAAGGATATCGATTTGTTTGGATTGCCCCAATTGAACGAGTTTGAAATAAGAAAACAACTCACCCAGATTAAGGGCATCGGCAATTGGACTACCGATATTTACCTGATGTTTTGCCTGCAATCAAAAGACATTTTCCCGATTGGCGACATTGCAGTGGTCAATACCGTAAAAGAATTGAGTGAGGCAAAAACAAAAGAAGAGATTAGCCTATTGGCCGAAAAATGGAAACCATTTCGTTCATTGGCAGCCTATTTTTTTTGGCATTATTATCTTAAAAAGCGGAACAGGCCTTCAGTGTAAGTCATGCGGGGAAGATAAAGACGCTCCGACCCCTTTCCCCATCGCAAAACAAGCTTGCAACAAAAATCCACCCGTAATGGTATCCCAATCCACCATTTCACCAATGGCGAAGAGATGAGGAAAACCCTTCAACGAAAAATCAGGGTTGAGGGCAGCTATTGGAATGCCGCCTATGGTAGAGATGGCCTCTTCTACCGGACGCAGGGAATGTACGGGAATCGGTAGTTGTTTGATAGCATGCACTAGGGCATTGGGGTTCTGAAAAACTGTTTTATCTGTAAACGCCTTTAGCAGTGCCAGTTGGGCATTTTTGAGATTAAGGGTCTTGGCATAGGTCTGCGTGTCGGTTGTTTTTCCTTTGAGCTTTTTGATTAGCTGTTCCGGAGTATTGTTGGGTTTAAGATCAAGATAGATTTGCGTAGATGTTTCCTTTTGCAAAGCGGATCTCACCTGCGGAACAATCGGATAAATTGCATTTCCTTCCAATCCGTAGTCCGTAATTAAAGCCTCCCCTTTCACGGTTTTTCCGCCAGCAGAAATGCTTACATTTTTTAGGGGTTTACCAGCATGATGGGCGCTGATGGTGTCCGGCCAGTCGACGTGAATTCCACAATTGGAGGCTTGAAAAGGAAGGGTCGTGATACCAATTGCATCAAAAGCAGATCGCCAGTGACCGGTAGCGCCGGTAACTGGCCAGGAGGCGCCACCTAAAGCAAAAATATAGGCATCAGCCTTGGGTACAAATTCCTGCTTTCGATGTCGCAAGATCGGCTTTTGGTGCTCTGTGAATCCTACAAATTCGTGTTCCAAAAAAAATTGCACGCCCTGGCTGGTCAGCTTTTCCCGGATTCGGTTCAGCACTTCAACGGGTTTGATGCCCTTTTCGGGAAATACACGCCCGCTGCTGCCTACAAAAGTGGGAATGCCCATTTCATTCAGCCATTGTCGTACAGCATTCGAATCAAAATCATCCAATACCCGATCCAGAAAATGAGCCGGGGCATATTCTTTTTTTAATTCTGCTCCTTGGGCACTATTGGTCAGGTTGAAGCCTCCTTTTCCGGCTACCAGAAATTTACGGCCTACGGTTTTTCCTTTCTCATACAAGCTCACCCGGTGGTAAGGACTAAGCACATCTGCAGCCATTAACCCAGCCGGTCCTCCGCCTATGATGATCATTTCTTTACTCAAAATCCGTATGCCTCATTGTGTTTACTGAATGTTTCTTCGCCTAAAACCGGATCAATCACTACTGCTTTGTATTCATAATTTTCATAAAGCCCTTGGTCATCGTAAACTTTCATTACTAATGGAAGCTTGCGTTTTTGGTCAATGTACAGCGTCATCCTAGGAGAATAATCGTTGGGAATCTGAATCACCTGCCCAGCGCTTACATCGTCGTAGTCATCGACTTTGTCATTTTTTGTAAGGATCTGATGTTCCCCAAGATTGAATTTCTTAGCAATGGTCAAGAGCGTTTCTCCCGGCTGAACCGTATAGGACTCATATTTAAAATAGGGATTGTTGAGTTCAATCACCCAACAGGAATGACCATCCCAATTTATGGTTTTACTGATGGTGGTCATGTTTCCGATTTCCGGCTTATATTTTTTCACCAATCCATCCAAAATATTGATAAAAAGATCGTAACCCGAATCCAGTATGGTATGGTGCTGGTTTTTTCGCATGGTGCTTCCCAATGGATGCAGATTCACGTTGACCCATGGGAATCCATTGGGATTAACCAGGGCTTTGCCATTATTGGCGCCTTTAACAAAAAGCACCTCCATGCCATCATTAGGCAATTTTTGACGCACATAAACCTTGAATGGCTTGCGTTGCAATTTGATATCTGCAATCTGTTCGGTCATTTCTCCATTAACCCGTTCCAATTTACGCATGGTATACGTCATGGTTTTGATTTCACGGGTTTTGGCAATCATTTCGCAGATAATCTTATCCGCTGATTGTGGCGTAGCCTCCGGAATAGTGGTCGCTGTTGCCAATACAGCAATAAACAGAATAAAAATCGGTTTTTTCATAGGTAACTTATATTTGATTAAATGCCAGCAAATTGTATGGGGCAAGGTGGAGGTGTTGCTGGTTTTGAGCATGTTTGCAGTTCAATGGTTGACTTTCAAACAAGCTTTTTTTAAGAGTGGTGGTCAAATGTACAAAATTGCACAATTGTCACAAAGTGTAACCTTCTTTTTTCTGTGCAATTAATAATTCTCAAAATATAGTTTTCCAGAAAGGAGCTATCCCACAAAAAAAATCCCTCATCAAAACGATGAAGGACCTAATTCAATTGTTTCTTTAACAAGATCGGTAGTAGATTGTCTCTTTTTTGTTGCAGATCGACAAAAGCACCGATAAATTGCGTCTTATTGTGGAATTATAAACAAGCTATTTTCCCCTGTGAGACAAATCAAGCTGTTTCTACAGTTGGATTTCAAATTAAGAAGTGTATAATTAAATCGGCCGTCGGGAACGGTACTTTTCAGGTGTTGCAAATATACTGAAAAACTACATTCAATACTATACCCTAAAATAGGTATTTAATAATCTTTAATATATTTTTATCTAATACAAAAAGCCCCCTACTCATTTGAATAGGAGGCTTTTGTATCTATTCCGTCAACATCATCTTCTTCGTATCCTTCCAGTTTCCTGCTTCAATCTGGTAGTACATGATTCCGGTGATAGACAAGTCGCTCTTTCCTATCAACAATTCATTATACCCACTCTCAAATTGGCGTTCCATTTGGTAAATAGTCCGTCCCGCCAAATCGTAAACCCGCATCCGTACTACGCCGGCTTCTGCCAGTTGAAAAGGAATAATGGTATCATCACTAAATGGATTGGGCCGGTTTTGATACAGGGCATAACCCGTTGGCTCTGAAGCCGTATTACCTTCCAAGAAATTCAAGCCTACTTCCAGCACATCACCTTCCAGGGTATAGGCTTCTGCTTTGGTCAGGCGAGAGTTGATGTAAATCAAATCCTGCAATTCAGCATTGGCATTAGAGTAAAATGTTATGCTGAATAGGACGCCTTCCTTATTATCTGGTAGCTCTCCATGCTGATTCCAGCTGGTGGTAATCATGCCGCTTTCCGCAGCTAGGTAGCCAAAATTCTCCTCGTCCAGTCCGGGTAACATACCGCTATTCACTTCCACAAATTCCAGTGCTTCCGGATCAAATCCGAAGGTAAATTGGTAGCCAAGAATTTTATCCATATCCCGTGCTATAAAGTCGATGGTATAAGTCTCTCCTGCTTCCAAAGTCTGATTGCGTACCGCCATACCCATTTCTCCATAAGTGGCCCGGTCATCTGGATCCGACAGGTTATTCGGAGTGACAGAGTTGTTGACATCACCTACCTTGACCGCAATAAAATCAGCATACATTTCATCGGCGTCGAAATCATTAATACTCACCAATTCCGGGAAATAGCCTGCAAAAGGGTTTGTAGGATCAGGAAACTCGTACTCAGCGGCAACAAACCGCCAGGAAGTATTACCATTAGGAAATTCATCAACCACATGTAGGATCAGCTTGCGCAATTTAATTAAATCCAGGGTAGAAACGCCACCTGAGCGATCAACATCCGCGGCAATGATCTTGTAGGGGGAATCGAGATGAGCGACGCCAAGTATATGTTTGGAAATCAGGATCATGTCAATCGTTGACACGCCGTTGAGGGGTTCTTCATTGCGTTCAGGCATTATTGTATAATCGTTGCCAAGTGGAACATCAGGAAACTGGAACAAACCTGTTGATTGCGTCATTACCTGGTTGTTGGTGATATCATTAATGGTCACCATTACATCTTCCACATTTTCACCAAAAGGAGTCACTATTTCGCCTGCGATCATACCCATTGTTGTGATTACCGGACAGAGGGTATTATTGTCCTGTATCGAAATATAGGTGGTACAAAAGTCGCTGTTTCCATTATTATCGGTAGCCCACAACTGGATGAGCTGAGTGCCTACATCTTCGCAGCTGAAAGTCAATACTGTTGTAGTAGGAGCCAATACTTCATCACCCGTTCCATTTTTGCGAATACTATAAACCAGTTCACTTGCATCGGTACAGTTATCAGAGGTTCCACCATTAAAGGCCTCTGCATTGATCGAACCCGAAATACCATTTGGTCCCATACCCAAATTAATGGAAAGTCCTACAATACACAGCGGAGCAGGGGCAGATAAATCTTCCACTGTCACCTCCATGCTACATGTTGTAATATTTCCACAACGATCTGATGCTGTAAAAGTGACTACCGTAGTCCCAAGCGGGTAAATACCGCTGGCATTAGCGCCATTATTATAGGCATAAGGAGAATCATTGGTAATTAAAACGCTAGGATTACAATCTTCTGCTACAGCAGGTTCGATGGTTACTGCTCTGGTGCTACAGTTGTTGGCAACATTCGCTGTAATATTCTCCGGGCAGGAGATTGTTGGTGCGTCATCATCCTGTACTTTGATAATTTGGTTGTGGCTGAATTTGCCCTCACTATTGAGATCATCCGGATTATAGACACACCAGTCGATAACGGTCCAGGTGCGAATAATCTTGTAACAAGCCGGGAAGGCAATATTAAACAACTGGTCATCGTAATTGTAAGCCAGGATACCACAAGTTTCTCCGTCGTAGGTCGGTTCTCTGTAGCCTACCGGTAAATCTTCAGGATCCGTTGATCCGCCACAATTGTTCACGGTATAGGTTGGCGGCCAATTAATCAAGTCTTCCTCCATTGGCAGGTTGTTTTCTAGATAAATGGTTTGGGTACAAGTTGAGCTATGCTCAGAAGGATCAATTGCCGTCCAGGTACGTACGATAGAGCCCAAGCCACAATTGTCAATATCAAAGACTGCTGTAGAATCAAGAGAATAAGAACAATTATCACGTGCTACGGGGCTGCCAAATACTGACAAATCCTCATAATCATCCTTGCAACCAATTATCCGATTAGGTGGACAATATTGAAATTGGGGATTTATCTGGTCCTGAAGTCTTACAGAAACCACGCAATCCGAAAAATGTCCATAAAGGTCACCTGTAAGTTGTTCCCGGTTAGGATTTACCGGCCCAGGTCCCGGATTAATTTCGTAAACCCGTAAGGTTACCAAAATTTCACCGTCATTCATTTCAGAACAACAGAAATACACTTTATCATCAAACCATTCCTGGTAACCGATGATATCCGAATCATCACCCGCAACACCATCACAGGTACCTAATGTCTGCCGCAATACCTTCAAATAAACCGTATCCGCACAATTGTCGGTACTGCCCTCATCAAAACTTATTGCATTAACCATTGCAATACCTCCTGAAGGGATCGACACCACCAATTCATCATCACAAACCGCAATCGGTGCTTCTCCGTCATAAACGGTCAGGGTCGTAGAACAGATACTGATATTGCCACACTCATCGGAGGCCGTATACTGAATGGTATGCTCACCAGAAGGCACAAATGGATGTGGTCCCAGCCCAACAGCACCATAATTGGTACTTACACTATAGGTCGGGGCAGCATCACAATTGTCTGATAAACTCGGGGCAGGAAGTGTGACCGTAGCATAACATTGTCCAGATATAGTACTAAAGGTGATAGGGTCGGGGCAGGTAATACTTGGCGATGTTTCATCTTGTACAAAGATGATCTGTACAGCACTATTGGAAAAACCTGTACAATTATCCGTTACGGTCCAGGTTCTCAGTATCTGATATTCTGCATCTCCACATAAAGTCGTTGTTTCGTCATCCATTATTATTGAAAGTCCACACAATCCACCTACCATAATACTCTCTCCACCAAATTCCGGTTCTCCGGTATTGGAAGGATTGGTATCCGGGCTATCACAATCAAGGTTTACGTTATCAGGGAAGACGATTTGTTGTAAATCCGGCCGTTGTAGGAAGATATTCTGGTTGCAGGTAGCTGTGTTGCCAAATACATCCCTAGCCGTCCAGCTACGAACCACTGTAGCGACATTTGCTGACAGGCAGTTTTCCAACTGGAAATTATCCGTATAACTCAAATCCACATCTGCAGCGCCACAATTATCACTAACCAATGGTGTACCGATGACCGCTACACTGGTGTCGCCCACACAGCTAATCGTAGCATCCGGACAAGTGGTAAAAACCGGGACAAAGTTATCGGAGATATCCACAAAGCTTACGCAAATAATACCGGTAGTAACATCCTCAGTGGTCACACTCAACACCTGTCCGATGTAGGGGGCTCCATCAAATGATACCAGGTTGAGCCCATCTGTAATCAGGTTATTCTGCCCGTCTCTTACCGACATTTGTTTATCGCCCGGACAAGACTGCGGAGCTTCCAATACAGCATCCGGATCAAGAACGATCTGGCAATTCAGGCCCACCGCTATATGCAAGGGAGCATCTGGTGTGCCGTTACAGGCCAGGTTACATTGTGCATTGATCGGTTGATAAGCCAAAAGGCTCAACAAAGCTACAGCCATGAATTGGAAAAATTTGCTGCGAGCCCTTTTCTTAGTTGCGTAGTTCCTCCAAGGGATTCCGCGTTTTGAGATTTGATTAAAGTGTTTCATAATTCGATGTAGTTTTATAATTAAGTAGTATTTCCAATTGTTGTTTCTCCAAAAAACACATAGTTCTTCCTGTCCACATCAGGTCATTTCAACCTATCTGGATGCCGAATCGAATTTTATTTTTTGAATAGGAAACCGAAGAAGTCCGGCTTTTTAGAGCATGTTTGGAGACCAGCCTCTGAATTTTAAGGTTGGCCTTCAAACATGGACTTAGGGGGAAGTTTTCTCATAATATGCTTTCTAACCTAATTTTCAACCTAATTTTCACCGATAAAATGGACCAGAAATTACCGATTTTTTAAAGACAACGTTTTCTATAATTTATCTTAGAAAATATCGTGCCAACTTTTATTGTAATAATTTTTAATATGTAAATTTATTGGGGAGCATAAACTTTGGTAGGAAAAAATCGTGCCAAAAAGAAAAACCGGCATCAAAATATTTCGATGCCGGTTTTTCTATTTGGAAAATGATTATTTTTGTTAGCGTTCTCTATCGCTTTGCAAGGGCTTCCCATTCAGCGATCCTATCATTCATTTGTTGTTTATAGTTGTTGTAGAAACGATCTCCTTCCGCCTTAGCTCCTACGTCCAGCGCCTTTTTAGCAGATTTGATGGCATCTTTATATTTTTCCATTTTGGCCTCCACTTTCGCTTTAGCCCATAAGTTGCGGGAATTTTCGCCAAGTTTGATAGACTTTTCTGCATAATCCAGGGCTTTAAGCAATTCTCCATGATCGGCATAAAAATCAGAGGCTTGGGCGTAAACAGACCATTTATCTTCCTCCTTTGCAGCCTCAAACGATTTATTCACATTATTGGCGACCTGCGCCATCACGTCGGCACGGAACAAAATATAGGCGCGTTGTTTTTCCCAACCCAAGCGAATGTATCCCCGGTCAATTTCCTGATCCACTATAGTATAGTTCAATCGTTCCTCGCTGGTCTCCGCCGTTTTTGTTTCTATCTTTACCCGGATAGCGTCTTTTCCCTCATCATAATTATAGGCTCCCCATTGGTCTGCTATTTTGTTGAAGATAGCTGTCCATTTGCCTTCTTTCCGAGGAATCAGGAAAAAAGCATATTTGCCTGCTGCCAGATTCTCTCCTTCTACTTTTACATCGGTACTGAATTCAACCGTAGTGGCCTCATTGGCACCGGCCCTCCAAACTTCATCATAAGGCACCAGTTTGCCCCAAACTTCCCGGTCATTTACTGCCGGACTTGAATAATTGATAGTTACCTTGGTAAGTCCAACCACATAGGATACCTCAGATTTTGGACTTTTCTGTGGCAACTCCAATTGTTGAGCAATAAGACTGGCTCCGCCTAATAAGAAGCAAAGGCCAAATGTCATTAATGATTTCATATTTAATTTTATTTTCAAGTTGGTAAAAAACTAAGCAAATATACGACATGAACAATATTAATACGGAATAGGCTGAGTCATTGAGTTAGGTGATATGGATATTTAACGGAACTTTAAGAAAAACTTTACCGACTTTCCTCTATTTAAGCAAGTTGATTTTTTAATTTGGCCTTATTGTTGAGCTATCAAACTGAAAAAATCATGAGAAAATTACTCTACATCCTTTTGGCCGCTAGCTTTTTAACCAGCGCCTGTAACAAAAACATCCAACAACTCTCAAAAAAAAACCAGCCTAAAAATGTCATTTTGCTGATTGGCGATGGTATGGGTTTGTCACAGTTGTCTTCCAGCTATTATTATAAAAAAAGCGAGCCCAACTTTTCGCGCTTTAAACATATCGGACTCATCAGAACCTATTCTTCCAGTCACAAGATTACAGACTCTGCCTCTAGCGCAACAGCCTATTCAGCAGGGGTAAAAACCTATAATGGGGCTATTGGTGTTGGTCCGGATACCTTGCCGGTAGAGACCATCGTTGAGGTGCTGGCCAAACGAAATTGGAGCACAGGATTGGTGGTTACCTCCTCAATCACCCATGCTACACCAGCTTCTTTCTTTGCCCATGTGAAATCTCGTTCTATGTCGGAAGAAATTGCTGCCCAGTTTATCGATTCTCCCGTCAACTTCCTCGCAGGTGGTGGACTCAAATATTTTAATAATCGCAGCGATCAAGTTAATTATCTGGATAAATTAAAATCCAAAGGTTTTATTGTTGATACGACTGGTCTGGCCAAGAGTAGTAGTCTAAACTTGCAAAATAAATACGCCTTTTTGTTAGCACAGGATGCTATGCCAACAATGCAAAAAGGCCGCGCAGATTTTCTCCCCAATGCGACCCAACTAGCTATTGATTTCCTGAAACAGGATAAAGACGGCTTCTTTTTAATGGCAGAAGGCTCCCAGATAGACTGGGGCGGCCATGCTAATGACGGCCAATACGTAATCACCGAAGTCCTCGACTTTGACCTGGCTATCGGGAAAGCACTTGATTTTGCAAAGGCTGATGGCAATACCCTCGTCCTCGTTACTGCCGACCATGAAACTGGTGGTTTTACACTGGCTTCAAAAACGATAAAGGTTCCCTTCAAAGGAGATATTTCTGATTACGATCAATTCGACGAATCCTTTTCTACTGGGGGTCATTCTGCTACCATGGTTCCCATATTTGCCTATGGCCCTGGTGCTGAAAATTTTACAGGAGTTATTGAAAACACAGCAGTATTCCATAAAATTTTGAAGCTACTGGGAGTTGAGTAAGGGGAGATTAGAACGCTTCGTTGTCAGACCGTCTCGGCTGTGCATCGATTGTAAGACAAGGTTGCCCTAAACCTTTAAATTCTTTCTAAAACCTAATTTTCAGGTTGCAAAACAAGCAGGGGACAGCGGGTAAAAGTCGTTATAAATGTAATGATAACAAAAGTAATCGTTATAAAAATAATGATTACAAATATAATCGTTACAAAAGTTATCATTACAAAAGTAACGATTATATTTGTAACGATTTTACCTCCCCTAGACTTCCCGACCTTACTCTCGTCACCCTACTTCCTCGGTGGCTGGCTTGGCCTTACCTCCACCTTGCTTGGCAGAGTACGAGCTGGCATTTTTAGTAAGTCTATCACCATTTGTCCCAGGTCTTCGGGCTGAATTTTCCAGGCATCAGCCTCATTTGGCTCGTGATTGTTGAAGTAAGTCGCCACCGAGCCCGGCATTATGGTAGATACTTTAATACCATGGTGACGTAAATCGAGCATGATGGCCTGTGTAAAGCCTACCAGTCCAAATTTACTGGCATTATAAGCGGCTCCATTGGCAAAAAAGTTGGTGCCGGCCAGGCTGGCAATGGTGATGATATACCCCTCGCTCTTTTTCAGGGAAGGTAAAGCAGCTTTGACACTATGAAAAACACCCGTCAGGTTGGTATCGATGGTTGTTTTCCATTGGTCAACACTTAGGTCTTCGATAGGGGCAAAATGTCCAACACCAGCGTTGGCAATCAGTACATCCAGTTGTCCCCATTGTTTCACCACAAGATCGACCACTGCTTGTTCATCCGAAAAGTTGGCAACATCTGAACGCAAGCCAATGGCCTCTCCTGGCCCCATTTGATTTAACTTTTCAGCAGCCTCATCAACCTCTTTTTGATGTCTACTGGTGATAGCTACTTTCATACCTTGGCGGACCATTGCTTCGGCAATGCCCAATCCGATTCCTTTGCTGGCACCCGTAATGAGTGCGACTTTATTGTTTAATTTTTCCATACCCGATTAACAGTTTAAAGAATCAATAAGTTTGTTGTTTCCAATAATCAGCATCACCTTTTACAATGATAATAATCATACTCCTTTAACGATCAATATCAGAAATTTACATCTATATCTATTAACCAACTAATTCATCAACAAATGAACATATCCGCACCCATTTCTAGTATTATGACTACCGAAGTAGTCTCCGTAAGTCCTCAAGATCGATTGGAATCTGTGAAAAAATTATTGGACCAACATAAAATTCACCACCTGCCGGTAGTCCACAATAATAATATTGTTGGCCTGATTAGTAAGTCTGATTTTTTATTGTTTCAGCGCATTCCCAATACAGATTTGGACCGATTTACAGAAGCCACTCGTTTAAAAGCATTCAGGGCGGAAGAAATTATGGCCATCAATTTGAAAACGCTTGCTCCCCAAGATTCGATCAAGATGGCTATTGACCTTTTTATAGAGAATGATTTTCACTGTATTCCTGTGATCGAGGACCAGGAGCTTAAAGGAATTGTGACGACTCATGATATCCTTAAAATGATTAAGGGCGCCTGATTTACGGCTCAAATCCATTGGCCATAAATAGCCCCGTTTCCTAAAATGGAGCATTCACCTATTCAAATTTTACATTCACACATTACTATCTCCTTTCTGTTGTAGCTTCATTGGATTTTGCCTAGTTTTAATACAGGTTTAGGACATGTTTGGGGCGGATTCATCACAAAAAACAAGGAGTTGCGGTCATAGACTAGCCTTTATAATATACATAAAAAGGCAACGCTATTTTCATGATTTCCTGATTTTGCAGTTGGATCAAGCTCCAAACACGTTTCTTAATGCCAAGTATTAAAAACTAATAATTCTAGCCATGAAAAATTTCAACTGCTTATTCTTTTTATTCATTTTGTGCGGTCCTCAATTCTTGACTGCACAAAATTCAGATCGTGTATTGGAGACCTTGTATGCCAACAAAGTAAATGCCACTTTTTCCAATCACGCATCGCTCTTTTTTGATGGGGATGATCCGGGATTCAGTGTTCCACACACCCTTGGAGCTCCTGAGGTTCACACCATTTTTGCCGGTGGTCTTTGGTTAGGTCTTCCCACACCAGGTGGGGAAGTAGATTTTAAACTTTCTATGAGCACCTATGGATTGGCATTTCAAAATTTTGATTATGGAATAGGCCCCCTTGATGCGGCCGGTAACCCAATGGAGGACCCCACCGCTGCAATTTTTGCCACAATCTGGAAAGTTAACCGGCTGGATATCCTGCTTTTGCTGGATGACTATAATGACAATCAGGTCATCGACAATCCCATTCCGGAATCCATCCTGCGCTGGCCGGGACGTGGCAACCCTTTTATTGAAGGTATTTTTGGCACGCCCCTACCCGATCAGGATCTCGCGTCTTTTGTTGATCGCAATAACGATGGCATTTACAATCCTCAGGAAGGCGACTATCCCGTAGTTGATCCTGCCAATCCCAATTCCATCCCTGATGAGATGCTCTGGTATGTATTTAATGATCAGTATCTCCATGCCGAATCACTAAGTGAACCTATCGGAGTTGAGGTACAGGTTACTGCTTATGCATTTACCTGCCAGGAGACACCGGTATTTAATACCACGATATTTACAAGCCATAAGATCATCAACAAATCTGGTGAGCCCTTAAATGATCTCAAGGCTGGATTCTGGTACGATATGGATTTGGGGTGTTATACCGATGACTTCATCGGCTGTGATACAACACTTAATACCTTTTACGCTTATAACCAGGATAATACGGATGGAGACAATGGCTGTTCCTGCTTTGGAGGCGTCAATACTTATTGTAATTTCCCGCCGGTACAAGCCATTACCCTGCTCAACCAGGAACTTGCAAGTTTGGTCTACTACGACAACCCATCAATCGGCTCGGGATCCCCTTGGCCTGATAATGCAGAAGCTTTTTATAGTTTCCTCAATGGTGTCTGGCCGGATGGCACGCCACTTACTTATGGAGGTACTGGCTACAATCCCGGCAGCACAGATACGATTTGTTGTGCCTTTATTGACAATCCCAATGATCCTGATGGCTGGTCCATGAATACCAGTGGTCCTTTTGTTCTGGATCGGCGTAGTATATTATCAATTCCTGCATATTCGCTGGACAATAATGAAGCTGTAACCATTGATATGGCTTATTCCTTTCACCAGGATGCTGCGGAAGATCATTTAGGTAATGTCAATGTAATGCTTTCTGAAGTACCTATCATTAAAGACTTTTATGAACAGGGCTTTTTAACCAGTTGCGGACAGGTTGAATTTTGCCAGGAAGACTGCGTATGGCCGGGTGATGCCAATCACAATCAATTGGTAGAAAAGGACGATTATCTTGCCATAGGAGTAGCTATGGGCAATCAAGTCTCCGGGCCTCAACGTGACGTGATTTATTCGGAATGGTTTCCACAAACAGCGACGGATTGGACGGCCACTTTTCTGGATGGTACCAACCATAAACACGGCGATTGTAATGGTAATGGCCAGATCAACTTTCAGGATAGAAATATAGTGACACACAATTATACACTCCGCACTCCCGATTATTTACCTACAGATGATATCGAAGCTCAACTTGCACCAAATGGCATTTGTATAGAAAATAATAAGCAGACCGTTACGCCAGATCCAGTTTCTCAACTGCTCCGCCTTTTGCGAACCACCATCTCCCTGGGCTCAGCGGCCAACCCTGTAGAAGATATTTATGGGATTAGTTTCACCCTGGTTTATGATTCTACTATTTTGGAACCTTCCACGACTTTCCCTTTTTTGACTTTGACAAACACCTTTTTTGAAGCAGGTAATCCTATAGAAAATATCTATTATCACGAAGGAACCAATCGAATAGACTTCAGTTTTTGTAAGGTTGACGGGCAAAACATTAGCAATTTCGGCAATCTTGGCCAAATATACTTCCAGGTACGAGAGGATGCATATACCAGTAATCCGGATGGAATTGACACCCTTGATTTTAAGATTTTGAATATCAACGCGATCGATGCTTCTGAAAACCTCCTTGATATTGGTTACAAATCAGATACAGTGGTTGGCATGGAGCTAGCCGTTGTTGTAGGCACCCAGGAAGTAGCTACACCGCTCGACCAGATAGTCGTATTTCCTAACCCAAACAGTGGTGAAGTACATTTTCGCCTGCCGGCAGATGAACTGAATTTTCCAATAAATATCACGTTGTACGATTTACTCGGACATGCCGTACTTACCAAACAATTGCATCAAAAAACGGATCAATGGAGTTGGTCATTACCCACTTCTCTTGCTAATGGCCTTTATTATATCCGATTAAGTTCGGAAAATCGGCAGTCTAGCAGTCGCAGTTTGTTGCTAAATCGATGATGATTGGCACAGGCCAATTATTTGAAATGTCTCCATTTTTAATGTCGTTATTTGAAAGATTTTAAACGCAACGCAAGAAGATAGGAAACACTAGGCGAGGGGAAAATAGATCAAAACCAAGATTTAGGGGGGTAATTATTGCAATCCACAACCCCAACTGATCCCTTTTCCTCTCGCTCAAAAAAATTTTCCTATTTTCAGGTCATAAAATGACCTATATGCAAATACTAAAATCATCCAAAGAATACGATGCCATTATTATTGGTTCCGGAGCCGGTGGTGGGATGGCTGCCAAAATTCTCTCAGAAGCCGGGCTTGAAATCGCCATTCTCGAAGCAGGCCCTTATTTTGATCCTGCTGACAATGAGCAGAAAACACAGATGAAATGGCCATGGGAATCGCCACGTCGGGGAGCAAGTACCGTCCGACCCTTCGGCGATTTTGATAGTGCCTACGGTGGGTGGGAAATAGAAGGAGAACCCTACACCCGGGCAGAAGGCACCAAATTTGACTGGTTTAGATCCAGAATGCTAGGGGGACGTACCAATCACTGGGGGCGCATTTCCCTGCGTTTTGGGCCTAAAGATTTTAAACATAAAGATGTTGACGGATTGGGTGAAAATTGGCCTATTGGCTATGATGATGTCAAACCCTATTACGACAAAGTCGATAAATTAATTGGGGTATTTGGCAGTAAAGAAAAAATGGAAAACGAACCGGACGGTTTTTTTCTACCTCCTCCCAAACCACGCCTGCACGAGCTGTATTACATCAAAGCAGCGCGAAAAACAAATATCGCTGTGATGCCCTCCAGGATGTCTATCCTAACCAAACGCATCAACAATGAACGGGGTGTTTGTTTTTATTGTCACCAATGCAGTCGTGGCTGTGCAGTACATGCCGACTTTTCTTCAGGAACGTGCCTGATCTTCCCGGCACAAAAATCTGGCGGTAAGATTGACTTATTTGTCAATGCCATGGCCCGGGAAGTTATCACCAATGAAGAAGGCAAGGCAACTGGAGTTTCCTACATCAATAAAGAAGATCGTAAAGAATACCAGTTAAAAGGTAAAGTAGTCGTATTGGCGGCTTCTGCTTGTGGTTCTGCACGTATCTTACTTAATTCCAAAAGTGCCCAACACCCTAACGGCCTGGGTAACAGCAGTGGATTAGTCGGTAAATATTTGCATGATTCTACAGGTGCCAGCCGTTCCGCTTTTGTACCTGCTTTGATGAACCGCAAAATTTACAACGAAGATGGAGTCGGCGGTATGCATGTCTATACCCCTTGGTGGCTGGATAATAAAAAACTGGACTTTCCCAGAGGCTACCACATGGAAATCTGGGGTGGCATGGGTATGCCTTCCTATGGATTTGGGTTTGGCATCTCTGACCTCAATAAACATATAGGGGGTACCATAGGAGGATATGGGCACAAATTAAGAGAAGATGTGGGCAAATTTTACGGCGCAGTCATGGGTATCGCCGGTCGGGGTGAATGTATCGCCCGAGAAGATAACTATTGTGAAATTGATCCCAATGTAGTAGACGAATTTGGCATTCCTGTTTTGCGGTTCAATTATACCTGGTCGGACCACGAACGTAAACAAGCCAAACACATGCACAATACCTTTGAAGAGGTTTTCCATGCAATGGGCGCTACCCCGCTAGGCACCAAACCTGGAAAAGACGAGGATTACGGTTTGCTGGCGCCCGGTCAAATCATCCATGAAGTAGGCACTACCCGGATGGGCAAGGATCCTAAACGTTCTGTAACAAATGAGTTTGAACAGTTGCATGATGCCAAGAATGTATTTGTGGTTGACGGAGGTCCATTTGTTTCTCAGGCCGATAAAAATCCGACCTGGACTATTTTAGCCCTGGCCTGGCGCACCTCTGATTATATTGTGGATCAACTAAAAAAGAACAACATTTAAATTCGAAATTATGGATCGTCGAGATAGTTTAAAATCCCTTTTTGTAGGTTCATTAGCCGGCACTTCCCTACTGACTGGTTGTACTCCTGAAGAAAAAGCACTAGAGCCCGCTCCTTCTCCAACATCTACTTTAGGCCCTTATGGTCGTACTCCCGAAGAAAAGGAACGGGATCAAAAACTCATGCAGGAAACCCTTTTCACCGAGGATGAATTGGCCACTCTTGCCGTTTTATGCGACATTATCCTTCCTACCAATGATGAATTTGGCGGCGCTGTTGATGCCAATGTTCCGGAGTTTGTTGAATTTATGGCCAAAGATATTCCGGCTTACGAATTGCCCATTCGCGGTGGTCTGATGTGGTTAAACAATCGTGCTTTTAAAGACTTTAACCAGGAATTCAAAGCCTGTACGCCAGAACAACAAACCAGCATCATAGAGGAAATTGCCTATCCGGAAGTTGATGTACCTATTTCATCACAGGGTACGGGCATCATTTTCTTTTCGCTGATGCGCGATTTGACAATGACGGGTTATTATACCTCCAAAATTGGCGTAAAAGCCCTGGGCTACCAAGGCAATATGGCCAATACATGGGATGGTGTCCCCGAAGAAGTCTTGCAAGAACATGGACTCAACTATGAAGAAGAATGGCTGGCCAAGTGTATCAACCAGGAAACACGCAACGAAGTGGCACAATGGGATGATGAGGGGAACTTGATTAATTAATCAGATGTTGGACTATAGGAGCTTGTTTGGACAGATTGGCGCTTTTTTATACCCTCACCAATCTTAACAGTTTATGCACACAAAAATCCAATTTTGCCATCCGCAAACAGAACGGGAATTGCAGCAGATCCTGGATTTGCAAGCCCTGAATTTGCCAGATAATATCAGTTCCGAAGAATTGAAACAACAGGGCTATGTTACGGTCAAACACAACCTGGAATTATTGAGCGACATGAATTCAGTTGTCCCACAGGTGATCGCAAAAGCCGATGATCAGGTCGTTGGCTATGCCCTGGTCATGGTGCATGCTTTTCAGGACAAAATCCCCGTGTTAATACCCATGTTCCAACGCCTGGCCCAACTGACTTACCAGGGAAGCCCAATGACCGCGTACAACTACTATGTGATGGGTCAAGTCTGTATTGCCAAAGCCTATCGCGGCCAGGGCATTTTTGATAGTTTGTTCCAATTCCATCGCCAGCAATTCTCCAATGAATATGATTTTATGGTCACTCAAATCTCGGAACACAACCCACGATCAATAGCTGCACATCGTAGGGTAGGCTTCAAATTATTGCACGCCTATGTCGACCCCGGTGTCGATGACTGGGAAATTGTGATCTGGGATTGGCGGGAGCATTAGAGCTTGTTTTTGGTTTTTTGACAAAACCTGTAATTGCTTTAAAAAGATAGGAGGTGGAAGTACATCCACCCCCTTTCACATACTAGTTAGGTCAACAAAAGTCCGGTTTTACCCGGGCTTTTTTCTATATTCAGTAATGAATAATCAACTTCCAAGTGGTGGTCCGTCACCACAACCTCATTCAATGCCAATCCCTCTTGAAAGGTGATATTGATAACAGTAATGACTGGCAAAAATGGGATCTACAAGACGCTGACCAATGCAGCCAATAGACCATCGGAAGATATGTCAGAGATAGATAAATGCCATTGCATAAATAAATGATCCCGGAATAATTGTCCTTGATCAATAAACATTAAGCAAAGCATCAACCTACCCGTTGATGACAGGACTAATCTTGTAGTGAAATAATGAGAGTTGGAGGGCCGTGAACTCTTGAAATTGGGCCCTCAAATGTTTTTTATACTAATCGACGTAATTAACGTCATATAGGGGAATGTGCAAATGTTCCGAAAAGCTATGACTAAGTTAACAAAAAATTAAAATGATTAATTGTTTTGTAGCTTTTTTATTCAAAATACACTAAAAACTTCATTACAAAAACACGTAAAAAACAGAATTAAATCAAGCTGCATTCGATTTATTCGATATTGGATTCCGACGGCTTACCGCTTAAATCCATGCACATTTTGCTTCAAAAAAGACTTTGGGAAGGTTTCCATACCAGGAAAGCCAAGCTTGATATCCCGGCCATTATGAGGAATGCTTGCGGTACCAAAAAGATAATCCCAGATCGCCAAAGTAAGTCCATAATTAACGCCATAACGATACCCTTCCGGCAAGTCATAGGAATGGTGCCAGATGTGCATTTCGGGACTATTAAAAATGTACTTCATCAGCGGCCCGAGCAGTAGGCTACCTACAAGGGTACTTACCACCACAACCCCAAGTTGTATGGGCCAACCGGCTTCTTGCAATAAATGGACATCAAAGCCGCCCGTAGCAATCACCAACCCGATCAGTGCACCCAATACGCCTCCGGTGACATACCCCGAAACGCTGATATTGGAATGGTTGTAATGCCCTACCGCCAAAGTAAAGATATGAATGATAAAAAAATCATAAAGGCCGATCCCCAGTAGTGCCAGCGGAAGATATTCAATGGTGCGGTATACCACATTTTCCATCCAGTGGTAGCGCAGGTGGGCCGCAAAACCCATTTGTTCCACAGAATGGTGGACTTTGTGAAATTCCCATAATGCCGGCACCCGATGTAACAACCGATGTACCCACCACTGTACAAAATCTCGCACTAGAAAACCTACCAACAATACCCCCCAGAGTGGTGCCGTTTGCAAGGGATTAGAGGCTTGTAAATCAAACCCTGTCAATCCTTTGATGCTATTGTTGAAAAAATTCACCACAACATCCGAAGCAGCATTGTAGATGATCAGAGAAAACAAAAAGAAGTTGAAAAACATATAGAAAAAGTCCAGCCAAAAGTCTTTGCGAAACTTGGACTGGTCGGCCCGCCAGGGGGCAAATACTTCCAACAAAAAGAAGAAAGCAGATACTAGAATTAACCAATAGAAATAGTTGTGCCACCCGGGATTGGTAATTTCCTGCCAGAGGTAACTGGCGTAATTGCGATAGCTTTCCAGAAAAATATGCCAGTAGGTCATGTTGTTTGCGTTATTGGGGTAAAGATACGAATTGTGTAGAGGAAATGTCTGTGATGTGAGGTGATTGTGGATCAAACTTTGGACCATAAGTCCGGCCTTCAAACATGCACTCAGATTAGGTATACAAAGAACCTATATGATTGCCAAGTCTCCCTACTGCCCACCATACACTTTCTTAAACCGACGACGCCTGCGGTAGGGAAAAACATCCATAATTTCTCCTCGTAGCAATCGTTTTTGGGTCTCCCGCCAGAATTTAACATTGTATAAGTTGCCGTGCAGGCGGTGGAAGATGGCGCGAATTGCCGGATTGCCAATCAGGAAACGGGGAAACTCTTCGGGAAAAACATCGTTGGGACCGATGTGGTAGTAGGGCTCGCCGGACATTTCTTCATATTCATCCCGCGGCTCAGGGATCACGCGGAAGTTGTATTCGGTAAGGAAACCAATTTCGTCATAATCATAAAAGACCACTCTATTGAGGCGGGTGACGCCAAAATTTTTCAGCAACATATCACCTGGAAAGATATTGACCGCCGCCATTTGTTTAATCGCTTTTCCATATTCATTGATCACCTCTTCGGCTTCTTCCATGCTGCACTTTTCTAAAAACAGGTTGAGTGGGATCATCTTTTTCTCGATGTACAGATGTTTGATTTCAACGGTCTCCTCTGTGATCACCAGCTTAGACCCGATTTCTCCTTTCAACTCCTCCAGGAACTCATCTGTAAAACGCTTGCGGTCCACCACGAGATTTTCAAACATATAACTATCCGACATGCGCCCTACCCTATCGTGGCGATTGACCAGCTCGTATTTCGCCTTGATCTCTTTTTCAGTCACTTTTTTGGGAGGAGCAAATTCATCTTTGATTACTTTAAACACCATATTGTATTCCGGTAAGGTAAATACCGACATCACCATGCCCCGGATGCCAGGTGCCATCATAAATTTCCCTTCGTGCGCTTTCAGGTGCCTCAAGAAATCCCGATAGAAAAAGGTCTTACCGTGTTTTTCAAAACCAATAGAATTATACAACTCTCCCAGGTTTTTTGTAGGCAGTATCGACTTCAGGAAATCAACTACTTCACTGACAATATCCACCTCTACCAGGAAATAGGATCGATTGTAGCTAAAAATAGAGCTCAAATCACCATCATTCCACAAAAGCGCATCAATATAAATGCCATTTTCATCGTGCAAAACCGGCATCACAAAGGGAATAGGCTTGGCCTTGGGGTGTAATAGACGGCCTACAATATAAGCGCCTTTGTTGCGAAAAAAAATGGACTTCAACAATTCCAAACGAACATCGCTGGCGTTGATCCCATAAGATTCCAGACATTTCCTCAGGCTATCAGCTATATATCCCTGATCGCGCTCCAGGTCTTCAAAAGGAGCATCAAAGGTGAATTGCTTAAAGATTTTCCCGGTAGTTTCTTCGATAGAAGGCAGAAAGGTAAAATTGTGAAAAATTGGAATGGTGGATTGAAATTCCCGGTAGGTACCTGTAGAATGTACAAACATCAATTCCTCATCAACACTCAGCCCTTTATGGCTATGCCTGAATACGGAATTGTAAAAGGTTTCCGCAATATTGCGGGTATTAAAATTGACGATTTCTTCAAAATACATTTTTCTGACCTCTCGCCAGATCCCATTATCTTCCGATTTTTCACCCAATAAATCCAATATCTTTGTCGTCGTATCTCCCACCATATCCCGATACATCGTGATACGTGCCTTTGCATCAGCTTGTATCCCGTGCCAGTCCCGATTCTCAAAACGAATCTTGGCCCGTTTGGTAATACGCTTAAACTGACGGTAGTAACTGATGTACTCACTCAGTATCGTATGTGCAACATCGTATGGCAGGAGTTTTTCAAACATAATGCTAAACCTTTCTAAACCTGTTTTCTTGAAAAAACTGGAAAGAGCAATTCCGGTCTAAACCACCACTTCTGCCCCTAAACCTTCTAACCCTCCTAAACCCCCTAAACCTATTTCAACTACAGGTCCTCTTGTCCAAACTCCCCCTAAACCTCTCTAAACCTTCTAAACCTATTTCAACTACAGGTCCTCTTGTCCAAACGCCCCCTAAACCTCTCTAACCCCCCTAAACCTATTTCAACTACAGGTCCTCTTGTCCAAACTCCCCCTAAACCTCTCTAAACCTCCTAAACCTATTTCAACTACAGTTCCTCTTGTCCAAACTCCCTCTAAACCTCTCTAACCCCCCTAAACCTATTTCAAC
>BQJU01000097.1 GCA_021604865.1 Saprospiraceae bacterium | reverse complement strand
CTATTTCCAAAAATCAAACAAAAGCCTTGGTTAGCATAATGCCGATCTTTATCTATTGCTTTTTGCACCCCTTCTGGCGGCAGACCAAAAGACTGTAAGAAAACCAATTCAAAACCTAATAGTGGCAAATAAATTGGCCTTGTAGGTCATGTTTTGACCTGCTTGAATTAATTAGACGGATAAATGCAGCATGAAAGAAAGCTGGCTTTCAGCGCTTTGCGGTCAACCAAATGAATTTGGTTGGTACGAAGGGCTAAAACCAATAAAAAATCAGAAAACCAAAAGACCAGCGCCCCATTATTTAAAGCTCCAAGCTCAAACCTACTTCCAAAAATCAAACAAAAGCCCTGACGACATAATGAAAAAAGCTAACCATAGCTCCCTGACGGACACAGCAACAAAGGACAAAAGCCAAAGACTCCGGAATAAACCGCAGATATTTATGGCACAGCGTACTAGATTCAGAAATTTCTTTCTTCATCTCCATTAGATTACTATTTTTAGCCCCAAATTATCCAAACTTGTTTAACATTTGTTGTTTACCGGGCTAAACTAGCTTTAAATCACCTGCTCATGCGTACCACTCTTTATTTGCTTGTTTTGTCACTTACCGTCCTTGCCTGCCAGCAAAATCAGGATGTTTCTAACCAAGACAATACCGAAAAGGTTGATCTGGCTAAAACTATCCCCGGAGTTTGGGAAACCACATACATTCGGGTAGCAGTCAATTCCTACCAGAATATGGACTCCAGTTTTGTTTTTGAAATTAAAGAGGAAAACTGGGTCGAGAAAATGCAGATAGCACCATTGAGGATTTACTTTGAAGTGGAAAATAAATTTCGACGAGAACATCGTGCGCTGAATGGTACGCTCATGAGTACTTCCCGAGGCATGTGGAACACGTTTGGCGATACCTTGATGCTAATTGAACCCGATGCGACCTATAATTACGAGGTGAAAATTAAAAATGGCCTTGGTGAATTCAGTAGCCAGCTCGACTGGGACGGCGATGGTGAAGCAGATGATGAATATCTGGATATCAAACGTTTTATCGGTTTGTCTACAAGCGTGCATTAAGGGGTCAGCGAAAAATAAATTGTCTGTTTCAGGCAAAAGAGCCGCCTCAAATGGGTAAGTTATTCTTCGCTGACCCTTAAGGTTCTCATTCGGATTTTTGGTAGGGTTTTAATCCTAATTCTTTACCCTTTTCAAGCATAAAGGCAAAGGCGTCGGCGTAATTGTTGTCAATATCGCCTTCCAGGATAGCTTCCCGGATCGCATTTTTAATCATGCCCACTTCCCGGGAAGGAGAAATATTAAAGGTTTCCATGATAAGTTCACCGCTAATTGGAGGTTGCCAGTTGCGCAAGTTATCTTTTGCTTCCACTTCGACAAGGCGGTCGCGTACCATCTCGTAATTTTCCAGGTAGCGTTTTACTTTTTCCCGATTTTTGGAAGTGATATCCGCTTCACAAAGCATCATCAAGTCGTCAATTTCATCACCCGCTTCGAAGAGCAATCGGCGGATGGCAGAATCTGTAATATTCTCTTTGGTCAGGCTGATGGGGCGCAGGTGAAGTTGAACCAATTTTTGCACGTATTTCATCTTGTTATCCATTGGCAAGCGCAAACGACGAAAGATACGGGGCACCATAGCAGCTCCTACAGCCTCATGCCCATGAAAAGTCCAACCGGCTTTGGGATGGAACCGTTTGGTAGGTGGTTTGGCAATATCGTGCAAGATAGCCGACCAACGTAGCCACAGGTTATTGGTATTCCGGCTCAGGTTGTCCAGTACTTCCAGGGTATGGTAGAAATTATCTTTATGGCCGATGCCATTTCTGATTTCCACACCTTGCAGTGCGGTCATTTCCGGAAAGATAATTTCCAATAATCCGGTGTCAAACAACATTTTGAAGCCTACTGAAGGTTTATCCGCCAGGATAATTTTATTCAATTCAGTGGTAATTCTTTCCTTGGATACAATGTGGATTCTATTCCGGTACTTAGAAATGGCTTTGTAAGTAACCGGTTCAATTTCAAAATCCAACTGGGTGGAAAATCGGATGGCCCGCATCATACGCAGTGGATCATCAGAGAAAGTCTTTCCTGGTTCAAGCGGAGTTTTGAGTATTTTGCTTTCCAAGTGCTGGAGCCCTTCAAACGGATCAATGATGGTGCCAAAATCGACTTCGTTGAGGCTTACGGCCAGGGCATTAATTGTAAAATCCCTACGGTTTTGGTCGTCTTCCAGCGAACCTTCTTCTACAGATGGTTTACGGGAATCATGCCGGTAGGATTCTTTACGGGCACCTACAAATTCGATCTCCAGATCACCGTGTTTCAACATAGCAGTACCAAAACGTTTGAAAACCGTAATCCGGGGAATGGGCCGTAATTGGGCAGCCAGGTTTTCTGCTAGCCGAATGCCACTACCAATACAAACGATATCCATGTCTTTGGAAGGGCGTGCTAAAAGTCGGTCGCGCACATACCCTCCAACTACATAGGCAGGATACCCTAGTTCAGTAGCTGTTTCACTAATGAGTTGAAATATTTTTCGCTCGTGTTGCTGTATATTGAATACCACAAAAAAGATTTAATTTAATGAACTAGGGAGCGTTTTATCTTTCGTAGAGTTGTAGGGCTGTGGAAAAAAAACGTTTTAACCATGTCATCCCCTATATAACAACGCTAACTATACCGTCATTGCCATATCGGCATAATGTTCTTGAATCTGGTCCAGTATTTCCATCAATAATTCGGGACTTCCTTCTGTCACTAATTGCTGCCGAAAAGCTTTAATTCCCGGTAGCGAACGGAAATAATTGGTATAATGGCGCCGCATCTCCAATACCCCCAATTTGGCACCTTTCCAATCAACAGAGTGTCGAAGATGTTGTTTGGCTGCAGCCACTCGCTCGTCAATGGTAGGAGGAGGGAGTATTTCTCCAGTAGCAAAATAGTGTTTGATTTCACGGAATATCCATGGATAGCCAATACTTGCTCTTCCAATCATGATGCCATCTACGCCATAACGTTCCCGGTATTCCTTAGCTTTTTGCGGACTATCAATGTCGCCATTTCCAAAAATCGGAATATGGATGCGTGGATTATTTTTGATATTTCCAATCAGGGTCCAGTCGGCTTCCCCTTTGTACATCTGTTTACGGGTGCGGCCGTGAATACTCAATGCTTTGATGCCTACATCCTGAAGTCTTTCAGCAACCTCTTCAATATATTTGGTATTATCATCCCAACCCAAACGAGTTTTTACCGTGACGGGCAAATTGGTACTTTTGACAATAGCATCGGTCAATTCCACCATTTTGGGTATGTCCTGTAGAATGCCGGCACCTGCCATCTTACAAACCACCTTTTTTACCGGACAGCCAAAATTGATATCCAAAACTTCTGGTTGTGCTGCTTCCACAATTTCGGCGGCACGACGCATGGAATCCAATTCCGCACCAAATATCTGGATACCAATGGGACGTTCCTCATCGTAAATGTCGAGTTTTTGTACACTTTTTTCCGCATCCCGGATCAAACCTTCCACACTAATAAACTCGGTATACATCATATCGCAGCCCTGTTCCTTGCATAAAGCACGGAAAGGAGGATCACTGACGTCTTCCATAGGAGCCAGTAGTAAGGGGAATGCTCCAAGTTCTATGTCGCTAATTTTTACCATTTTATATTTTGGATTCCTGCAAATAACAACAAGGGTTTACAATTTGTTCCAATCGGCAAAATTAAGCTTTTCCAACCAGACCCTTTAATATTAATGCCAACGATTTTAGGTGATTCTACAATCTTGAGGGTAAATATTAAATTATTTGGTAAAAATTTAGAATGCTTATAGAAAATGATAATTTTACGCTGCCCCTGTTGTAAAACAGGATAGACCAAAACAGAAATATAGTTCATTTTGGATTTGGCAATCATTAACAAGCCTGCTAAAAACTAACTACATGCTAACCGGTGTAATCCTATGTTTTATCATTGGGTATGTTACTATCATTTTTGAACACCCCCTTAAGTTAGATAAATCCGTTCCCGCACTCCTCATGGGCTCACTTTGCTGGGCAATGGTTTCTTTAGGACACATCGAGGTTGTCAATCACGAACACACTGTAGCAACACTAGATGATGTATTGTTGCATCATATTGGCAAAACGGCAGAGATACTGATCTTCCTGATTGGTGCGATGACAATCGTGGAACTGATTGACTTGCATAAGGGATTCTCGGTGATCACCAACCGGATACAAACAAAAAGCAAAACAAAAATGCTTTGGTTGATTTGTATTCTGGCTTTTTTCTTGTCAGCTACCCTTGACAACCTGGCTTCCACAATCGTTCTGGTCTCCTTGCTTCGTAGGTTGGTGGCCGATAAAACCGAACGCCTTTGGTTTGTCTCCATGGCCGTCATTGGGGCTAATGCTGGTGGAGCCTGGTCGCCCATAGGTGATGTGACGACTACTATGTTGTGGATTGGTAAAAAAGTAAGCACGTTGGGATTGATTGAACACCTCGTATTTCCATCCCTAATCTGTATTATTGTGCCGGTATTGGTAGCTTCCAGACTGAAGATTTTCCAGGGAGATTTAAAACCTTCCGGAAGGGATTTTGGTACTAAGATTGCCAAAGAAAAGCTATTGAGTAGTCGCACCATGCTGTTGGTCGGAATTGGTGCTTTAGTGTTTGTCCCTATTTTCAAATCGATAACCCATCTTCCTCCCTATGTTGGTATGATGCTCTCATTGGGATTTGTCTGGTTAGTTTCGGAATATATTCACCCTGAAGAAGATTTCAACGAAGAACGAAAGGATGCCTATTCCGCTCATAAAGCGTTGTCCAGGATCGAATTATCCAGTATCATCTTCTTCCTTGGCATTCTGATGGCCGTGGCTGCGCTGGAATCAATGGTAGTCACAGGAGAGGGGGGGCATAAGGTCGGATTTTTGATGTCACTCGCAGAACGATTACAAGTCAGTATTCCAAATCAGGATGTTGTTATCCTCATCCTGGGCTTTTTATCTGCAATAATTGACAACGTACCACTTGTAGCCGCCTCTATGGGCATGTATCCCATGGATACCTTCCCCATGGACAATAGTCTTTGGCATTTCATCGCATTTTCTGCGGGCACAGGTGGCAGTATGCTGATCATTGGCTCAGCTGCAGGAGTAGCAGCGATGGGTATGGAACGAATAGATTTTATTTGGTATTTAAAAAATATCTCCTGGCTGGCTTTACTTGGGTTTTTGGCCGGGTCGTTTTTCTTTGTATTTATTAACCCTTTGATTTGGGGATAAGGACAAAGAGGTTTAATTAGATATACTATGAAGAAGGTTCATTTCTTGACTATAGTTTGGTGCCTGATGTTGGTCAGTTGTGCTCCTTATGATCAGGATAAGTTGGTTGGTTCCTGGCAGGCAATCAGTGTTTTGGAAGAGGGGGAACCCCTCGGTGTTGAAACCGAAGTGATTCGAATTATCTTTTCTCCTGATGCATCTTATTCCTATTACAGCACCCTCAACTATGAGGAAAGTGGAAGCTATTACCTGGATTCGAAATACCTGTTTACCACCGATACCATCAATCAGGCTTCAACAGAAAAAGCTGTTGAGATCCTTTTGCTTACGGAAGACTCCCTGCACCTGAAGATGATGGATACTGGCAAAGAAAGAATTTTGAAGATGGTAAGAAAATAGGTGCTCAGAGCATTTTGGAGGCGATGCAAAGCGCCACCTCCAAACATACGCTCACTTTGCAGGTATCAATTCGCTTACCTGTAGTTTAACTTTACCATTGATTCCAATATCCAGGCGGATGCCATCAGAGGTCAGATAGGCATTGGTAATACCCAGTTTACCAAGTTCACCTTTGAGTTTGGTACCTTTGGTGACTTCAAAATCCTGCAATTGTTCTTTGATTTGAGATTCAATTTCTCCAAGATTGTAGTCCAACAGGAAATTGAGGTTGTCCTTGATTTTGTTTTTGATGGTACTTTTTAGCAACCAGCCAGCCGACTTAAATAGAAAATTCCGGGTTTCCAGTGTGAAATTCAGATCCTCCACGTCGATAGATCCTCGTTTTTCATTAAAAACAGGCTTGCCAGTAAGGAAAATACTACCGTTATAACTTCCGGAAAGTCTGGTATTGACCACAATATTGTTGCCCTGACCATACAGTTGAATATCTTCGATGGTAACCGCATTTTTGCCTTGTTCAAAGCGTTCGCCCAGCAATTGATTTTTGGCGATTCTTTCGGCTTCAAGATAGCTGATTTCCGTTTTCAGGTGAAGTTCGATATCATCATCGGCACCGGGCTCGTAGTGGAAGGGCGGAAGGGACTGCGGAATGTCAACCTGAGGTTTATCGCCGAGGATAATGGTAGGCAAGGCATCCACTTTCAGGATGCTTTCCAGGGCACCATCTTTTGCTTCTAAGGGAGTCATCCCTATTTTTTGGGGATTAATGACCAGCCAGGCATTGTACTCAGGAGCTACTGGAATGGGTTCAAAAAGCTGCTTCCAGGTATCGCCAATAAGGGTGTCGAGTCTTAAGTTTTGGGCTACCTGCTCATCAAGAGAGCGCCCAATGAATTCCCGGCTTCGGTTGAGTATTAAATTGCCAACAAAACCTACCGGTATGCTGAGGCCTGCCATAGACAACCTGGGCTTTTTTTGCCACTCATAACCGGTGACATTTGTTTGTGTTTCAATAGTCCAGTTGTCATTGACAACAAAAGCAGTAGAAAAATCCAACGTAATTTCCGCATCAGCGGATACTTTTCCCAGCCCCAGGTCATATTTTATCCAAAGCCCTAAAGGAACCTGGTATTTAACCATCTGGCTGTCAATGCGCAGACTAATATTGCTCTTTTTTTCGGCTTTGACCATCATTTTATCGCCATCATCAAAGGTATCATCTTCATAGATAATACCTTCGATCTGTTGGTTGATGGTTCGCTCCAGTTCTTCTATCTTAACACTTACCGGGATATTGATACGGGAAACTTTTTCTTCAAATCGATCATATTGTTCCATAGGTTGGCTGAGCTTGGTAGATTTACAGGCAAGTATACTCATCAACGTCGCCAGAATTAAAAAATTTACTGTTTTCATGTGTAGTGAATTGGCATGATTATGCTGCAAATCTAAGCAACCTTTGTAAACTAAGGCTGTCATTACAGGAAAAACAAATACAAAATTCATGAAACTACTCAATACCTTAATATTAGGCCTTTTAATAGGCACTCAATGGGTATCCGGACAAAACTACTCGTGGTCGAGCCAAAAAAGCGAGACCTTTCTCGGAATACAATCAGATGGTGTTTCAGAAGAAAAGGCAGCATTACTCGGATTCAATAATGCTTATGGAAGTTATGTGACTGGCATCATAGGCAATACAGCAGCAGAGAAAGCAGGCTTGAAACCATTCGATTATCTTTATGGCATTGATGATCATCGAACTTCAGAGCGGGACGACCTGACTGATTTAATTCAAAAATACGAGCCTGGTGAACAGGTTACCTTACACCTGATTCGAAATGGCAAGCCGATTTCGCAGAAAATTACTTTTGGTAAACGTTCAGATAAACGCGATAATAAGCGCAACCGGGAAGAGGACCCTTATTTTGGTGTTAGCCCGGACTCGGGCTGTTCCGATGATGAGGTTGGCGTACCTGTGGATGTATCTAGCAATTCCACTGCTGCCGAAATGGGCCTCCACGATGGAGATTTGATCCTGGCCATTAATGGACACCCGATGATCGATTGGGGTGATATCAGTACAGCTATTGACGCCATGAATATAGGAGAAACCATTACTGTTGACTATTTGCGAAATGGCGAACAAAAGACGGGTTCAATACCCATAAAGTCGTTGGCAGAAACCAAGCCATTAAGGTCGTCAACCAGGTATTCTTATAAACCACCACACGAATATGCTTTTCTGGGGATCAACTCTGATAGGATTTCCCGGGAAAAGGCCCGTAAACTTGGTTTTGACAACCCTTATGGTCATTATGTGACCAATGTGATTCGAAATACGGCAGCTGATCGGGCCAACATTCAACCTTTTGATTATATCTACGGTGTAGATGAATACCGTACGGCGAAAGACCAGGATTTAACTACAATTCTCAAAAAATACAAACCTGGGGACCAAGGCGTTATCCATCTGATTCGTAAAAGTAAGCGCCAAACCGTACCCGTTACACTTAGTCGACGTTCGGATGCTCGCTATAGTGACCAGGATAAGTGTGAGGAACCCTTTTTTGGTATCCGAAGCTCGCATACCAGTCGGGATGAAGATGGGGTTACTGTGGATATTGTGGCAAACTCTACTGCACAAGCAATGGGTTTAAAAGATGGTGCCGTAATCAAAAGTATCAATGGGCATCCAATGTATGACTGGACAGATATCAGTACGGCCATTGACAATATGAAAGTAGGGCAGACCGCTACAGTGGAATATAGCCAAAATGGACAAAGGAAGACAGGTAGCGAACCGATCAAATCCTATTGTGATACCAAGACCAAAATTAATAAATCCTATGGCAATGATTGGTCAGACTGGATGAATGATGATGAGGGTATTTCAGTATCACCAAGGTCACCAAGGTCACCAACTAACAGGAGAAACCTGGATAATGTGCGGATCAAAATACAGGATGTAAATCCGCATGAAGCCGAGGCTATGAAGCGGCAGCATGGCGTTGAGATACCAACGACTAATGATCTGCGGGTTAATAACTTGAAATTATTACCCAATTCTGAAGAAGGGGTTTTCCGGTTGACTTTTGAATTGCCACAAAGTGGGGAAACGAATATCCGAATCTTTAACACCGCCGGTCGTCAGATATATAACTATGATCTGGGCCGATTCTCTGGGGATTTTAGTGATGAAGTCAATATTTCTCAAAATGGAGATGGGTCTTATTTCCTGAATATACGCCAGGGAAATAAAACGATGACCCAAAAAATCGATTTGCACAATAATTAGTGCTAGTTTGGAGGTCGCTTTTGGAGAAAAAAGTTCTCCTGATCTTTGTCAAAAATCAGGAGAACTTTTTTCTTATTTCTTGATAAACGATTTACTGAATGGAAGTCCTTTATCAAGGTCAACCTGAATGTGATAGGTTCCTGCCGGGTAATCAGCAATCACAAAAGGCATAACGTGTGCTCCGGAACCCATCGTTGTATTGTGGAGCAATACGGCCATCTGTTTACCCTGATTATCAAATAATTTAATACTGACCTTAGCGCTATGGTCTAATTGTAATTCAACCTGAAGGTTGCTAGTGGCTGGATTGGGGCTAAGCTGCCAATTCAGGATGTCCTTACTTTTAGGGGTCGTTTTACTAGTTAAAGGCTCCAGCCCTGTAATCATCCTCAACGCTCGATTACCATAATCGGAAACGAAGATGGTATCCTGTGAGGGCGAAGCGAGAATGCCATTAGGTTGGTTAAAGCGAGCTTCATCAGGACCACCATCAACCGTTCCTGCTCCGCCTCCCAAAATAATGGTATCATTGCCCATAAGGTCGGTCCGATAAATCTTGTGTTGGCTATAAAGGGTGCCATAGATATAGCCTTTTGCGTAGGTAATAAAACCCAGCCAGCCACTCCCGGAAGGTTGAGAGATCAACTCTAATTCGCCATTTTCCTCCAAACGAAAGATTTTGCGGTTTGTAAAATTACCCACATAGAGGTTTCCATCATCATCGTAGCATAATCCTACAGGGCCGTTGAGTCCATTACCTGAGGCAACGATTACACGTTCCTTATCAGGAGCAATTTTTTCGATTCTGTTGCCACCATAACTGGTAGCAATTAAGGTGTCGCTATCCAGTTCGAATATTAGGCCAGAGGGGCTGACAAAGTTGTCTACAAATACCTCTGAGGTGCCATCGGGAAAGATGCGGTAAATCTTGTTGCCTAAATTATCGGCCATGTAAAGGATACCTTCATCATCGAAAGCCAGGCCATTAGGTGTGTTGAAGCCATCCGAGTAAACTTCAGAAGACCAGTCGTCGGGGGAAACATGAAAAACGGCAGAACCCTGATAATGGGCCCCGTAAAGGTGACCTTGGGCATCAAGGATGAGGGCATCATCAATTCCTGAATTCATGGAGAGCGTTGTTACCTGTTGAGCACAAACAAATAGTGGTGCCCAGGTCATCAGAGACCAGGCTAAATACTTTTTGAACATAGGTTGTCGATTTAATAACAGTGGATAATGGGCGCTAAATACGCCCGCAATGCAATTAAAATCGACCTGTTTTATAAAGTGGGACGCAATTTTTGTGAAAGAACCGTCTTTTTACGATTCTACGATATGGTCAATGGGTTGTCCACTAAAAAAATCACTTGGGCTGGTCCCTTTGATTTTTCGAAAGGCTCGATTAAAGGCAGACTTGGAATTAAAACCTACCTGATAGGCAAGTTGTAAAATAGTCGTCTCATCGGAATCATTCCACAACTCAATAAATGCGCAAATACGGTAAGTATTGATAAAATCGAAAAAACTTTGACCAAATCCGTGGTTGAGAAGTTTGGATAGCTCATGACGGGGAATATCCAGTGCTTCTGCCATATCTCCTAGCTTCAAACTTGGTTCCAGGTAAGGTTTTTCAACTTTCATATATGCCTGGATCTGTTTTATCATACCCTCATCCGCCAGCGTTATCGTTTTGGGTGCCGGGGGCAAATCAAAAAGTTCGGTTTTAAGCAATACCACATAAGCCAGCCAATACACATAAGTCACCAGCAGAAACCAGAAAATTTGATAGGCCGTATAATAAGGATCAAATACGATGATATGATAAAGAAACGACGCCCCCCAGCATCCTGTCAGTACGAGGCCAATGCGAAAAAAAGTCGGCAGAAAACGAGCCGCAGCGGGGGAAATATTTAAGGGCTTGAGTTTTTTCTGATAAGCTTGCACCATTTTATAACTCGCTAGAATATAAGTGGTTAAGCTCACAATAGCTCCGCCCTCGATTACGTAATAGGCAAAAATAATATGGTTTACACTTAGAAACTGCCAATTTTGGGAGAGATGCTGTCCCAAAACGGTATTTAAAACCAAGATATGAAAAAGTGCTGGGATACTATGTAACCACAATTGGTGCCTTTCTAAAGGGGGCAAACGCAACAGATGGCGGACAAACAACCACAAACAGGGCCCAAAAATATACAAAATCGCATCCGGCAATAAAATGTATGCCCCATAAGCTACAACCCATTCTGGGTTAAAACTCAGCTTGGTAAATAGCAACATAGAAACCAGAAAAACCAAAGCAAGCAGATAATTAGCTGCTGACCGATTGGAAACTTTGCGCCGGTACAGCAAAAAGGCTACAAATAAACCTTGTGCTGCCCCCAGCACCATTAAAATGTCAAAGGGTGATAATGTCATGATGATTTCTTTACATACGTGTCTGGATAAAGGGGCCTGGAATTAAAACGAAGTTTGGTGGGTGGGAGCTGCCTTGGTGTCAGAACGCTTCGCTCTATGATTGGAACACATCTTCCAATAGCACCATGGCTTTGGGCCACAGCGTGACCTAAATATGTTAGCGTTCGTGATAACGCCATGGTTTTCGACTACAGCGTGGTCGCACGAGGAATTATCAACAAAATGACGCTTTTTACCTTCAAACAAGCGCTGAATTATAGGCAAAACAAAAGCCCGAAGACTTATGATCTCCGGGCTCATCTATATAAATTGTTCTCGATTTTCTCTAAATCTTAATAAATCGAGCGGTCCGCTGTCGGCCCTCCATTTGCAGGTGTGCGTAATAAGTCCCTGCAGGCAATCGGCTAGCATCGAAAGTAACTTCATGGGTTCCGGCGGTCAGCTTTTGTCCGAAGAGGACCTTTATTTGACTACCCATAGCATCAAAAATGGTCAGGCGGCCAAATTCCTGTTCTGCTGTAAATTGGAAACGGATCAAATTCCGGCATGGATTTGGGGTACAGCGCAGATCAATTTCCGGTTTTAGGATGGAATCCGTAGAGGAAACGGCCGAACAGTTGCGCAATACCGGTAAATAAGTAAATTCCGGATAGAGGGAACTGGTCACCTCACTTTCCTCGACTTCAAACCAATCCATCAGGATGGAACCATAAATGTCGCGGAAATCGTATTGCATAGGTACGCCTTCTGACGCGGCTACCTGAGGTGCAATTTCCGGATTGTCGCCCAAAATTTGTGGATTGACACAAGAACCAAATACAATCAATGGGGCAGCGGTACCATGGTCAGTGCCAAAACTGTCATTGGATTTGATTTTCCTGCCAAATTCCGAAAAGGTCATACCAATGGCGCGTTCTTCCAGGCCGAGCAATTTCAGGTCTTCCTGGAATACGCTGATCGCTTCTGACAAAGTACCCATCAATTCGGCATGCAAGCCTATAGTCGAATCATTAATATCCACCTGGTTGGCGTGGGTATCAAATCCGCCGACACTCACAATATAAACTTTGGTTTGTAAACCACCGGACATCAGGAGGGCTACATTTTTCAATTGCAGCGCCAGCCGGTTATCATCCGGATAGGTAGCCATATTGTTGCCCAGTTCCGCAGCAGCGGTAATGTTTTCTGAATAGGCATTTGTTTGTGCAATGGCGGTACGCAGGAAGGTCAGTTCTTCACCATAAGGCGTATTGGGCACATCACCTGGTTCGCCTTCTGTCAATGCCGTTAGGTTAAAGGGATCATTGAGTGTCATACTGAAATTGGCGACAGTACCCTGGCAGGTCTCCGAAACCGTACTGCCCATGGTAATGGCAAATGGGTCAGGGAATTCCTGGTTGGGATAGTTTTCCGGGAAATCTGGGTTGCGTTCCTCAAAATAGCGACCTAGCCAGCCCGTCGTCCAGAATTCTCCGGCGGGAGAGCCACTGGTCCAGATATCCGTAGAACGGAAGTGAGACCGGTTTTGATCTGGATAACCGGCTGATTGAACGACGCCAATACGGCCATCATCATAAAGGGATTTTAAACCCGTCATTGCCGGATGGAAACCCGTGGTATCAGTAGCGGGCAAAATGCTGTTTTCCGGTAGTAGAATATTGGCCCGGGCATTTGCCAAATTGTCATATTGATCAATAGGGATGATCATGTTGAGGCCGTCATTGCCACCATTGAGCTGAATGATGACCAGAACCCGGTCGTTTTCCAGGTTCATATTGTTGAAAAGGGCCGTTTGAGGTAAGGTGGAGATTTTCATGCCGTTGAGCAATACCGGAAGACTCACCACCGCACCGGTTGTTTGAAGAAAATGTCTTCTTTTCATCGAAATAAATATTTAGACCACAGCCTTCGCTGTAGGATGGAATGAATGGAATAAAATTAACTCAGGTAAAACTCCGGCATGCTCAACATAGCGTTAAACAGGCTCCTTAGCTTGGTTTCAATAGCATCTGCCAGGTCGGAATCATCCGGATTGGAGAGGTATTGACTATACTCGGCATTCCATTCAAAATCCGGAAGTCCGGGAATGACAAACTCCTTTAATGCGGCTTTCTGAGAATCTGAAATTGGCTGAGGGAACAGAATTTTAACCAATTCATCCAGCAGGTCGTTAATTTCGGTAGGGTTATCCAGTGTGGTAATAAACTCCAGTGGTTTGATCAGTATCCGGTTGTCTCCAAAGTTGTAGCCGTTACTGGCCATTCTGGATGTGAATCCCATTCTGACCTGAAGTGTAGTGGCGTTGATCCAGGTGCGGTAAAACAAAGGCTCCTGATAATAGGCCTTCCAACCAGATACACTAGGCGGAAAATAATAAGCCATTTCCATCAGGTTAACCAGATTGATGGTTCGTAACCAGACTTCGTATTTAGCACCCAGAGGTTCTTCCGGAATGTCGACTTCTAATTGTTTAAAAAGGGAAAAGGCAAAATCGATGGGGTTTTTGATCATTGGCCCCTGGTTGAGGATATCGAAGAAGTGGTTGCTGCGCAATAATGCCTCCAACACCGGTTGAATTTCGTAACCATTATCAATCAGCATTTGGGCCATCGGTTGGATGACTTCCGTTTCCGCTTCCTCGTCAATATCGTAATAAACAAACCATCGATAGAGCTTACGGCTTATAAACCGGGCGACTTCCGCTTTGCCAAATATGACGTCGATCAAATGGCTGTACTCCTGCTCGCCCATGTCATTGATCACAAGGTTGTCAAAACGCGGAGATAACTGCTTGGCACTTGTGTCGTGCTGATTGGGTCGGAAAAAAGCTTCCTGCGTTACCATAGGATCAACGGCATAATAACCACGATCTCTCCAACCTGTCAATACTTTTGCCATAGCCACCACATCCTGCTCGGTGTAGTTGGTATAGTCTCCAGGACCAGCCAATGGACCTTTGCCAATAGTAAATAACTCCAATAATTCACGTGCAAAATTTTCATTGGGTGCATTCTTGGTGTTTTGATTTCCGTTGAGAAACCGCAACATAGCCGGATTAATGGTCATTTCTTTGACCAGATCCCGGAAATTGCCCCAGGCGTAGGTCCGGTAAAGGTTGGTATACTGCAAAATGAACTTGGGGTCGTCCACTTCACTGATAGCAAAGTGGTTGTTCCAGAAAAGGGTCATTTTTTCCCGTAAGGAAATGCCTTCGTTCAGGATTTGTCCAACGGTCCAACCAAATAGACTTCTTCGGCGATACTGCGCAAAATTGTCCGTATCCGAATAGGGCGCATCTACCCATGATTCACCAACAGGTACGTTTGGATCTTCCTCAAAATAGTAATTCAATGGAGGCGAAGGAAGTGGCAGTTCTGCAAATAGATTATTGATGGTCGTGTCCAGGCCATCCGCCGTAGCCTGTTTCATCTGTGCATAAGTAGGCCCAAAGGTACAACGCCGCAAAAGATGGGTGGCTTGGGCAAATTCCCAGGGGCCGGCATAGGGCTCCAGGCCGGTCTGTTGTCTATTCAGGCCTAGGATCGACTTCGTACTAGTTTGTGTAGTCGTAGTCGCGCCTGCTCTTTTCCTACCAGTTAAGGTAGCAAGGGTAGCTCTTCTGTCCATAAAGAGAAGGTTTTAGATATAGAAGTTGCTTAAAGTATGCCAGCTGACAGCAGAAAAAGTTAAACAACTTCATAGATTCAACAAATAAAATTGCCTCAGATTGACCATTAGTCGACCTGTATTGACATGCATACTCTCTTTGACTGGGGAATTGTTGATTGGTTTAACTGTTTGGAAGGGTAGGAATAAAATCTCTGGAGTAATTATTTGTTATAACGAAAAAAAACTAAAGTGTATTTTCCGTATTACGAATATGTATAAAATTTTTGCCTGGGTGTTAATTATTCTATTTTTGCTCTTTGGAAAATGATTCTTTATTAAATCAGCGAATTGTTGAGCGCTTGTTTGGAGGTCGACTTTTGTAGTAAAAGTGATTTTGCAGCCCATGTTCCTAAGCTGAGCTCTTCGCCAAAGGCTACGGCCCGCGCCGTCATCGAGGTTTTTGGCGCAGACGCCCGGAGAAAGCTTCAGCGCAAGGTTGGCCTCCAAACATGAACTGAATAATTTAAAAATGAAGACGTGGTATGATCAAGGGATGTATATTCGATTTGGATGGTGTCATTGTTGATACTGCCCAACATCACTTTCAGGCGTGGAGACGGTTGGCTAGAGAGCTAGGCACAGACCTGACGGAAACACAGAATGAACGGCTAAAAGGTGTAAGCCGTATAGAATCACTAGAGTTGATCCTGCAATGGGGAGGGATCGAATTAAGTGAAGCAGAAATAAAGCAGCAGACCATCCGAAAGAATGAATGGTATGTCGACCAGATCAAACACATGGATAAGCATGAAATTCTGGACGGCGTCTTGCCATTTATGGAAAGTGTAAAAGCTGCAGGTTGTATGATTGCCTTGGGATCAGCTAGTAAAAATGCCGGTATGGTCCTCGATATCCTTGATATTAGAAAATATTTTACCTCTATTATTGATGGCAATAAAACGACCCGCTCCAAACCCGACCCACAGGTTTTTGAAATGGCCGCCGCTGAAATGGGGCTAAAACCGGAAGAATGCATCGTTTTTGAAGATGCAGAGAAAGGTATCGAAGCTGCGATTAAGGGGGGCTTTAAGGCGGTTGGCATCGGTAAAAAAGAAGTATTAACCGAGGCAGATTTGGTCATTCCCAACTTCATCGGCAGAGATCTCAATAGTATTCTGGCTGATCTGAACAACTAAAATAGTGTAGAAGCTTAAAAACTAACGAAACAACACCTTATATGAAAGAATACCTGAAGCATGACGAATGGTGCATCATAGAAGAGGGCTTTAATCCCGAAAATAACCGTATTTCAGAAAGTGTTTTTAGCATCGGTAATGGCCGAATGGGGCAAAGGGCCAATTTTGAAGAGGCTTATTCCGGTGATTCATTACAAGGGAGTTACGTAGCAGGAATCTATTACCCCGATAAAACAAGAGTTGGTTGGTGGAAAAACGGTTATCCCGAATATTTTGCCAAAGTTTTAAATGCGGCCTACTGGATCGGTATTGATATAGAAATAGATGGAGAGACACTGGATTTAGCCAAATGTAAAATTGAAAGCTTCCGGCGGGTGCTGAATATGCAGGAAGGTTATTTGGAGCGAACCTTTGTGGCAACCCTGGAAAGTGGCAAACAGGTAAAAGTGGCAGCCAAACGTTTTTGCAGCATTGTTGATGACGAGGTTGGTGCAATCCGGTATTCTATTACGCCACTGGATTTCTCTGCTGCTTTCATTATTTCACCTTACATCGATGCTGATGTGATCAATGAAGATTCCAATTATGATGAAAAATTTTGGGAGGAAGTTAATGCTAAAGTGAAACGCCGGCAAGCTTATGTGACCGCTGAAACCAAGAAAACAGCTTTTCAGGTTTGCACGGGCATGAAATTCGCCATTTTTCAAGATGGCGAAGAAATTGACTTCAATTCTTTCCGTCACCATCGGGAAAAATATGTGGCCTGTGGCGTAGATATAATGGCCAGGGAAGGGGAGGAAATCGTCATTTATAAATATGTGGGGGTGTTGAGTTCACTCAATCATGCTCCGGAAGCTTTGCAGGGAAATTGCGAAACGGTAGTTCGTGATGCTTTCGATAAGGGTTTTGATCAGTTATTGAAGGAACAAGCCAACGCCTGGCAACAGAAATGGGAGGAAGCAGATATTAAAATTGAAGGAGATATATCCGCTCAGCAAAGTATCCGTTTCAATATTTTCCAGTTGTATCAAACCTATACCGGAAAAGACGAACGTTTGAATATCGGCCCAAAAGGGTTTACCGGCGAAAAATACGGAGGAAGTACTTATTGGGATACGGAGGCCTATTGTCTGCCATTTTACCTGGCAACCGCCGATGCTAAGGTGGGGCGCCAATTGCTGGTATACCGGTATAAACATCTGGAAAAAGCTATCGAAAATGCAGCAAAACTAGGCTTTACCGATGGAGCGGCCCTATATCCGATGGTGACGATAAATGGTGAGGAGTGCCATAACGAATGGGAGATCACCTTTGAAGAAATCCATCGTAATGGAGCTATTGCCTTTGCCATTTACGACTATATCCGTTATACCGGCGATCAGGCTTATTTGGCCGAGCATGGACTGGAAGTATTAATTGGCATCGCTCGCTTTTGGGCGCAACGGATTCACTATTCTGAGCGCAATCAAAAATTTATGATGCATGGGGTAACTGGCCCCAACGAATACGAAAATAATGTAAACAATAACTGGTATACCAACTATATTGCTGTATGGTGTCTGAAGTATGCTATGGAAGCCATTTCCTACGTCAAGGAAAATGAACCGGAGCAATTCAAAAGAATCGAAGAAAAAATAAAATTCTATGAATTGACCGAAACCAAACAATGGAAAAAAATAGCCGGGAATATGTATTTCCCCAAAGATGAACAATTGGGCATTTTTGTTCAGCATGATGGTTTTTTGGATAAGGAGATGAAAACCGTTAAGGACCTGAAACCAGAAGACCGGCCAATCAATCAAAATTGGTCCTGGGATCGTATTCTTCGATCCGTTTTTATCAAGCAGGCTGATGTTTTGCAAGGCTTGTATCTGTTTGAAGATCATTTTGATGAATCTACCCTTCGTCGCAATTTTGAGTTTTACGAACCCCTGACGGTGCACGAATCTTCCCTTTCACCCTGTGTGCATGCCATTATTGCGGCAAAACTGGGTATGGAAGAAAAGGCTTATGAGATGTACCTTAGAACGGCACGCCTGGATTTGGATGATTATAATAATGACACGGAGGACGGTTGCCACATCACCAGTATGGCAGGTACCTGGATGGCTATTGTCAGAGGTTTTGGCGGTATGCGGGTACAAGATGGGGTAGTAGCATTTAACCCTTTTATTCCAAGTAATTGGAAGTCTTATGCTTTTAAAATCCGGTTTGGTGGGCACATCCTTGAAGTGGTGGTCAGGCCGGGACAAACTCAGGTGAGCAATCATAGCAATGACGGGATTACCATTAAAGTATTTGAAAATAATCACACTATAGGTGCCGGACAGACGTTGAATTTAAATGGTACTAAAAACAAATCGTAACAAGTTAAAATTTCAAAATTAATAGTCATGAACAAATATCTTTTTTTATTGCTGTCAATCGGGCTGTTTGCAGCATGTGAAAATCCTTCAACAACAACCCAGGAAGCAGATGTTGTAACATCGTCCGAACCACAGTCGCCTCAGGGCTCCGGTAGAATAAATGCGCCTACGCCTGCAGGGGACTCTTATATGGAATCACTTTTGATAAAAGATTATTGGGTATTCGAGCATTATATTCCAAAGGATGATACGGACATGGAGGCCAAACTATTCAATAAAGGCCGTTGGTACAACTTTAATGCCGATGGAACTTATCAAAGCGGACATTGGCAAGAGCAACTCGGCGAAGGGATTTGGAAATATTATGAAGAGGATGGCCAGCCCAAAGTTTGGATGGATTCCAAAAATGATAGTGAAGATAGTGAGTACAAACTGAAGGCCAATGGCGAAGGAGATGCCATGTCATGGGTTGGATCCACCAGATATAGACAAAATGGCATCATGATCAAGGCGATCAGCCTCATGACTATGCCTACCAAAAAACAGTTTGGTGTAGAATAGGCATTATCTTAAACCTCTTTTCCGGAGGTTTGCCTTATAAGTTTTTGCATTTTGATTGTGTCCGGCGAGGGTTTTGGCAAAATTATGCAGGCCTGAACCATCTCCCCGGGCACAAAAAAAGATATAATCATGTGCTTCCAGATTCAGCACGGCATCTATGCTGCTGATGGAAGTCATGGTAATGGGCCCTGGAGGCAGACCTGCGTAACGGTACGTATTATAAGGTGAATCAAATTTTGTGTGATAATTTGTCACTCGGGGGGTATCAAAATCACGGGTAGCAAAGACGGAAGTGGGATCAGCTTGCAGGCGAATACCTTGTTGTATGCGGTTATAATAAACGCCAGCCATGCGTTCTTTTTCTTCATTGGCCAGGGTTTCTTTTTCAACGATAGAGGCCAGGGTGTATACTTCAGCAGGACTTAGGCCCAATTTCTCAGCTTTTGCCAGCCGGTTTTCTTTTTCCCAAAAAGCATCGTGTTCTTTAATCATTCGTTCTACAAATTCCTTTGGTTTGCTATTCCAGAAAAATTCGTAAGTATTGGGGATAAAAAGACTCATCAGGGTTTCTGGCGTATAATTAATTTCCTGAAGATAACTTTCGTCCTGAAATAAATTAATAAAATCAATGGAATCGGGTTCGGTGAACCGCGCAACTTTGGCGGCCAGATCTTCCAACAAGCGTTCATTTGTCAGGATTACTTTCACCGGAGCTTGTTTGCCGCCCCGTAGGTGCCGAATGAGGCTTACTGTGCTCCAGCCAGGTTGCACTTCATATCTCCCGGCCCTCATCGGATTTTTTTTATAATTCATTTTTTCCGCCATAAAACGGAATACCTTCTCATTGGGAACGACACCCTTGTTTTTCAGTATAGTAGTTACTTCTTCAAAACTAGAATTCGTAGGGATGAGAATAATGGGATCTTTAATATCCCTGGGTACTGCGGCACTGGCGATATATTGCTGATAAATCAACAGTGATCCGATACCAATAATTGCCAACAGGCCCAATATCGAATAGAGAATAGATTTTTTCATGCTAAGGCAACGAAGTTTTGGAAATTAATATTGCTCTTTTTTGTTTGGAAAGTCCCGACTTTTTACATCCTTGATGTATTGTTCGGTCGCTTCTTTGATCGTCTCAAATAATTCCAGATAACGTCTCAAGAAACGAGGCTGAAAGTCTTTGGTTATGCCAAGCAAGTCGTGGGTGACCAGCACTTGCCCATCTGTATGTTGACCCGCACCAATCCCGATTGTCGGAATCCATAATTTTTCGGAAACAGCTTTTGCCAGTGTTGCCGGAATTTTTTCCAGGACAATAGCAAAACATCCGAGTTCCTGAAGAATTTGTGCATCTGCTATTAGTTTTTCGGCTTCTTCCTCCTCTTTGGCACGCACCGTATAAGTGCCAAATTTGTAGATGGATTGTGGGGTTAAACCCAAATGGCCCATGACAGGGACACCCGCGGATAGAATGCGTTTGACTGATTCACTTATTTCGGCGCCACCTTCCATTTTGACAGCATGGGCTCCCGATTCCTTCATTATCCGGATCGTAGAATCTAATGCTGATTTCGAATTGCCCTGATACGAACCAAAAGGTAGATCAACAACAACCAGTGAGCGCTTTACCGCTCGTACAACGGAAGAGGCATGGTAAATCATTTGATCCAGTGTAATAGGAAGCGTGGTCTCGTGCCCGGCCATGACATTGGAGGCAGAGTCACCGACCAGCAAAATATCCATTCCAGCTTCGTCCAGGATACGTGCCATGGAATAATCGTAGGCAGTAAGCATCGCTATTTTTTCACCCCGCGTTTTCATAGCCTGTAATACATGGGTAGTGATCCTTTTTACTTCTTTGTTGACCGACATTCTAGTCTGATTAAGGTGGATTAAAATAAGGCTGCAAGTTAATAATTTTGTTAAACACAATAACCTAAGTCAGCTGACCGTCAATCTGGCGACGAACATGTTGCATAATAACTGTGAAATGTTTTACCTTTGGTCCGTTTTTTACCCGACGGCAGTGTTGATCAATTTTCTTCAGGAATAAGTATGCCTTTCCTATTGCCTTCGGATTTAAACAACTTCAATACCTGTTTTGACAAAAAAAATGTAGAATGAATAAATTTTTTTCTTTATTGATTGTTTCCATCTTATTGAGCTGGACCAGTTGTAGTACCGATTTTTCATTGGAAGGAGATTGGGAGGATGTGCCGATTGTATACGGTTTTATATCTGTTCAGGATACTGCACATTATATTAGAGTGGAAAAAGCATTTTTGGAACCTGGCGGTGATGCGACCCAAATTGCAAAAATTCCCGATTCCCTTTATTACGACAATGCTTTGGTGCAAATCGAAAAGGTTTTAAGTGGGGAAGTGTATACGCTAGAGCGAGTAGACGGAAACCTGGAAGGCTATCCTAGAGAAGAAGGGCCGTTTGCTACTTCGCCTAACTATTTATATAAAATTAAGGCAGATGAGATTGACTTGACTGGTGGAGAAGAAATTCGCCTGCTCCTTACCACTGGTGAAAATACAGAACCTGTGACTGCACAAACCAATGTGCTTCGTAAATTAACCCCCAGGGATAATTCACCGTCATCGCCTGCCAAATTATATCCTTATGATAAGGATGTCAACTTTTCCTGGTTCATTGGAGAATTCGCCAAAGTATTTGATTTCAGAATAAGAATCAATTATAAAGAATCCGTTCCCGGTTCAACAGAACTAGTTGATAAAAGCCTTGAATGGGTCATCGATAAGAATTTGATTAAAGAGGGCGACCCTGAAAGGATTTCAGTGGGTATTCGCTCCGAGCGTTTTTATCAATTTATTGGTGGTGCATTGGAGCCGGTTTCCGATCGTTTCCGCACATTGGAAAGTATGGACCTGATTATCGTTGGTGGTGGACAGGAGTTTGTAGACTATTTTGAAATTGCCGATGCAAACCTGGGGATTACCAGCTCCAATACGATTCCTGTATATACCAACCTGTCTGAAGGCCTTGGTATTTTCACTTCTCGCTATTTTCTAGTGAGAGAGGGCATTGAATTTGATGCAATTACCATGGATTCCCTACGTACAGGCATTTACACCAGAGAACTGAGTTTTCAATAGATGGTGAATCGGAAGGATCGGAAAATTGTTGTCCCGAATGACTTTTCCGATTCCTCTACTTCTCCCACAAGCGATATAGCGATATAGAGAAGGGTAGGGGATGAGATCATTTTCTCCCAACCCTTCCAATTCTCTATTTCTCCCCCTCTGCCAAAATGTCATTCTGTCACCTATTTTACTCACATTATGGCGGAATGACATTTCATCTTAGCACAATTCCGACCATTTGTCATTCAATTGTTGGCTAATCGATATTGGCACAAGCATTGCTATCCTTAAAATGTAATTCATTGAACTTTAAAAAAAAATAATACGATATGAGTAAGATTATTGGTATTGACTTAGGTACTACCAACTCTTGCGTAGCGGTAATGGAGGGTAACGAGCCCGTAGTCATTCCCAATGACGAAGGTCGCAGAACCACACCATCCGTTGTTGCCTTTATGGACAATGGAGAACGTAAGATCGGTGATCCGGCTAAACGTCAGGCGATTACGAACCCGCAGCGGACGATCGCTTCGATCAAACGTTTTATGGGAACTCGTTACAGTGAAATGGTTAAGGAAACGAAAAGAGTTGCTTATAAAGCGGTTAAGGGCGATAATGACACGGTTAGAGTGGACATTGACGGCCGCTTGTATACGCCTCAGGAAATTTCTGCTATGATTTTGCAGAAAATGAAAAAAGTAGCAGAAGACTTTCTTGGCCATGAGGTTACGGAAGCAGTTGTTACAGTTCCGGCCTATTTCAATGACTCGCAACGTCAAGCCACCAAAGAAGCAGGGGAGATTGCAGGATTATCAGTGAAAAGGATCATCAATGAGCCTACCGCTGCTGCACTTGCTTATGGTTTGGACAAGAGAAGTAAAGATATGACCATTGCTGTCTATGACCTCGGTGGTGGTACTTTTGATATTTCTATTCTCGAATTGGGAGAAGGTGTTTTTGAAGTGAAATCTACCAATGGTGATACGCACCTGGGTGGTGATGACTTCGACCATGCAATTATTGACTGGTTGGCCGATTCCTTTAAGAGTCAGGAAAATATCGATCTGCGCAAAGATCCTATGGCCCTGCAACGTTTAAAGGATGCTGCTGAGAAGGCAAAAATTGAATTGTCTGCCTCTTCAGAAACAGAAATTAACCTGCCTTATATTACAGCAGTTGATGGTGTACCTAAACACTTGGTGTTGAAACTGTCTCGTTCCAATTTTGAAAAATTGGCGGATTCTCTGGTAGAACGTACTCTCGAACCTTGTCGCTTGGCACTTAAAGATGCCGGATTGGATAAGGGCGACATCGATGAAATCATCCTTGTTGGTGGTTCCACCCGGATCCCTCGTATCCAGCAGGCTGTTGAAGACTTTTTTGGCAAAAAACCAAACAGAGGTGTTAACCCTGATGAAGTTGTAGCCATTGGTGCCTCTATCCAGGGTGGTGTATTAAGTGGTGATGTACAGGATGTTCTATTGCTTGATGTAACGCCGCTATCCATGGGGATTGAAACAATGGGTGGTGTATATGATGTAGTGATTGAAGCTAACTCGACTATTCCAACCAAAAAGTCAAAGGTTTATTCTACAGCAGCGGATAACCAACCTTCGGTTGAAATCCATATCCTGCAGGGAGAACGCCCAATGGCTAAGGATAACCGCAAGGTAGGCCGCTTTATTTTAGACGGCATTCCACCGGCTCCACGTGGGGTACCTCAGGTTGAGGTCAGCTTTGATATTGATGCAAATGGTATCCTGAATGTTTCCGCCAAGGACAAAGGAACCGGAAAAGAACAAACCATCCGTATTGAGGCTTCCACTGGACTTTCCAAGGAAGAAGTCGCCCGGATGAAAGCGGAAGCCGAAGCAAATGCTGAAACGGATAAGGCCGCTCGTGAACAGGTTGACAAGATCAATCAAGCCGATACAATGATTTTCCAAACGGAAAAACAACTGAAAGAATTCGGCGACAAAGTTCCTGCTGAGCAAAAAACTCAGATTGAAGCTGCTTTAGCTGACCTGAAAGAGGCACATAAAGCTCAGGATATCGAAAAGATTGACGAGCTGATGGCTAAACTCCAGGAAGTTTGGGGTGCTGCCAGCCAGCAAATGTATCAGAATGGTCAGGGACCTGAAGGTGCTGCCACTGGTGCTGAAGAAGGTGCTGCCGATGCTGGAAAGGATGAAGGCACTGGAGCTGACGATGTCACCGATGTAGAATACGAAGAAGTAGACGACAAAAAATAAATTGTCATCAACTTTAATAATAAAAAAAGGGCACTTCCTATTGGGATAGTGCCCTTTTTTATTGATGGTTTATGCGGGTACGGATAGTATCAATCCTTTCATCTTTCCAAAGGTGAGAAAGTGAGGTTGATATGGTGAAAGATAGTGGGGTATTCAAACATTTTCCGCTTGATTCCTTGTGCGACCACGCCCGCGGTCCAAAACCATCGCGCTTTGGGAGGATGTGTTCCAACCAACCATAAAGCGAAGTGATCTGACAGTCCCGGCGCAGCCAAAGACAGTCTGACCGTGCAATGATCTTCCCCCTCTTCCCCTACTGCCCAATCACAATCTTCTGGCTACCCAATAATTGTGACCCTGAAAAGATTTTAAACACATACATTCCCGTCTTCAAAAAGGAAACATCCATTTGCCGGTCTTCACCACCATTAGGGACCGCAGCGCGGTCCAAATACGTTAGCCAGATAATAGCCTCCTGTTTTTCGACTACAGCGTAGTCGCACTATTCTCCACCACCCCAAAATCAATCAAAAAATTCAAAAAGATATCCTTCA
>BQJU01000096.1 GCA_021604865.1 Saprospiraceae bacterium | reverse complement strand
TTTATAAGACATATTGTACACTCTACCACAGCGTGGTCAAACTAGATTAGCAGAATGGTTTGTCTTTTGATTCGACCGCAGCGCGGTCGCACATTCATTAACAAAAGGGGGCATTATTCGTTAGCCGTTAATGGCACAAATGAAAATGATCATGTCCACCTGTTTTTTGATTATAAATGGGGTGGTTGAGAATGGGTGCGACTACGCTGTAGTCGAAAAACCGTAACGTTGTGGCGTGCTAACGTATTTGGACCGCGCTGCGGTCCCTAATGGTGGTGGAAAACCGGACAAGTGGAAAAGGTATTCCACCCTAATGCTTTGTGGACTGTTTCATCCACATTGATTTATTTAGCAACCTTGACCTCAGCGTGGTTAATCTAGGTTTGCAATATGGCTGGTTTTTTGATTCGACCGCAGCGCGCTATGGTTGGAACACATCTTTCAAAAACACCATCGCTTTGGACCACAGCGTGGTCAAAGTAGGTTAGCAGAATGGTTTGTCTTTTGATTCGACCGCAGCGCGGTCGCACATTCATTAACAAAAGGGGGCATTATTCTTTAGCCGTTAATGGCACAAATGATCATGTCCACCTGTTTTTTGATTATAAATGGGGTGGTTGAGAATAGTGCGACTACGCTGTAGTCGAAAAACCGTAATGTTGTGGCGTGCTAACGTATTTGGACCGCGCTGCGGTCCCTAATGGTGGTGGAAAACCGGACAAGTGGAAAAGATATTCCATCCTAGTGTTTTGCGGACTGTTTCATCCACATTGATTTATTTAGCAACCTTGACCTCAGAGAGGTCGCAGTAAAAAGCAAGCACCGAATTTTTCGTCTATTCAAAGCATAAAAAATCCATGACGGACACCAATTGAGAGCGTTCAAAAAGCCGCAGCTTACCCCAATAACTTACCCTTCATGCGTTGTTTTCGGAATTGGCGGATAAACTGACCTTCTTCTTTGCTTACGATATATTTTTCCTGTTTAAGCCAGGATTGTATCCATCCGATCAATACCGCTAACCCGGTGAGGCCATAGGGTTTGGTAAGGTAACCAGCTTTTACCGCACTGATCAAGGTGATCCAGAAACCATAGCGCAGTCGGTACATGCCGTTACCGATGCGTCGCCTGATTTTAAGCGATCCTGTCTCGGTGCCCAATGGTCGGTGGTGTTTTACTTGCAGGTTAATATCCACTTTGATTTCCCAGCCATTGAAGCGGGCCAGCAATTCATCGGCAGTATCCCAGCCAATGGAGTGTTTTAAGCCACCAATATCTTCAAAACACGCCTTTCGATAGGATTTGTAAGCACCTTTGACATGATCGATGTCCGAAAAATTCTCGTAGACCCATTCGCCCTCTTTTTCCATGACAATGGTCCCTCCGGCGATGCCTGTCTTAGGGTATTGCTCAAAAATCTCAGCCATTTTGGCAAAATAGTTGGGTGGCACTTCCAGATCGGCATCAAATTTGACCAAAAAATCGTAATCCTGTTGAATTGTATGATACCCCAAATAAAAAGCCTTGACCACCTTGGAACCCGAAGCATAAGGTTCCTTCTTGTCATTGGTCACCAATCTGATCCAGGGATATTGGGTTTGGTATTGTTTAACAATGGCCGCTGTTCCATCAGTAGAACCATCGTTAACGATGATGAGTTCTTGAGGCAGCAAGCTTTGCTGGGTGATGGTTTCAATGGTTCGCCCAATAAAACCTTCCTCGTTGTAGGCTGGAATGATGACAATATACCGCACCATATTAATCTCTAAAAAACAGTCCGTCAATCGTATTTACCCGACCCGTATTTAAGTCGACGCCTTCAACATGAAAGCTGTAGGGTTTAAAGCCGTGCTTTTTGACAAAGTCGATGATGTCGTAAAACTCAAAATGGGTATCCCGATAAATCGGGTAAAGTGGGATTTCAATTTTTATGCCTTTGGCTTTCGCCAATGTTTCCTGCGCCCCATCCAGCACCTCTTTTTCAAAACCCTGGGTATCGATCTTTAGCAAAATGCCACTGTTATCTTCCGGCAGGTATTTGGGCAAAATAGTATCAATCTTGTAGAGCTTGATCTTTTCTTTGCTGACAATTTTGGATTTGGGGTTGTGTGAAACATAGCTGTCTTCAATTTCCAGTACCGAGCTGAAGACCGAATCATTGGATACGTTGATTTGTGTTTCCCCATCCTGGTTACCGATTGCGCAACGTTCGGCAACGGTCCAGTTGGGGTAGGACTGGCTGCGTTGTTGAAGATGTTCGTGCACGGAACCTACCGGTTCAAAAGAAACCACCTTTCCGGTATAACCGAAGTCGTAGAGCGATTCGGCAAATTGGCCGGTATTGGCCCCGATGTCAATTACAAAATCTACGCCCTTATGTTGGAGCAACATGGCAGTCCGCATCTCTTCACTTGCAGAAGGTGTAAAACGCTTTAAACGCAGGTGCAGGCCTGTGGTTTTTCCTACCTGACGGCGCAGGCGTTCTACCATTTTGGACTGCAATATTTTTTGAAAAGTATTCATCTATTTAATTTATTGGCAGCAAATGTAGGCTTTTTCTACAAAAACCGGCCCTCTATTTGATCACCTCCAACAAGGATTTAATCGTATTGCCCCAATAATAGGTCTGATAAAAAGAATCCGGGCTAGGGTGGGGGGGCTTTTCGAGTTCAGAACGGATAGTATTCCCAAAGGCAGCATAATCCTCATCTGCTACACGCAATAGTTTGTCGCCACAGGCGGATGGATCAACACCAATTGAGCCTGTAAAACTTGAAACGACGGTCTTACCCAAACCGATCGCTTCAATCACCTTTGTTTTTACGCCACCACCTGTATTGATCGGGTTAATCATCAAATCGGAAGCTTTTACGTAAAGGTCGATATCTTCCACAAATCCCAGATAATCGATATGTTGGGTTTGGTAATCAGCCAGGCGGTTATAAGATTTGGGTAGCCCACCACCACAGATCAGGATGCGGTAGGGAATTCCGAGGTGTTTTTGTAACCATGGATTGATGTGGTCGAGGATGCGGTCTACGGCTTCAAGGTTGGGCTGGTAAGTCTGTGGGCCAAAAAAAATGATCAGTTTTTCATTAGGAGCATAGCCGTGTTTCTCATTGATCAGGGCACGGGCTTCACTCAATTCAGCTGGATCGGGTGATTTTTTTCGATAGGTACCATAAGGCGTCACGCCACATTTTTTGGTATTGATGCCAAACTGTGTAACCGCAATAGGTAAATCATCCGGAGAGATAAATTGCAATCGCCATGCCAGGCGGTAAACGATGTATTCCGAAAGGTAAATGATGGGCCAATACCATTTACGCATGGATTTAAAGCGCTGATATTCAATATTCTGAATGTAAACAGTGAATTTTAATGAAGTGAACAGGATAAGCGGCATCAATAAAATGCCGATAAAATGCTGATGCAAAATGACCTGCCGGATATTTGCCTGACGAAAATATCGATACAGGCGGCTTAAAACCAATGGGCTGGCATATTTGGCCGGTCCATCTGGTAGCAAAGGCAGCAGCGGAAAGCTGGCTTGTTCTACGTCATTATTTTGGGTGGAAATACAGACAAAGGCCGCCTTTTGCGCCATAAAATCACTGAAACCAAAGGCCGCTTTGTGCCCACCATTAAATGGAGGCACAAAGCGATAAGGGACAATCATTGCAATGTCTGGCTGTCCGGACATATTTTATTTTTTCTTGCCTTTTGTCCGTTTTGATTTTGTTTTAGGAAGCGCTTCCGTTGCCGGTGCCGTTTCCCATTTCAAAGGATTTTTACGGAAATAAAAAACGGCATAACCAATCAATCCCAACAAAATCATAAGGGAGAAAATGGTCGACACCATGGTCCCCTTCTTAAAGGTCTGGGGATCGAAAATAAATTCGATTTTATGCTGTCCGGCAGGTATTTTCATGGCTCTTAAGACGTAGTCTGCCCGAATGTGATCCACCGGCTGCCCGTCGATATAAGCCTGCCATCCTTTGTTGGGACCGTACCAAATTTCAGAAAAAACAGCAAATCCCTCGTCGTCGGTATTACTTTGATAGGTCAGGTGGTTGGGTTTGTAATCCGTTAATTGAATGGTACCACTACCATCCGGATTTAGGGTGCCGACATAATCCTGAAATTCCTGGTGCACAATGGCCTCTTCTTCTGGCGTAAAATTAGTCAGGGCATCAATTTCCTCATTGGCTGAATCGACAAGTGTGATTTGGCTTACAAACCAGGCATTACCCAGTGCTCCCTGGTTGATTTGCGCCTGAGGCTTGTCATCCTGCCCTTTGATAATGATGTATTTTGCGTTAAGCATATCCAGAACTGCCTGGTTGCCCCTGATCAGGTGCCGGTCGATAATATCTTGATAACGCTGTAATTTAGCGGCGTGATACCCACCTATAGATTTGTGGAAATAGGAAGTAGAAGCCGATATAAATGGATTTCCCGTAATGTCATAAACCCGGTAATTGGGATCACTGTCCTGTAGGATTTGTTGATCAACCGGACTTGGAGAAAAAGCGGATTGGTATTCTGTATTTCTAACAAAAGAGTCCGCATCCAGATAGCGGCGATCGACAGTCCAAAGGTCAAACAAGATCAAGACGGCCAATCCACCCAATAAAATGGGTTGTTTAAGCTTGTCCTGAAGATAGGCCCAGATAAGTCCCGTTCCCAGCGCAAATAGAACGAGTGCCCGGAAGGCATCGCTTTGCATCAGCGCCTTGCGGTCGGCAATCAATGCATTTGCATCAAAAGGAGGGCCGTCGGACGCATTGGTAAATGAAAGAGTAGAAGGGCCGATCACGAGGAAGAAAAGGGCAATAGCGCCACAAATTCCACCTGCGATATAAAGCGCCTGAAGTGCTTGTTTTTTGTCTACTTTACCCTGAAGTATTTTACTCAGCCCTAACGCCCCTAATAAAGGCATGAGAAAGGAGGTAATACTCAATACGGAATTGGGCGTCCGAAATTTATTGAACAAAGGAACATATTCAAACAAAAATCCATTGAGAATCTCCATATTCCTACCCATCGAAACCAGGATGGTGAACGCGGTGCCCAGCACCAGCCACCATTTGATGGGCCCTTTGACCAGAATGGCGCCCATTAGGAAAAGCAGGAGAATGAGTGCTCCGAAATACATCGGTCCACTGGTAAAACGCAAATCACCCCAATACAAAGGTGCAGGTAGGGGCGTAGGTACCCGATAACCTTTACTGGTCAGGTCCCGATAAGTGGCTGACGTTGCATCAACAGGCTCTTGAGAACCACCACCAGCTACTCCGGGAATAAAGGAGGCAAATACATCCACCCAATTGTTACTCCACTCCATAGCATAGTCCCAGTCCAACCCTTTGGTTTCGCTACTGCTTTGTATCTCATCGCCTTTTTGTACTTCCAGGATGGGTTGGCCACGCATGGTATCTTTAGAATATTCGTAGGTAATCCATAAGTTGGAAGCTGCTGAACCTAGTGCGAGGACTCCTCCTACCACCAGAGCGGCCGTTGCTTTGAGGAAATGCTCCAATTCTTTTCTCTTGATAGCGACAAACAATTGCGCAAAGCCAAAAAACAATAGCGTGAGGAACAAATAATAAGTCATTTGCACGTGATTCGACATAATATTCAAACCGAGACCAAATGCAAATAGCAATCCTCCTGCGAGGTATTTTTTACGAAAAGCCAAGAGCATACCTGCTGCCACCAAAGGAAAATAGGTGATGGTGCGCAGTTTTGTTTCGTGCCCGGCTTCGTAGAGGGTCATATTATTGGTGGTAAAGGCAAAAGCCACTGAAGCAATTAAGCCCAGCCATGGATTGACCCCCAATACCAACATCAGCACATAAAAACAGGCCATCATCAGAAAAAACTGACCGATAGGTGGTTTGATGCCCAGCCGGCCAATAGCTTCTACTTTTTTGAGCATATTACCAGCACTTACCGTATTGATCTGGTAGGTGGGCATCCCTCCAAACATGGCATTGGTCCATAGTGAAGTTTCTCCCGTTTTTTCTTTGTACTCCCTGACTTCCTGCGACATGCCCAGGTATTGCATCACGTCACCCTGCTGGACCTTTTTGCCATCAAGTTGTGGACTAAAATAGGCCATACTGAGGATCATAAAAGTGGCGAGGGCCACCAGGTGGGGCAATATCTTTTTAAAGGATAGATTCATTACTATCAGAATTTTGGATTTTATAGAAAATCAACATCAATGTCGTAGGGGAAATTCATGAGGTAAATAATCGCTTTTTCAACGTTCATACCTTCAAAGACTACCCGATACATCATTTCAGTGATCGGAACGTGCAATTTATAATTTTTTGCCAAATGGCGGGCAATTCTAAGGGTACGAACCCCTTCTGCCAGCTCGGGCATACTTTTAAGGATTTCATCGCGACTTTCTCCTTTTCCCAGGCGATAGCCAAAGGTAAAGTTGCGGCTTTTGCTACTCGTAGCTGTCGCAATCAGGTCACCGATGCCAGCAGTGCCAAAAAATGCCCTACTTGTAGCACCCATTTTACTACCGTAGTGGATCATTTCTGTCCAACCCCGGGTGATTAACATAGCCTGTAAGTTTTTGCCGTAACCTTTTCCCTTCAAAATACCTGAACCTATGGCGATTGTATTTTTAAAGGCTCCGGCAAGCTCGGCACCCAGCAGATCATGACTGCCAAAGACGTGGAAATGCTGGCTACCCAGCACTTTTTTTCCCATGCTTATCACCTCATCAAAATGGCTGGCGATCACTGTAGCTGTAGGCTGACCTTCCATGATTTCTGTAGCCAGGTTTGGCCCTGATAGGCAACCTATCCGTTGGGCGGCACTTTCTTCAAGAATGACTTCACTCATGGTGCTCACATTGGCGCGGATGATGCCTTTCTGCTCGATTTCCTCATCTGTGATATCGTGAAGGTCCAGGCCTTTAGTGGCATGAATCAGGAAATGGTAGGGCCGCATAAACGGACCCAAATCCTGCATCATCGCCCGAAAACTGGTAGATGGAACTACGGGGAATAACAAGGTGCAACGTTCAGCGAGTTCCTCCAGGTTATTGGTCGCACGGATGCGCTCACTAAGGTTCAAACCAAAATATTGGTGCGTTTCGTTAATGGTTTGAACCACCTGTGGCTTGCGGCTGTAGAGCAATACATCCACATTGTGCGATAGCAGATTGGCGATGGCCATTCCAAAACTTCCTGCTCCAATTACTCCAACCGGTTGATCCGCAGCGGAATCAGGCATATTACCTTTTTTAGTTCGTTTTGTTTTTCTTAAAATTCGCGTAAATGTACGGTAATTTTTTCAATACATTTAAGGAGAAAAGTTGTGTTCAACGATTTTGATAGCTCGACTGTTGTACTAATACTAGAGTTGTTTCGCAGGGGTCATGACAGGGTTAAAACGGATGGCTTCCCATCGCTGACGCGTTCCTTCACTCGAATGTCCACCAGACATTCGCCCTGCGGGATCGCTCAGTCATCCCACCGCCCTGCCCCTGCGCAACAACTCTAATTAATGTGAAAACGTTTTATGAAACTATTGATTTCCGCTTTTTTTGGTCTGTGTTTACTCAGCTTGACGGCTCAGGAAATAGCAGGACCCATTCAACCCTTAACTGGTCCGGGTGGAGCCGAATACGTATGTGATAGTGTTATTTTTCAGGATTTCGCACGGCGTCCGGATGGGTATTGGTTATTCGAACCTGCGGCTCCACGACCCGATTCTGCAAGAGTCGTCGTATTTATGCATGGTTATGGAGCCTACAACCCCATGATTTACGGCGAATGGATCAATCACCTGGTGCGCCGGGGCAATATCGTCATCTTTCCGCGCTACCAGCGCAACCTGATTTTTCCCCGACCTCCCCGTTTTGGTCGCAATGCCTCGCAAGGTATTCGGGATGCATTAGTCGAGTTGGATACCGGCCAGCATGTGAGACCCATTGTAGAACCGCTGGTCATTGTCGGACATTCCTATGGTGGCGTAGTGGCAGCAGATTTAGGCGTGAATTTTGAAGCTTATGAAATTCCCCAACCGAAGGGCTTATTGCTTTGTGCGCCCGGCTCTGGGCCTTTCAGAGGCGGGCGACTCAAATCTTATGAGCAGATGCCGGAAGATACCTATCTGCTCGTTATGGTTAGCGACAACGATCGTGTTGTTGGCGACAAGTTTGGCCACCTGGTCTACGAGACTGCCGTCAATACACCCCACCGCAACCTGATTCGTCAATATCGGGATGATTATGGCAGTAAGCCTATACGTGATGGCCATAATGAGTCTTATAGTTTGTACCCGGATTTTGACATAGGCAAACGCAATTTCTCTTCCAAGCGGGCCTTGAGCATTGGCCGGCTCGATGCTGTCGACTATTACGGTTACTGGAAATTACTCGATGCCCTGATTGACTATACGGCCAATGGAACGAATTATGAATATGCTTTTGGCAATACTCCCCAACAGACCTTTTTGGGGGAATGGAGTGATGGCACGCCTATTCGGCCGTTGGAGGTTTGGATGCCAGAGGTGGTTGTGGATAGTTTGAATAGGGCAGGGCAAGAGGCGATGATGATGGAAGGGAATAAGGATTAGTAAGAATGGGGGCAGTATATTTTTCACCAGATTATTGGAATGGAAATCTTTGATTTGAGTCATTGATTAACGGGGCGTCTTCATCCTACGGACGAAGCAAAAGAAAACCCTTCGGCTGGAGAATTGACCTAAAAAAAGCTGTCCTTTGTGGTGGACGAAATAAACTCGCTTTGATGCTTTGTGGTGACTAAATCTTTTTTTATTGTTAGGCATTTAGGTATTTGATTATTCACTTGATTCAGCTCAAGCAGTATTTCTATCTTGACCAATTCGGTTGCAGCTTTTTTCTCAAGGGCCAATACTCCTAAGCCAAAGCCCACCTTCGCAGTGTTCATTTGGAGTTACTGATCGTTGCTGGAAACTGGCCATATTCCTAATCACAATATTAGCTAACTTAATGCCTGCAAATTTGCAATTATACCTAGTCAATGAAAAAAACAAATGCCATACGAATTCTGGATCAATTAGGTATCGGCTACCAAACCGTTGCCTACACCTACGATCCCGACAATCTGGATGTCGCCCATCTTGCCCAGGAGAATGGTTTGTCACTACCCCAGATTTTCAAGACCCTGGTCTGCAAGGGTGACAAAACCGGTCCCGTAGTAGCTGTCATTGCCGGTGACCGCCAGCTCGACCTCAAACAATTGGCCAAAGTCAGCGGCAACCGGAAAATGGCGATGGTCGCAGTCAAGGAATTGCAACCATTAACCGGTTACGTCCGGGGCGGCTGTTCCCCCATCGGTATGAAAAAGGCTTATCCGGTGTATCTGGATGCCCATGCCAATCAACACGATCTAATTTATATCAATGCCGGACAGCGGGGCTTGCTGGTGGGTTTGCATCCGGATGATCTGGTGCGGGCTTGTGGGGCGGTGGTCGTAGCTGTCTGATTTGGATATTTGGAATGACTGAGCGATCCCGAAGGGCGGATGTCCAGCGGACATTCGAGCAGCGATGGGAAGCCATCCGTTTAAACCTTGTCATGGCCCCTGCGAAACAACCCTAATGGTGTTTTGAACCGATACTGGGCAAAAACTGATCTTTCGACTTCCGAAATATTGTGATTTATACCCGGCTTCCCTTCTGGAAATCCTTTAATTCCGAAAATCCTGATCCATTTACTTGATTTAACCCATATTTCGCCTTAACTTTGCGCCCGCATTAACAGTATGGTCCTATAGTACAAGGGATAGTATGAAGGTTTCCGGAACCTTAGATCCAGGTTCGAGTCCTGGTAGGACCACAAATAAAAGCCTCATCACGAAAGTGATGAGGCTTTTTTTGTGTCCGGACAGGACGAGAAGTTTATCCCGGTTTTGAAAATCTTGGCGAGGCACGAGCCTTAGATTTTGTTAATCGGGAAGGCCTGGTGGGACCACAATGTGTTTTGATAAATGACTGATAGTAAGCGATGAATGCTTGAAAATATTTCTTCAGCAGTCGTATTGGCAGTCGTTTAAGAAATTAAAGTTATTTAGGAGAGGCCAGATGAATGCATCTGGCCTTTTCTTTTTGTACCATTTGTGATTAAATCTGCTGGCGCAACACCGAGCAATTCAGCCATTTTGATCAACTCTTCCAATGGCGCTTACGAAGAGAAGTAAGTCTATACCGCCAGGCAAAATTTGACCAGTAGCACGAATCATTCCTACCTGAGAAAACGAAAAAAAGGCGACTACCCTTATCGGAATAGTCGCCTTTTTTATTTGGGCTTGTTTTGATTATAATATGTACTTATACTTTTTTGCTTCCAGGTGTTTTCTGGTCAAAACCTCTCACTTACATGTTCCTCCACCTTGAAAAAACAAAATGATAAGTCGATAGTATTCTTTTGAATTTCTTTGGTATTTTTAGGGGGATAACTGGCTATCCGCTATAAAGTAGCGGATAGTAAGATTGTCTACAACTTAAATGAAAAAATTTAAAATTGGAAAAGGAATCAAAATATATAATTCTAAAATTAGCCAATAATGGCCTGTACTATAATGATAGTGAATTGATTCTTTGGGAAAACACAAATTTTCCATCAAAAGACAATTTTTCATTTAATGGACTTTATGAGGTTTTTTGGAAAGTTGAAATGGATTCTTTTAATCAGAAATCAAAAGAATTAGTAGTAACCGTAGTCGATTATAATCCTAACGATACTAAAGCTTTTCAGAAACAATTTCCAAAACATGAAATAAGAAAAATAATATTTAAACCGATCGATTGGTCTGGACTGGTAAAATACTTAAATTTCTACTCTCCACGAGAATTCGAAAATATCATTCAAAAAAAAGTTAAGCCTCCAAAAAAAGAATTAAAACAGCCTCAAATTGAAAAACAGAATATATCTAGAGGGATTGATGTAGATTTTAGGTATCCATTAATCAAATCAAAATTTAAAATGGGGTTTATTGAAATAACAAAGAAAATTGACAATATATTTTTACATGAAAAAGTGACCTTTAAAATACCGAATGATAACATCCTACCTGAATTTGATTATATAAAACCTTACTTCGCAAAAGCTCTAAAAAAAAGAAAAGTAGAGGTAAAGGGTAAAATAAAAATCGATAGAATTGGAGAACTTCAGATTGATTGTAATTCAAAAGAGATTGAACAAATTGATGAGGATTTTATAACGAATGTAAAATATTTAATAACAAAAAAAGCGATAAAAAACCCAAGAATTTTAACCATTGATAAGAGTCTATTTACAGAAGAAGATTTTTTTGATGGATTTGAAGAAAAGGATAAACTTGGCGATACTTTAAAAATATCAGAAAAAGAAATTTTAGAAGCAGTTTTAAACTTTAAAGGAATAAGAAACAAAAAACAACTTATATATTTATCTGGTAAATTGCAATCAAAAGATGAAAGAGTAAGATTCACTATGAATCCAGATTTTGGATTTGTTTTTTGTGTTAAAGGTAGCCAAATGAATCATTTTATCTGGGAATTATTAGATTCTCATGCAACTTATATTTGGAGCTTCATCAAAGATGAATTAGATATAAACCAACAGTACGATAGAATTGAAAAAACGATAAATTTTATAAGAATTAACGGAAGGAATGAATACTTAAGACAATTTGATGATGAAGTCATTTTCAACAAGATTATGCATGAAAAAACAAACTCAAATTTTATTGATGGATTTCCAAGGTGGAAGGCAAAAATAAATGAGAAAATAATTTAGAAATAGCTGTAGGTGTCCACTTCCCCCAATTTAGGACCAAACAAAAATTGAAAATTTCCTAACTTTAAATAAAAAGCAAAACCGTTTCATATTGGTGTGAATTCCTGTCCTCCTGCCCCCCCCACCGATTTGATCCGGAATTTACAATGTGGCAACATTAAATCACATGATGCTTCCTTCTACCAGGAATGAGCATACTAGTAAATTGAAAATTGTTTTTGTTCAAGAAAAGGGCACCTCAATTCCATCACAGTTAGCCAGTCCCATAAAAGTGCTTGATAGAGAATACCCAGAAGTGGATATTGGATTTGCACCTATGGAAGGGAGCTTTGGACCAAAACTCATCAGAAAGTTATCAAAAGAGTAGAAAATCCCGGTCAATTTTATGTTTATTGGCTAGCCAGGTGATCATTTTCCTTATCGTGTTGAAGAATTGGCAACTATAAGATTGATTATCTGATAAGCAAACTATTTGATTGACCTAATATTCAAAGATGGCAGCAAACTTTATTATTGTCCTATTAATCCTATTCCTGGTCATCTTAGGGTGGTGGCTCTTTTTTAGAAAGAAAGCAGAAAACAGAGCGCCTTTCCCAACCTTATGGAAGGATATTTTAAGCCAAAAAGTAAGATACTACGACAGGTTGTCCACCATAGATAAAGACCGATTTGAACAGGCAATTTTACAGTTTTTTGAAGACGTTGAAATTACTGGGATCGAAATTACCATTGATGATACAGACAGATTATTAGTGGCAGCAAGTGCCGTAATCCCATTGTTTGGCTTTCCTGGGTGGCGATATCACAACTTGAATGAAGTACTGCTCTATGAAGGTACCTTTAATAGGGACTACCAGACCAAAGGCGAAGAACGAAATATTTTGGGTATGGTGGGCACTGGCCCATTACAAAGGATGATGATTTTATCGAAACCGGCGGTACTACGCGGGTTTGAAGACCATAAAAGTAAAAGTAATGTAGGCATTCATGAATTTGTCCATCTCTTAGATAAAGCAGATGGTGCAACGGACGGAATTCCAGAGGTCTTAATGGAAAGGCCTTTCATCATTCCTTGGTTAAAAGAAATTCATGAAGAAATAAAGGAGATTAAAGACCAAAATTCAGATATTAATCCCTACGGAGCATCCAATGAAGCCGAGTTTCTAAGCGTGGTCAGTGAATACTTTTTCAATCAACCTGAACTTTTTGAGAAAAACCACCCGGAGCTATTTATGATGATGGAAAAGGTTTTTAGGCAGGATTTAAGTTAAGGTCATAAAAAGTCAACCTCTCAATATACCCTCACCAAACCATTTCAAACTCCCAGCCTGTCTTTCAAAATGAAATAGCAAAAACAGGTAAAGCAATGAATCTAAAACTTCTTCTATCTCTGTTCCTCTTAATCGTTTTGGCTGGCTGTAAAAAAGAAGCTTCACTTAGCTCACAAGAGCCAGTAGAACGGACTGTCAAATTCGTGGATTTTGAGGAAAGCTGTAACTGGAACCTGGAAATTCTGGATGGAACCGAAGTACCCAATTTTCAGGGAACCCATTCCTCCAAATTCCTATATGCCAATATAGGTGATTTCAATCAGGATGGAGCTTTTCAGATAGGAGATACCTTAAGGGTCAAGTTTGAGGTATTGTCAGAAAATCCTTATCCTCAACGGTTCATTTTGTGTAATACTTATGAAGGTGTGCCAGTAAAAATATGGGCGATTGAGTAAATCAAGGGTTCAATGCAATTGCGTTGCAAGCTTTCTTCGCTTACCTTTGCCCTCGTGAAATGCATTAGCACCATACTGAGCCTTTATTTGATGGCCTTGGCCGTATTGCCCTGTTCCGATGAATCCGGATGGTGCCTATTTGATATAGAAGCCGCTGTTGGTGTCGAGTTGCATGAAACCGATGACCATGATCACCAGACGGATTGTTCCGATCATTGTTCCCCATTTTGCATTTGTAATTGCTGTCAGATAACCGTGCGAACGCCCGTTAAAACAGCATTTTCTATCTCTCCACCAAGTTCCATTATCGCCGACCAGCCACAGCTGAAGCCATGGTTTAAAGTCCTTATTCTCCCTAATGACATCTGGCAACCGCCGAAGCTTACATAACCCATCTCAGCAGGATACTTATGCCTGCAATTTTAAATTAACGTTAAAGGCCAGACCTTTTTGTCGCTTAATAGCGTCCCAATTGAGGCAATCTGACCTCTGACAGTCGCGGCTCAGCCGCAGACGATTTAGTGCCTGTTTGTAGCCCAAGGTTTGACCTCCAAACATGTACTTAACCTAATATATTACATTATGTTTGATAAAATAATCGCTTATTCGATACAGAATAAGTTTGTGATAGGGCTATTTGTTGTTGCCCTGATCATTTGGGGCATGTTCTCCTTACGCCAATTATCTGTTGATGCAGTTCCGGATATTACCAACAACCAGGTACAGGTATTGACTATTTCACCAACACTGGCAACGCAGGAGGTAGAACAATTTATCACGGCCCCCATCGAGTTGTCCTTGCAGAACATCCAGCAATTGGTTGAAATACGGTCTATTTCTCGGGTTGGATTATCTGTGGTGACGGTAGTCTTTGAAGAAGAGATGAATATCTACCTGGCCCGACAGCTGGTCAATGAACACCTCAAAACGGCCGAAGAAAATATTCCCGATGGATTTGGTACTCCTGAACTGGCGCCTATCTCGACCGGTCTGGGAGAAATATACCAATACGTTGTTCGGCCCGAAAAGGGCTATGAAGACAAATATCCCCCTACTGAATTACGCACGATCCAGGACTGGATTGTAAAACGACAATTGTCGGGCATTGAAGGCGTTGTGGAGGTCAATACGCTGGGTGGTTTTCTAAAACAATATGAGGTTGCGGTAAGCCCCAATTTGCTCAAATCCATGAGTGTTAGTATTACGGATGTCTATGATGCGCTACAAAATAGCAACGAAAATACTGGCGGCGCTTATATTGAAAAAATTCCCAACACCTACTATATCCGTACCAATGGCATTGCTCAATCTCTGGCGGATATTGAAAATATAGTTGTCGATGTCCGCCATGGCCGACCCATCTTAGTCAAAGACGTAGCAACGGTTCAGTTTGGCAAGGCTCCCCGCTATGGTGCGCTCACTCGTGATGGAGAAGAAGTAGTAGGCGGTACGGTAATGATGCTGAAAGGTGCCAACTCCGCAGCAGTCACCAAAAGGATAAAAGAGCGGGTAGTGCAAATCCAGAAATCCCTACCCGAAGGCGTGGTCATCGAATCCTACCTGGTCAGAGACAAGCTGATCTCTACGGCTATTGGCACGGTGAAAACCAATCTGATTGAAGGGGGATTAATTGTCATCTTTATTTTGGTATTGATGCTGGGCAATTGGCGGGCAGGTTTGATTGTTGCCTCGGTGATTCCATTGGCCATGTTGTTTGCCATTTCTATGATGAATGTTTTTGGCATCTCCGCCAACCTGATGAGTCTCGGAGCTATTGATTTTGGACTCATTGTAGATGGGGCAGTCATCATTGTTGAAGCCATTGTACATCGTTTGCAAGTCGGTTTTGCAGGGCAGAAATTGACACAGGCCCAAATGAATCAGGAAGTGCAAACGGCTTCTCTAAAGATAAGAAGCTCTGCCGCATTTGGTGAGATCATCATCTTGATGGTCTATATTCCCATTCTGGCCCTGGTAGGCATTGAAGGCAAAATGTTTAAACCAATGGCCCAAACAGTCATGTTGGCCATCAGTGGAGCCCTGGTACTTTCATTGACTTATGTGCCGATGATGGCAGCTCTTTTTCTAAAAAAAGACATCAGCAATAAAAAGACCATTGCGGACCGTATCATTCAGTTTTGTCAAAGACTTTATACGCCCGTTCTACAACTGGCTCTACGACTCAAAGCCTTGTTTGTCATCGCAACCATCGCCCTATTTGCCATTAGTTTTTATGTGTTTACACAAATGGGCGGGGAGTTTATTCCCACCCTGGAAGAAGGCGATTTAGCCCTCCATCAGATTCTGCCACCGGGTAGTTCGCTTTCGCAAAGTGTAGCGGTTTCTAAAATCATTCAGCAAAAATTATTGAGCGAATATCCTGAAGTTGCAGATGTGGTGACAAAAATAGGTTCTGCAGAAATACCGACTGATCCCATGCCCGTCGAAACGGGAGATATTATTGTGATAATGAAACCGAAATCCGAATGGACAACGGCAACCACTCGTCAGGAAATGTTTGAAAAAATGGAGCAAACTTTAAAGACTATTCCCGGACTGGCCTACGAATTTTCACAACCTATTCAAATGCGTTTTAATGAATTAATGACGGGCTCGCGGGCGGATATTGCCATAAAATTGTACGGTGATGACCTCGATGTCCTATATGAAAAGGCCAAAGAGACGGAAAAAGTCATTCGTACCGTGCCAGGTGTGGGGACCATTAAGGTGGAACAAACGGTTGGTATGCCACAAATTATCATCAATTTCAAATACGATAAGATGGCTCAATACGGCCTTCAGGTGAAGGAAGTGAATCGGGTGATCAAAGCGGCCTTTGCTGGTGAAAAAGCCGGAACCATCTACGAAGGGGAGCGCCGTTTTGATCTGGTCGTGAGACTGGCTGAGGGTTACCGCGATGACTTTAGCAAGGTAGAAGACTTGTATATCACCCTGGGAAATGGCTCACAAGTACCACTAAAAGCGGTTGCAGATGTAGAATTGGTGGATGCACCCATGCAAATATCCAGAGACAATACCAATCGCAGAATTGTGATTGGGGTCAATGTAGGCAATACGGATGTCGAAACCCTGGTCGAAAAAATCCAATCGGAAATTGAATCAAAAGTAAAACTACTTCCGGGGTATTATTTCACTTATGGTGGTCAGTTTGAAAACCTCAAAGCTGCTAATGCCCGGTTGATGATCGCCGTACCTATTGCGCTGGGCTTGATTTTTATCATGCTGTTCTTCACTTTTGGTTCCGTATCACAAGCAGCATTGATTTTTACAGCCATTCCACTTTCTGCTATCGGTGGTATCTGGGCTTTGGAGCTCAGGGGCATGCCATTTAGTATTTCGGCAGGTATTGGTTTTATTGCTCTGTTTGGCGTGGCCGTGTTGAATGGAATCGTATTGATTGGTTATTTTAATCAATTGAAGGATGAAGGTATGACGAATATCCGGGAGCGAATTCTCAAGGGGACCAGTGTAAGACTCAGACCCGTTTTGATGACCGCCTCGGTTGCATCATTGGGCTTTTTGCCAATGGCCCTTTCTAATTCTGGAGGGGCAGAGGTACAGCGCCCCCTGGCGACGGTGGTGATTGGAGGATTGATTACGGCTACTTTTTTGACATTGATCGTTTTGCCCATTTTATATAGTTGGCTGGCCCGATGGAAGGAACAAAAAGCCAATAACGCCTACAATGTCAAGGGAGCCATGATCGTATTGCCTTTCTTGTTTTTTGGTTGGTCCGTACAGGCACAACAACGGCCCATCTCACTGGACGAAGCCATAGACATGGCAAACAAAAACCACCCTGCCATTCGAGCTGCCAATTTGCAAATTCAGCAAAGCCAGTCTTTACAAAAACTGAAATACAATCCCGGAACAACGAATATTAGTTATCAAGGGGATGGATTGTTTAAGGCAAATGGACAGCGGGTCAATCAATTTACAGTGGTGCAAAATTTTGCAAATCCTGCGGGCACTCGCGCTCGAAATGACTGGCAAAATGAGCAATTGGCACGAAATTACCTGGAAAAACAACTGACGGAAAAAGAGTTGCAACTAAACGTGCAACAACTTTATTTTGATTTGCAGGAACGAAAGGAATTACGGAAGTTATATCAAAGGCTTATTCAGATTTATGAACAATATGCTCAAATTGCAAAAACGCGGGTAGATGTAGGTGCGACCAACCAAATTGAGCTACTGACCATCCAATCTTCCCTAGATGAATACCGGCTTTTATTCAACCAGATCAATCTGGAAATCAGTAGTTTGGAAAAACAACTGGCGGGATTACTCAATACCGGTGAAGCCATAACCTCCACCGATAGTTTGCCATTACTGGCCTATGTTCCAATGGATAGCATCAATGCCCTTACCGTTCAGCTGGCTCACCAAAATATTCAAATTGAACAAGCAAATATTGAGGTGTTAAAAGCAAACAGAAAACCCGACTTTAATATCGGTTACGCGGCACAAAATTATTTTGAAGGTGGCTGGTTGCACGGGCTTCAAGCTGGAATTCAAATTCCGCTATTCAACAAACAAAACCGACAGAAAATTGCGGCCCAGCAATTGCAGGTAGAGGTGGCTCAGGCCAATCTGGAAACAGAACAGCTGAAAATTAATCAACAACTTTTATCCATTGACAATGCCATCCAGCTCTATGCGGCAGGCGTTGATTATTACCAGGACCAACTCAATCTTATTAATCCTGAAATTGAGCGCATAGCTACCCTCAACTATCAGGCGGGGGAAATATCCTATCTCGAATTGCTCAATACTTTAAATCTTTTAGCTAAAAACAATAAGCGCTATTGGGAACAGATCTTGGCCCACAACAAGGCTGTTGTGTTTTATCAATTTCTCTCTAACTAATAAATATCACTATTATGAATAATATAAATCAATCGATCATCTCTTTGTTGTCCATAGTTTTACTGCTCCTTTTTTCCGCTTGTGGCCATAGTCACGCTGAAGAGGACGGCCATAGTCATGAAAATGAATCAGCACAACATGCCGAGGAAGATGGACACGGCCATGAGCATGGAGAGGAGGAAACACATGAGGAAGGTGGAATTCACCTTACCAAAGAGCAGATAAAAACGATGAATATCACTTTCGGAGATTTCTCCCAGATAAAAATTAACGACTTTATCAGTGCAACAGGCACCCTGGGCCTGCCACCCAATGCCTATTCTTCGGTGAATGCAAAGGCCAATGGTTTTATCAAAAATAGCAATAAATATGTGGAGGGCAGTTATGTGAAAAAAGGAGTCGTAATGGCTTATCTGGAAAATTCCGAATTTATACAACACCAACAGCGTTATCTGGAAGTAGCTGCTGAACTGACTTATTTGCAACAAGAACTCGACCGCCAACAAACTTTGGTTGATGCCAATGCGGGAGCAATCAAAAACCTGCAAAAGCTGCAATCGGAAGTCAAGATGAAAACAGCTACCATGAAAGCTATTGCTAAACAATTGACCTATTTAGGCATCGAAGTAGCGGACTTGACCCCGGATAATATCGTAGAGCGTATCGCCCTAATTTCACCTATGGCGGGTTATATCACCTCTATAAAAATGCACAATGGCCTTTTTGTTACGCCGGAAGTGGAACTCATGGAGATTGTCAACGAAAACCACCTTCATCTGGAGCTGGATGTTTTTGAAAAAGATATTGCCAACGTAAAAGAGGAGCAAAGAATCAGCTATACCGTTCCAGCATTGGGCAATACCGTTTTTGAAGGAGAGGTGCATATCATCGGCAAAGAATTTAATACCGAAAATAAGACCGTCCGCATTCATGGACACCTGGAAAAAGAACGTCCCCGGTTTATCAAAGATCTATTTATAGATGCAAAAATCTGGCTGAACGATCAGACGGTGCAAGCATTGCCAGATGAAGCCATCATAAAAGACGGCGCCTCTTCTTATATTTATGTTGCCAATGATCAAAAGGAAGGCGAAGAGGTTGAATTTGAAAAACTGATGGTCATTCCTGGAACGACTGATAAGGGATTCACTTCCGTAAAATTACTGGACGAATTGCCGGCAGGGAAGAAAATTGTGACCAAAGGAGCCTATTACGTATATGCCCAGTCGAAGGCAGGGGAGTTGGAGCATTCGCATTAACTGGAAAAAATCAACAAAATGAAAAAAACACAAATCGAAATACCGATTCTCCTCCCTGAAATCCCAGATGAAAAAGACTACTGCGTCACCCGGCTGCTGGAAGCATTGGAGGATAAAGACGGCATAAAAGAAGCCCATATAAAAGACGGCAATCCTGCCCAAATCTGCATCCATTACGATCCCGAAGTCGTTTCTCTGGAAAAAGTAAAAGACATCGCAAAAAAGAATGGAGCCGAATTGACCAACCGCTTTCATCACCTATTGCTCGATGTGAAAGGCATCCGGCACCAGCGTCATGCCAGGGCTATTGGACAATCCTTAATGCAGGCAAAAGGTATTGTGGGGGCTTCCGCATCTGCTACCGGGCAGCTTCGATTGGAATGGGATACCCAAGAAGTCGAAGAGCCGGAAGTATTGAAAATTGTGAAAAAATCCGGCTTGAAAATCGACCGTAAGGTTTCCGAAAAACACGTGCATACAGTAGGCGATGACCATGTCCACGAGGACCATGAACACGGTGGCATTTTTGGAGAAAACACGGAACTCTATTTTGCCATTGGTAGTGGCATCTTTTGGCTGAGTGGTTTTATCCTTTCTTTTTTCTCTGGAATACCCGAGTGGCTGTGCCTGACCTTTTTTGGGGCCGCCTTTATATTAGGGGGTTATTTCACCCTTTTAGAAGCCATTGAAGCCATTCGCAAAGGAAAATTTGAGATAGATTTTCTGATGTTGGTTGCAGCGGCAGGAGCAGGCGCTTTGGGCAAATGGCAGGAAGGAGCCTTGCTTTTATTCCTGTTTAGCCTGGGCCATGCTCTGGAACATTACGCCATGAATCGGGCGAGAAAATCCATCTCGGCCCTTTCTGATTTGGCTTCACCAACGGCTATTGTACAACGCAATGGTGAGCAAGTGGAAGTAGGTGTCGAAAAACTAAAAATCGGCGATATCATCATCGTCAAACCCAATACCAAAATTGCTGTCGATGGAGTCATCATCGAAGGAAGCAGTGCTGTAAATCAGGCCCCCATTACCGGCGAAAGTGTACCAGTAGATAAACGACCAGTAGATAACCCGGAGGCCGACCATGAACTCGACAATTTAGCTGCCGAAAACCGGGCATTTGCAGGCACCATTAACGGTAGCCATGTCCTTGAAATTAAAGTATTAAGGCTGGCCAAAGACAGTACCCTTTCCCGACTGATCCAATTGGTCAAAGAAGCCGAAACCCAGAAGTCGCCTACCCAGCAACTCACGGATAAATTTGAGCGCTATTATGTACCGGTCGTGTTGATTACTGTATTTTTATTGTTGTTTGCCTTTTTGGTGATTGATGAAACTTTTCGGGATAGTTTTTACCGGGCGATGGCCGTGCTCGTAGCTGCTTCTCCTTGTGCTTTAGCCATTTCAACACCAAGTGCCGTCCTAGCCGGAGTTGCCAGAGCAGCCCGCCAAGGTGTGTTGATCAAGGGCGGCCGCCCCTTAGAAGACCTGGGCGATTTAACCGCCGTAGCCTTCGACAAAACGGGTACGCTGACTGAAGGCAAACCCAAACTAACCAAAGCAATTCCTTTTGAAGGGACCACCCGGGAACAACTCCTAACCGTTGCCATTGCAGTAGAAGCCCTCAGTGACCATCCCCTGGCAGCCGCAATTGTTAAAGGTGGAAAAGAAGAATTGGGAAAAACAGATATCCCCGAAGCGCAAAATATGGAGGCCCTGACGGCCAGGGGGGTCAAAGCAGAATGGCAGGGAAAAGCCGTTCACATCGGCAACCGGCGACTATTTGAAGAGCTGACCGGCCAACCAGTTCCGGAGAAAATCACCCAACAGATGGCTACCCTGGAAGCAGAAGGCCATACGTCCATGATCGTACATGCCGACCAGCAATACCTGGGCATCATCGCTGTCATGGATGTCGCCAGGCCTGAAGCCAAAGCTACTCTGGCAGCCTTAAAGAAATTGGGCATTCGCCGCATGATCATGCTCACAGGTGATAATCAAAAAGTGGCTGATGCAGTGGCCAAAAATATCGGCATTACCGACCCCATGGGCAGCTTGCTCCCGGAAGACAAAGTTGCCGCTATCGAAAAACTCAAAAAAGAAGAAGGAAAAGTCGCCATGGTCGGCGACGGCGTCAATGATGCCCCTGCCATGGCCAAAAGCACCGTCGGCATCGCCATGGGTGCTGCTGGCTCCGACGTAGCCCTGGAAACCGCCGATATTGCCCTGATGGCCGATAAACTGGATAACCTGCCCTTCGCCATCGGCCTCAGCCGCAAAGCCAATCAAATCATCAAACAAAACTTATGGATCAGCCTGGGTATGGTGGCCATACTGGTGCCTTTAACCATGCTGGGAGTTGCAGAAATTGGCCCGGCCGTAGTGGCGCATGAGGGGTCTACTTTGGTGGTGGTTTTTAATGCTTTGCGGTTGTTGGGGTATCAGGGATGAGTATGGTGTTATTGATTTAATGGTTTGTGGAACTGATAAGACAAGGAGGCTTGGAGACGAGGAGAGGGGGTGACCAATTTGCGTTTATTCCCCATCTTGTCAATAAACTGAAGAAATGGGATGTGCCCCCCCATCACACCCCATCGCCTCATCTTCAAGGCTCCATCAATGCCGCCCCCACAACGCCACCACTCCTTTGCGAGCAGCAATATTTTTGGTATCATACCAAAAAACGACTTTAGATATGATCCGCTTAGGGCCCGTCAGGTCAATCACCCGGGTGGTACCACCTGCGGGGATATTTTCACGGATGTCGATTTCCTGACTGCTGCCATTGCGGAAGTGGACTACACAACGGTGCATATTGATCCCCGAGCGTTTGACACCCAATTTGATGGCGGTGAATCGGCCTTCGCGGGCAGTGACATAAACTTCGTCCCGATCCAGGCCATAGTTGACATTGCGCTGGCCGAGTTTTTCCCAGCGGCCGAGGTCGATATGCTCAGGTGTAATAGTAGTAAAAGACTGGCCGATAAATAGCAGAGCCATCATGAGAAGGAATGCGTAACTTTTCATGGTTTGTTGATTGTGTGTTAAATTAAATGGTTTTGAAGGTTGGACAGACTGGAGGGGGAATGGTTTAATTTTTAGGAGAAATAACACTGGTGAAACCTTTTCGGACCCGATGATAGCCAACCGATTGGTCGGGTAATACTGCACGATTGAGCTCCAAAATAAGTGGAAATAAAAATCAAAAAACTAAATGATAATCGTCAAGCTCGCTTTTTAGACCCGAATCATTATATTTACCACAAAAAGTGTTATCCATAGAAGAACTTAAAAATACCCTGCCACAAGTTGGAAAGATAGACTGGATCGGTATCCGCCCCAAAAGGCGTGCGGAATTGCTGGAAGTAAATGAGGTACAAATAGACGAAAAACAAGGACTGCAAGGGGACCATTATAGTAGCAGCAGTACCAAACGGCAAGTGACCTTGATCCAAGCGGAGCACCTACAAGGTGTAGCCAGTATGCTGGGGGTGGACAAAATTGATCCCGGGTTGACGCGCCGCAACATCGTTGTCTCTGGTATCAATCTCCTGGCGTTAAAAGATCGGCAGTTTAATATTGGTGAAGTCGTCCTGGAAGTGACCGGCCAATGCCATCCATGCTCACGTATGGAAGAAAACCTGGGGCCAGGAGGCTACAATGCCATGCGTAGTCATGGAGGCATTACCGCCAGGGTGATCCAAGCAGGAACTATTCGGAAGGGTGATGCGGTTAGTTTGAAAAAATAGATCGTTCTTTGAAAAATCACGTGATTTTTCAGAGAATCAAATAAATCATGAGTGAAATCAGAATAGCTTGTCCAAAATGTAACTGGGAACCCGATGGTGGGGCTTACTGGCGTTGTGACTGCGGCTGTGTATGGGATACTTTTGAAACGGCAGCCCGGTGTCCGCAATGTGGCAAACAGTGGGAGGACACTCAGTGTGTTGTTTCCCATGGAGGGTGTACCGGTGTATCGCCTCACCTGGATTGGTATCACGGGCTGGACAACTGGCTCCGGGAACAGTTGGAAAGTATTCGTCAAAAGAGCTTAACTTAACTTTTAACAATAAACTCCATGTTTAAGCATATTACTTTATTATTTGCTGGCATATTGCTGGCAACAATTAGCTTTGCTCAACAAATTACTACCCCTGAACCCACCGAGGTTTGGGAACCTGTACCCAGGGTTGTGACACCGGGCATGAACAACCTGCCTCCATCAGATGCCATCGTATTATTCGACGGAAAAAATACCAATGAATGGAAACATGAGGATGGTAGCGATATCAAATGGAAGGTGGAGGATGGCGCGCTTACCGTCACACCTGGAAGTGGCGACATCTCAACCCGCCAGACTTTCGGTGATCTACAATTGCATCTCGAATGGCGTACACCGGCAGCAGTAAAAGGAGAAGGACAAGGCCGGGGCAATAGTGGCGTTTTTTTACAATCCCGCTATGAAGTACAGGTGTTGGATAATTATCAAAATAAAACCTATCCAAATGGCCAGGCAGGATCCATTTATAAACAATCGATTCCCCTGGTGAATGCCTGCCGTCCACCTGGCGAATGGCAGACTTATGATATTATCTATACGGCACCCCGCTTTAATGCCGATGGTGTCAAAGTTGCCTCTGCTCATGTTACGGTAATCCAGAATGGCATTTTGGTGCAAAACAATACGGAAATCAAAGGTACCAGCGAATATATCGGCCTACCTAAAAATATTGCCCATGGCGATGATTCCCTAAAGTTGCAGGACCATAGTAATCCAGTGAGCTATCGCAATATTTGGGTACGGAAGTTGTAAACATGCATTTAGGAAAAGAGATGCTCGACTACTCAAGGCTTCGTCACTGACCCCTTAGGTTGTAATAAACAAAAAATAACACCAGACATGGCAGATGGACTAGTAAACATTACCCTCATTGATCGACAAGGGGTAGAACACGCGCTTGAGGCACCGACAGATATGAATATGAATATGATGGAGCTTTGTAAAGCCTACGAGCTTCCCGTCAAAGGCACTTGTGGCGGTATGGCTCTTTGTTCTACCTGTCACCTGTATATAGAAAGTGAGCACGAATTGCCTGAAATGTCAGAAGATGAAGAAAATATGCTCGATCAAGCCTTTTTTGTGGAAGATAACTCTCGCCTGGGCTGCCAAATTAAACTTGCAGACGAGCTAGAAGGTCTGGTGGTTCGCCTCGCCCCGGAGGATGAGGAATTTTAGGTTTTAGGGGCGGATTGGAAAGTAGGAACAGTGGGGAGCTTTTGGGTTTAATCGGTTTAGAGGTAGTGGAAAGGAAAAGTGAAAAATGAAAGGTGAAAAGTGAGCGCCTTCTCTTTTGCAAAGTCTGCCCGGATTGGAAAATGGGAAGGCGCGGTTTTGCAGATTGACCAATATTTCGGGTTCAATCAAAAGTGAAAAACGAAAGGTGAAAAGTGAGTACACTGATTAGCTATCGTCCCTTCCATTAAATAAGTTTTTAGGGGCTTAGTGCTTGTTTGGAGGTCGCTTTTGGAGGCAAAAAGTGTCAATTTTTTGGTGAAACGAGGCGCTTTTTGCGGAGCATATCTGGAAGATACGGTCAAAAAAAGCAACAAAGTATCAGCAAAAAAGAGGCGTTTTGGG
>BQJU01000095.1 GCA_021604865.1 Saprospiraceae bacterium | reverse complement strand
CTCTAAACCATCTAAACCTCCTAAACCCCTCTACCCCCCTATTCAACCTCCCCAGGGTCCGCTTCCCCCATTAATCCCTAACTCCCTCCATGAATTCCCGTAATTTTTGAAACCCCAGAATTCCTAGAGGTTTTTGAAAATCGAAAACAAGACATTTGCAATGGAAACGCTATTAATAACCCAAACCATCCCTACGATGAAAAACCTTTTCCTCTTTACCTTATGTATAATTTTCAGCACCAGCTGTTTTGCAACTACCATTACCTGGAATGGGGGCACTGGCAAATGGACCAGAGCTTCCCAATGGTCACCCGCTCAGGTACCTGGCCCCAATGATGACGTAATCATCCCCTCCGGTTTTGTTCATTTGCTCAATGGTCAGCAAACGGTCAAGTCGCTGCATCTACAATCAGGCAGACTTTATATCGCTCAGGGAAAAAGCCTGCGTGTACAACAAAGCCAATCCAGCAGACCGATAGAAAACAATGGCACCATTGAAAATTACGGCACCCTGGAGATCATCAATCCAACTCAGAATTTCACAACGGGTCTTTACAATACGGGAACATTTATTAATGGCTCCTCAGCCTCCCTGCTCATCCAGAATGTTACAGGTTGGGGGTTCCATACGCTACCCGGAGGATATGCCAACAACCAGGGTGATTGGACAATTGATAATGCTTCCATAATTGGATTATGGAATGAAGAAATTTTTGTCAGCCTTTCCGAGATTAACATTGTTGATTGCGGATCTATTGGTTTATTTAATGAGGGCAGCATAATCAATCAGGATTTACTCATGGTCAGCAACACTGGAAGTACTGGAATATTTAATGAAGGCCAAATTGACAATACTAGCATTGGTACCCTCCAGATAGTTAGTTATGGTACAAATGGAATCGAAAACCGTAGTTCCGGGCTCATCGAAAACGACGGTGGCAGTATAATCTTTGGAGGTACATCCGGTTCTAATACTATTTTCAATTCAGGCGATATATTCAATCTGGATTGTGGAGAAATCCATATTAATAAGACCCTCCGAAATTTAGGCAGTGGACTATTTCGCAACCAAGCCTGGCTTTTTTCAACCTCTACCACCAATCACGTAAGCACTATTAATGCCACCTTTATCAATAATGGTGTCATTCACGATCCCGAAGATGCTTTCACTTGGGTGAATATGCAAAATAATGGAATTATTGTCCTTCCGTTTCAGGGGTCAGTATTTGTCAATCAGCCGGTTGTCAATGCATTGGGATTGGGCAGTCTTAATGGCTTTAATATCCACTACTGGCTCGACCCTACAAGTAGTTTTAAAGTTGGATCGTATAATGAAAACAATAATGAGTTTACACCAAATAGTTCATCCCTTGGCCTAACATCCATCCAGGTACAAATTTATTTTGGATCTTGTGGTAATCGCTATTTAACCATTCCCATTCCGGGAGGTATTCAAGCGTCACCTTCTCCACTGGTGACACCAGGTGACACCCAGCAATTCCCGATTTCATCCAGTGCTCAAAATATCGACCTATTTCCCAATCCAGCTCACGATTTTGTTACGATAAAGTCCCTAACTAGTGAATCGGAAATCTATCAAATTCAAATCTTTGATGCTTCCGGGAAATTAGTAGAAACCCAGACTCCTAAAGACCAAATCAATAAGGTTGTTATAAACGTGCAAAACCTTCCTTCAGGACTTTATTGGATTAAGGTGGTCGGGGAAACTGGTGAACTGAAGATGAAAAAGTTGATGGTTGAATAAAAAGATTTTGTAGAGCGTATGTTTGGAGGTCAGGCTTTTACGTTGAGTTCTTCGCTAAAGAAAGGCATTGATGACGGTGCGCGGCCGTAGCCTTTGGCGAAGATGCCCAGAGAAAGCTTCAGCGTAAGGTTGACCTCCAAATATGAACTAACCGAAATACGTTCACCTTCTTTTATCCAAAAAATATCTGACTTGGTCCCTCAACCAATACCAGTCTACGATAGAGCTAGATTGATCGATTTTGGATAGTAAAACGCTAAGTTTATCTTTATCGATAACTTCGTGCTTGACTATATTGATTAAACTTTGCAGGCATTGCTGGAAATGGGAATACGCAACTTCCCTCTCTGAAGATAAGCGTTTTATGCTATAGCCCATTGCTTTTAATCTGGACTCAACCGACACATATCCGTCTATACCTATACGTTTTTCTATTTCAAACAAATTTTTTATATCCAACATAAACCAATTGATGTAAGATATCTTCCCATCAATGGATTGAATGAAATCGTATTTATTCTTTCTAACCTTTTCCATCATTTCAGCCACCTTTTCGTAATTACCACGATAAAAATAGGCTGTACCCTCATTGTACAAGGAAGCCTCCTCAGTAAAATTTTGCTCCAAATGGAAGTGGTACGCTTTTTTAATAGATTCCGCAAATTCAAATTCCTTACACCGATAGGCTACCCGTATGATGTTGATATAGGATATCGGAGCAATCTTCCCATCTTCCCGGGTAAGTATCCCTTCCTCATGTTGCAACTTATACCAAAACAAAATCTCATGTATAAAATCATTCTCTCCTGGAATGTTGAGTTGAGTGATACAAACACTGACTATCAAACTATAAATAATCCTTCGCTCACCATCCTCATCAAAAAGCTGCTTGTTTTTTATAATCAATTCCTTTAATTGATCGTAACTTAAATCGGGCCCTGGTATTTCCGGAATTTGTTGCCATTTCATTAATTGAATATAAATATCAATCAATGGATATTCTCCCGGATATCTTTCTTTGATTTTACTAGCCGTTTCTAATAACTCATTAGCAATTTTGACAAGTTTGTTTGTTTTCCCTTTTTCCCTTGTTTGAATGATATTATTATAATAAGCCAGCCAACTCCTTAATTTTAAAATCAAACCACTCGTTTCCAAACTTTGATAAACAATGTCGTATTCACGTATGTGTTGTCCCTTTTTTGAAGGGGTTATGGATAGCTGATATTGATATTCCTCAATATCGGGTTTATGTCTCCAATAGGAAATGCTATGCTTAGCCTTTTTAAAAGCATTGTAATGTTTACCAATTCGTTTATTTACTTTCCGGTTAACTAATGCTTTTAATAGGAACTTTTGCTTGGCCACTTTATTCTTTCTTAATTCTTGTATGGTCAAAAATTCTTCGATAGCCTCCGATAACTTCATTCTAATTTTAGCATGATCGCTTTGTTCTATGACTCCTGCTTTTTGAAGGGCGGCTTCAATTACCTCAGTTGAGGGAGATTCGTTTTTCCTTTTTGAACTAAGAAATGCCTTTTTTAATGCTTCGTAATAAGGCAGTTTAGTTGCTTTTGACTTATCTGAAAAATCGGCCATTATAAATTTTTCAAAAGCATCAAATTCCTTTTTTTCTAAAACATTTAAAAGTTGAATAATATCCCAGTCGCCTTTTCTATTATTGGTCTTTTTTGGGGTTTTTCCCATATTTTTTTTATTTTTTTGCTCAAAATTTCTGCATGATAGAAATTACCAAAATACATTCTATTGCAATGATAATCAGCGATCTATAAAAAAAGATATTCTATTTTTTTAATAGAAAAATGGAATAATGGAGCATTCTTTACTTTGTCCTATTTTCTACTAACCCTTACCTTGCAGGCATCATACGAGCTTGTTTGAAGGACAACATCTAGACAGCAAAGCCGACCTCCAAGCAACCGCTTATTCTAAAACTCCATAAAGCAATATCAGTGATCAAATTAAAAAATATTTCCCAGCTTTTCCTCCTTTTAATTATTGGAAATATAAGATTGGTGACCGCACAGCAAGCACCAGAAGCATTCCTTCTCCAATCAATACAAACTTCTGAAGGGCAACAATTTGAAGCCAGCGGAATTTTCCTACCTTTTAATCTTCAGGACAGCGTCGAAGCATTTTTAACCACTTTTAATGCCGCTGCTGGCAAAACTATAGGTACAGACCTCGTACAAGAAGATAACCCTTTGGGGCCGAATGTAAACGGAGAAGATATGGTTATCTCTTTATTTGATGCGGGGCGCGTAATAAACCACCAGGAATTAGTCAACAGGATATTACAAGTCGATGGGGCTCTGAGTAGCAGCTCACATTCCTGCCATGTTGCTTGCACTATAATTGGTATGGGAATCGTGCCTGAAGCCAAGGGAATGGCTCCTCAGGCAAGGATCAGGGCTTTTGACTGGAATAATAATTTGGAAGAAATTGAATTGGAAGCACTTAGGGGCTCCATTATTTCTAACCATTCTTACGGAATCCTCACTGGGTGGAGTAAGCTGAATGATGTGTTTTTCTGGTGGGGAGACCCAGCCATTGATTCAAGCCGGGATTATCTTTTTGGATTCTATAGCCAAGAAGCTAGAAATTTTGATGCCATCTCACATAGATACCCCCATCACCTTATTGTCAAAGCAGCAGGTAATGATCGCCAGGAAATGGGGCCTGCTCCTGGTATGCCTCATTATGTTCGACAGAATAATCAATGGACTTTATCTACCGATTTTCGTTTACCTGACGGTCCCTATTTTTCAGTATCACATAGTGCATGCAGTAAAAATGTATTGACCGTTGGAGCAGTGCATGACCTAGTCAATGGCTATAGCTTTCCGTCCAGTGTGCTACTGGCATCCTTTAGCTCCTCAGGCCCTACAGCTGATGGTAGGATAAAACCAGATATAACTGGAAATGGAGTCGCCTTATTTTCCGCTTCTTCAGCGTCACCCATTGATTATAAATCCAAGTCAGGTAGTTCTATGGCCACTGCCTCAGTCACTGGATCTATTACCTTATTACAACAATTTTATTATAGCATTTACAATCGTTTTATGCTGGCAGCTACAGTAAAAGCACTCGTTATTCATACCGCCCATGAAGCGGGATTGTATGAAGGTCCGGATTACGATCACGGTTGGGGGCTTTTTAATACCCCCGGAGCATATCAAGTCATTGCTGCGGCGGCCTCTCCTACCGATTCCATTATTGAAAATACATTGCTAAATAATCAAACTGTTGCCCTTCCCATTCATACAGATGGAGAACAAGCATTAACGGCCACGATAGCCTGGACAGATGTTCCTGGCGATATTCCCGCTCCTGCTGTGAATCCTTCTGCCCCAATATTAGTCAATGATCTGGATATCAGAATGATTCATGTTGCTACCGGGACCACTTATCTGCCCTATATCCTCGATCCTGCTCAACCTCAAAATGCAGCGACTACCGGTGATAACGTAATAGATAATGTTGAAAAAATTTACATCCAAAACCCACTCTCCGGAGATTATTTGCTTACCATTAGTCATAAAAACACCCTAGAAGAAAATCAGCAAGACTTTGCATTAATTCTAAGTGGGCTAACGTCTCCGGAGGATTGCGCCATGTCCGTTGACTTTATTGCCAGCACCTCAACGCCTTGCATTAATGAATCGCTTACTTTTGAAAATGCCACTTCGAATGCCGTTAGTTACCAATGGTTAGTTAATCAAAACCTGGTGAGTACATCTGAAAATTTAAATTTCACCTTTGACGAAAGTGGCATATATACGGTAACGCTCATAGCAAATGATGGGCAATGTGTAGAATCCAGCCAACAAATATTTGAAGTCTTACCTGCACTTGACCTTCAATTTAATTACGGATTTGATGGCTTGCAACTAAACATTAATCCCAATATCCAAAACGATGATTGGAGTTATTCCTGGGAGCTGGGTGACGGAAATACTAGTGATAATATTTTTGTCAACCACCTTTTTGAAAACCCTGGCGTTTACCAGGTTTGTTTACAAATAGAAAATGCATGCACCTACGTGCATTGTGAACAAATCAATGTATTCCCTGAAGACTCTTGTTTAAGAACACAAGATTCACTGGCCTTGCTAGCACTCAGAGAAAGCCTTAATATTGAAACTTCTACCCTGTACCATTGGCCTCTTGATCTTCCCATTTATTTATGGGACGGTATTGGAATGTCGGATGACAGTTGTAGGGTGGAAAAAATTGACCTTAGAAATAATGATCTAATAGGTACGATAGCCCCCGAAATCGGCAACCTAACCGGTTTACGTCAATTGAGATTAAGCGGGATGAAAGTACTCGATCATCAAATTCCAGATGAATTATGGAATCTAGACCGCCTCTTCCTGCTTGATTTAAGGAATGGTGACCTAGAAGGAGAAATCCCCTCCGGTATCGGAAATCTGACGGAACTGACAGACCTTTACCTATCTGGAAATAGGTTTCAGGGGCCAATTCCGGCTGCCTTTTATAATCTGGTAGGACTCAAAAGGCTTAGTTTGGCAAACAATCAGTTAAGTGGCTCCCTTTCGGCATCAATTGGCCTATTTGTTGGCCTGGAGTTATTCGATTTATTCAACAACCAATTTAGCGGGCCACTACCAGAATCCTTCAATAATTTGATCCAGCTTCGTTATTTGGCATTGGCTCAAAATGATTTTGTTGGTCCACTACCTACTAACCTCTACAATATGGTTCACCTGACACATTTGTTGTTATGGGACACTTTCCTCAGTGATAGCTTAACGGAAAATATAGGCCAGCTTACCGAATTGGAACAACTTCGCCTATTTAACATGCCTCTGCTAACCGGCCATATCCCAAATGCGCTTGCTGAACTCAATAAGTTGAGATTTATTCATTTTGCAAACACAAACCTGACCGGCACCATCCCGGCAGGAATTGGCAACCTCCCTTTTTTAAAAGAATTTTGGATAAACCGAACCTATATTTCCGGTCAACTTCCTCCTTTTGAAAATGCACTGGCATTAGAGGAAGTCTTCGCCGACAGAGGCCAATTGTCCGGCCCCATTCCCACTAACATCTTCCAATTGCCGAATATGAAAACAGTAAGACTGGATCACAATAACTTTACTTTTTCTGATATTGAACCGATTATTAATCAAGGTTTGGCAGATAGCATTGCTTTATTTACCTACTCCCTTCAAAATGCCATTCCTGTGTTTCAATCCGGAGATACACTTTACGTAAAAGCCGGTGCCGCAACGGAAGAAAACACCTATGCCTGGTATCGCAATGGGGTATTACAAGCAGAAATAGCTGGTGATAGCACTTTTATACCCAATCTCCCTGGCCTGTATTATTGCAGAGTTTCAAACGCATCGATCACGCAACCATTGCAATGGTATTCCAATTTGAATTTATCGAGTGAAAGTATCAACACCAATCTTTGTGATACAGATTGTGTATGGCCAGGTGATATTAATAATGATGGACTGGTAGATTTGTTGGATTTCCTAAGCCTGCCATTTGGCATCGGACAAACCGGCCCTCCCCGACTAGACCAGTCCATAAGTTGGAATGGCAAATCAGCTGATATCTGGGGAACAACCTTAAATGAATACCTCACTCCTGGTATAGATGGAAAACATGCTGATAGTAATGGCGATGGTATGATCAATTTGCAAGACACCTTGAGTATTTGCCAAAACTGGGGATTGTCGCATAATGTAGGAAGTGGCGCTCCCATAACACCAGAACAAACCCAAAATATAAGCATTCAACCACATATTGCCGCTTTTAATGTTCAGGGAGACGGAGCGTCTATGCGTTTAGATATTGTATTGATCAAGGAACCATTTGAATCGGTAAGAAACATTGGATGTGTCGTCCCTCTACCCTTTTTAAAAGAAGCAGATTCCGTTTCTATATTATTAAACACGGATTGTTTTGGTGAGGAGGTTTCGAGTCTGGTCAAATATGATCAAACCAATCAAAAAGTTAATATTGGCATCAATAGTGGTACCCCAGCTGGAATCAATTGTGATTCAATCGTGATAGGATCATTAAATATCATTATTGAAGATGTCGTGCCTATTGACACCAATCAATTATTTTCAGTCATTCAGCCAATTATCATTCGACCTAATGGTCAAATTATTACGCCAATTGATGCTCAAACCAGCCTGAGTGTTGACTTTTTTACCGGATTGTATGACCTCACAGGTGCAAAAGATCCAATTGAGGTTACTTTATACCCCAATCCAACAAGAGAAACCCTCTTTATACAATCTACGCCGGCATTGGCTATGCCCTTGGATATTTCCATTTATAACAGCCAAGGCAATTTGTTAAAAGTACATTCAATACACTCATTTGGTGACGCCATACAAGTTTCCGAATTATCACCTGGCGTTTACTTTATCAGGGGTAAAAACAAGTCGCAATGGTTTCTTCAAAAATTCATAAAAATGGAATAGTAAAAATGATTTAAGAGGTCATTAGGTCTCATTAATCTATCTTATTTAAACCGTCTGTTCCGGCTGGAAATGGAAGGAGAAACCTTTGCTCAAATCCAATAAAAACAAACTCAAATTCATGGATTCAAAGAAGAAATTAGCGCGAATCATTCAAGAGATATTCCTACGTCTTCCGGAAAAACCAGAACTGATTGCGGCATCAGTAAAAGGAGTAGATTTAGACAATTGGGTGTATCAACAAAAGGGGGAGATCGTTAGCCATACCGGTTTTACTCACCTTCATTTGGGAGCCAAGATATCATTGCTTTCAGCAGAATTGGGGTTTCTATTTGAAAAAATGGCGCATTGTGCCTGGGGTATTGGTTTGCTAAAGGGTTGTACTGTTTTTGGTAAAGAAGATTTCAACCAGATATTAGCCATTTGGGGACAATGCCACCCAAAAAAAGATAAATATTATGCCGTCTCCTCTACTTTTTACGATCGAATAATTTTCCAGGAAGCTTTTCAGGAAAAACCTCCAGAAATCCCCCAGTTGGTTTATTTCAATGAAATTGCCCATCAACAGACCAAGAATAATGACCTCGCAGCCCGCATTTCCGCTGTAAACAACGACGAACAACTTCGACAAAAGTATCTAGGAAAAAATAAGATCCGGCTAAAAAAAAAACGGCCATTTGTATCAGCAACAAAATCATGGTTGTACTCATTGGCAAAACGACGATTGGGTCCCTTCCTGTCATTGGAAACCCCATTGAACATGCACTTAATATTTGGTTGTTAGAAGGGATTGTACAGGCCGCTAGGTATTATTATGGGATGCCGATACGGTGAGGTGATAAACAGTTTAAACAAATTACTCAGATTATGAGAATCAAAATATTTTCGAATGGCACATATACTGAGTGAAGCAACTAATTAACTATCAATGTATTGTATCAATATCAAATATACTATCAACAAAAAATAAAAGAATAATAGAATATGAAAAATATTTTAACATTACTTCGCGAGCAAAAAAAAATCACCCTCCATGATATGTCTAGAAAGTTAGAAATATCAAAAGACGAAGTATGCAGTTATGAGCAAGATCCAGATAGTATATCTCGAAAACTTTTTAAGAAGTGGGCCGATATTTTTGAGCTAACCACCTTTGAGTTAGATCAAATTATTAAAGAGGCAATATTGGATCATGATGACTGGAAAATACTCTCCTCCGTTCCTTATGCAAAGTTCGATCAAGTTATTAAAAATTTTATTCTTCATTTGACTAATATAAAATCAAATGAAAACGAAGAATGGATGCCAGAAAGCTACATGACATCTAGGTTGATTCAAGCTGTAAAACTAAAAAGCCAGCGACCAAATTTAGTATTGTCTGGTGCATTTGACACAGGAAAGTCTCGAGTTGCAAACGCTCTACTGGGAACAGACAAATTACCTACCAGATTTCAACCCGCAACAGCAACCACTACTTGTGTAAGGCATTTATCTCTTCGACCTAAGTGGTTCGGAAATGATTTGTGTTGGATTTTCAAACAGAATTTTGATTTTAAAAAATGGGAAGACTTTGACTATTGTAAGCAATTTGTACTTGCGAGGGGAAATTTCGACACCTTGGCAAAATACGGTGTTCATAATTATGAATCTAAAACGGTAACAATTGGTGGCGCAATTGCCTTTCTGGATGCAAAAATATTAGAAGGTTGTACCATTTGGGATTCGCCAGGTTACGGAAATGATGGTGGTATTGTTGCCCCTTCCGAGAATTTAGCACAAAGTGATTCCAATAAGGCAGATTATGCTATCCAAAATTCAGATATTTTACTCTACCTATCGAATGCAAAAGGTTTTTTAGCAGGAAGTGATTTTACCGCTTTAAGTAGGGCATTAGATTCTCTTCCATTGTATGAAGCAGATATTCCTGAATTCCCTTTACTCGGCAATCTATATATCATTGCTAGTCAGGCAGATGATTCAATCCATGAAGCTTCCTTGAAGGAAATCCTTAATAAAGGGTCTAAACGCTTTGCCTCACTCTTTGATAAAGCACTGTTAAGAAGATACTCAAAAACAGGGAGAAAAGTATCAGATATTGATGTTCGAAATAGGTTTTTTTCATTTTGGTTTGAGACACCAAAGCGAAGAGAAAGACTTGGTTCAAATCTTCAAAAACTTTTGGTAGAACAGATGCCACAAATTATTGCAAAGCAGACCATGAATGTCATTCATCAATTTCAAGATGATGCAGATAGATATTGTCGCCAACAAGTACTGACTTATTCAGGTCTAATTGAAAAGACAAATGAATGGAAAGAGTGGTATTCAAATCTTACTGGGCATAATTCCCACAATCATTTGAACAGAGTTAGAAATGAAAAGATAAAAATTGAGCTAATCATTAGAGAATCAAAAGATAAAGCGATTTTAAGGCTCCGTCAAGAATATTACGAGATAACAAAACAAGAACGACTTTCAGGTGAAATCAACCAAAAATATGACAATAGGAATGACGCCAAAGATGCAGCAGCATATATTTTAGAAGAGATTAAAGATGTGGTAATAAAGTCTAACGAAACTTTAGCAAAATCATTACAAAATCACATTGATTCATTTTTAATATTAAACGCAGAACCATTTAACAAGAGAAGTGATCTTCCTTCAAATTTTGATCCCGAACTTGGATTTATTTCTGCATTAGAAAGAGCAAACAGAGAAATGATAGGAGCACTTGAATATTGGGTTAGCGCTCATTCATCGAGTATAGCCAGCTCAAGTAATGCAAGATTTATTTACTCTTTTTTTTCAAATAGTATCGTTGCTAATTTGGCTAACTTAGCGGCAAATCTTGCATATAGAATTGGACTCAAAGTTATTGGAAAATATATAGACAAGTTCGTCGGCTGGATTACTGGAAAAAAATGGTATGATAGAGTTGCGGAAGGAATTATTGAAGGATTAAAAGATGAAATGGTATTGAGTAAGTTTGAAAATCCCGTTAGCGAATTTTGGAATGATACTTCTGCAGCATTTGAAATTGGGGCAGAGGGAACAATGAATGAATATAATACATATATTAGAGACTTGGGACGCTTTATAAATAAAAAATCTTCTTCTGTCAATGAATTGGCTCAGAGGAAAGACTATTTCAAAGCAAAGTCAGAGTTTTATAAGAATCTTAAATTGCCTGAATCCTTACTAAAGTAATTATTCATCTAACGTCTTCCATGACAATAGCTTCTATTATCGACATGTTTTCTTAGAATCTGTTCACATTTACCAACAAAGCAGTTGAAAAATCACCCTAAAATTGGACACCCCGGGTGTTAACTTTCAGGTCATTGTCATGGCATCCGAGATAGGATTAACCAAGACGGAGGTATTGTCTATACCCTGTAAAGATAATCCGATAACCCCTAGGTATAGATTTTAATTACCTTAAATATGAATTTCTAGATCGTGAAAAATTTAATACCCACTTTATAGAAAAAAAATCCAAAAACATGAAAAACCCAACCATCCACCTCCTATACACTATACTATTGCTCATTTCCAACAACCTATGTTCACAATCCTACGCCATAGACTCCCTAAACCACCGTGGGATCAACACCAATAATGCCCTCCTCCAAGATTATGACAATGACGGAGACCTGGACCTAATCGTTTCTCAAAGAGATCCCGACGGCATTTATTGGATAGAAAACGAGCCTTCCCAACAATACCCACTACATCCCATTTACATCCAAAACATCTCACGGATTACAGATTTGGATATGGCCGATATTGATAATGATGGGTTAATGGATTATGTGATCAGTACCGATAATTCACCGGGTTCCAGTATTGATGCAGAACTCATCTGGATTCAACGACAAGGAAATGGGAATTACATTAAATGGACCATCGATACGGGCGCCCGATTCTTGACTACGAGAGTGGGAGATCTAAATGGGGATGGTCTGCCAGATATTGTGGTAGCCCGGCCCAATACAACCACTGATGGTACGATCAAGATTTTTATCAATAATGGCAATTTTTTCTTCACAACCAATGAAATTGAGGTGCCTGGCGTTCGACATCCTATCGATATTGGCGACCTGGATGGCGATGGCGATATCGATATCGTAGTAGGCGGTATCGGTGGATCTTCAAATAATACCGGTTCACGAACATTGATCAACGATGGAAATGGTCAATTTTCCTTTGGCACTTTTCTTGCCTGTCTGAATGATAACGTTTTTGATTGCGGATCATGGGAGTCGATAAAAATTGCGGATTTGAATGGAGATGGGGCTCCGGATATTTTAGGCGTATCTTCTAATGGATTAGGTCCAGGTCTTTATTTTCTCGATGGTGCTAATGGTTATGACCAGACCTATTTGGATCACGGCCTTGGCGATACTTATGTAGTTGGGGACTTTGTTGTTGCTGACATTGATGGCAATGGCTTAAACGATATTGTCGCTCAATCTGAACTGGAGGCGGTTGTTTATGTATTATATCAGACCCAAAACCTAGTATTTGAAAGGCAACCTATAGACCTGGATTGGCATATCGGAGGGAGTAATGGCAATGCAAATATGACCATTGGTGATTGGGATGATGATGGTGATCTCGATATTATTTTTCCGGAACAAAGTAACCTTGACAAAGATTTATCTTGGTTTGAAAATATTGGCGGAACCCTTTACAAACACAATATTCTCGGGTTGATAAAAGGCGTTCAAATTCCAAAATTCGGGGATTTTGACAATGATGGCGATCTCGATATATTTGCCACAGCATCAGAAAATATTCTTCCTGAAAATGAAGTAATCCTTTTAGAAAACAATGGCAATAATCAATATACCTATTGGCGGCTTCATGATGATATGCACTATGCTTTTGATATAGAATTATCCGAAATAGATGGAGACGGAGATATAGATGCATTTGTTACTGCCCGCGATGCAAACGACCTGGTATGGCTGAGAAATGATGGATTCCCGGCTAACTGGATTGCAGATACCATCGATGCAAACACAAATCAACCCCTTGGCATAATAGCCGGAGATATTGACCTGGACAATGACAATGATGTCGCCTTGTGTTCTTTTGGTGATGGTAAAGTATTTTGGTACCAAAATGATGGATTCGGTCATTTTACCAAAATGATCATTGATGCCAATCTACCAGGTTGCCTGGAATTAGAAATGCACGATTTGGATAATGACAATGATATGGATTTTGTAGTCATTAGTGAGGAGGAAGGCTTGGCAGTGAGTCTACAAATCAATAATGGGAATAACACCTTTACCCGCCAGGTCATTAGTGCCGGGAAACGGCCAACAGATATCGAAATTGGAGATTGGAATGATGATGGATTAGTCGATGTTATCGTCAGTTTTTACAGTAATACTATAAGCTCAGGTACAGATGTCCTCTTTTTACAAAACAATGGAAACATGGTATTCGAAGCCTTTCCAATTGTAGAAATGCAAGAGCGGGCGACCGCCCTGAAGTTAATAGATATAGATGGTGACACAGATCTTGACCTCATTGTTGGAATCGATGTTCTGACAGGTAGTGCCCCCTCCATTATTGCAGTTATAAATGAACAAGGAGCTCCGCCAAGTATTATGCCTCTCGCGGATTATACCACGAGAAGAATAACTGGAATAGAAGCAGGAGATTTGGATTTGGATGGGATTATTGAAATCGTATTTGCAGATAACTTTAAAGACAACCTGTTACTTCTTTCCAATAAATGTACGGCGATGCTTTCCATCGATCTGGGAGAAGATATTACTGCGACTATCGGAGAGCTAATCCCCTTAGTTCCAATGGTAGTTGGAGAGAATCTTTCCTATGAATGGTCAACAGGAGCTACTGATTCTATGATTACAGTAGACTTAGCCGGTGTTTATTCCTTAACAATCACTGATGAAAATGGCTGTACAGCTACTGATCAAATTGAAGTGACTTTACTTACCTCAGTAAAGAACACGTTTAATAAAGAACAAGTTATTATTCAACCTAATCCGACAGTAGGCCTTTTCGAAATCTATTTATCACCAGACCTTGAATTCCCTCTCAGCTTAAGTATTTTTGATATATCAGGTAAAAAACAGTTTGAACAATTTATTCAAAATCCTTCAAATTCCCCAAAACAAATAGACCTAAGTCTTTGCCCCTCTGGAAATTATTGGTTGAGCGTAAAAAATTCAAATCACGTTATTATGAGAAAGGTTTTGAAATTTTGATGCGCGTTTGTTTAGAGCATGATTCCAATAGAACGCTAATGACTTATAGCTCTAAAAATAGGCAGCAATTTTCATCCTATGATAACCTAACTCATGGGATGAAAATTGGTTCATTTGAACAACTCTAATATTCCTCAGATGTGGATAAAGGTTCCAATTTATCGCTTATTCACGTCACAAACTCCGGGCGCTCCGCCTTTTCATGATCAGCAGGCAGCTCTCCGGGGATTTCCATTTCCTTGCCCAAAACCGTCGTCGCTGATAGAAAGCAGTAATCCAATAATGATTTTTGTTTGACTTCTGTTGCTTTGGCTTCAACAAATCGGGAAAAATTCATAATGGTAGACACCGTAAATTTATCGTGTTTAACCAGGGCAACTCTAAGCAAGACTTGTAAGCTATGCAAAGAAGCTATTCCTTTATGAAGATTATGAAAATCAGTGCCCAAATAAAAGTAGCAGTTCCATTGGTAAATGAAAAGAAGACTCAACAAAAGGAAACCCATTACACCAAATAATAGCCCAGCATTAATAGAAACAAAGAGCACAAAAAAGGCAATAAATCCTCCCCAAATAATCAGCTTACTACGCTTCATACTAATATCAGCACAGATCCTTTCCAGATCTTCAGCAAGCTGCTTCATATGCGTATTGTAAATTTGGTAATCAAATATTTCGTGCGACTTACGTTTTTTAGCAGCTAAATAGTCCAGATAATTGTTCTCTAATTCTTCAGCCTTCAATGGCTCCTCTTCATAATGAAAAGGTTTTTGATAAATTCTGCGTTGGGCTTCGGTGGCATATTTCTTGATTAATTTTTCTTTCACCCTATCCGGATTGCTCAGAAATCCATAATATTTTTGCTCCAGCCTTTTCTTTTTTAAGGCATAATAATGATTCTTGAGCCGGTAATAGAATTTCAAAACGCCCTCCTTTTCAGCTTCCACACAACGTTTGGCTTCATCCTGCTCCATGTCATATATCCTTCTGGCTGCTTCAAATTGATGGGCCTCAACATATAGGGGCGTTTCAATCAAATAATCAACAAAGGTATGAATGTTACCAGCCTCAGTGGCTTTTTTCCAGAGCGCCTCTTCCGCTAATTCCTGGAACTTTTTCTTCGCTTCATCAACATAAGGAACGTGAGGAAACGCCTTCCAAAATTGTTCATACCCTTCCAGCGTGTTTTCTTTTAGCGTTTTCTGCCATGTTTCATATATGGCTATCTTACTTGCTTTCCGGGCTCTGCAAATTTCCATCAATTCCCTGAAAATGACCTTAAAGGCATCTTCGCGAAGCCGCCAATATTTACTGTCAATGGGTTTATCATTATGGGGGAGTTTGGAGATTTTCAGAAAGGGATCGTTGGCCTGATGGTAATTGTGGGCCAATATGGGTACAACCGATAATAAATCCAATTGGTGTTTGCTGATTGCTTTTTTCATCGGAGCCGACCAACATAGCTTAAGGTTAGCCAAATCAGGACTCAACAGCAGAATGATGATATCAGCATCGTCAAGTATAGGTTTTAGTTGAATACTACTCAGCAAATCTACTTCCCGATAAGTTAATTCACCGAAGTAGCCATGCGTGAGCAACCGATCAAAGAAATCTTCTGCCTCTTTAACGAGCAGCAAGTCTTTTTTGGCATATAAACATACAGCATTCAGACTAGTGTGACTATCCATATTGGCTGGGGATTTATTGGTTCAACATTCAAGTTAACCATAAAATTCCCCCATGTCAATAAAATGAATATATTACATTAAAATTAACACATTTGCATTTTTAATATAAAAATAAAACACTTTTCAAATATACTTATTCGTTTTCAATCTCTCCCCTCTGACAGCGCAGCGATCTCCTCCACTAACACTCCGGTACCCGAATAGAAATATTCACCGCCAATCCCCCTTGTGAGGTTTCTTTATATTTTGTACTCATATCCAATGCCGTTTCCCACATGGTTTTGACCACCTGGTCAAGCGTTACTTTGGCTTTATCCGGATCGCTTTCCAGCGCAATATTAGAAGCGGTAATCGCTTTCACCGCACCCATAGAATTACGTTCAATACAAGGCACCTGCACCAATCCATTGACCGGGTCACAAGTTAAACCCAGATGGTGCTCCATAGCTATTTCCGCCGACATCAATGCCTGCCCGACACTACCTTCCAATCCTTCTGTTAAAGCCGCCGCTGCCATAGCCGAAGAAACGCCAATTTCGGCCTGGCAGCCTCCCATCGCTGCAGAGATGGTGGCCCCTTTTTTGAAAATACTCCCTACTTCTCCGGCCACCAACAGGAATTTAACAATATCGTCTTCGCTAACCTCCTTGCCGGAAAAACAATAATAATAAAACAAGACCGCCGGGATTACACCTGCCGCGCCATTAGTCGGCGCCGTAACAATGCGTCCAAAATTGGCATTCTCTTCGTTGACAGCCATGGCAAAACAACCAATCCAACGCACAATCTGTGAAAAATTATAAGTTTTAGCTTTAATGCATTGCATCCATTCATCGGCATTATTATAGGTCGCAGGTCCCAACATATTCCTATTGATGCGTGCTGCACGGCGGGTCACATTTAGCCCTCCTGGTAGTTCGCCCTCGGTATGGCACCCCAAATAAACGCTCTGTTTCATCACCTCCCAGATGTTCAGCAACCCACTTTTCACCTCAGCCGCATTGCGCCACTCTTTTTCATTGTTCAAAACAATTTCCCAGATACAGCAATTTTCCTCCACACAGTATTTTTGCAAATCTGCAGATTTATCAATCGGGAATGGAAGGTGTTGCAAAGTCTCCTCTTCAATCACTTCGCCTTCTTTTATGACAAATCCTCCACCAATGGAATAATAGGTACTTTGTTGCAATACATTTTCCATTTCATCAATAGCAATAAAAACAAGGCCGTTGGCATGGCCAGGCAGCCGTTCCGAATAATGAAAGGATATATGCTTTTCAGGTACAAAAACGATGCAGTGCTCACCGTTGAGTAGTAGCTGGCTTTTTTGCTGGATTTCCAGAGGTAACGCTTTAACCCGTTCTACCGGTATCCATTCCGGGTCTTCTCCACTAAGGCCCAACAAAATAGCCATGTCGGTCCCGTGTCCATGGCCAGTAAGTGCCAGTGATCCGTATAGGTGTGCTTCCAACCGGTAAGTCTTCGTTAATTGCTGAGCAGTGATCAACTCCTTCAAAAATCTTTGAGCGGCGCGCCAGGGTCCCAAAGTATGGGAGCTAGAGGGGCCTACCCCAATCTTAAGCATATCAAATACGCTGATAGGTTCTTGCATGGTAAGGGCATTTAAACGCAAACGAGGAGGGGGCCATTTAGACATCCAAAGCGCCACCTCCAATTATACTATAACTGTAAATGTACGTTGAAGTGGGGATATTAAGAACTGTAATCTGGAAAACTAATTTACCGTTTCCTCTTCTGGCACAAATTCCAGTGCCTGCATGCGGTATTCTATGGTAGGCTGTGGCTGATTAAACAAGAAAAAGACATACGCCATGCCCTTGCCTTCCCGGAAAAGAGCCAGCATCTGACAGTGTTGGTAGGTACTAAAACTTGCTTTGGGTTGAAAATAAAAAACCTTTCCCCAATCCGCCTGGTAATCTTCTTTCAGCGATTGGCTCGAAAGGTTATGACCGGTCAATAGTTTGGTTGCATCATTACTGGCCAAATGTATCAACAATCGGCTTGCCTTGATATGTGGTAAATCGGCGGTGGGGTCGTGCTCATCATAAGGAAGGACATGATAACGGATCTCCATTTTTTCCTTGCGGGAACGGATGGTATAATGACTGTCCAGGTATGGAGAATCGCCATTCTTGCGTTGTTTGTACCCAGCATCTGCCGGATAAATAAAGCTAAGTCCCGCCTGATCCAGTCTGGACTGAAAATCAGTGGGCAGGTCATTCTGTGCCTCAAGCGCAACCCCTCCAGTACATGCCAGCAGTAGCAATAATAGAAACCGAAACATCATGGTTGTCATTTTTGTAGGGCTTGTTGTATCAAAATTCGATAAACACATAAAGGCCTACTGCCTGGAGATGCAATACAGCAATATTCCACAGGCAGTAAGCCAATGATCGTTAAACAAGCAATAAAAGATAATTATACGGGAGCGATGCGAATTTTCTCTTTGATGGATTGGATGAGGGCAGGCGAGGGCTTTCGGCGGTGAATTTTACTTTTTATAAATTCACGAAATGATTTTTCCTGACTGAGTACTTTTAAATATGCGGGGTTGGCTTTTATCTCTCTGAGGAGTTCTCTTTCGGCACTTTCACTCAGCTCATTATCCAGGTACATGGTCACTTTCTTGACGAGCTCCTGATAATTTTGATCTCTCATGGCTTGATTTTTTTTACTATCCAGATCGATCCCCATTAATGGATACTACAATCACTAAAGAACCAGGTGCCCACAAAAAACGTCGGCAGTTGGCTACTTCCGAAGCAAAGGGGTGAACACGTTGGTATAAAATGGGTCCTTTTCATGATCGTAATATTAAATAAAGTCTGTTTATCCTCCTGGTTTACCGAGGTGGATTTTGTTTGTATAAAATAATGTGAATTGTTTTCGGAATTTCGGGGATAAACAGACTCAATGGGATCTGCTAGATAGCAGAGTTAAGCAATATTATTAATTAGGAACGCTTGTCTTTAAAACCTAAAGATTCTGCGTATTCCTGTAATTTCGTTTTCAGTAAATTCCTGGCCCGGTGCAACCTGGACCGTACCGTACCTATTGGAATATCGATAATTTTTGAAATTTCTTCATAAGTAAACCCTTCGATATCGCACAAAAGAATCACGACCCGGAAATCAACAGGCAATGCATTAATCGCATTGGTTACCTCATCTCCCATCATACCTTGGAACATTTCCTCTCTCAAGTCCATGTAACTGGAAAAATTGGTATCCTCTTCATCGTGATAACCTACAATTTCTTCATAGTCAACCCGATTTGGCTGCTTGGCCTTCTTGCGATACTGATTGATGAAGGCATTCTTTAAAATCTTAAACAGCCAAGCCTTCGCATTGGTTCCCTCATCATATTTATCAATGAAACGAAATGCCTTCAGATAGGTTTCCTGAACCAGGTCATTGGCATCATCCTCATTGTAGGTTAGGTGATAGGCAAAGGTATACAAGGCATCAATCTGAGGCATAAATTCTTGCTCAAAAATCCGATCGTACCGCTCTGTTTTGTTTTCCTGTGTCATTACCATCATAAAGATAGAATTTTTTAGGAATGAGGATGAACTCCTAAATGATCAAAATATCTTTCGCGTGAATGGATCAACTGCGGGATTTTGAAAAAAGTTCCGGAGGGGGGATTTTTTTTGAATTTTAAGGAGATACATAATCTGGCTTACGAGCTTGTTCCGACATTTCGTCGGAATTCCCGCCCCTAGCCAAAGCTCTGGAAGGAGGTTCTTCAACAACAAATGGAAGCAAAAGCTCTCCTAGAAAAGTGGACACTTATTGATACCTCGTCCCCAAGGGGGCAGCGAAGAATAAGTTGCCTGTTTCAGGCGAGCTATTTTGCCACTAGCCTAGGCTCAAAAACCAAAAGCCACCCACCCAAATCCAGGGCAGATGGCTTTATAATTTGCTTAAAATATTTCATGACAATCAAATCATCGTTGAATCACCAACCTTGCCGTATACACCTCCTTTTCATCCGTCAAGCGCACCTCATATAAGCCCACTGGCCAGTCATCCGTGACAAGCTTTAATGTCGATGTATTTTCCATTCCATCAATGACCTGATAGTGCATTAGTTGACCTTTTACATCCATGACTTCCAGTCGGCGGAGGGCTTGATTATCAATTTCTGGCAACTGAAGCATGACCTCCCGGTCGGCTGGATTGGGAAATGCAGTCAATTGCTGGGCCGATAAAAGTTGTCCTAATTCCGAATTGCCCCCTCGATTTAGTTCTGCTCCGGGCAATGGATCCGTTGGATGAAGGATATCCAGAGAATATTCCTCAGCCTCGCCATAACCATAAATACCACAATCCGGAGGCATGCTTCCATATTTCATAGCTATACGAAGCCGGGTAGTGCCCAACGTAGCAGAGGTTGGCACCTCAATTGACCGGATAACAGGATCACCAGTAGGCCCGGCAGCAACTATATTTTCTCCATCGTCTGAAAAATCGCCATCCTGATTCCAGTCTACCCAGACCTTCCAATATTCCCCGAAAGGGGTCCCATTAAAATACGGTTGTAATACCAACTCATATTCGCCGCCAGCATTTGCAGTAAAGTGATAGTCCAGGAATTGTCCTAACCCTCCATTATTACCACTTTGGTAGGTTTGCTCACCCAGGCTCACAGATTCTATCCATTCAAAGGAAGTATTGCTGCCCCGGATCTCACAAAAATCTGCTGCCCCTTCGATTTCAATCGTGCCTACAATATTACAGGCATGATTATCCGTCACCGTTAGTTGGTATTGTCCTTCTCCAAGGCCCTGTAAATCACCCGTTGTGGCGCCATTGGACCAATGATAGGTATAGGGCGGCACACCGCCAGTTACCTGAGTATCTACTTCATCGTCGTCGATATTGAACTGTATTTGTAATGCCACAGGGTCGGGCAACCATCCCGAATAGGTATGCAAACAACCCCGGCTATCCATCAATGTAAGCTGGTAATTACCCGCTGCCAATCCGTCAACATAAGGAGTGGTGGCCTCATTATTCCACTGGAAGGAATACGGAGGAGTGCCGCCTTCAGCAAAAGCCTCTACACTGCCATCAGCAACACCGGCACAACTAGGCAGATGCATCACTGCTTCCAAATGTAAAGAAGCGGGTTCTTCAATTTCAATGGATGCTTCCGACCAGCACCCGGCATTATCTTCTACCGTTACAGTATATGTTCCGGCACTTAGACCAAATGTAGCCGGAGCCGTAGCACCAGTACTCCAGGTGTAGGTATAAGGGGCCACTCCTCCTGCTGGAGCCACAATGGCCACACCATTCAGTGCTCCATGACAGCTGGCATCAATCTTGGCCGTATTCAATCCCAAAGGATTGGACGTCGAAACCGTTACCGTTTGAGTCGCGATACAACCATGGGCATCTGTGATGGAAAGGGTATAAGTACCCGCACTCTGGGTTTCCAAATCCGGGTTGGCATTGCCGGTATCCCAAAGATAGGTGTAGGGGGGAGTCCCCCCTTGCACCTGACTGGCGATTGTTGTGTTCATTCCGTTGTTACAAACTGGCTGGTTTACTTCCAGGTCTACACTAAGTGGGCTGGGATCATTGATCTGTATACTGCCCACCAGCTGGTTTTGACCATCGGTAACTGTAACTTGATAAGTTCCCGCCGACAGGTTAAAAACCTGCGGTCCGTTCGATTCATTACTCCAGTGGTAGGTATAATTGCCACTGCCATTAATGGCCGCAACCAAAGCAGCGCCGTCTTGCGCCCCTACACAAGAGGGTGACGTGGTGCTGACCACCTCTAACATCAAATTGCTACCACTACCAGACAAACAAAAATCATGACTGATACTATTGGTAAATTGCCCTCCAGAAATCAGAATATTGCCATCTCCATTTTTTAGGTTATAATAGCCATCTCCATTGTTGCAACACATGCCGTCTCCATAACTATCATACATAATCAGCTGATAACAGCCATTAGGAAAACAGCTTTGTTCCGTAAGGAACGTTCCTCCGGGAAGGTCTTCATAATCACCTCCTGAGGCCACTACCTCTCCTCCATTGCTGCGTATTTCCCAGCTTATTTCTCCCGGATAAAGGTCAAATTGAAGATCGAGTTCAACTTGTGTCTGGCAGGGGCGATGCAGGTACTCTTGGGCAAAAACCCGACGCCCCTTACCAGAACCAACACAAGCTCTTATACTATACCAATTTTTTTCCCACACTTCGATGGGAAAAGTAAAGTTGTTGCCTGTTGTATTGCCGATTATCTCCATATATTGATTACCCAGAGCAAAGACTTCATAATGCGTAGCTCCCGCTACCGGGGCCCAACTCATGGCAGCAGCATGGTTATCAACGTAGGAGAATTCAATATCGGGCAGGCCAACAATGGTAAATTTATCTGAATATGCCGTAGCACTGCCTCGGTTGACTCTGACAAATACTTCCTCGCTAACGGTATTGGGCACATACCATTCAAAGAGCCTTAAATCACTCGCTACAGAATTGGCAAGGTTGTGCCAGGTAGCCTTATTGTCAAGGGAATATTGCAAACTAAAATTGCCATAATCATTAGGTGCTTCCCATCGGATCAAATTGGTTTCTCCAGGAACAATTCCTAGTCCTTCATAAGGATAAGTTATTTGTAAATCATTGGAAATAAAGCTGTACACCACCTGGTATTCCTGTGGTCCCTCGGGTACCAGATATCCTTGTACCCGCAGGGTGTAGTTTCCTGAAGCCGGATTCTCCCAAACCACTTCTTCCATATTATTCGTGCGGTCGATCCCCCTGTAAGCTGGCTGTAATAGACTGTCCAGATCAGGGGTATGGCTGAGTACCAAAGGATGATAGATTTGTCCACTCCCGCTTTGCAGGGTAATATCCAGGTCATTGACCAGGGCACGCCCGGCCAGTGTGGATGGAGCGGGGTCAGTCCAATAGACCATTACTCTGACCTCTGCAGTATTAGCAGGTACGGTGATCACGTGAAAGTCTTGAAGTCCTGTACTCACCGCCCCGGAAGAGAATTGTCCATTTTTTATTACTTCAACAGCCCGGCTGACATTGGCTCGCCCCCAGCCATAATCATAATCAGGCCCTGGACGTCCCAGGTCTTCGGCGGTATTCAGCAAAGCAGCTTTGATTAACCCAGATGGCGGATCATCACCTCCCTGATTTTCTCTATATACCTGATAAAGCAATGCTGCTGCCCCTGCAATACCTGGAGATGCAGCCGATGTACCTCCACCCAATTGATAAGTATTATTGGCATTGGTACTGAGGTTACCTTGACCTTGTGAACATAAATCAGGCTTAATCCGGCCGTCATTGGTTGGTCCCCGACTACTGGTGCTTCTCAGTTCATCATCAAAATATAAGTTGCCTACAGCAATCGTATTCTTTGCGGCCTTACGACCACCGGTAATATTTCCATACCTGGCACCATCAGGGCCTTCCAGGCTTCCGTAAATAGCATTGCAGCTGTTCAGGCCACTATTTCCTGCTGAAAAACAGTGAAATAAAACAGGAAAATTGGCAACCTGCTCATCAATACTTTGTGCCGAATAGTTGTAAATAGCCCCACAGCCTTCTCCATACGAGGTGGACGTAATGACTATACGGTCGGAATCATAATGAGCAGGCGCATTCAGAATATGCTGGTATTGACCAATATCAAAGAGGTGTAAGGTGGCGCCTGGTGCGACGCCCTTGGCAAGCGGATCAATATTACCGGCACCTATCGCTATGCCAGCGGTCATATCGCCATGGGTACCCGCATTTATAGTGGTAAAATCCATCAGCCGATTGCGAAAGTCAACATGATTGACCGCACCATCATCAGCAATGGCTAGGTCGACATCGGCGCCATCATAGCCTATTCCCGGGTCTCCCTGAACCTGATTGACCCGCATTAAACTTCGTGCTTTCCATCCTTCAGCGGTTGGGGTTTCAGGAAGGGATTCCAAAAACATCAAGGCGGGATGTGCGGCTAAGCGTAATAGGGATTCTGGTGGAATCAATACCTGCAAACATCTTTTATCCCATTGTTCAATTTGAAAATTTGCTTTGCTGAGCGCTGCTGCAAAATCTGCAAGTTCAATATCCGGATATGGAAAGGCACGGACAACAATGCCTCCGGTACGGTAACACGCCATTGGCATTTCTCCGGCCAATAATCCCGGGTCAACTTTATCCGTAGGTTTCAACGCTACAACAGCCCGGATATTGGGGTTTTCAAAACCTGTACCCAACTGTGCGCTGGCCAACCAGGTTCGTTCAGGCAAATAACCTAAAAGGTGAATGCCTGTCCTTGATAATGCGGCCCGCTCCGAAGGTGATGGAGGCTGGAAAAATTGGATCAATAAATAATTTCGTCCTTCAAAAGTTTGTACTCCAGGTTCCGATTTTACCTGAATCTCAGGGGGGGGGACAATAACTCCACTTTTCAAATGGATAGAAAAATCCTGCCCAAAGCAGGTCAATAGTACATTTGCTCCAAGGAATAGAGTTGCTAGTAGTTTGTGCATTTTGTGTTGGGTTTAAACTGGCTTAACAATATTCTGCCCAGTTCACCCATAGTATGTTTCATGTGTAAATAAGAGCTTGTTTGGAGGTCCACCTTTTCGCTACAAAAGCCGATCTCAATACAAGCCCAAAGAATGACTACCTCAAAAATGAGCATCATCCTTATTGTGCTTTGTTTGGTCTGTTTAGTCAGATAAGCTATAGCCTCCTTACGTCTGTATTGTGTTAAAATTTCCTTTAGCAATAGCAAAAGGTTGCCCAAATCAGACAAAGTCCTCCTATACCTTACTCAATATGTAAACAGTGGAAAGTAATAGCAACTACTTTTTGTAAAATACTTGTTTGAAATTTAAATGCATGCTCAGCATAAAGTTCCTTTATAACCAACAGATAAGGATTTTCTTTTATCCGATAAAATACCGGAACCCCTAAGAGCTTGTTTGGAGGTCGGCTTTGGAGGCGAAAAGCGTCAATTTTTTGATGAGACTAGGCTTTTTTTGAAGTTCATACCCTGAGGTACGGACGAAAAAAGTAACGAAGTATCATCATAAAAGTGATCCTTTGCAGCCCAAAGATTGGCCTCCAAA
>BQJU01000094.1 GCA_021604865.1 Saprospiraceae bacterium | reverse complement strand
AGGGGCCAGGAGTCAGGTGTCAGGGGCCAGGAGTCAGGTGTCAGGGGCCAGGAGTCAGGGGCCAGGGGCCAGGAGTCAGGGGCCAGGAGTCAGGTGTCAGGGGTCAGGAGTCAGGGGGCAGGTTGAGGGCCTATTTCGGGGTGTACAGCAAAGTGTGTCTACCTCAGCATCTTCAATTCCCAGCTAGGGTGTATAAAGGATTGGATTTCAACAAATTACTCTGCGGGACTCCGTGTTCACCGCGTCTGCGGTGAAAAAAGCACACTTTCTTGTACACACCCCTACTTCTGACTCCTGTAACTATAATACAGGAGGCCTGGTCATTTACAAATCGCAATTATATTATTCTTCAACCAACAAATGGTTATGAACGTAGAAAAACCATTCCTATTCAGCCGAATTATGTTTACCTTTTGAAAAATTCCTGAACTATGATTTTTCCTATTGGCGATGATCAGGTCAAGGGCGGACATTTCCCCTTATTTAGCTACGGCTTTATTATACTCAACTCGCTGGTCTTTATGTATGAGTTGAGCTTGCCTCCTCAGGCAGTAGAGTCCTTTTTTATGCAATATGGATCTATTCCCGCAGAAACCTTGCATGGAGAGAATTTGCGCTCCCTTTTTACCAGCATGTTTGTGCATGGCGGATGGATGCATATTATTGGCAATATGCTCTTCCTCTGGGTATTTGCGGATAATATAGAGGCGACCATTGGAAGTTATCGCTTTTTGATCTTTTATCTCGTTGGAGGACTGGTTGCCCATGCCAGCCATATTTATTTTAACCCCGGCAGTGTAGTGCCTACAGTGGGGGCAAGTGGGGCCATTGCAGCAGTTATGGGCGCGTATCTGGTGATGTTTCCACGATCTCAGGTCAAAATATTCTTCTTTTTCCTCATTTTCCGTATCTCCGCATTTGTCTTTCTGGGTATCTGGATCTGGCAGCAGTGGATGAGTGGGACTGCCTCCATTGCCAATGCTAATGTAGTCACTGACGGTACCGCCTGGTGGGCACATATTGGCGGTTTTGTTTTTGGTGTCATCGCAGGTTTCTACTACCGTGGGGAAGTTAAACCCGATGTTGCTTATCGGGATTAGAACTTGGTTGAAGAGAAGGTATTTGTAATTTCTTGACAACTCCCCAAAAATCCCTAATTTGCGGGCCGTATCTCGATTTGTATTTCGTAAAAAACAGAAGCGTCGATGGCCAAGTCTAAAAAAAAAGCAACATCTAAAAAAGTCAGAAAACCCTCCTCCACCTCTGTGTATCCCAATTGGTTGGTCAATCAAAAAGCTCACTTTTGGGTGCTGGGAATCTTTAGTTTTTTGTTATACGCCAATACGTTCAGCCACGAATACACCCAGGATGATGCCATTGTTATTACAGACAATATGTTTACCACAGAGGGGGTAAAAGGTATTCCCGGCTTGTTGAAATACGATACCTTTTACGGCTTTTTCAAAGAAACCGGTAAAGCCAATTTGGTTACTGGAGGCCGCTATCGTCCCTTGTCACCTATACTTTTTGCTATTGAATACCAGCTAGTTGGTAAAAGTCCCTGGTTAGGACATTTAATGAATGCGGTGTATTATGCCTTGACTGTGATTTTGCTCTATCTTGTGTTGCTGACCTTATTCCGACAAGTTGGAGATGAAGGCAAAGCCTTTTTTATCGCGCTGGTAGCCAGCCTGTTGTTTGCCGCCCATCCGTTGCATACTGAGGCAGTTGCCAATATCAAAGGCCGCGATGAAATATTGAGTTTGCTAGGCGCACTGGGTGCACTATACCTTTCTTTAAAAGCCTTTTTGCAAAATAAAAAGTCACTGCATATTGCTGCCGGTATTGTTTTTTTCCTGGCACTGCTGGCCAAAGAAAATGCGATTACTTTCCTGGCCATAGTTCCGCTGGCTTATTATTTTTTCACCAAAACTGATCTAAAAAATATCCTGGTCCAAAGTGCCCCTTTCCTGGTGGCAGCCATAGCCTTTATCCTACTCCGCACATCCATTCTGGGTATGAGCCTTGGAGATACGTCTATGGAGTTGATGAACAATCCCTATTTGAAGATTGAAAACGGCCAATGGGTAGCCTTTACACCTGGCGAAAAACTGGCTACTGTGATGTATTCCCTTGGTAAATACATCCAGTTATTTGTCTTTCCACACCCGTTGACCCATGATTATTATCCCCGACATATCGACCTGATGAGCTGGGGCAACTGGCAGGTTTTGCTTAGCCTGGTCGTTTATGTAGGCTTGCTGGTTGTGGCCATTCGGGGTTTGCGCAAAAAAGATCCGCTGGCATTCGGCATTTTGTTTTTTCTACTAACCTTATCTATTGTTTCCAATGTCTTTTTCCCTATTGGCGTACACATGGCTGAGCGTCTGATGTTTATGCCATCTGTCGGATTGTGCCTGGTCGTTGCAGTATTGCTATATCGTTTTGGTATCCATGAAAACCTGAAATCCAGCCGACTGAAACCCGTTTTGGGAGGCCTGCTGGTAGTCGCCTTGTTGTTCAGCATCAAAACCATTACCCGCAATATGGCCTGGGCCGACAATTATACCCTCTTCACGACCGACATTGCCGTTTCAAAAAACAGTGCCAAACTACGCAATGCCGTAGGAGGAGAATTGATTGCTCAATCCAATAAAGAAACCAATACCGCCCAAAAAACCAGCATGCTCCAAGAGGCAGTAGGTCACCTTACTGAAGCGACCAAACTACATCCGACCTATAAAAATGCCTATTTGCTTATGGGTAATGCTTATAATCTACTGCAAAATTTTGACGCATCTATTCAAAGCTACGAAAAAGCCCTCAAGCTGGATCCCAACTACCGTGAGGCCCTCAACAACCTGGGCATTACTTATCGCGATGCCGGTAAATATTACGGAGAAACCAAAGGCGATACGCAAAACGCTATCCGATACCTTACCAAGGCCTATGAAATGCGCCCCAAGGAGTTTGAAACGATCCGACTACTGGGTGTAGCCTACGGCATTAGTCAGCAACCATTAAAAGCCATCGAATATTTCAAAAAGAATACCGAACTCGATCCTACCAATGCCGCCGCTTGGTACGACCTCGGCATTGCCTATATCCAGTCAGGTGACCAACTGACGGGGATGGAACACATCGCTATGGCTAAGGGGCTGGATCCGCAAATTGAAGAAAAACGTCGGAAATAATGGAGCTTTGGTCTGTTTCTCCAAACTGGTATGTAAAAGACGGCTGCTGCGTGAGGTGCCTGGAAGGTGCGGCCTTAAAGCCGTAGCCCTAAGGGGTCAGCGAAGGCGGGGGCACGCCCAAATCTGACCATTCAATCCCTTATCACCAAGTCACCCCGTCTCCCCTACCATCCTCCCTCAACCCGAGTCAACCAATAAAACCAGGCGAGCTGAAAAAGCCCCAAAAAGGTACACCCCAGGCTATACCACTGGATAAGTTTTAGTGCAGGCCAGCCTTGAGAGGCCAGATAAAAGCAGACCAAGGACCAGAGCAGAAAAGCCCCCTCAAACAGGATGTTTTGCTGAATCCTGTTTTTGATATCCACCATACAGGAAAATGGGGTTTTTAGAAAAGTGAGAAAGAATAAAGGCATCAACCAAGTGGTATATAATCCGGCAGTGTACCATTCTTCACCAAAAACAAAGGCGAATATATTGGGTGCCCACCACATGAGTAAACAACAAGGAATTACGCCAATGCTGAAGAGAAATAGCAGATCATTGCGAAAAAGCCGCTGCAAGGCTGAGGTATTGTCTGCTTCCTGAGCTGCCCGCTGGAAAAACACCTGTCCGAATGCCGTACTGATGGTACCTAATGGTTTGGAAAGCACGCTGGCTGCCAAGCCATAAAATCCAGCCAGTTCCGGTGAATAAATAACGGTGAGTGCCAAAACGGGCAATTGGCGGAAGCCGGTATTCAACAAACCTTCTGGTGCCGAAAACAGGGGCAAATTGCGGTATCGCGCCATCAATTTATATAGATCCGCTCTGTGAATGGCGGATCCTGCTTTTTTGATTTCACCCAGCAATTTCCGGCCGGTAAACCAGGTCTCCAAAAACAAACTGACTATTTTGCCTAGGAAAAGTCCTATAGCTGTCAATCCAGCCACACCTAGTGCTAAACTCAATAGCCCATTGCTACTGCTACCTGCAATGCGCCCTTCTGAAAGCTGGCGGTAAGCTTTAAAACGATTGGCCAAATAGGAAGTAGCCACCAATACAGAATGCAACAGTATGCCAATGGGCAATAAAAAGTAGTATTGTGAAAGGCCAGGATCAAGTAATTTTTGAACCCATTCAATCCTGACCAAAAAGGGAGCCAGTAAAAAGAGTAGGCAACTGAATATCAATGCACTGAAAATACTGATAAAATACAGCCCAAAGGCTTCTTCGGACTTCTCAGGTATCAAAATGCCAATCTCAAACCGGCCGGTAGCTATTGTAGCCAAAATGAGGATCAAAGCTAAAAAGGTAGCATAAGCACCAAACTCTTCCGGACTAAACACCCGTGTCAGCAATGGTGTCAGGCCAATTAGAATCAGCTGTGAAAGCCCCGAACCAGTGATCAAGGTTAACACATTTCGATAATAACGGGACTCAAACAGTTGTTTTAAGAACATGTCTAGATTCAAACAAGGTATTTTTCAGAACAAAAATTAATAGTTTTCCGTAAACCTAAGGACAATTGGTTAAACAACGAGCATATCTTTGTTGTTTCCAGACAACGACAAGCGAATGCATGTTTTAAATCCCAATGGATTTTGTAACTTTGTATTCGCATGTTAGGATTTTTACATGACATGTTCGCAACAAATTATAGTTTCGGAAATAGATTGGTTTTTTGGCTGACACCAGATTATGAGTGGTCAAAGAGCCATAGCTTATTAAGAAATTCATGATAGAGACGATCCCTACACAACCTACCTACCAAACGGTACCCAACGACCCCCTCAAAGTACAATTGTTTACCTTAAAAAATGGCCTCCGCCTATATTTAAGTGTCAACAAAAACGAACCCCGCATTTTTACCAATATAGCGGTAAGGGCTGGGTCCAAACACGATCCGCATGAAACGACGGGTTTGGCGCATTATATGGAGCACATGCTCTTTAAAGGGACCAGCCACATTGGTGCTACTGACTGGAAAAAGGAGGAAGTCTTATTAAAAAAGATCTCTGACTTGTACGAGGCACACCGCAATGCTGCTACTGAAGCCGAGCGGAAAGCGATCTACAAGGAAATAGATAAGGTCAGCTACGAAGCTGCTGAATTAGTGGCACCTAATGAATATGATAAGCTGGTTGGCGCACTTGGCGCAAAAAGCACTAATGCCTATACCTGGGTAGAGCAAACCGTCTATGTAAATGATATCCCATCCAATGAACTGGAACGGTGGATGCAGCTGGAATCTGAGCGCTTCCGCATGATGGCACTGCGCCTTTTCCATACCGAATTGGAAACGGTGTACGAAGAGTTTAACATTGGCCAAGACCGCGATTTCCGCAAAGTTGGCAAAGCCATGCGGGAAGAGCTCTTTCCCAAACACCCTTATGGGCAACAAACGACGATAGGCAGTGCGGAACATTTACGCAAGCCCTCTCATGTCAATATACAATGGTATTTCAGCACTTATTACGTACCCAATAATATGTCGATCCTGATGTCGGGAGATTTTGATCCGGATCAGGTGGTAGCAATGGCTGAAAAATACTTTGGCACCTACAAAGCGAAACCCATTCCTCCCTTCAAATTTGCGGAACAACCCAAGTTGGCCAAACCAGTTCGCCGGGAGGTATATGGCCAGGAAAGCCCTTATCTGGAAATCGGCTGGCGATTGGGTGGCAGTACAACCAACGATCCACTAATGTTATCCATGATTTCCGGATTGTTGTACAACCAGCAGGCGGGTTTATTGGATATTCACCTCAACCAGCAGCAAAAAGTGCTGGAATCGGAAACCTGGTCGTGGTTTTATGAAGACTATTCTGCCTTTGGGTTGTATGGCCAACCTCGGGAGGGGCAAAGCTTGGAGGAAGTGCAAGACTTATTACTCGAACAGATTGACCGACTGGCAGCAGGAGATTTTGAAGACTGGCTATTGGAAGCAGTCATTCGGGATATGCGACTCAACGAATTAAAGTCTTTTGAAAATAACCAGGCGCGGGTAGGTTTGTTGACCAATGTTTTTGTGACCGGCATGGGCTGGGAACGGTTTGTCAATCGCTTCGATTGGTTTGCCCAATTGACCAAGGAGGACATTGTGAAATTTGTCCGGACGCACCTCGATAGGAAAAATTTTGTCAGCATATACAAGCAGCAGGGTAACGACCCCAATGTGATCAAAGTAGAAAAACCAGAAATCACACCGGTTAGCCTTAAACGAGAAGCAATCTCTGATTATGCTAAATCTTTTTTAAGTAAACCATCATCGCGCCTAAAGGCTGTTTTTGCTGACTTTGAAAAAAATATTGCTCAAAGTAAGTTGAAAAGTGGGCTGCCTTTTAGTTACGTCTACAATCCAAACAATGAGCTTTTTCGCTTGGATTTTATCTTTGAAATGGGTAAAACCAGCGATCGTGATCTGGCCATAGCCTTGTTGGTTTTGCCTTATCTGGGTACGGCCAAATATTCTCCGGAAGCGCTACAAAGGGAGTTTTTCCGACTGGGTATGTCATTTGAAACCTACTGCTACGACGAACGGGCCTATTTTACGCTTAGCGGACTCGATGATTTGCTGGAAGAAGGCCTGACACTGCTGAGCCACCTTATACGGGAGGTACAACCTAATAAGCACGCACTGGAAAATGTAGTCGCCGATATTATTGTCAAACGCGAAAATGACAAACACGACCACAATGTCATTTTGCGGGAGGCAATGAGCAATTATGCTAAATTTGGACCAGAATCACCATTTACCTACCGGCACACCGTATCGGAATTGAAGGAGTTGGATGCAGATGCCATGACGGATAAAATCAAGCATCTAATGCATTTTGAGCACCAGCTATATTATTTTGGGCCCAGGAAAGCTGCCAATATTAGTGCTTTACTGGACAAACACCATCAGCTGCCTGCTACACTGCAACCGGTGCTGCCCAATAAACTGTTTCCTCAATTAAAGACACACTCCGAAATACTATTCCTTGATTTTCCTATTGTTCAGGTCGACATTCTGATGATTTCCAAGGGCACGCCTATTTTCAACCTGGAAGAGCATATTATGCGGCAATGGTACAACGAGTATTTCGGTTACGGCTTATCTTCTATCGTTTTTCAGGAAATCCGCGAATCGCGCGCGCTGGCTTATGCCACCTATGCGTTCTACAGTTCGCCCAATCAGCAAAATCAAGGCCATTACCTCAGTGCCTATGTGGGCACTCAGCCTGATAAGTTGAAGGAGGCAATTCCAGCCCTTAAAGAGATCATGGAAAATATGCCTGTCGTCGAAATTCAGATGGAACAAGCCCGCCTGTCGATCCTCAAACAAATCGAAAGCGAGCGTCTTGCTCCCTCCCGGCTCTTCTGGGCCTACCGGGCCAATCTAGATAAAGGTTATGCTCACGATCTTAACCGGGATATGTATGAAAAGTTGAGCAAAGCCACGCCACAAGATCTTATAGATTTTCACCACAAATATGTCAAAGGCCGGGAGTATACCTTCCTGGTACTGGGCAGCAAAGAACGCCTGGACCTTGATTATCTGGCTACCTTTGGGCCTGTGAAAGAATTGCAGTTAAAAGATGTTTTCGGCTATTGAGCCAGCGGACTTGTCCCCGCTTCAAGCGCTGGACTTAAGCTTATGGCCACTAGACCGTAGTGTACAGGTCTTCATCAAGCGGGATGACCTGCTTTTTGATGCCCGGGCTCCTTATTTTTGTGGCAACAAATGGCGCAAATTAAAATACAACCTGCTCGCCGCCCGGAAACAAGGTCATACAACATTGCTAACCTTCGGCGGTGCTTACTCCAACCATATATTGGCTACTGCTGATGCTGGGCAGCTATTCGGCTTTTCTACCATCGGCATCGTTCGTGGGGAGGAACATGTACCGCTTAATTTCACCTTACGCAATGCCCAGAAACGTGGCATGTTCTTGCATTACCTGGATCGAACGACCTATCGCAAAAAAAATACGACAGAAATCCTACAACGATTAGAAGCTGAATTTGGCCCCTGCTATGTCATACCTGAAGGTGGCACCAATGCGCTGGCCATGCAAGGTTGTGCGAAATTGGGACCGGAGATCGAGGGCCAATTTGGCGAAAGCCCCAAATATATAGCCCTTAGCTGTGGCACCGGCGGCACAATGGCGGGCTTGTTGAGTGGTTTGGAAATGGAACAAACCAAAGTCATCGGTTTTTCTGCCCTTAAGGGTGATTTTTTGCAACAAGAAGTTCAGGATTTGCTCGCTGAAAATCAACGACAGACCAAAGCCTCCTGGCAGATCAATACCGATTATCACTTTGGTGGATATGCCAAATTTAAACCGGAATTGATTGACTTTATCCGGCGCTTTAAAATGGTGTATGACATTGCTTTGGATCCGGTGTATACCGGCAAGCTTTTTTATGGGGTTTTTGATTTGATTGGAAAGGGATCTTTTCCAAATGGCAGTCGAATTGTGGTGGTGCACAGTGGTGGTTTGCAAGGAATTCGGGGGTTTGAGGAGCGGAGGGGGAAGATGTGGTGAAGTGATGAGAAGGTGAGGTGGTGAATGAAGACCGACTTCGCACAAGGCTTCGCCGACTAAAAAATGAGGCCTTAAGCAGCATAGACTGTAACAAAAAAGAAACTACCTGGACCAGTTAAAAAGGACGATTTATGGAATACTGATATTCTGTGTGCAAGTTAATTTTTTGACAGGATTAACGGGATTTAAAGGATTTCTTTTGATTTACATCCTGTAAATCTTGTAAATCCTGCCTAAATTTTCAATCCATTGATAATCAACTTTGTTTTAGAGGGTTGGTACTCCATTCCGACCACTCGCCCGTATATGGATTGTAGCCACATTTAAGCGGTTTGCTATAAATATCTTCAGGGTCTTCGATATAAGCCCGGCAATCTGTACATACATATCTAAATTCGCAATCCTCACAAACATGAATTTTGTCTTTATTTAAGGATTATTTATCCTTTTCATTAACATATTTGTACTCAATTTCAAAAAACTGTAAATAATCCTTTAGCGGTTCGAATCCTACTTCTTGCCGCCTATCGTCTACTTTTTCAGGTTGGTAAATCGGACAAACCTCTTTTTGTTTTGTGATTTTATCTGTGCAAATCTGGGTACCATATACTTGTAGCTCACCATTGTTGACTGCTATTCTGTCTACCAGGAAAGCATATTTGGAGGCTGCCGTTTCTCCGAGTAGAACTGACTCTTTTATCAATGGAAGATATTTTTTTTGTATCACATCCTGATTGCTGTGTTGTATAATTAGCCACAAAGTTCCGTTTGCTTTGTCTCCAATTTTATTGGCCCCCAACCAGCCATACGTATCAATGATTTCTTCAACATTCACCAAATTCAGACTATCCTGAACACTCATCAAATTCTTAAAATAAGCCATGCTAATGCTGTCTGATTTGAATTCCTCTTTTGCACAAGGAAACAGCTGTCTAAGCGTTTGATCTTTATGCCATATATCTTCTAAATTTTTCGCAACCTTCCCATATTTTCTGGATTTTTCCTCAACGATCCGTACAATTTCATTCCAACGAAGATCATCTTTGATCATTTGTAAAGATCGACTGTTATAGAGTTCCTCAAAAGTGATCCATCCTTTCTCCAAAAGCTTAAAAAGGTAGAAGTAGGTTTTATCCAGATTCCTGGCTTTAGCCCAGGCGTTTATGGCATCCTTGTAGTAACCGCTCAAAGGAAATATCCCTTCCTTTAATGCCAGGGCTTTATCATATAGTTTTCCTGATGACTCGTATGCCTCCTCTTCATACAAACCATTTGCTTCATCAATTAAAGCATCGAATTCTTTTCCAAATGAAAGTTGAGCCTCTACTTCCGTTTGAAGGCAAAAAATTAGAAATAGTGCAATGATTTTTTCAAACCACATATGTCATTAGATTTGCCTAAAACCTATTAAAACTCCAAAGGCATCCTTTCAGCAACTCTTCCATTTAGAGCTTGTTTGGAGCGGATTCGTTAGGAAAATCAAGGAGTTGTGGTTCTGGCAAAGTCTTTTTATATGAGCTTAGCGGGTTAAGTGAATAGAAAAAGACAAAGTCAGGTTCATAAGTCCTTGATTTGCAGTAGGAGCAAGCTCCAAACATGCTCTTAGTGCATGTTTAAAGCTTTATTCAGGAATAAGAATTCTCCATAGGAAAGTCGTTTTCCCTTTTCAACCGCGTCTTCACCTCAATCTCCCCCTCCATCGTCCGGTGCACCGGGCATTTATTCGCAATTTCCAGCAGGCGCTGGCGTTGTTCGGCACTCAGGTCGCCCACAAATTCCACGACTCTTTCAAAATAATCAATCTTACTTTTGGGGTCTTCTACCTGTTGCATATCCTCGGCATAATCTTTGTAATGATCCAGGTTGACGATCACTTCTTTGACCAGCCATTTTTTCCGGCGGGCGTACATCTGCACGGTCATAGCCGTACAGGCACCAAGGCCCGCTGCCACCAATTCATAAGGAGATGGGCCAAAGTCATTGCCACCTACACTCTCCGGTTCATCAGCAACCAGACCGTGTTTGCGCACCATGATTTCGGTAGTAAACCCCTCTGCACCCAGCCGTACTGCCACTGATTTTTCAGCTTTAAGCGGCTCTTTTTCAGGTATTTCGATATAGCGCTTTATCCAACAACCGATTAACTCACCGGCATATACCGAATCCGCTTTGTCAGACAACAAATGATCGGCCCCATCCAGGGAAACGAAGCTTTTGGGATGGCGTGCCGCCTTATAAATGTCCGTTGCGTTTTCAATACCAACTATTTTGTCCTGTGGCGAATGCAAGATCAGAATGGCTTTATCCTCCATATTGTTGAGCACTTTATTGAGGTTGTGTTCATTGACATCTTCCAGGAATTGTTTTTTGACCTTAAATGGCCGGCCACCGATGTTGACCTCGGCCTCTCCCTGGGATACAATATGCTCTAAATCCCCAGTAAACAAATGCTTCACATGAGCAGGGTTGAAAGGTGCTGCAATGGTCGCAACAGCCGTAACCGATTTGATCCTGCCTGAAGCTGCAATAACGGCTGCTCCTCCCAGCGAATGCCCCACCAGCAGACTGGGTGCCTGATAGTGTTGTTCCAGATAATCAGCCGCAGCTACTAAATCCTGGACATTGGTAGAAAAATTGGTTTCTGCAAATTCCCCCTCGCTTTCTCCCAAACCCGTAAAGTCAAATCGCAAAACAGCAATACCCTTCAAATTCAAGGCCCGGCTGATGTTGCGTACTGCCTGTAGGTTTTTATTACAAGTAAAACAATGTGCAAAAATAGCGTACGTGTGGGGAAGTTGATTGACTGGTAGTTCCAAACGAGCGGAAAGCGCTATGCCCTGCTGGTTGGAAAATGTTACTTTTTGAGTATGCATGACTATAGGTTGATTGTAGATTTTAATATTAAATTGTTTAGAGCAGAATCTATCATTTTACTTTCCAATTAAGTGGGAGTATCCAGCAAAGTGTGCCTACCTCAAAATCTTCAACTCCCCAACTACGTGTATAAAGAACTGGATTTCAACAAATTACTCTTCGAAGCTTCGCGTTCCCCGCGCCTCAGCGGTGAAAAAACATACTTTCTTGTACACTCCCCAAAGGATCACTTTACCGATGATATTTCGTTACTTTTCTAGTTCCTACCTCAGGCTATGACTATGAGCTACAAAAAGAGCCTTATCTCATCATCTCGGCTCAGCCACATACGCTACAAAAGCCGACCTCCAAACATGAACTATGAGAAACCATTGAAGTTGCCTCCGTCCCCAAAATAACATTTTCCTCAATCTTTAATCCGTCCTGGCCCGGACATCCGTATAAAGATATCAGAGTCCGGCCAAACAACGAGCAAATGAAAATCGTTTAATGGACAAATCTAACTAACATGCAAAACTTCACTCGCTGGTCTATTTTTGCCAGCTTCATCATGACGACTTTACTTTTGGCAGCATCCTGCAAAGTCAGCAAGTATGATTCCGATTCCAAGCCAATCAATCATGCATTATGGGATACCCTTTTACAGGAACACGTCAATGAGGCAGGCTGGGTAGATTATGAAGGATTCATCAAGGACAGCGTTCGGATGAACAAATACCTTACCCTGATGGGCAACAACCATCCTAATGATAAAAACTGGAGCGAAAACGAGCAAAAAGCCTATTGGATCAATGCATATAATGCCTACACCGTTAAATTGATCATGGACAACTACCCGGTGGCCAGCATTAAGGATATAAAAAACGGCATCCCCTTTGTCAATACAGTTTGGGATATCAAATTCATCAATATCGAAGACCGAACCTACGACCTCAACAATATCGAGCATGGCATTTTACGACCACGTTATAAAGATCCACGCATACATTTTGCAGTCAACTGCGCTTCGTTTTCCTGTCCAAAGTTGCAGAACAAAGCCTATGTAGCCAATAAATTAGAGGAACAATTGGACGAGGCCGCCCGCGAATTTCTAGCCGAAGAATCCCGCAATAAACTGACCAAGGATAAGATTCAGCTATCAAAATTGTTTACCTGGTACAAAGGCGATTTTACAGAAAAAACATCCGTAATCGGTTTTATCAACCAATACGCGCCAATTCAGGTTAATGAAAACGCAACCATTGAATACCTGGATTATGATTGGAATTTAAACAAACAGTAGGGGCAACCCTCGTGGTTGCCCAACAACAAACAAAACAACCCTCGTGGTTGCCCAACAGCAAACAAAGCAACCCACACAGTTGCCCAACATCAACGATAAAACCCAAACCCTACCGCCTAAAAACCAACCTACAATATCTTTTTCATACGTGCCAAATCCCGTTTCACGTCTTTTTCCTTGATAGATTGGCGTTTGTCAAATGATTTTTTACCCTGGGCGAGTGCAATTTCCAATTTGGCAAATCCTCGATCGGTGATATACATACGGTAGGGAACAATGGTGAAACCCTTTTCTTTAACCCGTTTTTCCAGTTTTTTCAACTCCTTTTTGCGGAGCAGCAATTTCCGGGTACGTCGGGCTTCATGGTTGAAAATATTGCCGTGAGAATATTCTGCGATAAACAAACTCCGCACAAACAATTCTCCATCTTTAAACACACAATAAGCATCCCGCAAATTTACATTACCACTTCGGATCGATTTGATTTCTGTCCCCTGCAACATAATACCTGCTTCATAAGTATCAATGAAGCTGTATTCAAATTGCGCTTTCCTATTGACTATTTCCTTATCTTTTGTTTTCTTCTTTCCTGCCATGACACTCTATTTTCTCGGATGCAGTAACTCTGTAAGGGCTAAAATAGTTCGCTTTCTCTATAGATTTCGATCAAATAATCTGATCGGGTAGCATACATTACAAATTTGAAGTAATCAACAAGGCCAAATCAGTTGATTTGATTTGAAACCGTTGTCCCAGGTATTCATTGGTAAGGCATCCCTTGTACATATATACCCCATGCCGTAAACCAATATTGGAAAAAAACAGGTGTTCAATACTTCCTGTACTTCCTGCATTGAGCAAAATCGGCGTAAGGATATTACTAACGGCAATTGAGGCCGTTCGCGATACTCGGGATGCAATATTGGGCACGCAATAGTGAATTACGCCGTGTTTTATGAAGGTAGGTTTATCCAGTGAGGTAACCTCCGATGTCGCAATGCACCCTCCTTGATCAATACTGATATCCACAATTACTGAGCCGTTTTTCATCTTGGCCACCATCTCCTCGCTGACAATGACCGGCGCACGCCCCAATTCAGAGTGCACCGCACCAATAACCACCTCAGCAGTGACCAGCTCTCGTTCCAGATATACAGAATTGAGGGCAGAAGTATACAGCGGTCGGCCTACCTGATTTTGTAGCCTTTTGAGTTTAAATATATTGTTGTCAAAAATCCTGACCTCGGCACCCAGTCCCAATGCCGTCCGTGTGGCATATTCCGCAACAATACCCGCGCCCAGTATCACCACCTTGGCACTGGGCACCCCGGAAATCCCTCCAAGCAACACCCCCTTGCCACCACTCGTATTCGACATGAGTTCAGCAGCAGTCAACATCGCACTGATGCCAGCCAATTCGCTCATAATACGCACGATAGGAAAGGTATCAAATTCGTCTTTGATATACTCCATAGCCAGGGCGATCACCCGCTTCTGCTTCAATTTATGGATGTAATCCGCAGAAATAATAGGCAATTGTAATGGAGAAATCAGGATTTGATTGGGATGCATGTAGTCGATCTCTTCCAATGTAGGAGGAGCCACCTTGATGATAATAGAAGCTTTATATACCTGCTCTGAACTGTAGGCAATCTCCGCACCCATCTCAGAATAATCGTGATCCGAAAAATTGGACTTTTCTCCAGCGCCGCTTTCCATCACAATGCGGTGGCCATGGCCAATCAATGTGGCCACCGAAGAGGGCACCAATGCTACCCGGTTTTCCTGGAGTGTGACCTCTTTAGGAATACCAATGTACAGCTTGCTATTCTTCGACTGCACCAACAGCATCTCAGGCTGGGTCTGAAACTGACTCTCCGAAAAAATCTTGGGAATAGGTATCCTTTTATCCTTGTCACTCATAGCCTACAAAATTAGGATTTTTCGTGTTGAATTAGTCGCTAATTCAAATTTTATTCTCAGCACCTCGTCCGGTAGTATCGATTCTATAACTTCCGGCCATTCTATCAGGCACCAATCCGGGCCATAAAGATATTCTTCAATACCGATCTCCAGGGCTTCTTCAATATGCCTCAACCGGTACAGATCCATGTGGTAAACCGGTCGTTCACTACCAAGCGCCCCATCAAAATAGCTATATTCATTAATAATCGAAAAAGTAGGACTATTCACCGCCTCTTCCACCCCCAACTTCCGGCAGAGTGCCTGAATAAAGGTAGTCTTCCCAGCCCCTAACTCACCACTAAACACCAGCTTATTCCGCCCTCCTACAGTATGAGCCAAAATCCTCTCTACTGCCTGAGGTAACTGATCAATGCCTATATTTTCCAATACTTCCATCTATCGCAATCATAATGTTTAAATGATCTTTCCCGAAAGGGATATCTCTTTTGGAGATTGATTTTTGTTCCTTTCCTATGGGTCGGGTATACAGGTAACCATAAGGGTTGTCCCTACATTTTTTTAGGCCTCCCCTGTGGGTCGCTACGTTCCAGGGCTCGCTATTCGCTCGGTGCTGTGCACTTCGGGCCAAAAGCCCTCACCCTTACACATCGCTAGTCCACATCCTACAATAGAAATCCTGTAAATCCCCTTAATCCTGTCCAATAACAAACCCTCTCACCTCATCACCCCCTCTCCAACACCGCCCGCTGCCGCCCCAAAACCTCAAAGCTATACACTTCCGGGATATCTTCTCCATTATATTGCTGACCGCCAGTTGTACTAATCGGTTCACGCTTACCAAAAACCACCTCAAAGATCAATTGTTCTCCCAGAAGTTCTGTAGTTGTCATCAAAAGGTTCTCCCCTACCGCAAAACGATTGTAAAACTTGCCACCCAAAAGGTATGCCTGTAGGAAAATGGAGTTTTTTTCATCAATCACATACTGACCGTTTTCCCGGTCGATCACCTTCAATTCATAAGGCCGTATACTGCTCTTTTCTCCACTGCCATATACCAGCGTCCAAGTATAGACATCTACGCTATCCGTAGGCTGAATAGTTAGGGACATGGGCACCTTTTGCAAAAGCCCTATTCCACTGTATATTTCCAGCTCTCCGGCCCAATTACCGCACCACGAATCGGGAAAAGTGGTCGCTTCCTGCGCCTGAAGACCAATCGTAAATATAAAACTAAGGGCAAGAATATAGAGGAAATGATTTTTCATGCTTAAATTGTCTCGGTAAAATTAATTGGTATGAAAATAACGTTTTCTTTATTATTTGGTTTGATTTTTTCCACCATTAGCATGGGGCAAAATAGCTATTTTCAGCAGGAGGTCAACTATCAAATCGCAGTAACCCTCAATGATATTAATCATACACTCCGAGGAACCATTGAGATGGAGTACACAAACAACGCCCCTCAATCACTTGAATTCATCTACCTGCATCTATGGGCCAATGCGTTTAAAGATCGGTCTACAGCTTTCGCCCAACAGAAGCTCCGCACAGGCAGCACCCGCTTTTATTTTGCCGAAGATAAACATTTGGGCAACTTTTCCGAACTCGATTTTACCGTTGATGGCAACAAAGCCCGCCTAGAGCTTGACCCACACAATCCAGATATTGCCAAATTATACCTACCACAACCCCTGGCCAGTGGAGCCACTATCCACATCGCCAGCCCTTTTTTGCTCAAGATTCCTGCCTCTTTTTCCCGGCTTGGCCATGTAGGCGAATCGTATCAGTTGACCCAATGGTTTCCCAAGCCCGCAGTTTATGATGCAGCAGGTTGGCATGCCATGCCTTACCTCGACATGGGGGAATTTTATTCCGAATTTGGCAATTTTGAGGTGGAAATCACCTTGCCGGAAAACTATGTAGTTGGTGCCTCCGGAGTCTTGCAAACCGAAAGTGAACAAACCTTTCTGGCTGAAAAAGTGAAAGAAACAATCGCTTACCTGGATACGCTGCAAAATCCAGAGCCAGGGATGGAAGAATTCATATTCCCGCCATCAAGTGCTAAGCAAAAAACCATCCGCTACACGGCCGAAAAGGTACACGATTTTGCCTGGTTTGCGGATAAACGTTTCCGGGTTATCAAAAGCCAGGTGGATTTCCCCTCGGGCCGTACCGTCGATACCTGGGTTATGTTTACCAAAACCAATGAAGCCTATTGGAAAAATGCCATCAATTATGTCGATCGGTCGGTAAGGTTTTATTCCGATCTGGTCGGAGAATATCCCTATCCACAGGCCACAGCAGTGCAAAGCGCGCTGAGTGCCGGCGGCGGCATGGAATATCCGATGATCACAGTGATTGGTTATTATAATGATGCCCAAGGATTGGACGAAGTGATCACACATGAAGTCGGCCATAACTGGTTTTATGGCATCCTTGGTTTTAACGAACGCGACCATCCCTGGATGGATGAAGGCATCAATTCCTATTATGACCACCGTTATACTGAGCGTTATTACGAGAAGGCCGGCAATAACCTGGTTCCTGAATTCCTAATGGGCGATACAGAAGCTTCTGTATTCGAACTTGGTTACCTCTACCAGGCCCGCCGCGACCGTGATCAGGCACCAGAAACAACCTCAGACGAGTTTGTGCCTATCAACTATTGGCTGGGAGCCTACGAAAAACCAGCCGTCGCCTTCAAATACCTTGAAAAATACCTCGGCACGGCCACTTTTGACCCGATTATGCAGGATTTTTATCAAAAATGGGCCTTTAAACATCCCCAACCTGCCGACCTGCGCGCACATTTTGCCAAACATACCGATAAAAATCTGGACTGGTTTTTTGACGGGTTCATCAATTCGAATGCGAAAATGGATTATGCCCTGACCAGTATCAACACCAAAGGAGACAGTTTACAACTTACCGTCAAAAACCGGGGAGATATCCCTGCACCTTTCCCGATTTCCGGCAAAGTTGATACAACCATCTTGCATACACAATGGTATGAAGGGTTCCTTGGAAAAAAACAAATCGCATTCCCTACCGGAGATTACGACCTGATAGTATTGGATGCCCGCCATTGGGCCTTGGAAGTCAACCGAAAAAACAACAATATCCGCCCCGATGGTCTATTTAAAAAAGTGGAGCCTTTACAATTAAAAATTCTGGGCACTGTGGAAAATGATAAACGCAGCAGTCTTTATTTTCTGCCTTACCCCGCCTATAATCAATACGACGGAGGCATGTTAGGTTTGGCTTTTTACAATAGGTTGGTCCTTCCCCGCCGTTTGGAATTTGCATTGGCTCCTGCCTATGGTTTTAAAAGCAAAGACTTGACCGGGTTGGGAAGTATAAAATACCATTGGTTTTGGGGCGATGGTAAAAAACCCCAGCAACTGACACTAGGCCTAACCGGACGCCACTATAGCCTTTCCGAAGATTATGATTTGTCTTATAGCCGAATATTACCCTTTCTGGAATACCAGTTCAAAAATCGAGCAACTAGTAAAACTCAGCACACTTTACGGCTAGATTACCTGACATTATTTCGGGATTATCCGATTTTTGGTTCGCAAGATTTTGAAGGTATTGAAACCGCAAATAATCGCTTTCTGTCGCTGGAATATACGCTGAATAATCAGCAGGTGATCAATCCCAATAGCCTAAGTATCCGACTGGAACACTTTAAGGGGCATGATGATTTGCCGCTTAGCCAGGGAGGATATCTCAAGCTTTCATTGGAGGGCAAATCCAGCTATACTTACGCATGGCACAAAAATATTGATATCCGGGCTTTTGCTGGTTTTTTTCCACATAATGATAACCGCAACCGTGGGTTGATTGCTATTGGTGCATTCAACCTCAGCGCCCAGGGTAATAATGATTATCTTTTTGATGAATTTTATTTTGGTAGATTTGAAAATGAAGGCTTGTGGTCACAACAAATCCACCTGCGGGAAGGTGGCATGCGCTACGCATTAGGCGGTGCATTTCAGCAAGGTCGCAGCAACAATTTCATCCTGGCCCTCAACCTGGAGGCAGATTTACCCATTAAATTGCCGCTTAATCTACCCTTGCGTCCCTATCTTGATCTGGGTTATTTTGACAATGCTATGCCCACTGGAAAAGAGGATACTTTTAAGGATCAATTTATCTGGACCGGTGGCTTTAGTTTAGTTCTTATCAAAAATATTCTGGCCATTAACTTTCCCATAGCCAGCTCCAAAAACATACAAAATAGCCTGGCAGAACGTGGTAATTATTTCAGCCGAATCACCTTTACCCTGGATTTAAATCAAGCAGATCCCTGGAAGTTAATGGAAAAATCGTTGCTGAGAGGAAATTAACTGTAGGTACTTTTTGGGGCCGACACCAGTCGTACCAACCAAATTCACTTGGTTGACCCTAAAGCGCTGAAAACCAGCTTTTTTTATGAGTAAATGAACAACTTGGAAGTTAGACAAAAGCCGACTCTAGGGTCGGGCGGTAGCCAAAAATTTTGGCTAGTACGAGCGCTTCGTACCAACCAAATTCATTTGGTTGACCCTAAAGCGCTGAAAGCCAGCTTTTCTATTGGATATACCCACACTTAAAACAACTTAGTCTGCCCATTATTTTCCACATCAAAGTCAATGCTATCCCCAGCCTTGAGCTTTTCTGACTGCTCAGCTTTCGGTTTAGGTTTTGCTCCTCCGATTTCCGTTACTTTGGTCACTTTAGCATCAATAAGTTTATTGCCAATAGCTTTCCAGCCTTTTACATCAATGAAATCGGCAATAACCACCTCCTCTTCAAATTTCTCATTCTTCATCCGATAGCTGTATTTTACTTTCGGATTTTCGTTGATGCTGGCATACAACAATTTTGTACTCCTATGTTCTGTCAGGAAGGGGAAGCGCTGGTTGAGTTTATTGGTTTCAATTTGGAAACGTTTAACCATCGTCCACCCCTTTGCGCCTTCATAATAGACGGCATTGATGACCGTATCCGGATCAAATTTGATGATGGCTTCTACCTCTTTGGTATCAAACTTTTTATTCAGATCCAATTCCAGTACCTCATACGAGCCATCTTTGTATATAGCCATGAGGTGATCGCCAGTATCAAATGCACCCAGGAAAATACCCCGTTCGTCAGTATTCAGGCGACCGCTGACACTATCCATCCAGATCTTCATAGCCCCCAAGGTCGATTTGCCTACTTCTTTCAGGGTAATTTTCCGCACCGGATAACGGGTCAGGATATTTCCTTGTGAGCCCCGTCCTTTAATGGCCAACTCACCAAAATCAAAATCAAAAATCTTCTTTTTGGCTTTACTACCCTGACTCAACTGCAAGGTCACAATCTCGGCCTCGCCATTGGGGTTGGCACTAAAATAAAGCAATTTGGACCCCTTGGTCCCTTTGGTCATATCGTATTCCCGATCACGGGTAATTGCAGTCACGTTAAAACGTTTGACATAAGTTCGTCCCGTCTTACCATCTACATAGGCCATATTATAAGTGGTACGATCGTCTCCCTTTTTCCACACATCTACGTGGATAATATCTTTGCCTACAAAAGTTTTATCAGCAATTCGGGATACCTGAAATTTCCCGTCCTGCCGAAATGTAATGATGTCGTCAATATCAGAGCAATCACTAACAAATTCTTCCTTTTTAATGCCTGAACCAATGAATCCCTCCTTGCGGTTGACATACAGTTTGGCATTATTGGCCACTACTACGGTCCGTTCTATAGTATCAAAAGTGGTCAGTTTAGTACGACGTTCCCTGCCTTTTCCATATTTATCCAATAATCGCTGGAAATAATCAATGGCGTATTCTGTCAGGTGCGCCAGGTGATGTTTCACCTCCAGAAGAGACTCTTCCAGTTTGGCAATGAGTTCATCCGCCTTAAACGAGTTAAACTTTGAGATCCTTTTGATCTTGATTTCTGTCAGGCGTACGATATCCTCTTCCGTAACGTCACGCAACAAGTGAAGGCGTTTATCTGATGGTTTAGCTTTTTCACTGGGCCCAACTACATATTTTTTCAGCTCCCGGTCAATGGTCTCAATGACGGCCTCCCAGGTTTCACATTCTTCAATTTTATGATAGATACGGTTCTCAATAAATATTTTCTCCAGACTGGCGAAATGCATTTTTTCTTCAAGCTCAGCCTTTTGGATTTCCAACTCTTGTCGAAGTAGTTCCTTGGTATTGGCGGTAGAAGTTTCCAGGATTTCTTCCACAGTCAGGAAGTGGGGCTTGTCCTGAATAATGACGCAGGCATTGGGTGAGATCGACTCTTCGCAACGTGTAAATGCATATAACGCGTCGATAGTCAGGTCAGGTGAAACACCCGGTGCCAGTTCGATCATCAATTCCACATCCTTGGCCGTATTGTCGACCACTTTCTTAATTTTGATCTTACCCTTATCATTGGCCTTAAGGATGCTATCAATCAGATTTGTAGAAGTGACCCCATAAGGTAATTCCCGGATCGCCAGATTTTTTTTATCCACCTGTTCGATGGTGGCTCTTACCTTGACTTTACCGCCTCTTTTGCCTCCATTATAATCAGTAACGTCAATGCTTCCACCGGTTTGAAAGTCGGGATAGATTTTTACCGTTTTTCCCTCCAGGATCTTGATGGAAGCTTTGATTAACTCTATAAAATTATGTGGCAATATCTTTGTCGACAAACCTACAGCGATGCCATCCGCGCTTTGGGCCAGCAATAGCGGAAATTTCATGGGCAAAGCAACAGGCTCCTTTTTACGCCCATCGTAGGAAAGCTGCCAACGGGTGGTTTGGTTATTGAATGCTACATCCAGGGCAAATTTGGTCAGACGTGCTTCAATATATCTCGGTGCCGCAGCACTATCTCCGGTGCGTACATCCCCCCAGTTACCCTGGGTATCAATCATTAAATCTTTTTGTCCAAGGTTGACCAACGCATCGCCAATAGCAGCATCACCATGAGGGTGGTACTGCATCGTTTGTCCAATGATATTGGCCACTTTGTGAAAACGACCATCATCCATTTCCTTCATAGCGTGCATAATGCGCCGCTGCACCGGTTTCAAGCCGTCGTCAATGCCTGGAACAGCCCGCTCCAATATTACATAGGATGCGTAATCCAGAAAATAATTCTGATACATCCCTTTTAAAGGAATTACATTGTCTTGTCCATTGACACTAACCGTCTCCGTGGAGTCACCCATCGCACTAAATTTTTCAAAACAAAACGGAAAAATAGAAAAAAGCAGCGAATTGCTCTTGCACAATAACGCTATTGTTTCACCACCAGGCAAAAATAAAGAAAAGTTTTGATTATTAGTAGAGAAAACTTTTTGTTTTACAATTAAAGCGATTTCAACGTCAGAATTTTCCCCTTCTCTCCTTAAGTAAGTGAATTCCTTCCCAAAAAAAAGACCTAAATTTGTAACTCAGGGGGGGGATTGACTGTTTATTGAAAGAGGTGAGGAAGCGAGAAAGTGATGGTGACAAGGTGAACACCAGTGGTGATCAGGTTGAAGGAGTAGAAAAAATGGTTGACTACTCAGCCTTCATCGCCCGAAGGAAGGATTGGAAAAAATATGCTCATCGACATTAATGATAGTGGGCCTCCCTTAAAACCCGGAGCCCAACAATCTATAATATATGGATCAGGAAGTACAAGTTGCAGCACTTTTAAAAGAAAAAAAACTACGGGTTACGCCAACACGTATCACGATACTTGAGTTATTCAACAAAAACCAACACGCATTGGCACATAGCGACCTGGAAGCTATGACGGAACAGGGTTTTGATCGGATAACTGTATACCGGACGTTAAAAACCTTTGTGGATCACGGTATCCTACATGAAGTGATCGATGATGAAATGAAAGTAAAATACAGTATGTGCTCTGAAGCTTGCAGCCCTGGAGCTCATCATGACAACCACTTACACTTCAAATGCGAAGAGTGTGAACGCACCTATTGTTTAACCAGCACCCACTTCCCAAAATTTGAGACCCCCATAAATTATCGCGTTCACAGTGTGCATGTTTTGATCTCTGGTCTTTGTGAGCATTGTGTCTAGAAAGACCGTATCGGCTGCACCGACGCTGACAGAGATCAGATCACTGTGTTGTCAGATCGTTTTACTATCAGACCATATCGATTTTACCTCGACTGCTAGACGCTGACAATGAAATGGACTGACCGCTAATAAATATATTTCAACCCACTAAGCAGCACATATTCCGCCCGATACGTTGTCTTATAAGTGTCAAAAGGCAATGGAAAATTTAAGTTCCGGTTGTATATGTGAGGCAATTGGGCTAATTTTAGCAGATTGACTATCTATGGAAATTGCTTTGCAGCTAGAATACCAAGAAAGAGACTTCATTAAAGCTTGTATTCGTCGGGAGCGCTGGGCTCAGCAAATGCTGTACGAAGAATACTACGGAAAAATGATGGGGGTTTGTTTGCGCTATGCCAACAGCCATGACGATGCTTTGGATATTCTGCATGAAGGTTTTATCAAAGTCTTCCGCAATATCAGCAAATACCAACCAGGGACCTCACTTTCTGCCTGGATTCGCCGCATCATGGTTAACACATCCATTGACTTTTATCGCAAAAACGTACGTAGGCGTACTGAAGATATTGAACAGGCTTATGACATTAGTTCAGATCAGGCCGATGCCATTAGCCAATGTACTGAAAAAGAAATTTTAGCAGCCATACAGAAATTATCGCCTGCTTATCGGGCCGTTTTTAACTTATATGTAATAGAGGGTTATTCCCACAAAGAGATTGCCGGCAAATTGGAAATAACGGAAAGTACTTCCCGCTCCAATTTGGTAAAGGCACGATCAAAATTAAAAGCAATACTGACGTCGAGATCATACGGTTATGAAGATGAATGAATTTGACCGGACTATCAGGGAAAAGATGAAAAACCTGAACCCGGAGTACGCACCGGAAACCTGGGACCTGCTGGAGCAAAAATTAGATGCTACCGAGGCGGGGCCTGCTGTCGTGACGGATGAAGAAGCGATAGATGAACTGGCCTTCACCAAGCTGCATCAGTTTGAAGCAGACTATGAACCAGAACATTGGCAGACATTCTCCCGTCGTTTGGATGAGGAGTCCGCCACTTCCCGTGAGGTATTGCGTTACAAACTGATAGAGTTTAGTCTCATGTTATTATTGCTGCTCACCTTGTGGCAATATCTCCCATTTGATCAAAACAAATCCGTTCCTAAATTAGAAGAGGGCCTACCCAATTTACCACTAGAGGCCCCTGCCGAACAGGCCCAAACAGAAAAAGCTGAGTTTGAAGCGTCTTCTATTGCCATAAATACTCCAAACAATAGCCGTTTGGATGAAAACGGTGCTGATCAATTTAATACGGCAGATCAACCCATAGCTACGGCTGGCATTTCAAAGGTCGACAATCAAGTTGATCCTGCTGATTTTAGTACAGATCAAGCGACTTCTTCTGACAAAACCTCATCCTCAAAAGAAATACCTGATTTTCTACCTGCACTTTCAAAATACAATGTGCAGGCACTCAATATTTATACCGACCGGGTAGCCGGATTGATCAATACACCTATAAACCAGCTGCAAGAACGAAGCCTGGTAATAGAGTGGAATACGGAAACACTTTTGGCCAATTTGGAGGCATTACAACTAGAACCTCTTTCTCCAAGTTTGACCGAACAAAGCCTGGAGCTCTTCCCCATGGCTCACAAGCAAAAATTTAACATCCGCATTGGCATGCAGGGTTCCACCAATTACGATCGGATCATCACTCCACCTACCGAAGTGGACGAAGATAGCATCGTTAGCCTCGACCGTTATGCGTTGGGCTATACCGGTGGATTAAGTTTGGGTTTTGAAAAGGGCCGCTGGGAAATAGAAACTGGGTTCTTTTACTCTGCTAAAAGATACCAACCACTCTCCGTCCTCTATGTTACCGGTAGTGTCAAGCGTGGACTTTATGGTGAGGCCGCCAAGGATTTTGAATTTAATACCGTTTATTTCCCGCTACAATTACGATATAACTATCTGCAAAAAAACACCTGGCGTTTATTTGTCTCAGGTGGCGGCTCAATGCATACAGTGGTTCAGGCCAACTACTACCTGTCTGATCAAGATGGATTCCGCAATGCCCTGTTTGCACCAGCTCCTGTGCCCAGAGGCGAACCCGAGCGTCCGGAACAAGTGGAAGAATACGACCTGGTTAAAGGCTTATTTGAAGGTGGTGGATTATTGGAGAATAGTTACTTCTCAGCCAATGTTGGCCTGGGTGTAGAAAAATACCTGACCGGTCGGCTCAGCATCTTTGGACAGGCCAATTATGCACACTCCTTTTATTATCCATCAGGAGGTATTGGTCCTTTCCTCGATCGCTTCCATACCACTTCTCTGTTGATGGGTATTAAGGTAACGGTTAGTGATTAGAGCTTGTTTGGATGTCGGCTTTGGAGGCGAAAAGCGTCAATTTTTTGATGAGACTAGGCTTTTTTTGAAGTTCATACCCTGAGGTACGGACGAAAAAAGTAACGAAGTATCATCATAAAAGTGATCCTTTGCAGCCCAAAGATTGGCCTCCAAA
>BQJU01000093.1 GCA_021604865.1 Saprospiraceae bacterium | reverse complement strand
GGGTTTAGGAGGTTTAGGGAGTTGTGGTGGTGTAGTACGGAGTAGGTCTTTGCAGTTCTTTCGATATATTCAATCTTTTCAGGGGAGACAGGTTTAGGTAGGTTTAGATGGGTATGGTGGTATAGTACGGAGTAGGTCTTTGCAGTTCTTTCGATATATTCAATTTTTTAAGGGGAGACAGGTTTAGGGAGTTGTGGTGGTGTAGTACGGAGTAGGTCTTTACAGTTTTCCTAATCTTTACTTCCTGTTCCGTTATTTCGAAATATCCCATCATAATTACTTCCTTGATAAGCACCCCATTTTATCTTTTTGTAAATCGGGATTTGAGTAGCAATTCGGTGTAAACTCATGCCATCAAAGGTATAGGTATGCCGAAGGTTGTTGCCATGGCAATAGATAATATCCAATAGTTGATCTCCGTCCAAATCTCCGATCCAGGGGGTAGAAGAAAGGTTGTTACCTTCGTATTTCTCTCCTATTTGTATGATATCGCCACTTTTGAATTCTATAACAAAAAACGAATTGTAGAAAAATTTCTGATACAACTCATCAATTTCCTGAAAGTTTACACTCATCAGTATTTCGTCCAGACCATCATTGTTCAGATCGACAGCAAGGGGCGTGGTGTTTTGATAAAATCCAAGGGAATCGGTAAAGGCGACCTTTCCGGTTTCACCATTGACCATGATTTGCAGGTTCCAGCCGAGGTTTGGCCAAATGCCCTTGCCGTAGGAGACAAAAACATCAGGTATGGTATCAGGCGTAAAATATCCGATGGTCACTGAGCTATAGGATTCTGTGCCGGGCACTTCCACTTCCCAAAGTTTATGGTGATTTTGTCCATCAAAAGCCAGCAATCGGCCATTTACGGAATTGGTGACAATATCTAATATCCCATCTTGGTTGAGGTCAACCCGGGCAGAAGGGCCGATGTAACCTTTATCTGAACTTTGATGCAACAGATGGGCATTGGATAAATCCTCCAGGATAACATCCGATAGATAGCCGAGATAAAAGTTGCCACCAATGGTTTCTCCGCCGGTACCAAAAAGGATTTCCTGGTCAGTGCTATTCGGGCCAGGAGAAACGGTAACGGACATATAGGTTTCTTTTTGATCCGGCATTAAAGCTTTTTTCAATAACTCGCCATTCTGGGCATTGATGATCAATAAATAACCCGGCGGCCGGTTGGGATCGTGAGGTGCAGCTAATACGTCCCCGCCATTAGACACTAAAATATCTTTCAGGCCATCCCCATTTTGGTCTGGAATAAATTGGGGGTTGTAAAAATTAAACCATCGGATGGAATCATCTTTTGTCGCTTCATTGGCTGGTAGAAAACGCCAGATTACCGACCCTTTTGCCCCATTAATAGCGATGAGTTCTGCTGATCTTCCACCGATGAAAATGTCGGTTACCGAATCGCCGGTAATGTCCTGGAAAGCGGCTGAGCCAAAAACCTGGTCCTGGGCAGATACATGCCAGAGTAATTCACCAGTTTTTCCATCCAATGCGATGACAGCGGAGTCACAGGCTTTAAATTCGTCCCGGCCAGCTCCCATAATGATATCTCCAATGCCATCCCGATTGAGGTCGGCAATTCGTGGCGAGGAAAAGGTGCCGACACCGGGCAAGGAGACAGACCAGGAATTTTGAGCAAATAAAGCACCTGGAGCCCAACAAATGAACCCTAGAATGGCCATTTTGTAAATAGTGCAAAAGTAACTTTGTGAAGGAATGTACATTGCCTATTTCCCGGAATTTTGAATTTCCGCCAAAACCAAATTAGGGAAAACGTGGAAAATATTAATAATCGGTTAGGTTAATTCATGTTTGAAGGCGGGCTTTTGTAGCGTCTCGGCTCAGCCGAGATGATGAAAGAAGGCTTTTTTGAAGTATTAGGGGTCAGCGAAGAAGGAGCTGGCCGAGCGAATAGCGAGCCCTGGAACGTAGCGACCCCGAGGTAGTACAATAGAACTGTTGGCCAGCTCTGTTTACCTCGGGGTCACGCCATAAATTTATTGAATAATCAGCTTTCCATTTACGGCTTCACCGTGGCTATTAATGATTTGATAAAAATAGATTCCTGGGCTCAACTTGCCTTTGGAAAAATCAAAAATATTATGCCGGAAATTCTCCTGAAAGATAGTTTGACCATGGGTATCCGTTAGGGTAAAGGTGAAATCCTGATTGGTCCAACCCTCCAACACAAAACGAGTTTGGTGAACCATTGGATTGGGGAAAGCGAGCACTTTAACCAGTGGATTAACAACAGATGTACTTGTTGTAATTACCTCTACATAATCTTCGCCGAGGCGGTGGAAGGTGGTATTGGTGATGACTGGCTCGTTCACATCAAAATAGATGGCCACCTTATTTTCAATCAGTGTTTCCAAAGGAAGATCATCGAGTTGGTCAATATGGTATTCAATATGACCATGGCTAGCTGCTTCATTGGTTGTACTATCGGGCAGCAGGATATTGTCAAAGGTAAAAACCAGGACTTTGCCATCTTCAATATCCCAGGTGTAGGCATGGCTAGATGCCCCCGGACGAAGCGTGCGAATATCGAGAAAAGGAGAAAGGGTATCCCGCAAGACTACCAAAAAGGCGGTGTCATTGCCGGTATTCTGAAAATTGATTAGATATTCCAATCCGGTACCGGGTTTGATATAGTGTTCTTCCCCATAACCGCGTGGAAATCCATGTTTGTCATTGGGGTCGTAGGAGCCGATAATTTCCCGGCAATCGATATCAATAAATTCGTCCTCATCATCCATTGAAAATTGATTGACAAAGCCGGTACTGAATTCTCCTTGCTCATTGGTGCCACAACCTTCCACTATGGCTGTGGGATGGCTCATGCCTGGGTGCAAATTAACCTGATCCACTTCCATACGATAGGTGGAACCATTGGCTGGTAGTGGAAATTCATAAGTATCGCCAGCATTTAGTTGTACCGTATCGGGAATAACCATTAACATCACGCCATCTTCGATGACGATGAAATTGCTGGCATCAACCATATCCGCACCGATATTTTCAATGATGAAAACCACCTCATTACCCTGGCACTCGCCGGTCACCCGTAGGCTACTGCCCGACCAATTGACATCGGGAGGGGAACAGGGATCGTTGGGGAAAATTTTGGCTTCCGTGCATAGACTTTGACCCAATGCCGCATCACAGCTAGTATTAACATTGATGATAAAGATGTCACAATCATTGACTGCTATCTCCCCCAACTCAAATGTAAAGGTATTGCCATCTTGCGATGCGACCGGAATGGAAGAAGAAAGGTAATCGAAAAAATCGTCAAGGGTGACAGTAACATAAGCATCTTCGGCCGCCACCGTACCATAATTGCAGTACTGGACAGAAATGCTTCGGTCCCAACAGCGTCGTAAAATGGGCAACGTAACTTCAACCGTCAATTCCGGGCATGGCTCTAGTTCCTCTACTGCCATATCCTGATTGGCTGTTTCTCCAGCGGTATTCAGGCTTACAGGATAGGTGTTTTCACAGCTTAGCCAGAGTGTACTGATAGGGATAGGGTAGACCTCATAATCACCCAAAGGCACCCGCTGTGTGTAGCTGCCATCAGCCTGGCTGACCGCATAAAAGACGTCGGTTCCACTTTCAATGACAATCAACCAACCACTCAATCCAGGCTCATCGGCATCAGGCATACAGTTTAGAGAGGTATCCTGTACCAAACGGCCTTCAATAGTCGCACATTGATTGGGGTCAAAATTGATGAGAATGGAATCGGTAATAGAACAACCATTTTCTTCGTTGATCAAAGAGAGCACGTGATATCCACTTTGGGTGGTACCAATACTGTTTTCATTAGAAATATCGTTATTGGGATAGGTCCAGGTTGGGCTGGCGGTACCCAAAGGCAGGGTATAGTATAACCGGGCTGAATCACAATTGATCAAATTTGAGGTAAGTTCAACGTTACCCAATATATCCTCTACCACAATTACGACATCACTATCAGTGCAAGTATCGTCACCATCTTCATGAATTCTCAATAAATAAGGTCCCGCCTGGGTTACATTAATCACTGGTCCATTAGAGATAAAACCATTAGGCCCAGTCCACATATAAATGAGGTTGTCGCCCACACTATTACTTGCATCCAGAGTGACCGTTGCATTGATGCAAGAAAGCACTTGATCCGGACCGGCATCGGCAATCAGAGATGAGTTTATTGGTATCGTTACCGTATCAACGGCTTCACAACCATTGTTATCGATAACTGTAATACTATAATTGCCACCCTCAGAGATTTCAATGAATGGAGTGGTTGCACCCACACTCCAGATATATATATAGGGTGGCACGCCACCGTCAACATTCACTGAGAGCGTTGTACTTGCCCCAGTTTCACATTCCAGTTCCAGAATGCCACTAATGGTAACTCCTACCGGAAAAAAATCACAGACACAATCATTAGGAGGCGTCACCACTATTGCCAGGCCACAATTCGGATTTTCATTATCGACAATATCCATTCCAAAAACCCCATCGCTAATGGCATAGGGGCCAAGGGTTGTAGGTACCCCATACACTCCAGAAGAATTATTGGGATCGTTGGCCGTCCATCCTGCTGAAGCATTGTTGCCTTCAACAAGTAGACTAAATGAGAACAGGTCGTCGGTAAAAACACCAGGTGTTCCATTGTCATCACAAGAGTACTCGAGGATGGATGGGGAAACTTCGCAAAAGGCGTCGCAAGAACTGAACGGAGGCTCAACGGTTAGTATTCTGGTACAGACATCATTCCCATTATCAATAAGGGTGAAATTCACTGGTCCGTCCTGTATTAGGAAAGGGCCAAAGGTGGTTGGCACGCCATAGGTGCCACTATAACCGTTGGTAGAGGTCCATCCGTCACTATTACCAACAGGGACCATGACTTGGAAATAGAAAACATCATCGACAGGATCAGAAGGGGTATCATTGTCATTGCAACTGAAATCTGAAACTTGGGGTTCTAGTGAATCATTAAATAGAAAGGCCTCTGCAATTGCCTGACAACCGTTGGCATCGGTAATTGTAACAAGGTAGTCACCGGGTTCTGTCAGACCTGTAAGATCTTCCTGAGTATTGGCAGTACTCCACAGGTAGGTATAGGGTGGCGTTCCTCCGTTAACGGTCAAGTCAATACTGCCCGGGGTTAGGCATATAATATTTTGCACCACAAAAGTAGCTTCCATATTGGATGCCCCTGATGTTATCACAATATCTTGTTCAACAGTACATCCATTGCCATCAGTCACAAAGACCCCATGTACCCCTGCGGCCAGATTAGACTGAAATTGCCCTACAAAGCCATTTAACCAGTTGAATACATAGGGCATTTCGCCACCTGTGACCTCCAGATAAATAGAACCATCATTCAAACCGAAACAAGTGGAATTTGTAATAATAGGATTTAGAACCATCGCTGAAGGTTCTGTGATGTTTACTGTTTCTACTGCTACCATATCTTCTGCATCGGTGACAGTAAGGGAATAGGTGCCTGCTGGCATATTGGACAGATCTTCATTCGTTTCTCCGTTGCTCCATAAATAGACGTAGGGAGGTACGCCTTCAGTCACTGTTGCATCTATCTGGCCATCAAGTCCACCAAAACAGGATACAGGAGTAGCCGTTAAATTTACTTCTACAATTAGGGGGGAGGTATTTGTATAACCCAGGAAAGGCATACAAATAAGGGCTGCTAAATAAACCATAACCGGGTAGTACTGCTTCATGAGATCTAGTCTTTTAGGTTCTTGTGGATAATCTTTTTTGATGGTACAAAAATTCAAAGTAAAAGCGGGATAAACAACCACAGTTTTTGTAAATTGTAGACCAGTTTCTGATATTTTTTTATTTTAATGTGCTGATATATAATAAAATAAGCTAAAATTTGTAGAATTGAAGAGTAATTTGTTAGTTGATTTGCTTCGTACATTCTCATCAAAGGAGAGGAAAGAGGCCACGCTTTGGTTAAAATCGCCCTATTTTAATCAAAGGCAAGATTTGCGAAGGCTGTATAATATTCTAATAAAAAGGACCGTCAATGGCCTACATGAGGACAAAGAAGAGATTTGGCGTAAGCTTTATGGGGCAAAAAAAGCATTTAATGATCAGCAATTACGGTTATTGTACAGTTATTTACTCAAGGTTTTAGAACAATATATTCAGCAGAAGGAGTTAGAAAATCAAGCGGAACAGGCTCCACCTTATCTATTGTTGGCTTATCGGAAAAGAGGACTGACCAAACATTTTCAGCGTACGCATCGAAAGCTTTCCCAAAATCATGAGGTACTGCAATGGCGGCACCCAGAATACCATCTGCAAAAGTACACCTACACACTGGAACAGTATCAAATACAATCCGCTCAATCCCGGACCAGTGCGCAAAACCTTCAAGAACTCGAGGATGAACTAACCATTGCCACATTAAGTATGAAATTGCGTCAGGCTTGTAATACCTTGGCGCACCAGACGGTGTATAAAATGACCTACCAGATTGCCTTGCCTGCTGAATTTTTGGCTTTAAGCCAACAGCCTCCTTTTGCAGAACATATAGCCGTCCGGGTTTATTATCTGGGGTATTTGATGTTGTGCAATCCTGAAGAAGAAGCGCATTTTTCAGCTTTTAAGATAGCCATTGCCGATTCGATTCACTGTTTTCCTACACCTGATGCCCGCGATCTGTTCCTTTTTGCTATTAATTATTGTATCCGTAAGATCAATGAAGAAAAAATGGCCTATCTAAGGGAGGCATTGGATATTTATCAGAAAGGCATAGAAGACGGGGTGTTGTTATACAATGGAAGGTTATCACACTTTACCTACCACAATGCGGTTGGTATAGCACTTCGACTGGAGGAACATGAATGGACAGCCAGCTTTTTAGAAAAGTACCGGCCTTTATTAAATGAAAAACATCGGGATACTGCCTACCACCACAATTTTGCCCGCCTGGCTTATGCACAAAGACAGTATGGTTTGGCCTTGCAGCATCTACAGCAGGCCGATTATAAAGATTTGATCCACTCTATGGTCGCCAAAACCCTGCAGTTAAAAATTTATTATGAAATCCAGGAATTTGCGTTGTTGGATGCCCATCTTAAATCCGTGGGTACCTTTTTGGGGCGCAAGGAAAAAATGAGTTATCACCACCATAATTATTACAATATTGTGCGCATGACCAAGGCCATATTGGCCCTTCCACCTAATCATAAGAAGGCTGCTGACCAATTGCGGCAGCGTATGCAAAAAACTGAACCACTTACGGAACGCAATTGGTTGCTGGCGAAATTGAATGAAGTAAGTTGAATTTTTTGATTATATTATATTATTTTAGAGCTTATCTTTATTCATGTTTGGAGGCCGGTCTCCATACAGGCTCTCAAACCGGAAATCTCAACCTTAATAGCGTTATCGATGAAAAAACTCTCTCTACTGACACTCCTTCTAACAGGAATCGTTTTTCTATTTCTTTCCAGGGCCAGCAATACCCAATTTGCGGATGACCAAAACCTAAACTGTGGGACTGATCAGGTGACAGAGCAGTTGTTTAATGAGCAACCTAAATTAGGTGAAAAGTGGCAGCAACTTGAGGAACAATGGGTTCAACACCAGCGCTCCAATGTAGAAAAATCGGCGCCACCGCCTTACCTCTTACCTATTGTTTTCCATATCGTTCATAACAATGGCGTTGAAAACATTACAGATGCCACCGTTTTAGCTGGATTGGACCATTTAAATCTGGCTTACGCCAATACGGATTATTACGATCAGGATACCGGCTTTGTTACTCAAATCCAGTTTTGCCTGGCCCACCGTGATCCAGATGGCAATGCCTCTTCGGGCATTAATCGGATCAATTCTCCTTTGACAGTAATGAATTCAAGCACCCAGGATTTGGATTTGAAAAACCTGATTCGCTGGGACCCTACCCAATACCTCAATGTATGGCTGGTCCGTGAAATTTGTAGCAATAGTAGTGGTTGTGGCGTAGCTGGTTATGCCTATTTACCCCAATCTCATGGCAACCCAGAAGATGGTATTGTCATGGAGGCTCGTTTTTTGGGGAGCTCGGAAGCAAATTCTGCCGTGTTGATTCACGAAGTGGGACACTACCTGGGTTTGCGGCATACCTTTCAAGGCGGTTGTACAAATAATGACTGTCTGCAGGATGGAGACCGGGTTTGTGATACTCCTCCCGATCAATCAACTGCTGCCGTACCTTGTGGTGGTACTGCAAATAGCTGTACTACGGATAGCAACTCGGGGTTTACCACCGACCAGAACGATATGTACATCAATTATATGGATTATGGTGATCTGAATTGTTACTCGGCCTTTACCCAGGGCCAATCAGAGCGCATGTGGTTTTTTATTGATAATGTACGCAGCAGCCTGTTGGATTCTCCCGCCTGCCTTGATCCTTGCCCCAATCCGATTAGCGCCTCCTTTAATGCAGATGCAATGAGTATTGCTGTAGGAGGTACCGTCAACTTTACCAATACTTCCACGAATGGAGACCATTACAACTGGCAGATTGATGGTACAACCTTTGCTTCTACAATGGATGCGGCTTATACCTTTGCCAATACTGGCGTTTTTGACATTACTTTGCAGGTTTCCAGTGACAACGCCGATTGTTTTGCTCGTACTTTTAGTATGCAAATCGAAGTTTTTTGTCCAGTGACATCGGAATTTGCGTATGCCAACGATGTATATGTCGAAGGTGCCAGTATTGATTTTTTGGGACAGACCACGGCAGCTACGGCCTTTAACTGGACGGTAAATGCAGCACCAGCAGGAAATACCGTCAACCTCAATTATACCTTTGATCAAGCAGGGATTTTTCAGGTCTGCCTGGAAGCAAGTAGTGACTTTTGTAGTGCTATTTATTGCCAATACGTCTTCATTGATAATACTGAAATACCTTTCTGTGAAGGATCAAACTTTGTCAGATTGATGGGTGAAGAAGGACAAGTTGAAGCCGGAAATTTGGTTATTCCTTCCAATGACGGCAATCTATATTTAGCGGGCTCCATGGCCAATAATACCTGGATCGCAAAAGTCAATATTGATGGCCATGTATTGTGGCAACGCGAGTTCAATTTTATCAATACAAGCCAGACAATTAATGATTTAATAGTAGATAGTGATGGTTTTTTAGTCGGCATGGGAGATGCCGGGTCTGGCAATAATGGCCGTGGCTTTATCTTTAAATACGATCCGGTGTCGAATGCCTTATTGTGGGTGAAAATACTCAATGCTGGCACTAACTTAATGGAAATCCTGGAACCAACTACAGGAGGCCCCTATTTGCTGGTGGGCAATATCGAAGATTTAGTAAATACAACAGACGGGGCAGCTTTTTTTGAAATCAACCGCAATACAGGAAACCTAAACGGGACGCTAAATCAACAATACAACTTTGGGTCCAGTGATAATTTTATAACTACCCTGGTACACAATAATAGCTATTTCACAACTGGCCGATATACCAATGGCGCTGGGTTGGAAAATATGAGAATGTCGCTATCGCGTTTCACGATGGCAGGGACGGAGCAGTGGTCTTATATTTACAATATGCCTTTTTCCAATAATTCCAGGTTATACGGCAGGGACTTTTTGATTCGAGATGAAATGATTTACACCACCTACAGTGGTGATGATAATGGGTCGAGTATCACCTTGACGAATTTTTTCCTGACCAAAACGGATTTACAAGGCACCCCTCAATGGACCAGGAAATATGATATTCCGGATTATGATAGTGAGTGGGTGGAAAAAATTGTGGAGGTTTCCGATGGACTTGTTATGATGGGTCTTAGCCGTAGCGGTGATCAGCAGGTTTTTTTAATCAAAACCGATTTTGAGGGAAATGTACTTTGGGCTAAAAGTTACGGTGGAGAAGAATTTGAAGGTTTTGTTCTGACTACCCAGAATAATTTGTTGGCCTTGGGAGATAACCTGGTCTTTATCGGGCAATCTTCCAGTTTTCTTGAAGATGAAGATATTTTCCTGATCAAGACAAATAGTGAAGGGGAAATCAATGCTGATTGTGTAGTGATCGAAGATTTGCAGGTAGTGATGACTGATATTCCCAACCTGGAAGCCGTTGCGGTAAATCTGGTAACCTCCAATAGCAATATCACCCTCCAGGATGGACTTCAGAATGTGGCCACCGTTGATTTGGAAGTCACCACACCAAAATTTTGTGAGTGCAATGAAAATACAAATAATGAAGATTGTGGGGATGAATTCTTTTTTGCCGTTGGTACCGATGCGGAAGAGGAAGGCATCGACAAAGTATTACCCCTTGCCGATGGTCGCTTTATCGCTGGTGGCTATCAGAACAATGAGACTATCCTGTTTTGGTTTGATGCAAATGGCAATCTCGAAAAACAAAAACAAATTCCCTTTACTCCTTTGCGGCCGCGTTTTAGTGATCTGGCATTGGACGCGGATGGCTTTTTGGTGGGGTTGATCAATACGGATGTGATAGCAGATAATCGGCAGGATATCATTTTTAAATACGATCTGACCACTGATCAACTGATCTGGACTCGATCCTTCAATGGGCCGGCACAAAATCGCGCCTACCTGGGCACCTTTATCCAACATCCACAGAATGGCCATTACCTGGTCTTTGGGGGCACCAATCCGTCTCCTTCACCGGGCTTGGGTTGTGATGCCATTTATTTGGAAATGGATCAGAATAGTGGTGCCTTATTAAATGAACATGCCTATAACCTGGGCAGTTGTGAAGCCTTCTGGAAGACCATATTATGGCAAAATGACCTATATCATGTGGGCAGGTATAATTTTTCTGGTGGTGGACAGAATAAATTCCGACCTGCCATGACAAAAATGGACCTGAATGGCAGTGAGGAATGGAGCCGGCTTTATTTGGTGAACATTAATGCTAATGCCCGCCTATACAATAACGACTTTGTGATTGAAGGCAATACCATCACCATTGTAGGTTATGGCGATCCTTTCGGAACAAGTACCACCAATATAGACCTATATATTTTTCAGACAGATTTGGCTGGAAATGTGCTTGGCGCAAAAAGCATCAATATACCAGGCGTTTCCTCGGAAGTCAGTATTCGGTTGCAACCGGGACCAGAGGGCTATTATTATTTAGCAAAAGTTGAAACAGGAGGACAGCGGGAAAATGTATTGATGAAATTTGATGACAATCTGGATTTGCAATGGGCCAAACAGATAGGAGGCCCGGGAGCAGATGAGCCTCGTGATTTGGTATGGTCAGGAGCCTATCTCTACCTGGTGGGGCGAACCAATAGCTTTGGGAGCAATGATGATGGATTTATTGCCAGGTTGACCCCTGATGGAGAAATCTCCGGTGATTGTAGTTATGTAGAAACAATAGAGGTAGAAGTCACCGATTTCAACAATCCCTATGATGGTTTGCATCCGCTTTCGACCTATACACCTTCCCTCTCTTTTCAAAGCCAAAATCCGGATTTAGAAGACAGTGACCTGAATAAAGAAGCTTTGTGTACATCCGCCTGTCCGGAAATTTGCGATAATGGCATCGACGATGATGAGGACGGCCTGATTGATTGTTTTGATGAAGATTGTGGATGTACCGAGCCCTGTGAAGATTATTATTATGAAGATTGTCCGGAGGAATGTGTAGGAGGCCCCTTTCCCGGAAATATTTCTATCCAATCCTTATGGGAATCTGAGCAAACGGTGGCCAACTGGGACGTACCCGTTGTTGGAGACCTCGATGCCGATGGTATCCCGGAAGTGGTTTCTTTCCGGTCTGATGGTCCCGGGTTTGCTTTTGATGGTATCACTGGCGAGGAAAAATTTAGCTATACCTTTCCTGGTATTAATGCGAGTAGTGCTTATGCCTCTATCGGCAATATAGACAATGATCCGGAAGGAGAAGTGGTCATCTGGCAGAACAATGAAATCAGGGTCTACGAACACGATGGTAGCTTGAAATGGGCGGTTCCCAGGCCTTTTTCTACAAATTTACGTATCTCAGGAATCTATGATTTCAACGAAGATGGTATTCCAGAGATCGTTTTTGGTACCTACATTTTCAGTAGCCTTGATGGTACCTTATTGGCTCAGGGAAATGGGGCTTCAGGTACCAATTTTGATTATTCACCTATTGGTGTGGTGGCAGTAGCAGATATTCTATCCGAAGAGGATTGCGGGAGCCCAAACTGTCGAGGTTTGGAGCTGATTGCTGGTCCGGATATATACTCAGTTGTTATCGCTTCCTATACCGATCCTTCTCTCAACCAGATAGAAGTGGTGAAAAGCCTGCCCAATTATGGAGATGGCTATACCAGCATAGCTGATTTTGACGAGGATGGCCAACTGGATGTCATTGTGGCGGGTTATCAGCGCTTCGGCAACTTCAGTCGGGGTATTTATATATGGAATCCGCTAACAGAAAGCCTTGTGCGGCCATTTTGGATCTATCCTGGGGGGAGTTTTGCGTTGGGGCGGCCCACCATCAGTAATTTTGATAATGATGGTGACCTCGAAGTTGCGGTGCATGGCGGCACCCAAGGTGAAGGAAGGCTTCAGGTGATTGATAATGATATGTCTCTTCTTTGGAGTTTTAATACCAACGATAATTCCGGAGCAACCGGCAGCAGCGCCTTTGACTTTAATGGAGACGGCCAGTCGGAAGTATTGTTCCGTGATCAGACCCAATTTAGAATCTTCAAGGGAATTGATGGAACCGTCATGGAATCGTTTCCTTGTACTTCCGGAACGGTCAGCGATTATCCGGTAGTCGCCGATATCAATGCTGATGGCCAAACGGAAATTGTCTGCAATTGCGGAGGTAACTCTGATATTGTCAATATTGCCCGTGTTACGACCTGGCACTCAGCGGGATCCCCTTGGGTAACTTCTCGCCCGGTCTGGAACCAGCACACCTATTTTAATACCAATGTAGAAGACAATCTGGACATTCCTATCCAGCAGCAACAGCCACATCTGGTAGGAGAGGGAGCATTGAATAGATTTCTGGAACAGTATGCCAATCCAGATAACCCGCTGCCCGATGCTACGGTAGAAGTGGATAGCCTGGCCTGTAATCAGGGGGAATTGCTGGCTTACTTCCAGGTCTGCAATGTTGGCGATCAGGTGTTGACTTACCTGACACCGATTATTGTATATGATAATGATCCCCGCTTAGGCCCGGTGAATGCGCTTACTTCCGGCCTGACCTTGGGTGTAAACCTTCAGCCAGACAGTTGTTTGTTGATAACCCTTACATTGCCATTGCTAAATACGGAATATCACGTAGCCGTTAATGATGACGGATCAGTGCCTTCCCCTTATGAAGTTCCAGAAGATTTCCCAGTAACGGCCATTGCGGAATGTGATTATATGAATAATCTACGGGGCTTTATTTTTGATTTTACGTCGCCAATCCTGGACTTGGGACCGGATATCGATATTTGTGAAAACGGGGTCTTTACCCTGGATGCCGGTGATGATTTTGCCAATTATCTGTGGCAGGACGGTTCCACAGAAACAACCTTTACCGGTTTTGAACCCGGCACCTATTGGGTGGATGTATTAGATGAATGTGGTTTTGCGCAAAGTGATACGGTGATCGTAAATGAGATCGATGCACCTATTTTGGATATTGGTCAGGATACCCTGATTTGTCCGGGCGATACGATTTGCCTGATTGCCACCGGTTTTGATACCTACCAATGGTTTCCTCCCGAAGTCGTCAACTGCCCGGATTGTGATACCGTCAAGATTATGACAGATACTGCGTTGCTGGTGAGGTTGGTGGGCACTACTCAACTGGGTTGTATCAGTGTAGATAGCCTGCAAATCAATATTGGTGGAGAAACGGCTACTATAGATACATTGGGCCTTTGTCCAGGTGATACGCTGAATGTTTTTGATATGCCAGTTACCACACCGGGCACCTTTACAGATTCTCTGTATGATGGAAGTTGTTTGGTTATTTCAACCATTGAAGTGATTGCTTTGGATACCGTGCTCACCCAGGAAAACCTGTCTCTATGTGAAGGGGATAGTATCCTGGTTTTTGGGGAATGGATTGTAGCTCCCGGAGATTATTCTGGGGTCTTTCCTTCGGCGGTTGGCTGTGATTCTACACATTTGGTGCATTTAGAGGTTTATCCAGCTGTATTTACTTTTGATACTTTGATTATTTGTGAAGGAGATTCTGTAATGATTTTTGATGAATATCATTCAGAACCAGGTGATTATGAAGGTGTTTTTCAAAGTTCTGTTAGCTGTGACTCAACCAGTGTGATTACCCTTGAAGTATTGCCAAGCAGTATGGGGAGTGATACCCTTAGCATTTGTCCAGGAGATTCTGTGCTCATTTTTGGAGAATATGAGCAAATTGCAGGACTATACACTGCTACTTTTGATGCTGCAAATGGTTGTGATTCTTTGCATGAAACCACCCTTGAAATTTTACCAGCAAGTCTCACTTTTGATACCTTGAGTATTTGTGCGGGAGATTCTGTGTTCCTATTCAGCAATTGGCAAAGTGAGGCAGGAGACTATATCGGTAATTTCATGGCTGCAAATGGTTGCGATTCTGTTGTGACCATCACTTTAAACCTTCTTCAACCAACTTCCACTGCAGAAAACCTGACCATTTGTAGTGGCGATTCCATTCTGATTTTTGGCCAATACGAAAACACTGCAGGCACCTACACCGCAGTCTTTACTGGAGCCAATGGCTGTGATTCTACGCACACCATTCTACTCGAAACAGAAAACATCACACTGGATTATTCCATTCTGGTGCCTTGTACCGATCAAAATAATGGGATAGTCGTTATCATTGCCGATGGAGGGCAAGGTCCGTATACCTATTCCTGGCTTCCAGGGGGTGATTTGGGCCCGATTGTGGAACATATTTCCAGGGGCACCTATTCTGTAACTGTGACGGATGCTATTGGCTGTCAAGATTCTATTGCCTTCAGTGTGAATGATGTAGAGCCAGAAACTTTCGAATTTGTGCCTAATCGACCAGGTTGTTCCGGTGATCAGGATGGCAGTATCTCACTAATGGGCACCCCAGGCATGCAATTCAGTCTGGATGGTACCAATTTCCAGCCGGTGGAGGCTTTCTATGGCTTATCAGCGGGAGATTATCTGGTCATTTCCGAAGACCAGAACGGTTGTCGGGATACGATGAGTGTAGTAATTGAAGACCCTGACCCCGTGTGGGTTAATCTGCCGGAAGACCAAAGCATTACCCTTGGGCAAACAGTAGCTATTCAATCCCAATCGAATGTGGGACCGGCTGCTATTTATACCTGGAAACCGATTGATAGCCTGAGCTGTGCAGATTGTCCGAATATCATTGCCAGACCAATAAATACAACGATTTATACACTTAGTGTGATCGATACCAATGGATGTAATGCTAGTGATGACATTCGTATTTTTGTAGACCGGCGGCGGCGGGTTTATTTTCCAAATGCCTTTAGTCCAAATGGGGACGGCGTCAATGATTTCTTTACCGGTTTTGCCGATGAGAGTGTACGTAGGATTAACCACCTGATGATTTTTGACCGTTGGGGGGAGTTGATTTTTGAAATTCATAATATGCCATTAAACGATCCAAAATTGGGCTGGGATGGCCTATTTAATGGCAAGGCCATGAATTCAGGGCTATTTGTCTATTTGGCTGAAGTGGAATTTGTGGATGGCAGCGTCGAAGTGATGGAAGGTGATGTGCTGTTGGTACGTTAGGGGGCAGCGAAGAATAGCATACAGATAAAGAATCATCAAAATATTAGAAGTGAGAACATGTCCAAAGCATTGCTTGTGAACATGTTCTCATGGACGATTTTTTACTAAATTTATTCCACGGGGTCCAGCATGGCCAGCCTGATAACCTTGTGCTCCTTTGCATTGATACTCATGATACCAAATACACCACCGGAAGACTTTGCCACGTGTTTGGCAAAAGTGAGCAAACTTTCGTAAAAAAGTTTTGCGTAAGTATGATCCAATTTGGGAAGAATACTATTGATTTTGCTCAACCGATTGCTGATTTCTTCCTGGCGAGTTTCGGTATTATCTGGCAATTCTTCGATCAGCTCTTGAAGACGTTGGGTATAGTTTTCACCAACCTTTTGGAAGTAGGGCTTTAATTGCGCGTGGTAATCATAACTTCTTATCCGGGTGATTTTTTCACCATGAGCCAATTCCTTAGCGTCAATCTTTCCATCAGCGCCTGCAACGAGGATCGTGATTAACGGAATAACGTCTAACATGATATGTTGTTCTTCCGGGCTTAGTTTCTTTAATTCTTGTGGCATAAATTACTTTTTTTGTTCCTGGCGGCAAATATAAAGGTTGTTTAATGTTTTTTATTAGAAATGGTGATTTTTGATTGTTTTGCCCTCTCACCTCTCACCATATCACAATATCACCTTCTATAATTCGACAATTCATCCAATCGTTTTCGTTCTTTATCACTGAGACTTTTAAGACCGTTTTTTCTAATTTTTTCTAATAAAACATCCAATTCTTCCTCAGGACTTATACGGTCCGGTTTTTTCTTGATGCCAAGTTTGATATTGTCTACAGTCTCTCCCCAATATTTTTCGACCATTAATATAGCTGGATTACGGACGATCAATCCTAAAAAGAGAATAGAAGGAATAAGTATGGCAGCCACAACCCAAGGATGATCTCTCAACACTGAAAATTTTAGACCGATGGTAATTAATACGCCAATGATGGCTCCACCAAGATGGGCTTCATGACCGATATTATCTCTTTGGAATTTGATGCCTATCACGGAGACTGCGACAAAAAGCAAAGCAAAGACCCAGCTTGTTATTTCTATAGGTAGAAATATGAAAGAGATGGAGCTATTAGGTGACATTACAACAAAAGAAAACACGATACCACTTACTGCACCCGATGCGCCTACCGCGCGATAATCCCCGTGATTGCGATGCAGGTATAAGGCCAATAAGTTGCCACCCACCAGGCTGCCAAAATAGATCACGATGTACTGAAACGGACCAAGTAGAAATTCTACTTCCCCGCTAAAGGATAATAGAGCTATGAGGTTGAAAATGAGGTGCCATAACCCTCCGTGCAAAAAGCCCGAAGTGACCATGCGTTTGTATTCTCCTTCAATCAGAATTTTGTCAACATCAAACAAATACTGCTCAAAAAAATAGGTATCCTTGAACCCTTTGTAGGAAACTACAACGATGAAAAATCCCAGCACACTTCCAATTATACTTGCCTCGGCCATTAGTTTGGGGGTTTATTCAATTTTTAGCTTTTCGTGACGAATTTCCTTGCCCAACGTTACTTCAATTTCGTATTCTCCTTTGTAAAGATAAGGCTTTCCGGAATCAGCTGCTTCGATTAGAATAGGTTTTTTATCTTCTTTTCTTTCCTTGTTTAAAAATTTATTATACTCAGTTAGAATTTTCTTGCTGATTGAATAATCATAAGAAAAATAATCTAAGCCTTTCTGAAGTTTCTCTTTCCCACTTTGTAGTACCAATCCATCCGTAGTTTTTATTTGCCAATTAATCTGCCCGCCTGTTTTTGTATATACCGGAATCTTCATTTCTGCATCGTTTTCACGAAACCAATTCTTGCTGCCCCAACGGGAACTGTAACGCTGTTTTTCCAATGGAAACAAACTCAGTTGGTTAGCCAATACATCGTCCTTCAATGCTTGCAATTCTTTGACACTAGCAATATACAAAGACCGGCCATGGGTACCCACCACAATTTCTTTTTCCCGGGGATGGATTACCAAATCATGAATCGGTACAGCAGGCAATTGATTGGTCATTTGCATAAATTCTTTACCTCGATTGAGGCTGACATAAAGACCATGATCCGAACCTACATACAGGATATCTTCATTTTCAGGGTCTTCCTTTACCACGTTTAGAGGCTCCAATGGCAGGCTTGTTCCCAGCGATTGCCAGGTGCTGCCATAATCGTCAGAGACGTATAACATTGGCGTGAAATTATCCCAGCGATAGCCATTCAAGGTGACATAAACCCGGCTTTCAGCAAAACCTGAGGCCTGAATGCGACTGACCCACATCTCTTCGGGAAGTCCAGCAGTGATATTGGTCCAGCTATTCCCCCCATCCTTACTTACCTGTACCAGTCCATCATCAGAGCCGGTATAGATCAACCCGAATTTCAAAGGCGACTCATGTATAGTGGTCAGCGTTGAAAAGGCAACATCACCTTTGCGGCCACCCGTGGTCAAATCGGGAGAGATAGGAGCGAAGGTTTCCCCTTGATCAAAGGAACGATACAAACGATTGGCTCCCATATATAGAATATCCTGATTGTGGTTGGAAAGGTGAATTGGGGCTTGCCAATTCCAACGTAATGGCCGTTCGCCCAACTCGTGTTTGGGTGTGATGTATTTGCGTTTGCCACTAGCCGTGTTGATACGGAAATAGTTACCAAACTGAAATCCGGTATAGACGGTTTGGTTGTCACGGGTATCAATGGCAATCTGCATGCCATCGCCCCCCATGATACTTTTGAATGCATAATCCCCTGAACTATGCCAACTGGTATTGGGCACATACTTAGACGATCCCATCCATACACCATTATCCTGGAGGCCACCATATACATTATAAGGCGTAGCCATATCAACAGCGATATAATAAAATTGATTGACTGCTGGTGAATTGGCTTTAATCCAACTTTCACCATCGTCATAGGAAATGTTGATCCCACCATCATTACCCAGAATCAGGTGGCCCGGTCGGTTGGGGTTGATCCAAAGGGCATGGTGATCAGCGTGTACATTATCACCATTGATGGATTTGAAATTTTCACCCCCATCATCGGAGCGTAGGATAGGCACGCCCATCACGTAAACCTTTTCCGCATCATAGGGTGCCACCCGGATTTGACCAAAATAATACCCATAAGAATTGTACACCCCGTCAAGGTAATCCTTATGGGTTTTGGTCCAGGTACTTCCCTGATCATCCGAACGGTATACCTCTAATCCGATAACGGGGGTATCAAAGAGCAGGGAGTTTGCATCTTCCACATATTCCGTAAGGGCAAGCGGTGTAATTTCTTCCTTTTTAATCATTTCCTTGACTTTTTCCAAGGAATATTTTTCTGGAAAACCATTGTTTTCCAAATAGTCTTTTATCAGATAATCTTGCAGGTTCAGGAATTCATCCGTACTCATATTGCGCAATTGCTCCTTTGTCAATACATAGGGTTCGTCGGCTTCTTTTGGTCGTCGATCATAATTATCAATGGCAGCATACAACACTTGAGTACCATTTTCTATAGCCATATCCAGGCCGATCCGGCCAGCGCCTGCTCCGGTAGGAAAACCATTACTCCCATTGGTGATCAAGGCCCAGTTGTTGCCACCATCGGTACTTTTATAAATGCCACTTCCCGATCCGGATTCGACAAAATTCCACGACCGGCGGCTACGTTCCCAGCTGGCTGCATAAATGATGTTGGGATCCTCAGGATCAAGGAGTAAATCCACCACGCCTGTATTAGGGTTGACAAAAAGGGTTTGCGTCCAGGTGACTCCACCATCCGTCGTTTTGTAAACACCTCTTTCGGCATTAGAAGAATAGAGATGTCCTAATACTGCTACCCAGGCGACCTGAGCATTGTCGGGGTGTAAAACAATACGACCGATGTGGTGGCTTTCGGCCAATGCATGGTGTGTCCAGCTTTTGCCACCATCAGTACTTTTAAAAATTCCGGTACCGGCATAGGAAGAGCGGCTGGAATTGACCTCTCCACTACCTAACCAGATGGTATTGTTGGCCCAGTCTATCGCAATATCACCGATTGTTATCACCATTTCATCATCAAAAAGCGGCGTAAAACTAGTGCCGTTGTTTTCGGTTTTCCACAAGCCACCAGAGGCGTAAGCAACATAGAAATGGCTGGGATCGTCGGGAGAAACGGCCACATCGGCCACCCGTCCACTGGAAACACTCGGGCCTACGGATCGGAATTCAATGCCTTTGACAATGGATGTCTCCGACAACTTCTGGCGTTGATTAAAACTTTTAATACGCTCAGCAGCAGGCGTATATGGCGGTTGGTCTGACTGGGCAAATCCTTGCAGACAAATAAATAGTAAACCTAACAGGATAAATCTGGACATAGTGGTATGGGTTTTTCATTTGTGTAAACTTAAAAAAACTTTATGAAAAGATTTGATGGCCTCCAAAATAGGCTTTCATATAAAAAAGGAGACGCGCGCGATTATTTTCAAATTGAAATAGTAATAAGAGTAAAACTATTTACAAACGCACTGTTTTGGTGTTTAAAACTGTTTTGAAATGACTAAAATAGCACTAACTGAAGACTTAAAAGACCTTTATGTTATTATCAATGGTACCTTGTCTGCCTTTTCCCTGAGTGGGAATGGCGTATTTGTGGAAATAGACAGCGGTCAGCCGAAGATCACAGCCATTACGGGGTCTCCAACCAAAAAAACCATCCTCAAAAGCGCAAGTTGCCAGGTAACCTATGATGGCAATGAAGACCTTTTTCACACTATTGGTGAATTGGATTTGGTATTGAATATATCGCTTCCCGGTAATTCACATGTAACAGAAAACCCCTTGATGTCTCCTTTATCCGTCGTTTCGGTGGAGATGGGGAGCAGGGTATTGATTTTTAAACATGATGGCACGGATTTGATTATTAGTGAAGAGGTCTGATCTTTTTTGATCCCCTCTTTACTTCATGTTTGGAGGCTGGCATTGGTATGCAAACATGCTCTTTGATAAGTAGAAATAAACTGGCTACCATGTCCCATTGGGAGCCAGTTTTTTCTCCAACCACATTAATATTTCCCGAATTCCCGTGGTCGCCTTAGAGTCAAGGCTTTGAAGAAAGGCCTGAAGATTAATTAAATGCGTTTCTTTTTTACTGCTGGCATTGTCATATGCTTTCATATTATCATATACGGCCATGCCTATTGTTTTATAATCTGAATCAGACACCTCTTGAAAATATTTTTTGGTCCTATTCAACTCCTTTTGCAAGTCTACGGGTGCATCTCGTTTATAAGCGCCATATTCCAATTCAAAGGTGGCCAATAAACGAATCAACTTGCAGGCATGTTTTAGGTTTATCTTAATATCAGTCTTTTCCTTATGAAGTTTTTCAGCCCATTGAGTACATGCATAATAATCTTCGGCCAAAAATAGATGCAGACAGGTATTGTAAATCAGAAGCATACGAGTATTGGTATCAATTTTGTATTTTTTTAGCCCCTGTTCTATTCTTGGTATCATGATGATGCCCTGGGTATAGAATTGACGGTTTAGGTAGTAGAAAAAACGCATTAGGATGCTTCGTTCAAAAATGAATTGTTTAATGTGTTTGGTTTTACGGTCACTCAATTTTTCCAACGTGCTAAATTGTTCTTCAATGCCATCGTACATGCCACTTTTTAAGCTGGCCACTACATAGTTGTTGACATCCCTGGCATAGGCGTATGGATTTTCAGCCTTGTAAGGTTCGTATTGATTCCACCACTCAAGTACCTCCTGGGAAGTGTTTCTCAGCTGCTCAAAATCTTCAATTAACTGGTAATACATGGTTTTTGCCATCAAATAACGTTTTTGACCATGCATGGATTGAGGTTTTGTGAACAGTGGAAATGCTGCTTCAAAACTTCGTTTCGGTGACGTATGCCGGAAGTGATTTGGTAAACTTCTTAGTTGTGATTGGTAACTGAACAATTCAAAATATATATTCCAGGCGGTCACTTCCTCTCCCAGATCTTTATACAATTTATCACTTTCCTGTGCCAGTTTATCATCAAGCTCGATTGTTTTTTCAATCGGATTGGACCACAGTTGGTAGCGATCTTCGCGGTTTATTTCCATTAAGGCTAATAAGTCACCCGTTTTTTCCGCTAGTTTCCTGGCTTGTTTCAATTTTTCCCGTTTGGAGTATTTTAGGTTCTTTTCATTTACGATTTGATAATCAATCATTGCGGTCTTGAGCTGGTCATACTGATGTTGCTTTGCCCGGTAAGCCCGTAAGTGTTTATAAATGGTTTTGGATAGATTATCGACCAGTGAAGTCTTGTTTTTTACGTCCTTGAATGGTGCCTTTATCAGCTTGAGCTTTTCTTTTAATTTTTCATCGTCTTCTATTCCCATCTCCTCAGCCTTTGGATTAGCCATTATCAGGGCCTCATATAACAGGTAATAATTTGCATTTTCATTGATTCGCTGATTGATGTAAACCTTTTCCCGGCCCTTTAAAGACCAGACCAATTCGCTGACGGCTTTGAGTTTGGACATAATAATCGTTTTAATGGTTCTTTCGCAGTTCTCCTATGCAAAAGCGGAAGTTGGGGCCCAAAAAAAATTTTGAAGGTTAATTTTTTTGAAAAATGAAGTAATCAACTATTTGATAATAAGGTAATTAATGAATATTTATTGAATTATTAAAGTTAAAAAAATAAAATCAATAAAATCTACGTTGCACGCATTTCCATAATTTTATAACTGTATAGAGATTGAAAGCTACAAATTCAAGCTTTCCGTTTTTGTTGGTTCAAACTTCCCTCCAGTTCGTAATCAGCAGGCAATAGTTCTATTGTTTCCTGGAATGGGTTTCTGCTACATTCTATTTGGTTAAAATAAAACTATTTCCCCAATGACCCAAGACCAATTGCCCTAAAGTAAGCTAAACCCAGGTAAAATGGATTTCCAACAAAAACTTAAACACCAAACCCTATTAAATTCTCTTTTGCAGGCGCAGTCTTCCGGGAAAGCAGGTGACAAGAACCGCTTTTACAAAAGTTGTTTTCAGCATTTTTATCAGGAACTATTCTTTATTTGTTACGTCTATTTCAAACAAGATACCTGGGATGCAACATCGGATACCTTCCTGAAAATAATGACTTGTGATATCCAGCTTCTTCCTGCAAATTCATACATACACCTGCGCAATTACCTGTGCAAAATGGCTGCTAATTATTGTAAAAGTGAAAAAAAACGTTTGTTGAGGAAAAAGAGCCTTGAAATCAGTTATTACCAGGATGTTAATCAATGGGAGGAGGGGCTAGAAAGTTTTTATCATTCTGATACCGTTGAATCTTTGAATAACGCCATTTTCCATTTACCCATGAATTATCAGATTGTTGTGCTGTATCAAATGCGTGGCTATCAGGTAAAGGAAATTGCAAATATGTTGAATACCAGTGAAACGGCTATCGCCAACCGCCTGCTACGTGCCAGGAGAAAATTAAAGGTATTGATGTGTATCGTTTCGTAAGCTCAGAATCCCAAAAAATCCCATTACCGATAACCAAAAATATGATAGTGACCCCTACGATTAAGCGAATTATTCAATACCTAGATGGTGAATTGCCCCTATCACAAAAGAGACGATTAGAGTATTATTTTATAAGATATCCCCATTATTTAGATTTGATGAAAGGCATTCAAGAATTCAGAAAAAACTTTAAATCAGAACGGGAGATGGATCGTTGTCTACAACAACAAAAAGACTTGGTTATGACGAAATTGTTCAGAGAAAATGGCACGTAAATATCAACCATAAAAAACTTTGCCTCTTGTATAACCCCAATATATATCCAAATTTTTTTTACCCGAGCGAGAGATTTTATTTGTTTCAAGAGTATTATTGATAAAGCTGCTACCTTTTGAGATGTATAACCTCTAAACTATTCAAACAATAGAATCTCTGAATTGGCGAGGCCTGAATTGCAAAATTCGGGCCTCTTTTTTTAGATAGGTTTTAGTGCCTACTTTTCTTGTCCGTACCTTGGGTATGAACTTCAAAAAAAGCCTTGTAGCATCAAAAAATTGATGCTTTTCGCCATCCATCGGCCGCCATGCGTCTACTCTGCCTTCGCGAAGCTTCAGCGAAGGAGCATGGCGCAGACGCCCGGGGAACGGCGATGCAAATCCGATCTGCAAACATGCACTTAAAAGATGCGCCTTAACTTCTCCATTTGCAACTAACCTACGAGCTTGTTTGGCGCTCGGCTTTTGTAGCGAAAAATGAACCTTTACAGTCAAATGGCTGGCCTCCGGATAGGCTCTAAAGTTCCTACTTGCTTTTTACTTATTATATGGTTAAATTTAGAGGGTAGCTATACTCCAGATTAGTAGATTGATTACCATCATCTCTAAATACCCTTTAAGTATGAAACTGCATCAAAGGAATTCCTTTTTCAGAGTCACTACTACCAACTGTCTGTTAATGATGCTACTGCTACTCATTTTGTCATGCCAGCGAAACGAACCCGTCGAAATTACCTTTGCCTTTGGCCCGGATGATACAGGGGCTGTTCAACAATTAGTTGACAACTTTAATCAGGGGCACGAAGGCGATATACATGTAAATTGGAAGGAAACTTCCCGGCTTTCCAATGAATTCTATCGGGAAATAGAGAAAGATTTTACCTCAGAAACACCTGTAATGGATGTTATTGGGGCCGATGTAGTCTGGACTTCTGCTTTTGCCCAAAAAGAATGGGTAGAGGATTTGTCTGAGAAGTTTTACGAGACGCACAAAACAGGTGATTTCCTGGAAGCTTCACTCAATTCCGTCATTCACCAGTTTCGAATTTGGGGAGTACCCTGGTATACAGATGCGGGTATTCTCTATTATCGCAAAGATTTATTGACAGCAAATGGCTACAATAAACCACCCGTCACCTGGAATGAGTTGAAAATGATGTCCAAAGCTATTATGCAAAAAGATCAGGCCAAATATGGCTTCGTTTTTCAGGGCGCCAATTACGAAGGTGGCGTGGCCAATGCTTGCGAATACATTTGGAATGCTGGTGGCGAAATTCTGATCGGCGATCTTTCCGCCAATGTTACTACAGACCCGGAAGCAGAAGAAGCGATCATTATTACTGTGAATAGTCCTGAAGTAGTCAATGGCCTGAGGGAGGCTTATGCAATTGTACAATCAGGCATCAGCCCGGCAGATGTCTATGACTACAAGGAGCTGGAAGCTGTGCAAACATTTGAAAAAGGCGATGCCGTATTTATGCGTGGCTGGCCAGGCGTTTACGGCCGTTTATTGAAAGACGGTTCAAAAGTTAAACCCGAACAAATTGGTCTCGCAGCGCTGCCAGTGAGTACTGAGGGCAATAAGTCTTTCAGTTGTCTTGGCGGTTGGAATTTGATGATTAATGCCAAATCAGCAGCGGATAAGAAAGCTGCGGCCTGGACATTCATTGAATATATGACTGCCCCGAAGCAACAGAAATATTTGTCCGGCCAAGCAGGTATTATGCCTAGTTTGGTCAGCCTGTATGACGACGAGGAACTCATTAAAAAGGTGCCCGTAATTTCATTGGCTAAAGGTATTATTGATAACACCAGGGTACGACCCGTTACCGCACATTATATGGAGATATCCCCGGATATTGCCTGGAATTTTAATGCGGTATTGAAAGGCCAACTTACGCCTGCCGAGGCCGTTGAAACCATTCAGGCACAAATGGAGGTAGCCATGGCGCCACCACTATAGTTAGCTGTTTAATGGCCAATTTAAAGGGAACCTAAAAGAACAAAACATGAGTTTATTCCGAATTTTATTAGAGCTATAATGACCAGAAAATTTTGCTAAAAGCAACTTCAAATTTAGGCGGTAATTCTATTGCCGCCTAAATCTTGAAAGCACTTACTTCAAGTTGTCTAAATGCCGACCTTCATCTATTACCTTTTTGCTGTTATCAAACACCCCACCAACCAACTACCACCAAATCAGCCAATAAACAAGCACACCGCGCGGGTGGGTTCCGGCCTAGGAGCATTGACCGTTAAGAAAAAAGCGGCCGCCAGTACTGCTCAAGAAGAAATCCTGCTTGAGCTAAAACCGAAGAATAATCAAGAAAATCCTGCCTTACAATCAAAAGAGATTTAGCCAGCACAAAACATCAAAGCGAGTTTATTTCTTCCACCTCAAAAGGGCCGCTTTTTTTAGGTCAATCCTCCAGCCGAGCGACTTTTTTGGTCCGTTTTTTCGTCGTGGAAAAAATGGACGAAAGATTATTTAATGCCCC
>BQJU01000092.1 GCA_021604865.1 Saprospiraceae bacterium | reverse complement strand
GCGAAGAATAACTTACCCATTTGATACGGCTCTTTTGCCACCAGCCGTTGTTGCTCAAATCCTTGCTTAGTGGTGGCCAAGCGCGGTTTTCGCGCCTAGGCTGGTGACAAAATAGCTCGCCTGAAACAGACAACTTATTCTTCGCTGACCCCTTAGCCTGATTGGTGCTTGAGTGTATGTTTGAAGATCAATTGTTAACCTTCAAACATACACTATGACAACCTGTTCTAAAACGCCACTAATCTGATATCAAAAACCAGAACTGCATTGACTGGAATGCCTGGAGGGGGATTACGACCATAGGCATATCTTGACGGAATAATGAGCGTTGCTTCTCCATCCTCTTTCATTTTGGGAATACCAATGCGCCAACCTTGGATAACGTTAGAAAAACCAAAAGTAGACAATTGGCCGGGTTCTGTCTGGTCAAATACAGTCCCATCTAAAAAGAATCCTTTGTAGACAACCGTTACCTGATCATTGAGTGTTGGATGTTCCCCGGTTCCTTCTACTCTCGTGACGTAAAATAAGCCCGTGGGATCTTCAATAGCATCGAGGTTTTTATCTTCGATATATTGTAGGATTATCCCCCGATCAATTTCTGCCTGGTCCTCTTTTTTGCAGTTGCTAAATAGAACAACAAACAGGCATAATACATACCATCCTTTCATAGTTATTATTTTTTGTCCTTAACAAACGATGGATTTGTCAAGGAACTTTATGTTTTGCGCAAATATAGACTAAAAAACTTTTGTATTTTTGAGCTTAGAGCATGTTCTGATCTTGCATCAGGGTTGACCTCCAACCATGCTCTTATTAACCAACACTAGAAATAACGTTATCTGAATCAAAAACGCTTCCAATTTCAAATAGAACCAAATCAAAAAACGAAAAAATGAAAGATGATTTTTGTGTATACTTGGACGCAGGCCACGGTGGCCTTGACAAAAATGGAAATTATGTCACTGCTCCCAGTAAACAATATGAACACACCAGCGGAAAATTCCATAATGGAAGATGGTTTTATGAGGGAGTTTGGAACCGCACATTGACAGATCGGGTGGCTGAAAAACTTAAGGAACTTGGCATTCACCATGTAGTGGTCAGCCACGAATACCTTGATGTATCGCTGCACTACCGGGTCGACAAAGCCAACTGGTACCATAAAAATTACCGTAAAGGCATCTATATTTCAAATCATGCTAATGCCAGTGGCTCACATAGCGCCCGTGGTTTTGAGGTTTATACCACACCCGGAACCACGAATTCCGATAAGGTGGCCGAATTTCATTGGGAAAATGTTAAAGAAATTTTGGGTGACCGTATTAGAATGCGCGCAGATTCCGGTGATGGAGACCACGATAAGGAGGCTCGTTTTTTTGTATTAACCAAAACAGCTATGCCCGCTATTCTGGTGGAACATCTCTTTTTTGACAATTATGAAGATGCCAAATTGTTGATGGATGATGAAATTATTGAGCGATTTGCGGAGGCTGAGGTCAGAACAGTTATTGATGCGATGAATAAGCTATAAGTCTATGACAAATAAGGAAATAGCCCGTACTTTTCAATATTTGGGGAATATCATGGAATTGCATGGCGAAAACCCTTACAAAATCCGTTCCTACCAGAATGCGTACATCACCTTGCGCAAGTTGGACCTGCCTTTGGCAGACATGACGGACCAGCAAATTGGGGAGATCAAGGGAGTCGGAGCAGCGATCAGTGGCAAAATTCGTGAATTGTTGGATAAAGGAGAAATGGCCACCCTTGAGAAATACAAAGAGATGACTCCCGAAGGAGTGCAGGAAATGCTCAACATAAAAGGTTTTGGGCCTAAAAAAATTGCAGTCATCTGGAAGGACTTAGGAGCGGAAACAATTGGTGAATTGCTTTATGCGGTTAATGAAAACCGCCTGATTGAACTCAAAGGGTTTGGTAAAAAGACACAGGATGACCTCAAGCAAAAGCTGGAATATTACCAAAAGTCAAAAAATAAATTCCATTACGCTGTCTTGGAAAAACCTGCTCAAGAACTGCTTGCAAGTTTAAAGGCATTGTTGCCTGATAGCCCAATGGAATTAACAGGAGCCATTCGCCGGAGGACCAATACACTGGAAAGTATTGAAATTATTGTCGCGTATTCTGGTGATTTTCAAGCGGCGGCAAGTGAGGTATTACAAAATATGACTGAAATTTCCGGAGGCTGGTCCGCCCATACTGTTGATGAAATTCCAGTAACCATTTACCAATGTGACAAAAAAAACTTTGGCTCCAAACAGTTTCGTAACACTGGCGCTCCGGAGTTTTTAGAAGCATTTGTCAAAAAATATCCTGGGATCGATTTTAAGGGAATTGCAGAAGAAACAGCGGTTTTTGAAAAAGCTAAATTGCCATTTATTGCCCCAGAACTGAGGGAATCAGACTGGGCACTGGAATTGGCTCAAGCCGATCAATTGCCTCAACTTGTTGAAGATAAGGATGTTAAAGGCGTAATTCATTCCCATACTACCTGGAGTGATGGCCTCAATAGCCTGGAAGAAATGGTGACTTATGCCCGGGATTTGGGTTATGCCTATATCGGCATTACCGACCATTCCAAAGCTGCATTTTATGCCAATGGTTTGCAGCCTGAACGGGTCATTCAGCAGATGGCTGCCATCGACGAATTAAATGTGAAAATGGCTCCGTTTCGAATTTTTAAAGGCATAGAAAGTGACATCCTTAATGATGGTTCATTGGATTACGAAGAAGATATCCTTAGGCAATTTGACTTTATCATCGCATCTGTTCATACCAATTTGAGGATGGATGAAGAAAAAGCGACCAGCCGTTTAGTGGCTGCCATTGAAAATCCTTACACCAGTATTTTAGGGCATCCTACAGGTAGGCTCTTGCTTTCCCGGAAAGCATATCCGATTGACCACAAACAAGTCATTGATGCCTGTGCAGCAAACGGTGTCGCTATCGAATTGAATGCAAATCCTTACCGTCTGGATTTGGATTGGAGCTGGATTCCCTATGCACTCGAAAAGGGCGTTTTAATAAGTATTAATCCTGATGCACATAGTCGGGAGGGGATTCATGACATTCATTTTGGCGTATGCGCTGCTCGCAAGGGAGGGTTGACTGCAACTACTTGCCTAAACGCAAAAAGTGCCGAAGATTTTGCCGCTTTTGTCAGAAAAGGGAAATGAAAAAAAAGTTTTTAAAATCTGGCAACTTTTTAAATTTTCTTTTATTTTTGCGGCAAAAAAAGGAAAAAATATGTTAATAATCGAAATTAAAGACGGTGAAAGCATTGACAGAGCGCTTAAGAGGTACAAGCGTAAATTCCAAAATGCAAAGATTATGCGTGAGTTGAGAACTCGCAGAGAATTTACCAAGCCTTCTGTGAAACGCAGACATGAGGTGCTTAAAGCCGTGTACAAAGGAAAACTCACTTCAAAAGTAGACTAATCCTTTTGTAGTTGACATAGCTGGCAAATTGTTCAGCAAAAAATACCCTGTCAGGTCACACGATCTGGCAGGGTATTTTAGTTGTCATTTGGAAAACATAATCTTATCCCTTCTCAAGGGATTGAAGATACAATTGCTCCACCTTATCTCGAGCCCAAGGCGTTTTTCTAAGAAATTTAAGACTGGATTTCATGGAAGGGTCGATATTGAAGCAGCGAATGTCAATTTTTGTGCCCAACACATCCCAGCCATACTTATCTACCAGATATTCTAGGATATCTGCCAGCTTAATTCCATGTAATGGATTGTTGGGCTGTTCTTTGCTCATGTTCTCTAATTTTCAATTTCGCTACTATCCTTTATCCAAAATTTTAAAGGTCGTTCGACGGTTGGCCTGGTGTTCTTCTTCTGTACATCGGGTACACACACAGTCGATTTCGAGTTGGTTTTCCCCATAACCTACTGCTTCCAGACGAACGGGATCTATGCCTTTAGATATCAGGTAATCAACTGCCGATTGGGCCCTTTTCTGTGACAATTGTTCGTTGTAGCGGGGATTACCTCGACAATCGGTGTGAGAAGACAACTGTATGCGGATGCTGGGATTTAACTTTAAATTCTCAGTCAGTTCATTTAGGGTTGGTTTTGCATCTTCGCGAATAAACCATTCGTCAAAGTCGTAATAGATATTTTCCAATCTGATTTCCCGGTCTAGGAAAATTTTGTCCAAAACGATCTCTACCTCATAACGCATTTCCGGGTTATTCGGATCTTTTCCAATGCCTTTTGTGGAAAAACGGGCTCGGTTATTCAGATATTCCTCTTTTGAGGCCACGAAGTCGTAATCAGTGGCCTCGTCCAATTCCAGCGTAAAATAGCCGTCATCTGATACCGTCACTTCTTTCTTTTGATTGCCAAAACGAATGACTACTGTAGCAGCATCTAATGGTTTGCGGCCCAAAACCCGACTATTGGGGTTGCCGCTTTCCTCGTAAATTTTTTCCAGCACATAACCATCCAGATTCATTTTGTACACAATTTCCTTTGGTTCTTCAACCGGGGCAGGAGGAGGGACGATTTTTTCAAAACGATAAATATCATCATTGCCCAGGCCTTGATCACGGGTAGAAGTAAAATACCCTACCTGAAGAATATCGGCTCCCTTTTTTGCCTGATAATCTATCACATAACCAAAATCGTCACTGCCAGAATTGATCGGTGGTTTGAGGTTGTAAACCGGAGACCAGGAGCCATTACTCAGGCGATAAGTTTTGAAGATATCCAATCCGCCCATGCCGGGATGAAAATCCGAAGCAAAATATAGGGTATCCCCATCAATATTGGGAAATTTTTCATTGCCAGGGGTATTGATGCTTCTACTCATCAGACTAGGTTCCCCCCATTGGCCACTTGGGTCACGGTTCACCTCGTAAATATCGAATCCGCCCCATCCATCGGGGTGTTGGCAAGCAAAATACAGCGAATTGCCATCCTTGGAGAGGCTTGGATGGCCGTAATTGACATTCTCCTCCACAAAAGGTAAAACTTCTGGTACACTCCAACTATCACCAGTTGATTTGCTCGCCATTAATTTGCAATGTGAGTCTTCCCGTTTGTCGCCATAACAACGGGTAAAAATGACCTCGCTATAATCCTGATTAAACGCAACGGTTCCCTCATTATCTTTAGTGTTGATGCCTGTTGAAAAGGAGGCTACCGAATTGGTATTCAAGTCAACCAAAAAAAGATCGGAGAAGGCATTCCCAGTCCAATTATAAGTATCGTCACCGGTGCTGCTATTCCGGTCGGAGGTGATCACCAATTGATTGTTTTTATACAGGGTGGGGGCATAATCCGCAAAACCACTATTGAAGTCCGAAAGTGTGATGTTGTATTCAGGCGTTTTGATGTCTTTCCAACCACTAGCAATTTCACAGGCCCTTATTTCACGGCGATATTCATAAGGACTCCCGATTTCAATACCCAGATCTTTAAAGGCTCGAATGGCTTCCTCATATCGTTCAGCCTTTTTTAGCCCGTAGGCATATTCCTTTAGGGCATCAATGCCATATTGGTTATTGAAGGCAATTTCATACCAATCAATTGCAGCATCACTTTGGTTGGTTGCCTTATATGATTCGGCAAGCATAAAGGCTATTTTGCCCTTTTCAATCCTCGTTTTGGATTTGGCGTATTCCTTTTTAAGCATCTTGGCAGCAACTGCATATTGTTTTCGGTCAAAAGCCGTTTTACCATCTCTGACCTTTTGAGTAAAATTACAACTCATCGCAGCGCCAATAAGAATCAGGATGCTTAGCAAAAAGGACAACTTTTTATTCATAGCTTTTCAGATTTAGAATATTCACACATCAAGGTATGGAAATTGCTTCCCATATTAAAAACGTTACTGAAAAAACTTTGTTGTCAAATTATACGCTTTGGCAATAGAAATGACTGGAAAAAAAAATACCGTAGCCCCCAATTAAGAAGACTACGGCTTTTGTGTTTGAAGTTGGCTAATAAGAGCGGCTTCATTTCATGTGATCAGGAGATTATGGTCTGTCAAAAATAAAAGCTCACTTCATCGCCCGCCTTATTTTATGTGCAGATGATAAATACTGTTTAGTAACTCCCCTGGAAAATAATATTGAAAGAAAATTTGATATGTTTTCTCAAACCGATGCAATGTTAAGGAATATTTATCAAAGTTTTATTATTTTATAATATTTTTTTTAATATGTTTTTTTGAGATAACTGGAAGAATATACCATAGGTATGAACTATGTTATTTTTTCTATCTTTGATGGCTTGTTTGGTTGCCGGATTTGGGCTTCAAGCAGGCTCTAAATATTCCTAATAATATTGCTGTCCTCAATAATTCAGCATGATTGACGCCTTTATTGAAAATCCCATTTTGTTGCTATTTGTGGTCGTTGGTATCGGATACTGGGTAGGTAGTATCCGCATTAAAGGTAATAACCTGGGAGTTGCAGCTGTGTTGTTTATCGGGTTATTTTTTGGTGGATTGAGCCCCGAGCTTCACATTCCGGAAGTCATCATCTTTTTAGGATTATCCATTTTTGTCTATACCATTGGACTGAGTAGTGGACCCAGCTTCTTTTTTATTTTCCGTCAACGGGGATCCAAGGATATTTTGTTTATCATCTTCATGCTCACCTTTTCTGCCGGCATCGCTATTGGGTTGCATTTTCTTTTTGGTTTTTCGGCCAGTACAACATCGGGTTTGTATGCTGGAAGTACGACCAATACACCGGCTTTAGCAGGTTTGTTGGATGCTATTCGCAATAAAAGTGTAGCAGCAGGAGAAATACAGGATATGAGTGAAATGGCCGTGATTGGTTATTCGCTTTCTTATCCGATGGGCGTTTTAGGGGTGCTGATTGCCATCCAAATGATGTATCGATTTCTCAAAATTGATTACCGAAAAGAAGAAGAACAATTGCGGGCAGAATATCCGGTTAAGCAGAACATTATTAGCCGTACCATTATCATAAAAAATGAACAATTTGTCGGTATTCCCATTCGTGACTTGAAGCGTAATTTTCATTGGGATGTTGTTTTTGGTCGCTTACAGACAGGTGACGATGTGGTGCTTTCCAGTTGGGATTCCCAATTTGCGCTCAATGATCAGGTAACTGCGGTTGGTGATGAGCGAGAGATTGAGCGTGTAGGAAAAGAATTGGGTGAAATTTTGCCCTTTGAGCTGTCCTACGATAGCTCGGAATACGACTCGCGCCGGATTTTTGTATCCAACCCAAAAATTGCTGGCGAGCGCCTGGCTACCCTGAATTTAAATGAAAAATTTGCGGCTATTATTACTCGCGTTCGGCGGGGGGATATAGATTTGCTGGCTAATGCCAATACCGTAATTGAATTGGGCGATCAGGTTCGGTTTGTAGCAAGAAGGAGAGATATTTCCAAAATATCCGCCTTTTTTGGCGACTCTTATGAGGGGCTTAGTCGCATTAATCTTTTGTCATTCGGGCTAGGCATGGCATTGGGGCTATTGCTAGGGATGGTTACCTTCCAACTGCCAGGCGGCGTAAACTTTAAGCTTGGATTTGCCGGAGGCCCCTTAATTGTAGCCTTGATATTGGGAGCTTTGCGTCGGACTGGGCCCATTGTTTGGACCCTACCATTCAGTGCCAACCTGACGCTCCGCCAAGTTGGGTTAATCCTTTTGTTGGCAGGCATAGGCATCAACTCTGGTCATACCTTTATGGGAACCTTTGCCCAAGGTGGAGGAGGCATTATCTTTTTGGCAGGTACAATTATTAGTTTTTTAACTGCCGTATTTACATTGCTGGTTGGGTATAAATTATTAAATATACCCTTCAGCTTCCTGACAGGAATGGTGGCCAATCAACCTGCTATCCTGGATTTTGCCTTGGAAAAAGCAGATAACAAACTACCCATTATTGGCTATACACTCATGTTGCCCGTTTCTTTAATCACTAAAATTTTATACGTCCAATTACTTTTCGCATTCCTAGGCTAACTTCCACTCCCAAATTCAATTAACGGCCTCCTTCTTTTTTAAAATGATCGCATCCACCGATTTTTGTTTGACTAGCTCATTAAAAGCAGGAATTTCCTCTTCTTTGATCTTATTGAATTTGACTAGTTCTTTATCAATTTCGCGCGTAATTTCCTCTTTGACCTGATACGCTTGTTTTGTTGGCCTATTATTGCCAATGCCAGATAAAGAGTTAAGGTGTGCCAGTTTATTCGTCAATCGAATGGGGAAATTTAGAGGATCCTGATTACTCTGATTTTTAGTCTGGTATAGCGCTTTTTCTACCTCTTCCAATTGTTCGGTGATAGCTTTGGCTTTTTCTATGACTTCTTTCATCTGTTCGTCCGTTTTCAGGCGTTCACTGAGTTCTTTCATTTGTTCCTTAATGGTCCGGATATCAATGATGGTCTGGTGGGCCTCGCTCACTTTGTCCCGAACCTCTAAAATGAAATGCTTTTGTGCGATAAGGTCTTCCATGCTGGCCGTTGATCGCGGATCAGCCAAAACTTCGAAAGTTTGCTCCTGGCTTTCCTCACCTACCGTAAGTTTTACTTTATAACTCCCAGGTAGTACTTTAGGGCCATCCAGGCTGCCCCACCAAAGCACCATGCCGTCAAACTTTTTAGCTTCGGGGTATTCCATATCCCAGGAAAAGAAGTTGCCTCCATCCTTCATACCTTTTAATTGTTCTTTTTCTTCCTTCGCCAGCGAAGAAAATTCCCGGATCAAGGTACCGTCCATTTCATGGAAGGACAATTTAACGGCCACCGTATCTGCCGGTTTTTCCTTTAAATAATAATGCACCATTACACCTCCAGGGTGATTGGTGCCTTCTGTTTTTAGCTTTTTAGCCTGCCGGCCGCCAATGCGATAGCTAGCAAGTGGCTGGTATAGGTACATCTCGCTTTGGGCAACAGCCTCGGTCAGTTGATGCAGCACCGTTAGGTCATCAATCATCCAAAAACTTCTACCTTGGGTAGCAGCAATGAGGTTGTCATTTTTGATAGCTAGGTCGGTAATCGGAACTTTAGGCAGGTTTAGCTGAAAGCTATTCCAGGTAGCACCATCATTAAAGGAAAGGTACATGCCATTTTCAGTTCCGGCATACAGCAGCCCTTTTTGTTTAGGATCGGCCCTCACTACGCGTGTAAAGTGTTGCTGATCAATCCCCTTAGTGATTTTGGTCCATGTTTTTCCATAATCTTTGGTTTTGTATAGATAGGGTTCATAATCACCTAACTTATAACGAGTACCTGCCACATAGGCACCACCTTTCACAAAGGGATCAGGATCGATGCTGTTGATCATCATCCATTCAGGCATAATAGTTGGGGTAACATTCTCCCACTTTTTTCCGCCATCTCGACTTAGGTGAATCAACCCATCATCACTGCCTACCCATACGAGGTCTTTTTCATAAGGAGATTCCACGCCCGCAAATAGGGTACAATAATATTCTACACCGGTATTGTCCTTGGTGATTGGTCCCCCGGAAGATACCAGCTTACTCGAATCATTTCGGGTCAAATCCGGGCTACTCAATTCCCAGGAAAGGCCACCATCATAACTGATATGGACCTGATTGGAGGTGGTGTATAATTTTTTCGGATTGTGGGGGGAGAAAAAAATGGGAAAATTCCACTGAAAGCGATATTTCATGCCTTCGGCGCCATAACCCATCGGATTATCGGGCCACACATTGATGGCTTGGCGTTGGTTAGTACGGTGATTGATGCGGGTCAAAAAACCACCATAGCTGCCGCCAAATACCACGTCATCATCTTGTGGATCAACGGCTATATGCGCACTTTCACCGCCCGCAGTAGGTTCCCAGTTACGCTCGCCAATGGAACTGCCTTCCGTGCGGTGAGCAATTCTGACAGTAGAATTATCCTGTTGCGCGCCATAAATGCGGTACGGGAAATGATTGTCCGTTACTACCCGATAAAATTGAGCAGTTGGTTGGTTGTGATAAGTCGACCAGTTTTCTCCACCGTCAAAGCTTATCTGGGCTCCACCATCATCAGCAATGATCATGCGCTGATTATCTTCAGGTGCTATCCACAGGTCGTGATGATCCCCATGGGGGGCACGAAAAGATTTAAACGTTTTGCCACCATCAGTCGACTTGTGATAACTAACATTCATCACATAGACAATATCTTCGTCTTTGGTATCAGCATAGATGCGGGTATAATACCAGGCACGTTGGCGTAAAGCCCGGTCGCTGTTGAGCTTTTTCCAGGTTTCGCCACCGTCATCAGAGTGGTAGATGCCGCCATTTTCATTTTCAATCAGGGCCCAGACTTTATTAGAATTCACAGGAGAGACCGTAACGCCACTGATCCCCCAAAGCCCTTTGGGCAATCCTTTATTTTCGGAGATATTGGTCCAGGTATCACCACTATCTGTACTTTTCCACAGTGCCGAGCCTTCCCCTCCGCTATTGAGGCTATAAGGAGTACGTCGGATCCGCCAGGTAGAGGCATAGATGATGCGTGCATTATTCGGGTCAAGGATCAAGTCAATAGCTCCTGCATCCGCATTGGCAAAGAGAATTTTCTCCCATGTTTTTCCACCGTCCTTACTGCGATAAACACCACGATCTTCACTCGATTTATACAAATCGCCTAACACTGCAGCGTACACCAAATCCGGGTTTTTAGGATGGATACGAATGCGTGGTACATGGCGTGAGTTTTTCAAACCTATATGAGTCCAGCTCTTTCCTGCATCGACTGATTTCCAAAGGCCATCACCTGAGGATACATTACCGCGGACGGTTTTCTCCCCACCACCTACATAGATGACATTGTTATCATATTCACTGATGGCTACCGAGCCGATAGAGCCGCCGAAAAAGCCGTCCGAGATATTTTCCCAGGTTTGACCACCATCTTTGGTACGCCATACGCCACCACCTGTTGATCCGAAATAAAACAGATTGGGTTTGCCAGGAACCCCTGTTACTGTTGCAGATCGCCCCCCTCGAAAAGGGCCGATACAACGCCATTCCAGGGAGTTATATAGCTGTTCCGAATAAATGGCGGCAGTCGTTTCTTCAGCAGTCGTTTGGTTGTTTTTTTTCTTTTGAGCGGATGCTAATGTAAAGAATCCCAAACAAAGGCATAATAAACAAAGGCGTGTGGTTAAGGCAAGTTGATGCATGATTGGATGTTTTAAAAAATACTAATCTCAAGAAGATGAATTTAAACGATTATGCAGATCAATAAGCCGTTTCAAAACAGCTTCTTAGTTTTGTCATTGAAAGTAGGGAAAAAGTAATGAAAATGATAAACCGGAGATTAAAATTCTTATGCTATTGCTTTATTGGGCTAAAAGAATTGGTCGTCCGGTAACAAATTTGCTGAATCCCATTACATTTACAGGATTAATCAAATAATTACCTATTTAGAACTTGTTTAGAGGCCCACTTTTCCGCTACAACAGTCGACCGACAAACAAGCTCTTAGACAACGGAATTTGTCAAGGAACCACAACTATATGACAAAAGATCGCTCGACTTCTCCGTTACTCACTATTTTCCTGACGGTTTTTATTGATATGCTGGGGATAGGGATTATTATACCGGTCATCCCTGCTTTGTTCTTTGAGGATAGCTCAGGATTTTTTAACCCTACCGTAAGTATGGACCATCGGTCCATTTTGTACGGTCTTTTAGTGGCCTGCTATCCCTTTATGCAATTGTTTGGCGCCCCTATGTTGGGTGCTCTTTCTGATAGATACGGACGTAAACCCTTGCTAAGTATTTCCTTGGTGGGAACGATGGTCGGTTACCTGCTGTTTGCCTATGCTATCCTGACCAATAACCTCATTTTGCTGTTCTTTAGCCGCATGTTGCCGGGGTTTACCGGTGGTAATATCTCTATTATTCTTTCCGCCATTGCTGACATCAGCGATGCTAAATCCAAAGCCAAAAACTTCGGACTAGTAGGTGCAGCCTTTGGTATTGGCTTTATTCTGGGGCCGGCATTAGGAGGCATTTTAGCCGATAATACCATTGTGTCCTGGTTTAACCATGCTACTCCTTTTTGGCTGACAGCCGGATTGACGTTGGTCAATTTAATTATTGTACAATTCCGCTTCCCAGAAACATTAAAGGAAAAGAGTGAAACACCGGTCAGCCTGTTTAGAGGACTTAGCAATGTGGGGAAATCCTTCCAGCAACCAGCTTTGCGAACTATATTTGCCGTCATATTATTGCTTTCTTTGGGATTCTCCTTTTTCACCCAATTTTTTTCTGTTTATTTGATTCAGGAGTTTGATTATACGGTGAAAAATATCGGGTTGTTGTATTGCTGGATTGGGATCTGGCTGGCTTTTACCCAGGGGTTTATCGTCAGGCGAATGAGTGGACGGGTGCCAAGTGGACTGATACTCAACTATTCGATTCTGATGCTTTCCCTAAGTTTGGGCGTTATCCTCCTGCCAGATCAGAGCTTCTGGTTTTACATCATCAATCCCTTTATCGCCATCGCACAGGGAATCACTTCCCCAAATCTGACTACTGTAGTTTCCGAACAGGCATTGGCGACACAACAAGGAGAAATATTGGGGATTAACCAATCTATGCAATCATTGGGACAGTTATTTCCGCCCTTGATAGCCGGTTATCTGAATACCCTCAATAGCAACTTTCCGCTCCTGGCAGCAGCAGCATTTACGCTGGCAGGTTGGCTGGTTTATGTGTTCATTTTTCGGGCCAGTAAACGGGAATGAGTGATTTCAATATTTATTACCTACGTTTAGCGGACTTAAAAACACCCTATTTGTCAAAGAACCATTTATCTTAGAGGAAAAAATGGGTCAATTTCTTTTAACTTAATCCTGGCAATGAATTTTCTAGCCCTCTTGATCATCCTGACATCGGTTCTTATACTTCCAATTGGGATTTGGTTTGTTTTAAGGCGTTTAAAAATTAAGCAAGCCTGGGGTGCTTTACTTTTTGGAGGTATCCTGGCCCTGTTTTTTTTAGGACTCTGGATTTATGAAGTGGGGGGGGGCTTACGTCAGAAACATTATCGACAAATTTCGGAATTCCTTCATACTGACTGGCAGCTGCCAGCCTATGAGACCACTGATTGGGAAAGCAGCCTAATGACGATGAGTGCATTTGCGGAAGGTCTGGCAGATTATGGCCAGCGATATCCGGATAAACGTGCTGAAGTTCAGGAATTATTGGACAAAATAGTGCTAAATACGACCCAAGAACAATTTTTCCCAGACATCAACAAAATGGGTAACTGGAAAAACCAGAACTTTTACCTGAGCCAGTTAAATATCATCCTGGGCGCCTTCGAACAAAATGATTCGGCAGGAACTTATACCAACTTTCAAGAAAAGGTGAGCACCTATCTGGCACAAGCAATGACAAAGTCTTCCTATCGTCATCTTTTAAGTTTTCCAAAAGGAAACAAATACTGGGTGAGTGATAATGCCGCCATTTTGTATGGCCTGGGTTATTTTGATAGCCAGATGCAAGCAAGTCTGGGTTTTGGTCCTTCCAAAGATTGGGGGGGATTTGTAAATAGAGAATTGATGTATCGTAGTTCCTCGATGCCTTGTAGTGCTTTTACCACTACCAACAAATGTATGGTAATGCCTACAGGCAACCATCTGGCTTGGACCATTGCCTACATTTCAAAATCGCAAAAGCCATTTGCAAAAAATACCTGGAGAAAATACAAGCACTTTTTTAAACATAACTTTTTATGGATTTGGGCATCGGCTAGCTATTACCATCCTGATGACGAAGCTCCTGCATATATTTCGCAAAGTCAACGATTTTTAGAAAGAGCCAAGACTTCGCCATTGGCCTTGCGAGCGGCTGCTCATATAGGCGACCGGCTATCTTATCACCAGTTGAACAATCGCTTATTGCTCGTTGATATGTTTCGTAAAAAAGCGAAGGTTTCCAAAGACTGGGAGCAATGGTTTGAAGTGGGGGTTCGTTTTAGTGCGGAATGTTTTCGCTGATTTGCCTAAGAACCGAAATATAACAAACAACGACAAAAAGACGGCATGACCATTGGGACTGTTTATGCTATTATCAAACACCACAGCAGCCTCCTACCACCTGATTAGCCAATGCAGATGAATACGCGGGAGGGCCGGCCCAGGAGCATTGGCCTCCCAACGAAGCTCTAAGACATACAAATCCCAGATCATTGAGTCGTTTGAAATGAATAACATCTTTTTTTGATGCCCAAAAATGACATTGTAATGAACAAGCTCTTGTGGTTTTCCCTCCTTTTAATCTTGTGTTCCTGTAATGAACAAAATTCAACACCCCTTACGGAAAATGCAGGAGACCTTCCCACCGATTGGTTTTTTCGACAACGAGCCTATCCACAGGGATTTGTGGATCAGGAGCTCTACCGAACTGGTTTACGACAAAAACAAGTCATGCAGGCAGGGGGTACTTCCCGGAATACAATCAACTGGGAAAATGCCGGACCGATCAATGTTGGTGGTCGAATTACGGATGTGGAGATGCACCCAAGTAGCCTGGACATCATCTATGCAGCAACAGCTTCTGGAGGGATTTTTAAATCTGAAGACCAAGGTGTAAACTGGCAGCCAATCTTTGATGATGCACTAAGCCTATCTATCGGCGATATGGATATTGCGCCTTCTAATGCCGATATCATCTATGTCGGCACGGGTGAGGCTAATGGAGGTGGAGGATCACTGGCTTATGATGGGGTAGGGGTCTACAAATCAACTGATGCAGGGGATAACTGGCAACATCTTGGTCCGGAAAATATAGGAAGTATTGGCAAAATAGAAATTGACCCACAAGATCCGGACCGCGTCTATGTAGCGGCCATGGGTAATTTATTTGGCAACAATCCGGAAAGGGGTGTTTATAGGACTACGGATGGTGGACAAAACTGGGAAAATATATTGCACCTCAGCGATTCCACCGGAGCGATTGACCTGGCCATTCATCCACTAAATCCCGATACGATCTATGCGGTTACCTGGGAACGGATTCGCCGCCCTAATCGCCGCAATTATGCTGGACCAACTTCGGGAATTTATAGAAGTTATGATGGTGGAGATACCTGGACCAAATTAACTAACGGCTTGCCGGGAGGATCCCTTAACCGCATAGGTATTGATATTTCTCCTTCCGATCCTAATATACTCTACGCCGTTGTCTCTATTGATGAGGGCAACTTTGAAGGTGTCTATAAAACTTTAGATGGTGGTGATAGCTGGGAAACGCTATCAGTAAATGGCATTGGTGGCTCCTCATTCATGTGGTGGTTTGGGCAGATTTTTGTTCATCCTATTGACCCGGATATTGCTTATGTATTTAGCCTGGATGTTTTCAAAACGACCAATGGCGGAATGGGTTGGTTCAATAGTTTTCCAGGCGTTCACGTGGATCAACACGGATTGTATATTCATCCGGCGGACCCCGAATTTGTGGTGTTAGGCAATGACGGAGGACTATTCATTAGCCACGATGGAGGAACAAATTGGAATCACATCGAACAGCTTCCAATCACCCAGTTTTATACCTGCGAAATAGATTTTAGCCAGCCGGAACGACTTTATGGCGGGACTCAGGACAATGGCTCCAATCGTACCCTAACCGGAAATAATGATGATTGGCATCGCATTTTGGGCGGAGATGGATTTGTGAACCTGGTTGATCCTACGAATAATAACTTCGTGTATGCCTCCTCTCAATATGGTAATTTTGCGCGCTCTATCAATGGAGGCGTTAACTTTACAGGCGCCACCACCGGTATTAGTGGACAACGCAACTGGAATACACCCGTCATTTTTGATCCTAATGATCCAACGATTCTATTTTTTGGATCGGATCGGGTTTATCGGTCTACCAACAGGGCACAAAGTTGGCTGGCCATCAGTCCGATTTTGACCACAGCCCCTCCAGGCAGCAACCTGACCTTTGGCACGATAACAACTATTGCGGTTTCACCCGCTGATTCGGATGTCATTTTTGTCGGTACAGACGACGGCCGGGTTTGGCGAACCCTTACGGGTAATACGGGGTGGGTGGAAGTGACCGCAGGATTACCACAGCGGTGGGTCACAAAAATTGCTATGCATCCTACTGATCTGGCCACGGCTTATGTGACTATTTCAGGCTACCGTAATGATGAATATCTGGCCCATGTGTTTAAAACCACAGATTATGGCGAAAACTGGCTAGATATTTCCGCAGGATTACCAGAAGTGCCGGTGAATGACATCATCGTTGATCCTGATGTGCCTGCGCAATTGTACGTCGCTACGGATGTAGGCGTATTTGTTTCCTGGGATGAAGGCAACAATTGGGAGGTATTGGGTGAAGGTCTGCCAACTGTTGTGGTTTCCGATCTGGTATTTCATGCTCCCACCCAAACATTAGTAGCAGGCACCTACGGCCGGTCCATGTTTAAAACCCAAATTGAGCCGCCGGTTTCCACTAAGAACCCAAAAGTGGCCGACCTGAATTGGCGTTTGGGACCAAATCCTTGTTCTGAATTGCTCAACATATCCATTGGATTAAACCAGACTCAACAAGTTGACATTCAGATTTTTGATCTGCATGGCCGGGAACTAAAATCCGTTTTTTCGGGTAAATTATCAGAGGGAATTCAAGACTTCCAGGTGAATATGAGTGATCTGCCTATTGGAAGTTATGTTTGTCGATTGACGACCAGCAATGAGCAACAGTCTGCAAGACTAATTATTAAAAATTAACCCTTCTTAGACAAATCTCGTGGTCAGTCAAAAACGAGAAGCAAAAACGACTAGAAGAAGTGTTGATTTTCGTTTTTGGCTGACTCCAAATCACGGGATTTGTCTAAGAAACAAAATAACAAAGCTAATCAGGAATCAGCAGTCAGGAATTAACTCCGAACTTTTATAATCCTGCCCCCTGATTCCTTTAACCTTGACTCCTGATATGTATCTCAAAGGCCCCCGGATTATGCCCGGGTATTCAGCCATAATCCCGGCTCTATGCGGGTACTCGAGAAGAGATGGGCACCTTCCCAAATAAGAAAAGTACTCCTAGTAAAAAGCACCAAAAGCTGCCCCAAAGTTTTTATTTAAATAATAGCTTTTTCGACTTCCCTCTTCCTTTTCTTCCACCGCTAAATATATCCAATAGCCACCGAAAAAAATGAATAAAATGCCAAGGCAGAAGTTTATCAATTGGTTCCTTTTCTTACTTTTTACTAATCTAACCCACCCTACCGCAACTTAGACACCACTCCCTCCAAATTATATTGATTCCTCATGTCCACAGCATAGCGTTGTGCCTCGCTATAGTTGGGAAAAGGGCCAATCAATACCCGATAGAGTAGGGTGCCCGATCGGGAATGCTGGCTTTGCATATAGAGAAATTCAACGCCTCTTTTTTGAAGGTCGATGATATGTCGTTCTGCATTGGAAGGCTCGGTATAGGAACCCAGCTGAATGGCAAATCCTTGCTGGCTATTGGGCATTTGGCGGATAGTATATGGGTCTGCAAGAGAGCTGTTAGCTCCGCCTTTGGTTGTCAGGTTTCGGTTTTGAAAATTATCGTAGGCAGCAGGTGCCTTTTCCGCCAGGTATTTATTTCGGTTCGGGCTTTCCGGATTGTGGTTGGAACGGCCCACAACCTCTACTTGTACCTGGGTTTTTCCCACTTTTATCAGGTCGATATAATCGGCAGCGGCTTTGGAAATGTCAACGACACAGCCGTCGCAATAGGGCCCACGGTCATTGACCCGGACAATAACCGATTTGCGATTGTCGAGACGGGTCACTTTTAATAAAGTACCTTTCGGGTGGGACTTGTGGGCAGTGGTCATTTCTTCCCGGTGGTATATTTCTCCCAGTGCAGTTGACTGGCCATCGAGGTAATCGCCATAAAATATAGCCAATCCGGTTTCAACACTTTGTCCAACTAAAGTGGTACTTGAAAGTAGTAGAAAGCTCCATATAAAATATTTGATTTTCATAATACCCGTTTTTTGTTCATGTGATTCTCCCAAGATCGGAAATTAGCTTCTGCTTTTGTTTAAATCAATTAATTTTAACATTCTGCAATGCTTTCTTCCAGGAGTTTTACCTTCTCCTCCAGCCAAGCTTGGTTAAAAATAGCTTCGGCTGCCTGCATATCCTGCTGCAATTTGCCAAGGTCTTTTTGAAGTTTCCCAAGCGAAGAAAAATCAGCGATTGCCTTGATCTGTGCCGCTCGGCGTGTAAAGCGAAAAAGGTTAAAATAACCATTTCGGCGAGAATCTGCCATCAGTTTGTTGCGGTGTAGGTACTGACGGAAAGAATCGGTCAGTGAGTTTAGGGTTTCAAATTCACCCAGCTCATAATAAGTCCGCAAAAGTAAGGCCTTGGCCCCGAGGTTATAACGCTGATCGCTGTATTCCACCCTGATCAACAATTGTAATACCTTGCCGTATTGACCTGTTGCGTGATAGTAGGCAGCTAAATTGAACCGATAGGCATTGTCGGCGGCCTGAGGAGAAAGCTTGTTTTTGTAAGCTTCAATAAAGGTTTTTACCCAGTCCAGTTCATCCAACCGGATTCCGGTAGTTACGATATTTTTGTAATGCCATTCCGACAAATACCCATCTTCAATAAGCACTTCCTGTTTCAATTGAGTCTGGTATAATTTGAATAATTCACTGAGGAAAATTTTATCATTTTGGTTGATCCTGGAGATGCAATAATTTTGTAAATAGGTGTAAATGCCAATCAGATCGGTTTGGTTGAAGTGTTTTTGATGTTGTTCCAATAACGCCAAGGCTTCGTAATAAAATCGGGTTTCAGTGCGGGTAATCATTTGGTACAACAGGTAGTAAATGTAAATCGCTGGGACTTGTACGTAAGCGTCCAGATTGTCTCTGACTTCCCTTAACACTGCTTCCAACATCCGGGCAGAGTAGTCGATTTTCAAAATATTTCTCCGAATATGCATCTCTACAGCATCTTTCAATTTTTCGGCCATATAGAAACGATCAAGGTGATGTTCCTTTAGTTCTAGACTGCGATCTTCCTTTCGCTGTTCCAATACCTGAGTGTAATAAATGTCAGATTCCTGTGCCAATTGGCTTTGCCAGAAATAATGCCCCGAGTCTCGAATAGGGTTGTTCTGTACCAATTGCTGTCGACGGTCTAAAAACCTTTCGTACAGCTCATTACACTTTCGTTGGCGTATTCCGCGAAGCAACAAAATGCCTTGATAAGGCATCTCATCTTTAAACTGCTCCTGAACCAAAAAGGCGTCCAATAGTCGACGAGTATAGGTGAAAACCAGTGCCAAATGGGCCTGACCTTGAGGGTGTTTTGGAAAAAGCTTTTTGAGTAAGAAATCGCGATGGCAACGGCGGTCGTCAAAGTTGGGGTAAATCCTGGCCAGATAGACAACCAATTTTTGAGTATCCTGGTGTTTGTTGAAATAGGGAGACTGGACCAATTCTACAAATCTGGTCATTTCCTTTTTGGAAAAAGCGTTCAATAAGGTAAAGACTTTGTGAGACAACATAATCTTATTCGTTCATTGGCAAATTTAGGTAGCACACGATGGTCTATTTTTTTCAAAAAATAATGTTAATTAAAACATTGTTTATCAGGTTATTGTATTGTTTGTGGGTTAATAAAAGTACTAAAAAAATCCAAAAATATCCCACAAAAGTATTTTTTTTCCAGTTGAGTAGTTTACATTTTTGTAGTGTGAAAAAGCCATTTAGGTCAAATAATATAGCAAACCATGATCCAAAAGTTAAGACCCTATTTTTTTACCCTTTGTTTTTTTAGCTGTTTTGCCTCTGTCTCTCTCTGGGGTCAAATTCAGTATTGTGTTGATTTTGAATCGGTTGACCAGGGAATATATGGTCAGAATACCGGTTATGAACCTGGTGATTTGATTTTTAGCCAGCATGAGGTAGATGTCAGTCTGGCCGAGTTTGTTTACCTCAATGGATCAACTGGTTTTTTTGATGTAAACATCTCTGATGATATAAATGTCAACACGGATCTGGTACAAGGCCAGTTTGCCATCCCCAACAATGCCAACCTGGTTTTTGATTTTGCGGCAAGCAATCAGCAGGTATCATTTGTCTGTTTCAATTTTATTGATTTGGGTGGGGAGATTAATATTGGCGTTAATGGCCAGAATGTGATGGCCTTTGAAAATTTCGAAGATGTCCCTGGAGAAATTGCTCCAGGCGTAACTTTTGAAGTAACTTTTTTTAATACCAACCTCAATGGTGGAACGGTTTGTTTGAGTGGGAATATTGAGAACCTGACAGTTGGTGGGCAGGAATTTTATTTGGACAATGTATGTTTTTTCCCGATTAGCCCAATAGATTGTCAGATTACCGAAGTCATTGTAGAAACACATCCCTGTACTCCAAATGGCATTTTTTATGTTGACATTGAAGTGCATGCACTCAATCCGGGGAATGATGGATTTACGGTCCGTGGCAATGGCACTAACTATGGGACTTTTAGTTATAATGTACCCTTCATCACTATCGGCCCGCTTGTGGGAGATGGCGAAACACCTTATGAATTTGTAGTCATTGACAACCAAAATGAGGATTGCCGTAATTTCTTTGATCTTGGGCCAATTGATTGTGCAGGCAACAATTGTGTGATCGATGAATTAGAGGCCTTTACCCTCAATTGTATTGATGATCACCTCTATAATATCTATGTAGATTTTGTCCCGGTCAATACGCTGAATACCAGTTTTGACCTATTTGTCGATAATGAATTTTACGGTTTTTATAACTACGCAAATGACTTGCCCCTTATTATTGAGGGATACGAAATAGCGCCAAATTCAAATGGTATTGTGATCACTGTTTGTGATAATGACAATCCCAATTGTTGTCGTACAATGGAAGTCGATATTATCCCTTGCGAACAAGATGGTTGTATCGGCTTTGAATATACCCAGGAATCTTTATATGGAACACCAAATGGTATAACACCTGGTGAAGCTTTTTATACTGAACAGGGAGTCGACTTTAGCCTGGACAGCCTTTATCGTAATGATGATCCTCCTGCTTATGAATATGTGGTAGTTAGACATGCCTCCAACGATGCAAACTTTAACTTTGAAGCTGCAGTAGGCCGTTATCTCTATAATGATGGCATCAGTACAATGATGGATTTCTCTGACCATCCTGATGAAGTGCATGCGGTCACGATGGACTTTATTCATAACAAGGGCCTTCTCAACCTCTCGGTAAATGGACAGGACCTGATCATTGAAACCGGAGAATTGGAAAACGGGACTATTGATTTAGGTAATGGTTTCAGCCTGGAAGTAATCATTACGGAAACCAGTAATACATTTACTCAGGGTGTATTGACTTTTATTAGCACGGAAGATCCGATTGAAACCTTGCTGATTGGAGGAACCGGACTGGGCTTCGATAATGTTTGCCTTAATCCAGCTTGTGAATTGGGAGAAATGACCATACATGCCGGTGATTGTACCGATGATGATACTTTTATGGTATCTGTTGATTTTGAATACCAACATACGGTTTCAGATAGTTTCCGGCTGCGCATCAACGGGGAACTGGAAGGCATTTTTGCCTATGCGGATTTACCATTAGAACTCGGACCCTATGCAAGTCCAACCGATATATTGGAATTTACAGCCATTGACCTGGAATCCGAAGACTGCCGGACTAGTGGGCACTTGGCACCGGTCAATTGCAACTGTCCGACCTTTGAATTTGAGATTTTAGAAGGACCGATTTGTATCAATGCCAATGAATACATGCTTGATATCAGGCTTCTAACTAATGGTCCACTCGGAGATTTGTTTATCGTTACCAATGCTGCTGGTCAGTCCATTGAAATGCAATATAACAATACTGGCATTTACCACCTGATATTGGGAGGGGGACAAAATGTCGAAGTCATAACTATATGTGACTCTGATATGCAGGATTGTTGCATTGAAGTAGAATTGCACCCCAACTGTGCGACTGATTGTGAATTTTCCAATTTAGTATTTGAAACAACTGCTTGTAATAATAACGGTAATTTTTTCATCGAGGTAGACTTTGATTTTAATCACCTTAATGCCAACTTCCAGCTTTATGTTAATCAGGAAGTTTATGAGCATTTTAACCTGAACGATTTGCCACTCACGATTGGCCCATTTGACGGAGATGGAGAAACAACTTATGTGGTAGGCATTCAGGGAAGTAATGTCAATCAGAACTGTTATGTTCAGGAAACCTTAGGCCCAGTGGATTGTGACACGGGGGTGGATTGTGGCATTTTTGATGTTATCGTGGAGCCTTATGATTGTGATGGCGACCATTTTTTGGTTGATCTGGCATTTGAATCTCAAAATACCGGTCCTTTAGGTTACTACGTCTTTGTGAGCGGTCAGATTTTTGGCCCATTTTCCTATAATGAACCCTTTGTTACCATAGGCCCACTGGCCGGTGATGGAGAGACTTTCTATAATTTTACCATCCTGGATATTGCGGATCCGGCCTGTTTTGGTTTTTATGAATTGGGGACCTATAATTGTAATCAAGAATGTGAAATTTTTGACTTGGTTGTAGATGCGCATGATTGTGATCCAAATGGTACCTACAGTATTACCATCGACTTTGAATACCATAACCCCGGAAACAACTTTTTTGATGTATTCAATGCAAATGGCGAATCCCTCGGTTTTTATTCCCTGGCTGATTTACCGGTGACGATCGACGGTTTTTCTGGAAATGGTGGCGCGATCAACTTCATTCAGGTATGTATCAATGATCATCCCAATTGTTGTTCAACTACCTCCTTTATGGCTCCCGATTGTACGGGCGATCCCTGTCAAATTACTAATGTATTTGCGGAAGCTTACGATTGTGAAAATGGCACTTTCCTCATCGACCTGGTGGTTTCTGCTGAAAATCCCGGAGCGCACGGATATACGGTTTTGGGCAACGGCCATATCTATGGTACTTTTGAATACAGTGCACCGTTTATCACCCTTGGCCCTTTTGAAGGGGATGGAGAAACCGTTTATGAATTTATTGTGGTAGACAATGACAATAGCACTTGTACCGATTTTACCGAAATAGGACCGATTGATTGCCCGGATTGCCAATTGAGTGAATTGCAATACAGTGTTGATTGTCATTCAGGTCCATTCTTTACACTTCATTTGGATTTTGCCCATGACAATGTGCAAAGTGATTATTTTGTCCTGTCTATCGGCAACCAGGTTATTGATGAATTCCTATATTCGGCTTTGCCACTCAGTCTGGAATTACCAATAGAACTGGGCCAGGGAGAGATCATTACTGTTTGTGATAACCACTTAGATAATTGCTGTATTAGTGCAGATTTCTTTCTACCCTGCTGCTCAATCCGAGATTTGGTAGCGGAAGCCCACGATTGTAATGACAATGGAACCTTCTTTGTCGATTTAGATTTCATACATGGCAATACCGGCGAAACCTTTACCCTGGTTTACGGTCCGGAAAATGGAGATCTAATTTCTGAAATATATAGCTACAATGACCTGCCGCTTACGGTAGGACCATTTGATGGGGATAATAGCACCTCCTGGTATTTTCAGGCTACCGATGAAAGCCTGTTTTGCCAGTCTTCTACCACCATTGATCCAGTTTATTGTGATGATGAGTCCTGCCTGGAATTTGAATCTTTTGACGGCTCCTTCTTTGGACCCAATACCGGTTATCAGGTTGGCGATGAAATTGGAGAAGAGAATGGCATATTGATGACTTATGAAAGTTTCCCTGGCGATGAATGCAACTGTTATGTCTTTGTGGTAGATGCCAATACATTCCCATCTTTTAGTGGTGGGGCCGGGCACATTATCGCCTTGTTTAATTCCGGTATAGGATTTGACTTTACCACAACCAATCAAACGCTGACCAGCATTACTTTTGATTATTATTTCGCTGGAACTGGAGTGAAAGTATCCGTAAATGGTGAAGCAGTAGTAGAAGCTGCCAGCCCAGAAGATCTGCCTACAGATATAGCCACCGGTGTCACCCTGACAGTTGATGCTGAAAATGGTACAATGACCTTTACTGGTAATGTAGAAACTTTAGTCTTGTATGGCAACGGTAACTTCTTGCTGGATAACGGCTGTTTTGAAACCAATACACCTGAACCCGTTGATGTGTGGCCAGGTGATGCCAATACCGATAATCTAGCTAGCCACTTTGATCTACTCAATATCGGCCTTGCCTACGATGCCACCGGCCCAAACCGGAACAGCAACATAACTGAATGGACGGCTCTGGGCGCCGAAGATTGGGAGGAAAGTTTTGCCGATGGGGTCAATTACAAACATGCCGATTGTAATGGCGACGGCCTGGTTAATGAAGGGGACAAAGCGGTCATCCTGATGAACTATGGCCAGCAACACGGTACGCCGGTAGATTTTACACCATTACCTGCTACGGATTTAGATCCCGCTATATACCTGGACGCGCCTGACCAGGTGCCCAATTCACTGACTTTTGAAATCCCGGTCATGCTGGGTACCGAGGCTATCCCTGTAGACGATATTTATGGGATTGCCTTCCGGGTAGAAGTTGATCCGGAGCTGATTGACCTGGCCTCGCTCACAGTTGAATATCCGGTTAGCTGGATGGGAGAACCTGGTGTCAACCTCATTTCCCTCGATAAGAAAAATGTGGATGAGGGTATTTTGGAAATTGCGATGGTGCGTACCGATCACAACAATGTGTCCGGATATGGTCCCATAGCCGTATTACGGGGTATCATTGATGATATAGCTGGTATCCATGTAACGGAAATCAAAACCAATGACATTAAGGCCATTAGTGTAGCAGAACAACTGATCCCACTACGCAAACCTATGGCCAGTATGACCATCAATACCAATATTGATGATCCTATCGGTAAAATTGACCTGATGCGCAACCTTCAGGTTTATCCCAATCCAACTTCCGGACTGGTGCAAATTGCCATTAAATATCAATTGCCTATCGAGCAGGTCGATATTGTGGACCCTGCTGGCAGACAAGTGGCACCTAGTGTATACAATGAAAATACTGTCTCAATGGAAAGTTTACCTTCGGGAATGTATATGCTAAAAGTACATCTCGGAGGATATATTATTACAAAAAGGGTTGTGAAAACAACGCCTTAGTCCTGGAGTTCATAATGCTTTGAGAAGCACCGCTGGATCATTTGCCCGGCGGGCTTCTTAAAGTTTTGGTCTGGATCTGATACCTGGCCATCTCTTTTCATATTTTTTTTGTCAGCATCAGAATTTTCAGGATGAGTTCACTACAGCTCTTTTTCAAAGCCGCATCCCACTTTTCATTTTTCATTTTTCACTTTTCACTTTTCACTTTTCACTTTTCACCTTTCACCTTTCACCTTTCACCTTTTTTATGGAAGGAATGGAAAGTCGTAAAGCTTGAGAGGAGGAAGAACTCATTTTTCATTTTTCACCTTTTCCCCCGTCAACATCAAGTATGCTCACCCGCTCACCACATCACAATATCACCTTTTTTCAGCCGACAAAGCCTTACCATATTCGCCCCCATTTCTCATTCCTAATAACTACCATTTGCACTAGTGGTTGATTATCAATATATTGGAAAATTCATTTTCTCAATAGAAATCCTGTAAATCTTGTAAATCCTGTCCAAAATTAACTTGCACTCAGGATGTCTGTATTCCATGAATCGTCCTTTTTAACGGGTCCAGATAGTTTCCTTTTTGTTGCAGCCTATGCTGCTAAAAGCCTCATCTTTTAGTTAACGAAGCCTTGTGCGAAGTTTGATCCCCATTCCTCAATCCTCCACCACCACCTTCCCCACCTGCCACCGCCCATCTCCATCCCACACCTTCCACAAATACAACCCAGCCGCTAAACATTCAATATCCAACTGCTGCCTGCCGCTCAAAGTCAAACTTTTCACCGCCTGCCCGGTAGCCGAATACAACACCCACTGCAAAGGCCGACTCATATTCCCCTCCAATGCCTCCACCCACAAATAAGCCGATGCTGGATTGGGATACACTCGCACCATATCCTGTTGCAGCGCAGCTTCCGGCTCACCAACCGCCGTCACACAAGGCTCCTCGGTAGGCCCCAAACGATAATTGGGAAAATTGGGAATAGAAAAAGCATTCCAGGTAGGCAGCTCCACACAATGCTGACATACCTCACAGCTATCACCCGGTAAATCAGGGTAGTTGATGACGTGGAGGTAGGGCACAGAACTACTGCAAGTAATATAGATTTTGCCATCCGGCGCCAATTGGGCCAGGGAGAAAGTAGTAGCAAAAATCGAGGGTACCACAAAGCCATCATAAATGGCTACGGTGTCTTTACTGGCAGGAATGTCGGTAGCCCAGAGGTCGTATTGGTAGACATATTTGAAGGAGGAAACGTATAAAAAGCGGGAGTTGGGAGAGATGGCTAGACCACAAGCTCTTGCACTATCCGCATAAGTGATTTGGAGAGGATTTGAAAGGACTCCAGTGCAACGATCGAAATCGTAAATGTTTAAATAA
>BQJU01000091.1 GCA_021604865.1 Saprospiraceae bacterium | reverse complement strand
ATCATTTAAGGAAGAATAGGTATTCGATTTTTTTGACTGTGTGTGATAGGTGCGACTACGCTGTAGTCGACAACCGTGATGTTATTATGGGCTAACATATTTTGACCACGCTGTGGTCCAAAGCGATCGTGCTTTAGAGATCGCTTCGCTGTCTGACCCCTGAAAGCGAAGCGTCTGACCCCTGAAAGCGCAGCGATCTGACCCCTGACCTCTTTTAAATTGTATCCCGGTTCATATAGTTATAGCAATAGGTGATCAACCAGGAAGAACACCCTATGGGAAAATCATTTAAGGAAGAATTAGGTGTTCGATTTTTTTGACTGTGTGTGATAGGTGCGACTACGCTGTAGTCGACAACCGTGACGTTATTATGGGCTAACATATTTTGACCACGCTGTGGTCCAAAGCGATCGTGCTTTTGAGATCGCTTCGCTGTGAGACTCCTGAAAGCGAAGCGCCTGACCCCTGAAAGCGCAGCGATCTGACCCCTGAATCTGACTAAAAAGTCCCTATCTTGGTGCAAAAATTAACCTTTTGACGATGAGTACAAGATTATTATACTTTCTTCTGGTGTTGTTATCTCAAACGGTACTGCTTTCCGGGCAATCGGGTTCAAGTATGGTCGACCATAATATGGAGCTTATCCGGCAAGAGTTTTCCGGTCAAAATGCCTATGAAACGACGGCTTATGTTTCAGCATTATGGCGTACACCAGGTAATTCTGGATTTGATTCCAGCATTTATTATGTACAGCGGATGTTGGAGGCTGCGGGTTATCAAGCAGCTGAAGCTGATACCGCTGGCCCGCTGACTTACCGAATTGAACGATACCCTTTGCGGATACCGGCCTGGGATCCAATAGATGCCAAACTATTTCTTGCTGGAGAAAAGGAGCCATTACTCGATTTTAAGACCAACCGGAATATGATCGCCATTAATAGTTTTGCGACTCCGGCGGAAGGCGTGGAAGCCGAAGTTGTCTATGTGGAAGGATGCAACGAAAGTGCATTGAAAGACAAAGACCTCAAAGGGAAAATAGTCATGGCCGACTGTCATAGTTACTCCTTGTTTAGACAGGCGGTAGGCAAATATGGTGCATTGGGGGTGTTGGCTTATAATATTCCGGATTATAATCAGCCAGAAAGGTATACTCATTCCATCCCCTTTACAAGCATTGCCTTTAATAGTGAATGGAAATCCTGGGCAATTAACCTATCTTATGCTGCCCACCAAATCTTGCTTAAAAAGCTATCTGAAGGGCCACTCAAAGTGCGGGTGCAGGTCGATACCCGGATATTTCCTTCGGAAGAACTCACTGTGATTGCTGAAATTCGAGGTGCTCAACGGCCCGATGAGCGATTTGTATATAGTGCCCACGTGCAGGAACCTGGAGCAAATGATAATGCTTCCGGGGTAGGTACTTTGGCGGAAATGGCCAGGGTAGCGGCCAGGTTATTCCAGACAGGCAAAATCAAGCCCGACCGTACACTCACTTTTCTTTGGGGAGACGAAATTCGATCTACCAGGCGCTTTATTGAGCAGGATGACATCAGAAAGAAGGGTATCCGTTGGGGCATGAGCCTGGATATGGTTGGCGAGGATACTGATAAAACCGGAGGCACCTTCCTGATTGAAAAAATGCCAGACCCTTCGGCTATCTGGACCCGTGGTGCCGATAAACATACAGCATGGGGCGCAGGTGAAGTGGATGCGAATGACTTCAACCCCCATTATTTCAACGATTTTGTTGAATTTGTCTGTCGACGCCAGGCTTTGGCAACTCAGTGGGTCGTCAACACCAATCCCTATGAAGGGGGCAGTGATCATCAACCTTTTTTGGATGCTCAAATCCCCGGTTTATTAATGTGGCATTTTACCGATATGTTCTACCATACCGATGCCGATCGTATTGATAAGGTATCTGCACAAACCTTAACCAATGTTGGCATCAGTGCGTTAACATGTGGTTTGTCACTCTGCACGGCCACTGAATCTATGGCCGCGGAGGTATTAGATTTGACACTGGAAGCTGCAAAAAAAAGGATAACAGTTGAAGGAAAGCTTTCACAAGCCACTGTACAAAATGGAGAATCTGTTTCCAGCCAGCATAAAATACTCAAGGCCTGGGGCAATTGGTATCAACAGGCCCTGCCCAAAGTATCGGATATCCTATTGGATGCCCCTTCCGATAATTTAAGGAAACAAATTAATAAATCGGTTGCAAAAGTTGGTAAACAGTTGAAAAAGGAAAGACGTAAACTAAGAACCAAGAAATAAAGGATGGGAGTGTACTTGCATCTCCCACCCTCCCTGAAAATGGTTTTAGCCATACAAACGAATCATTCTTTAAATTCAATTTCGCGATTATTCATTTACCGAATGCTGATAAACGTCAAGGCTTCGGATGATTCTTGTCAAAGCAGGTAAATTTTGTTAGTTTTAACTAGAAAATGGAACCATGACACTTGCCATAGATATAGGAAATACAAATGTTGTTATCGGGCTGTCGGAAGGGGAGCAGTGGCCTCACGTCTGGCGGTTTCCAACCCTATCCAGTGCGGAAGAAGCCCAATTGTTTTATCCAACCCATCTCGGCGATCATTTATTGGAGGCCGGAGTCGGCTCTGATGACATTAAGCAGGTGATTATTAGTAGCGTAGTCCCGATATTGATTGCTCCTTTTGTTGAACTCATCCAACAGTTTTTAGAAAAAGAACCTATTGTGTTGGGCAGAAAAGTATATGAAAAGTTGCCTTTATCTATCGAAAACAAGGATGAGATCGGGGCGGATTTGGTTGCCAATGCAATGGCTGCTCACCGGCTGTATCAACGTGATATCATTGTGGTCGATTTTGGTACGGCACTGACTTTTACTACCCTCAATGCCAAGGGAGCGTTATTGGGCGTTGCCATTGCTCCCGGTTTGAAAACCGCCATGAGTGTTTTACACCATAAAACGGCTCAATTGCCGGAAGTACCTCTGGGATTACCAGATTCTGCGCTGGGGCGCAATACGGTACATGCCATCCAGAGCGGCGTATTGATTGGTTATGTGGGGTTGGTGCGCAATTTGCTTGCTAGCATCCGTGCAGAAGTTGGTCCCCAATATATTGCTATAGCCACGGGTGGTTTGTCTACAATCCTATACCCACTTCGGGATGATTTTTTTGCGGTCGATCCGCATTTGACCCTTCATGGTTTACGTCTGATTGGAGAATGCATAAACAGAGACGGTTAAAGCATTAAATTTTCCGGTTGAAGAGCATCCAATTGCCCCGGACATCGAGGTAGCTAGCATCTGGGAAGACCTTTCTAAAAGTATTTTCAAAATAGGATTTTGTCAGTTGAATATCATCGGGTGTGGCTGCTAGTCGATTGAAAAGCAACATGCCATCAGGAAGGAGCAAATCGCTCAGGTGGTGCAGGAAATCTTCACTTTCAAAGGATGATGGTACCTTATCATCCAAAAAAACGTCCATACATATCATGGCAAAACGTTCGGTAGATTGTACCACATAGGCCGATGCATCGGTGCAAATCGTTTCTACCGGTGATGTGATATCGGGAAGGGTATATTTTGCGGTAAGCTCAAGAATAGCCTCATCAATCTCAATGGCTGTGTAGTGGTACTGTCGGTCAAAATTCTTTTCCAGCATTAAGGGGATACTGCCAAGGCCAAACCCCAGGATGAGCACCTGATCGCCTGGCAGATGATCGAGATCCATTTTGCTAAAAGCACGGGAAAAATTGTCATACAGATCACCAAAAGAATAGATAGCATTGGCCGTACAAAGTTGATATCTCCCTCTATTGAGACTAACGTAAAGATGTGGATTATACTCGCTAGAAGTACTTTCGATGTGCCATTCAAACAAATAACTCGTCCATCTTTTCCACCAGGGCTCCTGCATTGATCCGGATTATTTGTGTGGTTATTCCCAGCGCCTGAATTTCGCTGTATCTTCGAAGATGCGTAGCATGATCAGTCGATCAGGTATCTCAAAATCCTGTTTCCGGCGTTCTAATACCCGTTCGATGGTTTCAAATGCTTTGTCGGTCTGATAAGTTTGAAAACCATGTGCCCCGCCCCAGGAAAAGGAGGGCACAAAATTGCGGGGAAAACCTGGGCCATAAATATTGGTGGATGTGCCGATTACGGTTCCGGTATTAAAGGTGGTATTGATGGCACACTTGGAATGATCGCCCATGATCATTCCACAAAATTGATGACCGGTAGGGATGAAACCCTCTGTACTATAATCCCAGACCCTGACTTCGGCATAATTATTTTTCAGGTTGGAATTATTGGTGCCTGCACCCAGGTTGCACCAATCACCGATTACGGAATTACCCAAATAACCGTCGTGTCCTTTATTGGAATTGCTATGAATAACAGAATTATTGACCTCGCCACCTGCTTTGGAATAAGGCCCCAGTGTGGTCGCCCCATAGATGCGCGTGCCCATTTTTAATTTGGCATGATCACAAAGGGCTAATCCTCCACGAATCAGGCAGCCTTCCATGATTTCGGCATTTTTACCGATGTAGACAGGCCCTTTGGTCGCATTAATAGTACTAAATTCTACACAGGCACCTTCTTCCAGGAAAATATTTTCGGCGCCCAGAATCCGGTTTGTTTCACTGATGGGTTGGGACGTCCGGCCTTTGGTAATAAGATCAAAATCTTCTTGGAGGGCCTTATCGTTGTAATGAAAAATATCCCATAATCGGTTGAGTTTGATATAGTCGGTTCCACTTAAGTCAAACCCCTTCAACTCACCAATATCTTCATCATGGATGAGGCGTTCAAATTGCTCTTCATCAAGTTTGGCAACAACGAGTTCTTCGCCATTGAGAAAAGCCTCATTAAATTCCATTTGTTGTATGAGTCGGCAGAGTTGTGCCGACGGAAGGGCGGAACCGTTGATCAGGTAATTTTCCTTCCCGTAGTCGATAGGATATTTCTCAGCCAGATAATCCTGTGTAATATAGGATATCTCACCACCGAGCCACCTCTGCCATTTTTCGCTAATGGTCAATATGCCAATGCGTATTTCACAAACCGGCCTTGTATAGGCTAGAGGGAGAAAAAAGTTCCGGATTTCGTTATCGAAAAGGATGATATTTGCCATACGGCCAAACTCAGTCAGTTATTTGGTTGTCTGATCTAGTCAGAATAGGGATTCTACACAGTAAAAGTAAAAAAAAAGTCCCAATCATTGCAGAAAGGGACTTTAAGTTTATCTTTCAAAGCCGTTTTCCGACTATTACTTCTGGTTGAATTTTGCAAACTTCTTATTGAACTTGTCAATACGTCCTGCTGTATCCACAAATTTCATCTTCCCGGTAAAGAATGGGTGAGAATAGCTGGAAATCTCCAATTTGATCAGAGGATATTCTTTTCCATCTTCCCATACGATAGAATCCTTAGTAGGCGCACAGGAACGAGACAAAAAGGCTTTGTCTACTGAAAAGTCCTTGAATACGACCATTCTATAATTCTCCGGATGCGTATCTTTTTTCATGACTAAAAATTTACTTTTTCTCAAATAGAGCGCAAATTTATAAATAATTGATTAACCAGGCAAGGAAAAATGCTTTTTATTCTTTCGGTAATGAAAAATAGAAAGTAGCCCCTGTTTTTTCCTTGCTTTCACCCCATACCTCACCGCCATGGTGGTTGATAATCCGTTTGACAATGGCCAGGCCTACACCTGTTCCTTCAAATTCATTATCCGTATGTAGCCTTTTAAATACTTGGAACAGCTTGTCTTTATATTTTTCATCAAAACCGGCACCATTATCTTTCACATAGATCACAAAATTATTTCCCTGGGCAAAGCTACCGACTTCAACCAATGGCTCACTTGAATTTCGGGAATATTTGATGGCATTGGAAAATAAATTGATAAAAACCTGTTCGAGTAAACCCGGATCGGCCTTTAACTTGGGAAGAGGATAAAGGACTAGTTTTGGCTTGGTTTCTTCATTTATAGTTAGATCTTTCCAAAGTTGTTCTACTTTTTCGGTTGTTTTTATCTTTTTGAGTGTTAGTTTTTTCTTGCCGATCTGCGACAGATTCAGTAGGTCTTCCAATAGCTGATGCATCTTTTTTAAATTGGAAGAAATATAGGAGGCGTATTCTTCAATGCTTTTGTATTCTTGCTTTTTAACATCCCTGACCAGCAACTGGGAAAATGAATTGGCTGCCCGAAGTGGAGTACGCAAGTCATGTGAAATGGAATAATTGAAACTGACTAATTCCTCATTCATTAATTCCAATTCTCTTTTTTGGGACAGCAGTTCCTTTTCATTTTCTTCCAGCTTGTACATGAAAGTGAACTTCTCATAATCACTGCGTTCCTGGCTCCACATCATACCGATAGAAAAGGCTGCAATCATCACAATGGAACTGGTATATCCCCAACTATGGGCGTTGGTCATAAAAAGGGCACCCAGGAAAATGAGGAACAAAACACTACCTATGTATGGCATCATAGGTCGGATACCAACGGTTACTAAAGCTAAAATAAACCAGATTGACAGGTTGCCAACAGTAATAGAAACTCTTTGTATATTGGTGCTATCTTCTGTTGTGAAAATCTGGTAAGCAATACCGAGCATCATGATGATAGCCGTAGCACTGGCAAAGGCGTATAAATTCAGGATAGTTTTTTCTTTATTAATATAGAAACTGGCTACAAAAAAAACCAGGTATCCTACAAATGCAACTATTCGCCAGGGAATGGTATTTTCTAAACCGAGTTGAAAATAATCGAAATAGGAAAAAAACAGGATAAAGACAAGTGCCATCGCAGAGACCATTTTACCAATCTTTAGCGTTTTTTCCGCTTGATCTTGATTGTAAATTGTTTTTAGTGTTCTCTGGTCCATTATTGAGGAAAACTATTGTGTTTATAAGTCTTCTACAAATCTACATTATTTTTCAGCATAACGGAATTAAATCAAAAAACATGGCATTGATAAAAAGTGTAAAAGGCATTTCGCCAGAATTTGGCGCTCGTTGTTATCTTGCTGAGAATGCCACCATTGTAGGAGATGTAGTGATGGGAGAGGACTGTAGTGTTTGGTTTCAGGCCGTTGTCAGGGGAGATGTCCATTACATCCGTATAGGAAATAAAGTCAATATTCAGGACGGGGCTATCATCCACTGTACTTATCAGCGGGCATCCACCCAAATAGGCAATAATGTATCTATTGGGCATCGCGCCATTATTCATGGAGCTACAGTGGAAGACAATGTTTTGATCGGCATGGGAGCTATTGTGATGGACCACGCAGTGATAGAAGAGAATTGCCTGATTGCTGCTGGAGCAGTTGTTTTGGAACATACCCGATGTGAGTCAGGGCATATCTATGCTGGCGTGCCTGCCAAAAAGGTAAAAGCCATTAGTCAGGATCAATTTAAAGATACGATAGACCGTATTGCCAATGCATATACTATGTATGCAGGATGGTTTAAATAGTAACAAGGGTGGCTTGCCCAGGGCCATTTTATCGGTTTATTTACAAGCTTGTTTGGAGATCGGCTTTGCATCGCCGTTCACCGGGCGTCTGTGTCATGCTCCTTCGCTGAGTCCTTCGCCAAAGGCTACGGCCGCCGGAGAAAGCTTCGGCGCAAGCGAAAGGCTTCGACGACGGCGCAAGATCGAAGCCTGCTGGCGAAGAACCTCGGCGCTTTTGGCGGCCGATGGGAGGTAAAAAATGATCCTTAGCAGCTCCAAAATTGGCCTCTAAATAAGGTTTTATCATACTAAGCTACTGATTTTCAATTAAAAATTACTAGTGAAATATAGTAGATAGTTTGTTGGGTTCGTTATAGATGTTAAAATATTCTATATTTCATGCTTTTTATTAGAAAATATTTACTATTTGATTGGAAAAGACTATATTTGTCACGCTGGGATATTTTTTGAGCCAGTTTTTTCCAAACTCATCTCTATGACCCCTTTCCGGAACATTTCCTGACATGTTAATCAGTCTCCTTTTTTGGCAAAAAAAGAGGGTCAATTAAAAAGTTTAACAATAAGCTGTTGCAGAAAGCTTTTAATTAGTTCCAGATCATAACTTTTGTCAAAGATTCTTCATTTCAGCCCCATTCATCAGTTTTAATATTGCGCTTCTCGTATAAGATTAGTTAACCATTCCCCCCTTCTTTGTATCCTGGAGTAGGATCTAAAGCTAAGCCTAATTGGCCTATCTTTAATACTGCTCTGGGTTTTTTTATTTAAAAAGACATGCAACTCATTTCCTGCAAACCAACGCTTATAGACTCGTTTAGGCTCTAAAAGCAGGGATTGGTCGAAAACAAAGTGAAATACATTAAAAAAAACCGGAAGCCCGACTATTTTTGTGGGGTATTCATGCCAGTGTGTGAATGCCTGTTACTTTTTTGTAAAAACTTAACTAAAAACACAAATTGAATATGAGCTCTGTTGCAAGTGCTTTAGTAAGGAACGGGATTGGCCTGGTTCGTCGATTTGACCAGCAGCACATCACTCCGATGGTTTTACAAAAACGAACCTTACAACAATTGCTCAAGCGGGCAGAAAATACAGCCTTTGGGAAACACTATCAATTTGACCGGCTGCAATTATCTTCTAGGTTAGTTGCTGACTTTCAAAATACAGTACCTGTCCATGATTATGATCAAATGTTTGACAATTGGTGGTCACGTACACTAGCTGGAGAAGCTGACGTATGCTGGAAAGGCCGAACCAAATATTTCGCCTTAAGTTCCGGAACTTCAGGGGCCAATAGTAAATACATTCCCGTTACTTATGATATGACGCGCAGTATGCGTAGTGCTGGTTTGCGCATGTTTGCCTGTCTTCCTCAATACGATGTTCCTGCCAGCTTGTTTTTGAAGGATTGGCTAATGGTGGGCGGCTCGGCACACTTAAAAGAAATGGGGCCGTGTTACGTAGGTGACCTAAGTGGCATCAATGCGCGTAAACCACCTATTTGGATTAAGAAATTTTATAAACCAGGCACCCAGATTGCAAAAATCAGCAACTGGGACGAACGGTTGAAAACCATCGCAGAGCAAGCCTATAAATGGGATGTGGGGGTATTAACAGGCATTCCGGCATGGGTACAGCTGACGTTGGAATACATCGTAGACCACTATAAGTTGAACCACATTCATGAGCTATGGCCAAACCTGAAGATATTTGTTTCCGGTGGTACTGCCTTTCAACCTTACCGCAAGAGCTTTGAAGCCTTAATGGATCAACCTTTGATCATTCAGGATTCTTATCTAGCATCCGAAGGGTTTATTGCTTTTCAGGATCGGCCGGAAACCAATGCTATGCGGTTGCTTTTCAACAATGGGCTATTTTTTGAATTTGTGCCTTTCAATGAACAAAATTTTGACTCGAATGGTGAGATCAAACCTCAAGCGGAGGTCTTAACCATCGATCGGGTTCGGGAAGGGGTTGATTATGTGCTTCTGCTCAGTAGTTGTGCTGGTGCCTGGCGTTACCTGATAGGCGATACTATCAAATTTACTGACCTGAGTCGCTCGGAAATTATTATCACAGGGCGTACCAAACACTTTTTGAGTATTTGTGGCGAGCATCTTTCTGTCGACAATATGAATGCAGCCATGATAAAAACCAAAGAAAAACTGAAGCTTATCGTTCGCGAATTCACAGTTTCGGGCATAGAATCCGGTAGTCATCATGCTCATCGCTGGTATATTGGATGTGATCAAGCTGTTGACCCTAAGGTTTTCGCCAATGCCCTGGATCAATATCTGATGGAAGTTAATGCCGATTATGCCTCAGAACGGGATGCTATGTTGGGGGCACCTGAAGTACATGTTATCCCTACCAATTTGTTTTACGATTGGCAACGACGAAACGGAAAGATGAATGGCCAAAGTAAAATTGCCAGGGTTATGAATAGTGAACAATTTGCAGCTTGGGAAAAATTTATCGGCCGACATAGGATCGTTTTATGATTTTGCTTGGGCAGGGCATAATTTTGGGCCTGAGCCTGAGTGTGTTGGCAGGCCCCATGATGTTCCTCTTTATACAGTTAGGTATAGAGAGAGGTTTTCGTGCGGGGGCTGCTGCTGGCCTTGGCTCCTGGACCAGCGACATCCTATTTGCGCTGGCGGTTTATTTTGGGATTTCTTATGTTCTAAGGGTCAGTAACCTTTCGGGATTCGCCCTGGTTACCGGCCTAATAGGAGGCATTATACTGATTGTCATAGGCTTGGGGGTTTTATGGCACCGGCCACCGGAACCACAGCTAGAAGTTGACCTCAATAATTTCCGGGATTCCTATGTAGGCTTATGGCTAAAAGGCTTTTTGATCAATACTTTTAATCCTTTTGCTGCATTTTTTTGGATAGGGGTGATGACGAGTTTTTCTGCCTCCAAGCAAATGAATGGGCTGGATGCTACCATTTTATTTGGAAGCATTATTGGCACCATTGTATCGACGGATATATTGAAAATTTTATTAGCCAAACGACTTAAACCTTTAATGAAGTCTTCTTATCTGGATAATATGCGTAAAGTGTCGGGTGTGGCGATTGTGCTTTTTGGATTGATTTTGATAGGGCGGGTGATTTTTTGTGGGTGAGGTCGCTTTGTTGTGAGACCGTCTTCGGCTGCGCCTTGACTGTCTAGATCGTTTTGCTGCCCCTTAATTCTTCAAATCGCTAGGTTATCGGTGTTTGAGAAATAAGTATTCAGGGGTCAACTATTTTTCCTGACTGGTTATTTATATATTATGATCACTACAAAGCTTCCTGATATCCGGACTGATTTCCCATTACTTTGCCAAACTTCCGGTGATCTTGCTCCGATTGCATATCTCGATAATGCTGCGACTACCCAAAAACCACAGGTGGTCATCGATGCCATGCACCATTTCTACCTACATAACAATGCCAATGTGCACCGTGGCGTGTATGGGCTTGCTGTGGCTGCCACCCAAGCTTATGAAGCGGTTCGGGATAAAGTCTGTCGTTTTCTGAATGCGGCCGATCGTCGAGAAATAGTATTTACCAAAGGTACCACGGAAAGCATTAATCTGGTCGCTCAGTCACTTGGAGACGAGGTGCTTAAGCCAGGCGATGAGGTGTTAATCACGGCTATGGAGCACCATTCCAATCTGATTCCATGGCAGATGCTTTGCAAGCGTATAGGCGCCCGGCTGAGGGTGATACCTATGGATGATAGGGGCGCATTGAAGTTGGAGAATCTTTCTGATCTGCTTAATGACCGGACCCGCATCCTGGCAATGGTGCATATTTCCAATAGCCTTGGAACCATCAATCCTGTAAAAAAGATAATTCAGAAGGCACGAGAAAAAGGCATTTTGGTATTAGTAGACGGTGCACAGAGTGTTGCTCACTTGCCTGTGGATGTGCAGGACTTGGATTGCGATTTTTTTGTCTGTTCGGGGCATAAACTTTTTGGACCTACAGGAGTCGGGGTACTGTATGGTAAAAAATCGTGGCTGGAACGGATGCAACCTTACCAGTATGGCGGAGAAATGATTAAAACGGTAAGTTTTGAGCGTTCAGAATTTGCAGACCTTCCCCATAAATTTGAAGCAGGCACCCCAAATATTGCCGGTGTCGTTGGTCTGGGAGCTGCAATCGATTATATTGAGACAATCGGGAGGCCTGCCATTTGTTATTATTTGGCCAATTTGGCGGAATATGCCCTTCACCAACTCCGTGAAATTGACGGATTAACCATAGTGGGTAATGCTCCTTCACGTTCTTGTATTTTCTCTTTTACAATGGAGGGTATACATCCGCATGATGTAGCTACCATTCTTGACCAACAAGGTGTAGCTGTGCGGGCTGGGCATCATTGTACAGAACCGGTAATGGATTTCTTTGGCATCCCCGGAACCATTCGGGCTTCCTTTGCCCTTTATAACATCAAGGATGAAGTGGACCGACTGGTTGCCGGACTAAGAGAGGCTCAGCATATTTTTAGTTAATGTACGGAATACCACAAAGATGTCCGAATTATCAAATTTATACCAACAAACTATTCTGCGGCACAATAAGTCTCCCTACCATTATGGCAGACCTGAAACTTCGGATGTGGTGTTGGAGGCCTATAACCCATTGTGTGGCGACAAATACAAGATCTATCTGGATGTGGTAGAAGATCGCATTGATAAGGCTTATTTTTTTGGTTATGGTTGTGCCATTTCGAAGGCCTCTACGTCGGTGTTGGTGCAACGACTGGAAGGGAAAAAATTGTCGGCCATTCTGGAGCTTTGCCAACATTTTCTGGAGTCACTGGTAAGGGAAAACGCCGATATTGCTGAAGATGAAGAACTAGCTGCTTTTAGTGCTGCCCGCCAATTTCCCGGAAGGTTAAAGTGTGCTAGCCTCAGTTGGGATAGCCTGATAGAATATTTAGAGATCAGCGAAGAATAGCTTACCCATTTGATGCGGCTCTTTTGGCACCAGCGGTGTTGCTCAAATCCTTGTTTAATGGCGGCCAAACGCGGTTGGGAGACAAGGAGACAAGGAAGAAATGCGACGGCCACGCCCCATCCCCTCGTCTCTTTGTTCCTCAAGTGTTTACCAAATTTTGGTGCCAAGGTGCAATATACGGCCACCCGTTTGATTGACCGGATTCACACTTCTTCCGATGATAATGCCATCTTCCTGTGCCATATAGGTCATTTTCAAGTCGCCGAAAATATCGTAAAGGGAGGCAATTGGATCACCTTTTTTCACTAAATCCGTCACTCCTGGATGCACATTTAAAATTCCACCTGTATCCGTGTAAATCCAGTGAGAAGCATCACAAATTACAGTTGGGTTTACCGGTTTATCGATTATACCTTCCGTAATTCCCAGGTAGATCAATAGGTTATGAATACCCGTTAAACTGGAGCGGATCATGCCTTTCTGAAATTTATTGGGATCCCCTACTTCCAGTGTGATTGCCGGAATTTTCAGCTCATCAGCTGCTCCACGCAGGGTACCATCGGAAGGAGGATTATTGACTATGATTTGGGCGTTTTGCAACATTGCCATTTCACGGGTAACGGGATTACTTAGATCGGCACGGATGTAATAAGAGTTAATCCGGCCAAAGCTGGCAGTATGCAGGTCGACCAGGTAGTTGAAATGACGAACAATACGTTGTACAACCCGGTAAGCATATACCTCACTGACACTACCGGTAGGTTTGCCAGGCATGAGGTGATTGAGGTCGGACCCATCCGGGAAACGACGTTTTTTGCGAAGCAAAGAAGGCACGTTTACCACGGGAATACCCACGACGGTTCCAACCATATTTTCAGGATCTAATTCCTTAAACAGGCGCTGGATAACCGGGATGCCATTCAATTCATTGCCGTGCACTACGGCGGTAAGTCCTACAACCTTACCATCTTGTCTGCCACGGGCCACAATAACGGGAAGTTTGATCGGTATTCCCATTCCATCTGTAACGAGGTTGAGCCAGAAATGAGAAATTTTCCCTCTGGGTACTGCCTCTATATCAAGTTCATTAATACTTGGTATGGGTTCTTTTATTAACAATGACTGAGGTTCCATATATATTGTTTTTTACGTAATTCCAAATTTGTTCAGCTGCTGATTCGACAATAGCCTCTCCTTCATATCCAAGATAGGGAAGCCCTCCAATGCTCAGGGTATTCACTTCTGATAGCACCCTAACTCCATTTTCATCCTGTAGGGTATCAAAACCAAAAAAGACGACACCCAATTTACTTAAAACTGCTGATAAACGTTTTGCAATCTTGATTTCATTTTCATCTGCTGTAGTCGGAACTGAAGACCCTCCCTGGGCGCCATTGCACAACCAGGAACCATTTGCGGGTAGCCGTAGGGCTGCACCTATGATATGCCCATTAATGACCACCACCCTTTTATCACCCTGATGCACATTTTTTAGGAATTTCATGCCCAGGTATTCAAATGGTTTTTTTTGTAGTTGTTGCAATAATACCTCCAAAGGCATTTCTTCATTGCCCAACCATGCTTTGGTGCCGTCAATTCGGATGAGGCCTTTGCCCCCATAAGCTTTCAATGGCTTTAAGACGATGGGGAACCGTTCCTTAAAAGCCAGAATGTCTTCGACACTCTTACAAATTTGCATCGGTGGGCAGAGGTCGGCAACTTCAAGCAAAAATGCTTTACTACCGGTATGCTGAATACCAGAGGGGGTATTGATGATTTGTTGTCCAGGATACAAGTAGGACAGAAAATCCATAAAGCCAGAGCGGATAGGGTGGGGCAATCGCAAAAGCAGCACGTCGTAGTTGTCAAGATGCGTTTTATGCAGGTTCTGGGTAAAAGACCGGCCATCCTTATGAAACTGGAAATCGGCTGTTACCCTGGAACCAAAGGGGAATTTAGGTATGAATTCCTGGAAGAAAAAGTTGTTTTTTTTGTTGCCTCTGCTGACAACATCTATATATTCGCAATCGGGATGTTGCCGTAAGGCATTTAATAAATCATAGGTTGAATTGTGTACCGTATGGGTACTGTGGTCGGTCAGGACCAGCATTTTGAATTTTTTCATGGTGTCATGATTTCCTCGATCAAGGCAGGATCATCATTTAAGCTTTTAAAAAGCCGCATCCTGAATTTACCCTGCTTATTGAAGAGTGTTTTTGACATACTGTCAATTGCTACCATTGATAGCACAGTTTGTATATACGCTTCAATCAAATCGTCTAATCCGATTCCCAGTTTATTGAAGTCCCGGCGGTCCATCAATAAAAGTCGGTTGGTATCACTACCCCAGGAGCCATCGGGCGTTTTGAAGGAAAGATTTGTACCCAACATATCCCAGGACCGGTTGCTATCTTCAAGGCGATCAACAAGTGGTTTTTCAGCACGTCGTGCATAGATACAAAGTGGTTTGATGCCCTCCGGCGTGGAGCTGACCATCATCCGGATATCAGCCACATAGGTTTCCCCCTTGGCGTTGGGGATGGTACCCACATGATAAAGCCGGCCCTGTTTGGTGACCGAACTCCAGTTGTAGTTACCGATCAGGCTTTGTACAATATAGCGGTCATAATCAAATTCCATTTGCATGAATTCATCTAATTCCCTTTGGTTGACAATGGTGTAGACGCCCTGGCCTGCATTGCTGTAGGGGACTTTGACAACTGCCTGGCCACCCATCTTTTTTACCCAGAGTGGGATTTCGTTTTTGGCCACATCCCATATTGTTTCGGGGGTGTTTATTTTCAAACCACTGCCTTGGATTTCTGCGTTGAACAGATCGTAGGCTTTAGCAGCCACCATCTTGTTTCGGCCTCCTGCCAAACAGGCCACGATGGGGTTCAGGATTTTCGTTTTGGGATGTAGGGGAAGCCGATTCCAGGGTTTTTGGGTCAGGTAGCGAAATGCTGCCCGAATAGGCTGCCATTGCCCTTCTGTATCACGAACCTGCATAATGCCATCAACAAATTTCACCGGTGGGTTGGGTTCTTTTGAATAAAAGGGCACATAATAAACCGGCTCATTAAAAACATCGGCAATAACAGATGCATAGCCCGAGGCTTCCATTGGATTCTTGTCGTAGATAACGGCCAGCCCCCCTTTAATTTGGTTCCTCATATTTTTAAGGTGGGGTTTAAACGTGCGTTCTATCAAGACCCGGTAGCTTCCCTGTTCTTTATTATCATCAATCAAAGGCATTGATTTCTGGCCACTGGGGCAAGAATTATTTTCAATAACTACCATTTGACGCTTACCATTAGCAGATGTCACATTTAATAAATCGGCTCCTGCCCAAAGGAAATATTTTGACCTGTATTTGATGATTTCACTCAATTGTTCAGGTTTGACTTTGGGATGAAGGTGACAATACCGATTGATGATCCTGTCCTGACTAAGGTTGAGGAAATAATTGATCATCGGGTGGATAGTTGCATTAAATGCTTTGGCGTACCAGTGGGTATGGGCTTCAAACTCACCTGGATGAATAAGGATCCCTGTACTGGTATTTTTAGTCGTCATAATAAGATTTTATAAAAAGTAAGTGGTATTAATAAAATAGGGTGGTTGAGTACTATTGTTCACCACCCTTAGGGGTTAGCGAAGAATAACTTACCCATTTGATGCGGCTCTTTTGCCACCAGCCGTCGTTACTCAAATCCTTGCAGTGGCTATGCGCGGTTTTCGAGCCTAGGCTAGTGGCAATATAGCTCGCCTGAAACAGACAACTTATTCTTCGCTGACCCCTTAGCTCTTGTTTGGAGGTCAAGCTTTTGGCTGCAAAGGATCCCCTTTTCGCTACAAAAGCCGACTTCCAAACAAGTTCTTAAAAATCGCGCAAAGAAAAAAACGCATTCTGAATTTAATCTGTAGACAAAATTGCGCTATATTTTTGTACCCATAACTTTAGAGTTGTGGTTGAAGGACAGGTTATTTAATGCGGCCTTTTGTTGCAGATGTTTTACTGATTTGTAAGTAGTGTGGCCATCGAGGAAGGCAAATATCTGATTTTTAGTATCCGCGTCTACCAACGGCAGTAACGGTTGCTCTATCTGTCCAATTTTTAACAAAGCCGGCAACAATTGAGCATCCCATTGGATATAGAGGCTTTCAATATCTTGTGCACTGACTTTTTTGCGGCAATCCTGGTATTTGCAGGAAAGTTCCATGGCGTTGGTCATGTTAAATAGACCATATTCGTCAGTAATTTCCTCGCCAGGGAGGATGTCACGAAGGGCGATTTCAAAACCGTAGCCCGTACTCATGGTATTACAATTGCAGCAGTGGTTGACGTATTTGGCAAAATCCCAACTAACGATGCGGACTCCATCAGCATCAATATAGGAGTATTTTTCAATAGTATCCTGCAGCTCTTGCGAATAGGAATGAAAGTCCTGTGGCTTAATTTCCAGTTCCAGGCTATCTTTTACATAGGTAATGCTGCCCATGGGAATTAATGAGGTAGCGAAAACGCCATAACCAATCTGGTCATTGATGTACTGTAATCTAGTACAAGGGTGAATCATACTATTATAAATTTAAAACAGGGCATCCTGCATGTGAGCATGATTCCCTGTTTGTTATGATTTGAAGTGATCATTTATTTGTTAACGGATTCATTCCTTTTCAATCAAGGATGTCCAGTTGTTTTTGTACTTCTCTTTAGGAAGTTTCTTTTTTACCTTAATGCGGACTTCCACTTCGTTGTTTTTTGCGAACTTTTTCTTGGTGGTTAATTTCTTGCTTTTCATTACAGAACTTTTTTTTACACAAAAGAGCAGTAGGAAACTGAATAAATTCTGAAAAAATGGACGATGATCAATTTTTTTTGAATAGAAATTTGGCAGGATTAATCAATAGAGGTGTTTCGCAGGGGCAGGGTGGTGGAAAAAAAAGACCCGTTTTAACCCTGTCATGGCCCTGCGAAACAACTCTAATTTAGTAGATTAAAATAGGAATGGTTAGTCCGTACTTTCTTCATTTTGAGGAGGTTTTGCCATGGTTGGGCTGTTCTTCTTAATGAAATTGACTACTCTGCGTACTGTTTTCTTACGGATTTCTCTTTCTAATTCCCGATTTATCCGATGTAAAATATATTGAAACTTGAGGGAGATACTATCTTTTTTGATCTCGACAATTTTTAGGTTATAACTGCCTTTCAGAATTCGATTGTCATAATCTTTGATGCACTCGATCAGTTCTGCCTCCAGCTCTTCGACGGTATTTAGAAAACTTAGGTTGACTTCAAATTCTACACTTACCTTTTTGATCTCCACTTTTGTGTAATTGATGATCTCATTACTGAATACACTATTATTAGGGATGAAGATCATATCATCATCTTCGTTGAGCATGGCCAGTTTGGTCAATTTTAAGTCGACAATTTTGCCCTTTTGATTGCCGATTTTGACATAATCATCAATGGACAGATCATTGGAAAAACTAATGATAATTCCACTGATGATTTCAGAAATATAATCTTTGGAGATAATGGCGATGGCAGCAGCCACGATACTCAAACTGGTAAAAAGCGTGCGGTAATCAATACCTAAAAGGCCGAGGAAGGTAAAAATTAATGCTCCAGCAAATAATAGGTAATAAATATTTTGAAGACCAACAGTAACATTGTCCATTCGAGAGGGTGGAATATGTTTTCGGCGGCGGTACATCCACGAGAGCAGGGAAATACTCAGGTCGGTGGCCAGGATAAAAAAGAAAAAATTGCTAAGCACCTCCAGTACCTGCCGAGACGCATTAATTGAGGTTAACCAGCTATGGTCTTTAATTTTGGAAAATATAATAGCACTAAGAACCAGTGATTTGAGCAAAAAATATAACAGTTTCATCTTTTTTATATTTAAGAATAATTTTTATTTTGCATGGGATATTTCAAAAAATCTTCAGAATTCCCGGTCACCTTTGCGTGAAAATAGTGAATTGATGCCAATTACCAGAAGTTATCAATCATCAAAGCAGATGGATGAATTTGAAGATTTTATAGGGAGTGAAATGCAACCCTTTATTTCCATCTTACAAGACAACTTGAATGAATCGGAAGTTACTGAAAACAAGCCGGTTACAGAAATGCCAGTTGTGTCTTCCCAACAATTGACAAAAACAAAAAAGTACCTTTTGTGGCGAAGAATTATTACTTTATGGGGTAAAGAAAAGAACAAATAACCAAGTTAAGACTTTAACTTATAAATAAACTTTTATTCAAAATTTCTTCAGAATTGAGGGCTTACTTGCCCGAAAAAACGTTAAACAATGGCAATAGAGAATGCTGGTGAATCCAGATCCCGCTTTTCAGATGTGGAATTGGAAGAGTTTAAACAACTAATCGAGGGAAAGTTAGAGAAAGCGAAAGAACAGTTGAGAACGCTTCAGATGCAGATTATGGATACGACTGAAAACAGTCGGCATGATCAAGGCGGTGACTGGATGGACAGCAGTGGTTTAAACAGTGAGTTGGAAATGTTGAATACGATGGCATTGCGGCATCGTAAACACATTCAGGATCTTGAGAATGCCCTTATCCGCATCAGGAATAAGTCCTATGGGGTTTGTGTCATTACAGGTACATTAATTGACAAAAAGCGATTGATGGCTGTACCGACTACAACCAAATCCTTGAATGCTAAAACGGAGGAACAAAAAAAGGCAGAAGAAAAAACCACTTATCAAAGCACAAAAACGCCTTATATTAAAGGTGCGCCACCAAAAGTGATTACCAAGGTGATCAAAAAGAAACCAGCCGTGCCGGTTACCAAGGTGGTTGAAGATGAAGATGATGATTATCTGGATGAAGATGATGATTATTTGGATGATCTGGATAATGAGGTTGATATCGATTTAGATGATATTGCTGATGAAGGGTCTGCTAATGATGACCTGGATTAAGTATAAGTAATCGTCTTGTTCGGCTTATTATAATACCTGATAAAGGGTATTAAGTAGAGATATCTTTCCTGCTTAATACCCTTTTGTTATTTTTGGGAATGAAACTATTAATCGTGGAGGATGAGCAGGATTTGCTCAGCATGATCAACCATTACCTTAAAAAGGAAGGTTTCCTTTGTGAGCTGGCTAAGAATTACCGTGAAGGGTATATTAAGTTAAATAACTATCAGTACGATTGTGCGGTAATTGATCTGAATTTACCTGGCGGTGATGGGCTCACGCTAGTCAAATTATTGCGGGAAGAAAGCCCGGAAACAGGCATCATTATCGTTTCGGCCAAAGATACTACGGAAGACCGTATCCGGGGTCTGGAAGAAGGTGCTGATGATTATTTGGTCAAACCTTTTAATCTCTCCGAACTTAATGCTCGCATCAAAGCGGTATTACGCCGGAAGATGAACCTGCCGACTAAGGAAATGAATTTTGGAAACCTGAGTATCCGCCTGGATGCACGGGAAGTTATTGCTGGAGAAAACACCCTGAAACTCACCAAAAAGGAATATGATATTCTGCTTTACCTAGCCAGAAACAAAAACCGCGTCGTTACCAAAGACTCGATTGCCGAACACCTGTGGGGAGACTACATGGATGAAGCCGTTTCCTTTGACTTTATTTATGCTCATGTCAAAAACCTGCGAAAAAAGCTTAACGAAAATGACTGTGGTGATTATCTGAAGACCATTTATGGCATTGGGTATAAGTTTATGGCTCATTAGAGCATGTTGGGCCTCCAAACAAACTCTTGAACTGTAGTTGTCGGACGTCTTCTAATACGCAAATGCAGCAAGTTTTTTTTATTCCTACCGAACACCCCTATAGTTGCAGCGTTCTAGTGGTGTAATAGATAGCAAGTGGATCCCGCTATTAATTCCTAAATAATTACTAAAACTTAAGATCATGTTACGTTACGCATTAATTTTTTTCATCGTAGCCATTATTGCAGGTGTATTAGGATTTGGTGGAATAGCGGCAGGTGCTGCCTCTATCGCTAAGATCGTATTTTACATTTTCTTGATATTGTTGGTATTTTCTTTATTATCAGGATTGTTGAAAAAAGTATAAAGAAATAACCTTTCCACTAAACGAAAGATAAAAGAACTTGTCTTGTTCTAAGTAGATCATCTACAAATGAATAAGACGTTGAGTCGGGTGTAGATGAATATCTGCACCCGATTTTTATGCTAACATGTGCCTGCCTTTTTTATTTTAACGATATTTGCTGAAAATCTAAACATTGAAACCTCGATTAGCCTATTTAGGGATTATGTTGGGCGCTACTGTATGCAGTGTCGCTTTTATCTTTTTTGTGCTAGGTCATGAGGCCACTGAGCTTCAGGTCAAGGTAGGCTTATTCTTTTTGTTCTTGATTGTAGTGCCAGGAGTCTGTTTTATGTATTTCTTCCGATGGAGGATGAAAAAAATACGTGCGCAGTTGTTTCAAACGCTAGAAGTTTTAGAGCATTTTGACATTGATGAGCCTACTCCGGTGAAATTTGAGAAATCGCCCTATTCTGCCTTCAATGAATTGAATGATTATCTTTTAGAGCTAATCAATCGGGTTCGTAAACATTACCAGGCAAATAAACAATTTACCTCTAATGCAGCCCATGAATTGCAAACACCATTATCTGTGATCAAGGGCCATATAGAACTGTTGTTACAGTCAAAACGATTGGGGGAAAAAGAAATCAAAACCCTGGGAATCATCCTACAAAATACCAACCGGTTGGCACGGCTAAATAGCGCTTTGATTTTGTTGTCAAAAATAGAACACCATCGTTTTGCTGATTTTAAAAAGGTCAACCTAAACCGGATAACGTATGACGTACTCAATAATTTTCAAGACCTGATAGAAATCCAGCATTTGCATGTTCGTACAAACGACAACCTCAACCTCGAAGTAGAAATGAGTGCCACCTTGGCCGAAATTATGATCGCTAACTTGATTCAGAATGCTATCCGGCACAATAATTCAAACGGTTGGATCAATATTGTAATCAAGAAAGGCAAGCTGTGCGTTATTAATTCAGGTAAAGTTTTGGAAATAGAACCTCGTAAACTTTTAAAGCGTTTCCGGAGAGAAACTAATGTAGAGGAAAGCCTTGGGTTGGGATTATCAATCGTGCAAAGAATTTGTGACCATTCCGGATTTAGCCTGGATTACCAACACGAGGCTGGTGTACATACCCTTAGCGTAAAATTTTAAGTTTATTATTAAAAAAAGAACGAAATTTGCCCCTCAGAGCATGTTTGGAGGTCAATCTTACGCTTGCGCTGAAGCTTTCTCCGGGCGTCTGCGCCATGCTCCTTCGTGAAGCTTCGGCGCAAGCGAAAGGCTTCGACGACGGCGCGCGGCCGTAGCCTTTGGCGAAGGCAGAGTAGGAGCATGGGCTGCAAAGCGCCAATTTTTTGATAAAACATGCTCTCAAATAAGTGGTGTAGGAAAATTAGACTTGCGGACCGCTGCCGTCTTTGACCAATATTAAAAAAATAATCAATGGTTGAAACAACAAAAATTGAATTGAGAAACCTACTGATTGAAGATTATCGGGGGTTAACGGAATCTATGAAAAAGGCATATCCAGGTTGGAAAGATGCCTTGTGGGAACGTGGTCAGTTAAAGAATTTGCTGGAATTATTTCCGGAGGGCCAGTTGTGCATTCTGGTCAATGGAAAAGTGGCGGGTAGTGCTTTATCGCTCATAGTTGACTACAATAAATATGGAGATAAACACACCTATGAAGAAATTACGGGTAATTGTACCTTCAACACCCATGACCCTGATGGTGATGTGCTCTATGGTATCGATTTATTCATTGATCCGGCTTATCGGGGCATGCGTTTGGGGCGCCGTCTTTATGAAGCAAGAAAGGAGCTTTGCGAAAACCTCAACCTACGGGCCATTATTGCGGGTGGGCGATTGCCAAAATATAAGAATTACGCCGCCGAGTTGCGTCCGAGAGATTACATTGAGCGGGTAAAACGAAAAGAAATACACGACCCGGTGTTATCCTTTCAATTGTCCAATGATTTTCATGTACGCAAGGTATTAACTAACTACTTGGAAGGGGATACCGATTCTTTGGAATATGCGGCATTATTGGAATGGAACAACGTGTATTACCAGGAAAAGGAAGTCTTGGTCAATGCACCGAAACAGATTATTCGTTTGGGGTTGGTGCAATGGCAAATGCGTCACTTTCCCAATTTGGAGGTCTTTTTTGAACAAGCCGAATTTTTTGTGGATGCTGTCAGTGATTACCAGAGTGACTTTTTGATGTTTCCGGAGTTTTTTAATGCTCCATTGATGGCCCCTTACAATAAACTTTCCGAATCGGATGCCATCCGAAAACTGGCCGAATATACGGAAATCATGAAAGAGCGGTTTCAATCATTGGCCATCTCTTATAATGTGAATATCATTACCGGTAGTATGCCTGAGATACGTGAAGATGGCCTGTTGTACAATGTAGGCCACCTGTGTCACCGCAATGGGAAGGTAGATACCTACGAAAAAATCCACATCACCCCATCTGAAAAAAGTACCTGGGGTATGGTCGGAGGCAATAAAGTACAGGTATTTGATACCGACTGTGGCAAAGTGGCCATTTTGATCTGCTATGATGTGGAATTCCCTGAATTAACTCGTACGCTGGCTGAAGAGGGTATGCAGATATTATTTGTCCCCTTCCTTACCGATACCGAGAATGGCTACAACCGCGTGCGGATCTGTGCGCAGGCCCGCGCCATCGAAAATGAATGTTACGTGGCCATTGCAGGTTGTGTAGGCAACTTGCCAAAGGTCAATAACATGGATATCCAGTATGCCCAATCTGCCATTTTTACACCATCAGATTTCGCTTTCCCGACAAACGCGATCAAAGCAGAAGCTACCACCAATACTGAAATGATGGTGATTGGAGATATCAACCTGGAATTATTGAAGGAATTGCATGAATTTGGCGGAGTGCAAAACCTGAAGGACAGACGCCATGATTTGTATGAATTGAAGTGGAAGGGAGAGGTGAGGAAGTGAGCGAGTGAGTGAAATAGTGATGAGGCGGGTGTTTTTAAATTGAAGATATGATAAAAATATGGTGGCCGACAGGGCAGGCACTGCTGCCCGTACTTGCTCTTACCTTTTTGTGTCAAAGCTGTCAATCTACCAGGGTGCCTGCAATTGCGGAACATTTTGTGCTGGTTACGCAACCGGAATCTGATACCATTCGCATTGCACCAGGTGTTGATGAAGATCAGCAAGGCCACGAAATTTCCATATCGGATTTTTATGCAGACCTTGACACTGCGCTGCTAAATCGGATGACCTATCCCCCGGACTCCACTGATATGCAGGCTTTTGGACACTGGATACTTCCAATCGATAATAACTTTGATGGTTACCTGTTGGAATTAAGGCAAAATTGGTTTGTCTTTAAGTATTTACTGTTATTTTCGAAAAAGGATCAAAAATTTACGAACCTCCTCCCACTGGCTCAATTTTACGGCGGTGATGGTGGACAAATCAAAATGGAAAGCTGGATTTTCAAGCAGGGAAATGGTGGCCCGAAAATGCTTACCCGAACCTCAGAACATGCTTTAGTAATGCAGGATGATGAGATGGAAGATACTTATGATGAAAGGGTGTTGCTTCTAGAATGGAAGCAGGGCAGTTTTCAGGAGATTACCATTCCAGATTCCAGCCTTTTGATAGAGACTTATCCGATCAAGTGGTAGTGTACTTTTCTTTAACCCAAAAAGTATCGTTTTTTGAAGACACTTTTACTGACACCGCCATTTACGCAGCTCAATACGCCTTATCCGGCCACGGCCTACCTGAAAGGTTTTCTGGCCACCAAAGGCATTGAAACCTATCAGGCCGACCTAGGTATTGAGGTTATCCTAAAAGTATTTTCCAGACGAGGTTTTGAAACCTTATTTGCAGCAATTGGCCCGGATGTGCAGGCTTCCGAAAATGCGGAAAGGATCATTAGTTTGCAAAAACATTACCTGCAAACCATTGAGCCGGTCATTCAGTTTTTGCAGGATAAAAACCCAACGCTGGCGCATATCATTTGTGATGGCGAATACCTGCCTGAGGCCGGCCGGTTTCAGCAGTTGGATGACCTGGAATGGGCATTTGGCACTATGGGCATCCGTGATAAGGCCCGTCACCTGGCGACCCTTTATCTGGAAGATATTTCTGATTTGATTGCGGAATTGATCGATCCTCACTTTGGTTTTAGCCGATATGCGGAACGACTGGCCCGCACGGCTACCTCTTTTGATCCACTCTATGATGCTTTGCACCAGGCGCCTACTTTTATCGATGTCTTTTTGTTTGATTTGCTGGAAGAAAGAATGAAAAGGTTACAACCTGAATTGGTGGCCATTAGTGTGCCTTTTCCAGGGAATCTATATGGGGCATTGCGGTGTGGTCAGTGGATTAAGGGGAAATATCCCGGCACCAAAATTGTGATGGGTGGCGGTTATGTTAACACTGAACTGCGCTCAATTGGAGAGGAGCGCATTTTTGAATTTGTGGATTATATCACCCTCGATGATGGGGAAGCCCCGATCTGGCATTTGTACGAATATTTTGCTGGCAAACGCGACCAGTCGACCTTAAAACGCACCTTTGCCCTGAAGGGTGGGGTGGTACAATATTTTAATGGATCCAAAGAACTGGATGTTCCACAAAGGGATGTTGGTACGCCGGATTATGCGGATTTTAAGCTCGATGAATACCTTTCTGTTATCGAAATTGCCAATCCGATGCACCGCCTCTGGAGTGATGGCCGGTGGAACAAGCTGACCCTGGCGCATGGTTGTTACTGGGGTAAATGCACCTTTTGTGATGTGACACTCGACTACATCAAACGATACGAACCGATCAATGCCGCCCTGCTCTGCGACCGCATTGAAACCATTATTGCCCAAACGGGTCAACATGGATTTCATTTTGTGGACGAAGCAGCGCCTCCTGCACTCATGCGTGATCTGGCGCTCGAAATTATCAAACGCGGCATCACCGTTGCCTGGTGGACCAATATTCGTTTTGAACAAAACTTCACGGAAGACCTTTGTATCCTGCTGAAAGCTTCGGGATGTATAGCCGTTTCCGGTGGACTGGAGGTGGCCTCCGACCGGTTGTTGGCATTGATAAAAAAGGGGGTGACCGTATCACAGGTAGCCCGGATCTGCCGCAATTTTACCGCTTCCGGCATCATGGTGCACGCTTACCTGATGTATGGTTTCCCTACTCAAACCGATCAGGAAACGATCGATTCCCTGGAAATGGTGCGGCAATTATTTGAAACGGGCGTATTACAATCGGGATTTTGGCATCAATTTGCCATGACAGCCCATAGCCCTGTAGGCTTGGAACCTGCGGCTTTTGAGGTGGTGGAAATTGGCCCCGGATTGGGGAAGTTTGCCAATAACGACCTTTATCACGATGATCCCACTGGCGCAGAACACGAGTTGTATAGTGAGGGATTGAAAAAATCATTGTTCAATTATATGCATGGCATCTGCTTTGACTTTCCCCATCAGGAATGGTTTGATTTTGAAGTCCCGGAGGCGAGCATTCCCACTGACTTTATCTTCGAGGCCATCAATGAAACACAAAATGCTAAAGTGAGGCCTCACAGTAAAATGGTCTGGTTGGGGGGTACTCCGGAATTAGCCTATTTTGACAAGCGCCGGAAAGGAAAAACGGTCTCTTTTGTGGAAATTGTTTTCCAAAGCAAAAAACAAGCCTGGGCATTACAGGTATCAGCAGAAAAGGGCGAATGGCTGGCTGGAATCCTCCCTCAGCTACGCCCGGATTTTGAGTCTCCTTTTACTTATCAGCAATTCGTGAATGAATACACCACTCACGGGTTGGGTGATTTTGAGGATTTTTATAATAGTGAACCTTGGCAGGTGTTGAGGGAGAATGGGTTGTTGATACTCTGAGTGTTTGTTTAAAAAATCGTCTTGTCGTATTTTGAGGCTGAATTTTGAGAATTCTCCAAATCTTTATGGTAGCGCATTGAAAAATGCAAATAGATTGCTCGTGAAATGCGCATTATTTTCAGGTAAGTGAACGCGGCAAAAAACAGCGTAAAAGCCATTGCCCCAAAGACCGACCAATCAAAATAGAGGACAAGCAATAGTGCCGGCAAAAGCAACATCCAGGAAGATATGGCATAGGAAATAATCAGCGCGCCGAAGTAAAAACCAGGCTCCGGTTCAAAATTTAAATTACAATTTTGACATTTGGGGTACATATCCAAAGGATTTGACAATTTAAAGGGTTTTTTGTACATGTCCCCTTCCTTACAACGTGGGCATTTGTAATGCCAAATTGCTTTCCAAGATATTTTCATGATTTTTTGTTTCCTTAGGGGTCAGAGAAGAATAACTTACCCATTTGATGCGGCTCTTTTGTCACCAGCCGTTGTTGCTCAAATCCTTGCTTAGTAGTGGCCAAGCGCGGTTTTCGCGCCTAGGCTGGTGACAAAATAGCTCGCCTGAAACAG
>BQJU01000090.1 GCA_021604865.1 Saprospiraceae bacterium | reverse complement strand
TAATAGGGGAGATGATAAAGAGAGCTAGAAAAGAAAGAAATTTAACACAAGAGGAGTTGGGTGAATTAGTGGGGGTTCAGAAAGCACAAATATCAAAATTGGAAAATGGTATGAGTAATGTAACGATTGGAACGATATTAAAAGTTTTTGAAGCATTGAAAGCGAAAGTAAATTTTAAAGTTGAGATATTGAATCAAAAAATGAATGTAATATAAAAAAAAAGCCTCTAACACACAGCTACCCGGCCAGCCTCCCTGCGGTCAGCCGTCGGGTAGCTCCACGTTAGTATCAATTCAAGAAAATGTGTACATTTATGATAGTATCAAATGATAGTATCATGAAGCCACCATATAATATAACAAATAAGCTAATAAAGCTTATCTCTTCGATTTCAGAAAAGATAGGTGAGGTAAATGCAGCACATCTTCACAAGCCTTCTCCTGAGCTTAGAAAACTTAATCGAGTAAAGACCATCAAAGCTTCATTAGAGATTGAGGGAAATACACTTACTGAAGATCAAATAACAGCAATAATTGAGAACAAGAGAGTAATTGGCCCAAAGAAGGATATCCAAGAAGCTATAAATGCTATTGAAGTTTACGAAAAAATTCATGAATTCAATCCTACTTCACTAACTTCATTCTTAAAAGCACATAAAACTTTAATGAAAGGTTTAATTGACCAACCAGGTAAATTAAGAACAAAATCAGTAGGAATTTTTAAGGGAAGTCAAGTTGCTCATATTGCTCCTCCATCTGGAAATTTAAATCATTTGATGAAAGAGCTTTTTAAATATGTTAAAAATGAAGATGATCATATATTAATCAAGAGTTGTGTAGCTCATTATGAAATTGAATTTATTCACCCATTTATGGATGGGAATGGCAGAATGGGAAGATTATGGCAAAGTTTAATATTACTGAAGGAATATCCAGTTTTTGAATATTTGCCATTCGAAACTATAATTAAGCAAAGACAACAGGAATACTATGATGTATTAGAAAAAGCGGATAAAGAAGGTAAGTCGACAAAATTTATTGAATTTATTCTTGAAGCAATCAATGAATCGTTAGGAGATCTTCTGAAAGTTCAAACTAAAAATTTAACTTCAGAAGATAGAATTGATTATTTCCTTTCAACTTTTAAACAACAAACTTTCACGAGAAAAGACTATTTAATTATCTTTAAGAATATATCATCAGCTACAGCTAGTAGAGATTTAAAATTGGCAGTAGAGAATAAATTGCTAACAAAAGAAGGTGATAAAAGAGCAACTGTTTATAGAGTCAAAAAATAAAAACTGATACTAACAAATAAGCGTCAAAGCGAGACAGAGCGTTGAGCGATGGTCGTAGCGATGACGCTCTGTTGAACGCACCGGCCATCCAGCAGAGAATTATGGGTATTGAATAGATTTTTGTTGTGCTGAGGAGGGAGTGGTTGCTTAGCATTTTTGCAAAATGAGCTGAAAAGTGCTACAAAAGTGGGCAGGTTGCTGAGAACTTCGACCCCGATAAGAATCAAGTTTAAGATCAGCAGCATATTTGCTTAGAAAAACTTAAATTGGGCTGCGGTTAAGCCAATACTAGAAAAATGGCTTTCCCTATAAGAATAGTTTGCTACCTCTTGGCCACCGGGATCGTTCAACTGAAATGTTTGCGCGAGATGGTGCTGGTACTGGTTTTTGGTGGTGAGAGCGCAGACATTCCTTTGAGTTGTATGCCATTAAAAATAAAAGTCTTAAGTTCACATGCAAGAGGATAGAAACCAATTAATAGAGAAAACTAAGAAAGAAGACGAACGCTCTGATTTGAAACAGCATGCAGATGGGATGTTACGTGCTTTTGAAAAGTTCAATAAAAACTCTTCTAGCCGTGCTATTTGGGAATTAGTGCAAAATGCTTGTGACTTAACTACACAATGCAAAATCGAAATTGATTATCGTGATAACAAATTTTCATTCTCACATAACGGCAAATCATTTACAACTAAAACCTTAATATCTTTAGTTAAACAGGTAAGTGGTAAATATGGTGATGAAGATATTCCTGAGGTAGGTAAATACGGTACAGGTTTTTTAACTACTCACACTTTTGGAAGGAAATTCAAGCTTAACTCCTTTTTAGATGCAGGCGGGTACTATTTACCGATTAAAGATTTTGAAATTGACAGAACCCCTAAAATTTGGCAAGATCTAAGTGATAGTATTTCGGATCAGAAAAAGCGTGTTTACGAATTATTAAAGGAAGAAAGTGCAGTAGAAGTATCTAATTTAAAAACCACTTTCACCTATCTGCCTCAATCAGACAAAGAACATGAATATATCAAAGAATCATCCAAGTATTTAGATGATTATATTCCTCTGGTTTTTACCATAAATAACAGGTTGCAAGAAGTTGTAATTCGTCAAGAAAATGGAGTAACAGATACATACCGATTCCAAGGTAAGCAGAGAATAGCAAACAATAAGGGAATTGACTTAAACCAGTCAATTCTTCTTAAAAACGATGAAGAATTACATTTATTCAGTATAAGAAACGAGGAACATGAAATTGAAATTATACTTCCTATAAACAAGAATAAGGAGGTTGTTCAGTTTAATAAGAATATTGCCCGTTTATTTTATTACTACCCTTTAATTGGATCAGAAGATTTTGGGATAAACTTCATTATTAATTGCAACAAGTTCTTACCAACGGAACCTAGAGATACCATTCATTTAAAAAGTGATAAAGATCAAGTAAAAGCAGATGAAGAAGCAAATAGGCTTATTATAGAGAAATGCTCTAACCTAATTTTTTCCTTTTTAGAAAGCAACATCATTGAAGTTAAAAACCCATTATTCTATACTAATGTCCACTTCAGAACAGACAGTGATGATGCTTTTCTGAACGAATACTTTCAAGAGCTGAATGACAAATGGAATTCAAAGTTAAGTGAACTGCCCTTTGTAAAAACAAATCAAGGCTATAAGTCTATAAATAGCGTTAGTTATCTATCGGAAGATTTTTTAAATGCAGAGGACCTTGTCGATTGTTTTTACGAACTTATCTCTAAGTTTTATTCCAATATTCCTGTTAAAGATGATATTTTGAAATGGAGTGAACATGCTATTAACTGGAACAATGAAACCACCGATTTTATAACCCATAGTGATTTACTAGAGAAAATCAGTGAATGTAGTCTTCAAGATTTTGATGAAACTATACTCGTTCAGTATTATAAGCACATCATTGATTTTGTTGATATCGCCTATTTCAACGATTTGAAGCTAATTCCTAACATAGAAGGGAATTTCAACAAAATTGGAGTGTTGCTGAAACCTGATAATCTCAATAGAACACTTCTAGAGTTGGGTAAAATTTTAATCCCTGTATCCATCTCAAAATTGATTCACCCTAACTTTCATTTCAGTTTTTCTCTGAATTTATTTAATCGCAGAAACTTCTCTGATGAAGTTAAAAACGCCTTAGATGAGAAAAGAATTGGCGATTCCATATTTTACCCTGAAAATCTAAACAATGAATTTTATCATTTTGATTTAGTGGAATCGAAAAATAGAGTTGTCGAGCCGTATTTCAAATCCTTATTAGAGTTCTGTAAACTTACTAATAGTGTAGATTCAACCAGTAAGCCAAACCAGCTATTAAAAAAGATTTCTGCATATTACAATTGGGACGAAAACTTAATTCACCTTTCTAGTTTAAGTGAAGACAACGAAAACATTGAGTACCGTTCTACCCGAAAAGTGCTAATTAAAATTTTCTACAATTTAATTTCGCTGCATAATAACGATTGGGTTAAAGAGAATATCGCTTTTTTGAGCGATTTATGCTCCCTTTATGACGATAGCTATAAAGAGGTTTACAAGGAAAGCAAAATCTATCCCAATCAAATATTCGAACTGCATTTGGCTGAAGATTTGAAAAGGGATATGGGCGTTACCGCTGAAATCAAACAGTTTTATTTAGCAGTTGAGAAAAAGGACATCAGCGAAATATTAAGTATTGAAGCATTTAATAGCTTTTTACCAGAGGATAACTACATCAACAATAGGTACCTAACGACCATTATTGAAGAAACCATATTTCAGGATAATATAAGTGATATAGAGAATCATCCACTTAAAACCACCATACTCAAAATCATACCTCTTTTAACAGAGCAAAAATATCAACAATTATTTCCTCAGTTAAACGACAAGAAGGCTAGCATAATGATTTCAGTCGTTTCTAAAGAAGAAACGAAAGAAGACATATTTTCAATAGTGACATTAGATGATGAAAAAATCAAAAACATTGGTGACTTAGTAAGAAAATCTAATTTTGAAGAAATTCTGAATAAAGCACTTGACAGCATTGAAGACGAAAATCAACGTAAGGCTAATTTTCAATTCAAACATCAAATCGGAACTCATGTAGAAGAGAAATTGAAAGAACACTTAAAACAGTTGTTTCAGCCCGAAGATATAAAATGTGAAGTACTAGGTGAGCAAGATGGTCAGGATATAGTCATCAAAATAAAGGGTGATATCAAATACTACATAGAAGTAAAATCCAGATGGGATAAACGGACTTCAATCAGAATGTCACGGAACCAAACCTTGAGATCTAATGAATACCAGGAAATTTATGCTCTATGTTCTGTAGATATGACTGACTATCATGAGGAAGACAGATTTGAGATTTCAGATATAAACAAAATATTAAACAAAACAAATTTTGTTAACAATATTGGTGAAAAGGTGGAGCACCTCGTAGAAGTATTTGAACAAACAAACCAGCTTGATGAAATTCACCTAGATGGTGATTATAGAACATTAGTGCCTCAAAAGGTAATTGAAGCATTTGGAATAAGTTTTAATCAATTTGAAGACTACTTAATTAACTCATTAAAAAGTACAGTAAATGCGGAATAGAATAAAACGGCACACAACAAATAAGCGTCAAAGCGAGACAGAGCGATGAGCGATGGTCGTAGCGATGACGCTATGTTGAACGCACCGGCCATCCAGCAGAGAATTATGGGTATTGAATAGATTATTGTTGTGCTGAAGAGGGAGTGGTTGGACGATACTTTTGATAGGAGCAATTGAAATTGATCAAAATACCGTTGTAGATCGCGTAGGGCACGCACATAACTGACAAAAGTCTGTTAGTAAAATTCGCTACTTTTCATATACAAAACCGCTGTCAGTAATAAAAAAGAAAAATGACCGAAGAACTCGAAAAGTATGAAAGCACAATAGTTAAGAAATATAGTTTCGGGTGGAACCCTTTGGTCGCACATCGCCTAGGCTTGAGTTAGCAGCAATATGAAAAATATCAAAAAAAGAAAATTAATGGAAAAAAGAAAGATTATCGGAGCTGGATTCTCAATAATAGCGTTAGTAACTATTGGTATTTTTATAGCACAAACTGATTTTAGTATTCAGCTACAAAGCTATTTTAGTTTAGAATATTGCATGCAATTTGTACCCTTAATAATTAGTTTATTACTTTTATTTGGAGGTGTGTTTTTGTTTATCAACCGACCAAATGCAAATTTCGCATTAGCGCTTTTCGGATATGCAGCATTAGAAGAAATTCTCTTCGATTGGTTAGGAGTAGCATCAACTTATTTATCTACATATTCAATCGTATTATTTTTTTGTTGTGCAATAGCTGCCTTATGGATAGCCCATTCAAATTCATTTAATTTAAAGCGATTGTCATATAGAGAATTAATTTTTAGCGTTGTGTTTGGTGCAGTTGAAAGTCTTTTACCTAATTTCTTATGATTTACGGAATGCGACAAACAATAATTATCCTTTTTAAAACAAGAGATAGAATTGGATAAAGTGCACTGAGAAACTTTGAGTATAGATAGTTTGCTGCTAATTGATTCTTTACGAAGGAAGAGGCTAATGAAAACTAAGAACAAATAAAGCTGCTAACAATGTGCATATCGATCAGTCGGACTAAACGTCCGCCCTCGCTCGCGAGTGTCTCCCGACACGATGCGGAATGTCCTCAAGTCTCCAGACTTGTTAAAATAAACACAAGTCAGCAGCCCATTCATTGTTCATTGCCCATTCATCACCAATTATCCCGGTACATTCACTGTCACCGTAGTCCCCTCACCAATAACGCTATCAATATCCAGCGTGCCGCGTAGATATTTGACTCTGGATTCAATACTTTTGAGACCTAATGATTTTTTCTGATAAGCGGCTTTCAGGTCAAAACCCTTGCCATCATCTTCAACAATAAGGGTAATTTCATTTTGATGCTGGATCAGTTGAATCAGGATTTGTTTGGCTTCGGCGTGTTTGAGTATGTTGCTGGTCAATTCCTGTAGGATGCGGAATAGCATTACAGAAACCGTCTGAGAGGGTTCATTTTCCAGGCCGATTATTTCCAATTGACAATCCAGGTTTTGCTGCTGTACCTGGCCGGTGAGGTCTTCTATAGCACCTGCCAGGCCGGAAAGCATCAGGGCTCGTGGCATTAAATTTTGGGAGATACGGCGTACTTCCACACATGCCTCATCGATGAGGATATTGGTCTTCTGATAGAGCCCTTGGGGCTGACCATTTTCTCCTTTTTCTTGTAAGACGCCGAAATGTGCTTTGACCGAAGTGAGCAATCCGCCCAATCCATCGTGCAGGTCCTGAGCGATGCGACTTCGTTCATTTTCCTGACCTTCCAACATGGCATTGAGGGTAATCAGTTTTTTCTCCTGTTCCAATTGCCGGATGCGTTGTTCCTGAATCTGGGTGGCTTGATCGGTTAACTTTTTATTGGTTTCAATCCGTTGGCGAAAGCCCACAAAAATGGCTGTGGCCAATAGAGCCAGCAAGATGGAACTTCCCAAAAGTACATTGCGTTCCTGCGTTTTTTGCCCCAATTCCAGCTCCTTGATAACCAGTGTGTTTTCCTTTTTCTCAGTCTCGTATTGGACTTGCAGTTGGCTGAGATTTTCTTCTATTTCCACACTGCGCAGGCTATCGGCAATCTGTTTGTACTGTTCCAGATATTGAAGCGCCGCTGGCTTATTTCCAAGTAATTTATTGGTGTGATACAATTGATGTAGTGCCCTTCCTCGCCGATAGGCCGCTCCGGATTGGTTAAAAAGTAGCTGAGCAGAATCATAGGCCACTAAAGCGGTGGGATAATCCTGTTTTTTTAAAAAATAATCCCCCAGATCTTCATAACACCAGCCGGCCAGAAAACGATTGTTGATCTTCCGGGAATGGCCTATGGCTCGGAAAAGTCGAGAGGTATAATTTTTTTCATCCTTGCTATCAAAGAGGTACATACCCACGTGTTCCGGGATTTCCATGAGCTCTTTGCTCGTTTTTTTCTCTTGTTGAAAATCCTCCCAATGCTGCCTGAACACCGCCAGCTGGTCAAAACGCTCATGTGTAAAAAAGAACAGGTTGAGGGTGTACAATAGAAAACCTTTGTCCATGCGATTTCCTTTTTGAAGGACGACATCGTATGCTTTGAGCAAATAATCTTCCGCCTTTTGAGTTTCGCCCAGGTCGGCAAACATCTGCCCAAGCCCAGAATAGACATACCAGAGATCATAGGGCGACCCATTGGCCAGATGAATTTTTTCCGCCTCAGAAAAATAGTAGAATGCAGAATCCTGTTGATATCCACGGCGGTAAGATAACCCTAGATTGGTGTATATACTGGCCAGTTTGGACTTAAGGCCGTGTTTATTGGCGATTGTTATGGCTTTGAAATATTGGTCTTTTGCCAGCGCCAAAGAGCCTTTGTTGTGGTGCCAGATGCCCAGGATCATGTAGCTTTCTATCTGTTTGTCGTAATCTTTAACCTGGGTGGCCAGACGCAGGCATTCTTCCGCCAAAATGTTAGTGCTGTCCTGAGCCCGCATCTGATAATGACGGGCTAAACTAATCAAAGGGGATAACTTTTCAGCATCACTGGAAGCCGTAGCAACAGCCTGCCGCAAGCTATCGGCACGGTTATTTGAGAAAGTTAAAATGGGGGAGAAGAGGCAAATGATAAATACAATTTGTCGGATCACAGGGATATGGTTTAGCGTTTGGAAGATATCCAGGTCTTAGAAAAGAATCCTCTTCCACAAGTTACACAATTTTGTGATTAGGCAGGTTCTTGTTCAAGTAATGTATGAGGGGGGAGTGGCTCGATATTTAATAAAGATTCTACCAAACGAGGCAGTCCGGACAAACGGGCTACGGTTTCTATAAAGGTACGAATGGGCATACTCTTTTCCCTATAGAAATAATCATTGATTTCCTTTTGGATTTGCGCGATCAGTTCTTTGGGCAGGTTTTTTGCCTGACTTTCCAGCCAGTAGTTGAGGTCTGGCCGTTCAAGTGCATCAATGGTGGCAAGTGCAATCAGGTTGGGGTTTTTTAATTTGTGTAAATCGGGAAGCGATTGTTCCGAGAGCATGTAGGAGAAGAGGCGATTTGGCGTTTTTTCAATGCCATGGATAAATAACTCAAACAATTCCTTCAATGGGCCGATCCGGTTTTTCGATAGGGTCTGATTAAAATCCCGACCGATGATAATGAGGTTTTGAGATGCTAAAAGGCGGTTGAAAGTGTCCATCAACTTGCTGAGTTCCTCAATATCGGTTAAGTCCATAGCAGCAGCAAGCTGATCGAGCAAATCTTTTTCCCAGGTTTTGGCATCAATTTTCGACAGGTCAATCTGTATTTGTTGAGCGTTCTCTCCTATATCACTGATGCGTATCAGGTTTTTCAAGAGCAAACCCGGTGCATTTTCTGCACGGCCCTGGATGATGGAGATGGGATGCTGAATCCGCCGCTGCTGTTCGCTATAGCTTTGTTTTTGTTTGACAAAGTTGAGCTGCAGGAGGGCCTCAGTGAGTTGTTTGCTGAGCTCATCGGAGGAACTTTCAGTATTGCTTGGCGGCACCAATTGCCACTCCGCTATCCGATCATCAGAAACATAGATGCCTTCCGGAAGTAGCGAATTCAGATTATTTGGCTTCGGAATTTCCTGAATAAAAGGCAACAATTTTTCATACCATGTAAAATCAAAATGTAGACTTAACGCGTCCTTCCAGGATTTTTGTAGCGAATTGCCATGGGCCATTTTTTCATAGAAGGTTTTGAGAAATTGACCTTCATCTTTGTCATCCACCGGGCAAACCATCACAGCAGGAATGCCTGCCTGTAATAAATGAGCTACTTCTTCCCGCCGGACCGTCTGATCCAGGATGACCAATTTGAGATAGAGAGCTTCGATCAGTTGATCAAAAACAGAGGAATAGTTGATGATATCGTCTTCCAATACAGATTGGCTGTACTGCATTTCTTCGCGCAACAAATGAAACCAAACCAGCTGGTCTTGATAGAGATTCAATTTTGTCAATAACCCACTTTCACGGGCATTTTGCTCCACTTCCCAATCAATAGCCTGATTGGATAAGTGTTGTAGATAAATTTGCGAAAGCTGACTGTTCTTTTGGCTGGCGCTGCGGCCATTTAAGGCCAAATACAGACGTGGACGATCGGGCATGTTCAATAGACCGAAGCGCTGAGTTTTATGGGATTCACGCTGACGTTGTTTAATTAATTGGTCTGTAAAAGCTCCGATTTCCACTGCTACACCCAAGATCGCACCATCCAGATCTTTAACCATATTAAGGGGCTTGCCACCTTCCGGCAATACTTGTCGTTTTGCCAGTTCAGGTAACTTTTGCCAGGCACAAGGCCGATATATGACCGGAATTAAACTGGTTTTTTTCTCATCAGCCAGGCGGGCAGCAGTTTGTAACTCCTGTCGGCAATATTCGGAAGCCAGATAGTCCGCGCTGATTATAGCAATCGCGATAGGGGCTTCATGCAGCTTATCCACAATCGTATTTTCGGCTTCTTCAAGGACGTTTTTTTGAGCGATGACCTCACTGGGGTCAAAAACTTCTACATTGGCTAGATTGAGCGCTTCCAATTCTTTTTTCAGGCTGATGGCTAGCCGTTGATCAGCTTCAGCATAACTTAGGAAAATGCGGATAGGGTCGGGATGGTTTACTTTTTTTGCTGCGTCAACCAGCACTCCTGGATTTAGATCAGAAGCATCAACACCATTGATCAATTCAATTAATGAATGTATAATTTGATTATAGGTGACGTTTCTCTCTTCAGTCGAAATGGTGCTGTGGAAAACATTTCTTTCAAGTGCTGTAAATTCTGAATTTAAATTTATAAAAGCGGAAAAGATCTTTGCACTACTTTTTAAGGACTTCCGGATATTTTCAAAAAGTGCATCAAGATCATTTGCAAGCAATTCTTTCCAAAAGTGTTTTAATTCAGTTAGATCAGAAATTTCATTGGCATTCCGGGGTTGTATTTGTTGCGTGGTTTGGGTGAGATCATTAGGTGGAATTTCATTTATAGCCTGTAAAATCCCGTCTACTATTTGATTGTTTTGCCGAACGTAATCATCTTCGGAAATGGTATCTTCTAATCGATGTACCTCCAGATTGTTAAATCGTGCCCTCAACAAAACAAACGTATCCAAAATCGAACTGCCTTCCCGCAATCTCATCCTGACCTGATTGAATACATTTTCGATTTGATCTTTGCTAATAAATTCCCTCAATTGTTCCTTGAATTGCTCGATATCAATACCAGTTTCGGCTTTTGATTTTTGTTTTGCTTTATATACCGGAATGGCCCAACCCGCAATGCCTGCAAATTGCTCATTCGGAAACCATTCGAAATCGGGAGTGACCGGTTCTGAGCCAGTGGCATATACCAATGATTGCCCCTCTGCCAGCCGGCTATAAAAGGCAGCCATAGATGCCTCAGGATCGGCGCCACGACTAAAACCTGTGCTGCATAGCAAGGAACGGACATTTTCAGTAACTACCTTTCCTGCTACCAACTCGCTAAGTACCTGTGGATTGACTACACACCGCAGATTTTGCAAAGGTGTTAATAGTTGGTGAAACGCAAAGAGAGAAATGGAAACTGGACTTTCGCCAAAATAGATTTCCAGGTTTTCAGAAGCTGTATTGGAAAAATTGAGGTGCACCACCACCTCATGCGGCGCATTTTCCCGGCATAAATTGTATAACTCATCCAGGGTTGAAAAAGAAATGATCTGTGCTTCAATGGCTCCTTGATCGATAGCCTGTTGAATTGGGTCAACCATGGATAACCCTTCTCCTTCAGACACCAAAAAGATAAGCTCCTGTTTTGATGCACCTAAACCCATAGGCCGCCAAATCTCTTGCAAATAACCTTTGGTGAACTTCTTCCGGGCCTGTGGGATATTCCAAACAGGATTGCCACGCAGGTCTAATAAACGCAATTGGGGCAGTTGCGCAATTTCTGGCGGTAAAAACTCAATGCCGTTATTTTCCAGCGAAAGGTCTTGTAATTGAGACAATGAAAAAATCAACTCAGGCACCGCTTTCAACTGGTTGCTGTCCAGCTTAAGGGTGCGTAGTCGTTTCAATTCCACCATACTTTGGGGTAGGGTAGTGATCTGATTCTGGCTGGCCATCAATCTTTCCAATTGACTGAGTTGGGCGATGGCAGCCGGAATTTCCGCCAATGCATTGCCAAATAAATCGAGGCTGATCAGCTGGCTGAGGCCAAATAACGCTTCGGGAAGTTCAATCAGCCCTAATTTGGAAAGGTCCAGCTCTTTGGCCGATTCCTGCCGGGCCAATTTGATGCGTTTTAAGGCTTCTACTTCGCTCTGCTGATTGATTTCGCGGCGGTAGTTGAGTACTTTGTCTCGTAAATTTTCGGGCAAAGTAATGCGGACACCTTCCGCCGTTGCTGCCAGCGATGGATTTATCTTGATCACTTTTCCAAAGGCTTCCTTTATTTGATTTTCCGAAAGGTTTTCTCCTGAAAAAGCTTCTTTAACGCCCTGGCTAAAATGGCGAAGGTTTTTGAAGTCCTGATGTTGTTTTAGCAAAGCTTCCAATAGCCCATCCAGTCGATAGACCTCCGGGCGGTGTCCTTTTTCAAGCTGCTGGTTGAAATCCTGCGCCAGCTTCTCAACTGCCAGGTTTGGAGCAAGGGTGCCCAAGGCAATTAGTTTCTGTGTATCCCGAAACGAAACTGGAATATTGTCGAGCTGAATGGCATCGGCATATTGATAAAGAAATCGAGCCAGTTGATGCTCCCGCTCTGGTCCAAAAATCGTCCTAAGCTGCCCAAGTAACTCATTGCGTACGTCGAGCTCCATCTCAAAAATCCCGCGTTGAGTAGTCCGACAAAGATCAGATTGCAACAAATCGGAAACAGCCAGCCGGTCAATAGTATCCTGAGGTTGATCCTTGAAGTTGGCCCACAACTGATACAGCAAATCCACCGTAAAGCCCACAGGAAAGGCTGCGTGACAGGCAAAATGGAAGTGCCCCTCACCATAGTCAGTGCGGAATTTTTCGCGAAAACGGTCTATTTTTTCTTTGCTGTTCATCTATTCGTACCAGCCAAATTCATTGGGCTGTTTTTCTGCGTTTTATTCGTGCCAGCCAAATTCATTTGGCTGCTTTTCTGTGTTTTACCGTACCAGCCAAATTCATTTTGGCTGCATCTATCTAGCTACTTTTCTTATGTAATGCATCAACGCTATTTCAAAAAAACGGCCATAACATTTTGAGCCTACCAAATAAATTGCTAGGTACGAGCCGAGTTACGAGAGCAATTTTTTGCCTATCAACTTCGCCTTCAATATCCGTACCGCATTGCCGAATTCCAATGCATTTGCATCAAACATATTGACATAGTAGGAAATGTAATCTGCCGTGCTGCGTTTCCAACGTTTGCGGGGCATGGGATTAAGCCAGGCCACCCGATGATTTTTGAGACTTTTTAATAAATTGACGGTTTGATCCAGCCGTTGGCGGTCAATACCGCTTCTGGCAGCTCCAGCATCGCTAAGGATAAGCATCGGGCTTTTGAATTTTGCCGCGAATTGTTCCAGTGTAATGCCTTTCAAGTGGTCTTTATCCGCAAAAACGTGTTTAACTGGTGCCTGATCAAAATAAAAAATATTCAATTGCTGATCTGTATCAGCCCGCAGCACTTCGATCAATTCGTCGATCATGGGCTGAAAAGCAACCATGGAGTGGCCATTGTCGATCAATACCACCAGACTGGAATGCCATTCTTTGGCTTTTTGCCAACTCAATTCCTGAAAATAGCCTCTTTTTGCGGTGGCCTCAATCGTAGCTGGCAGGTCAATCTCCTTTTTAGTGGCACTATTTACCTCACTGCGCAATGCCCGCAACCCTTGTTGCAACCGCCGCGAGGAAAACTCGAAATAATTGCCTTTTAACCAGAAATTGTACTGGCTGATTTCTTTTTCCAAGGCCTTCTCACTCACCTGAATGCTCGTCGCATCCGCATTTGGCCGTGCATTTTCGAAACTGATAATCACGGTATGCTCAGTACTGGTAGGAGTGTCCTGTTGTTCCTTGGCTTCTTCTCCGGTTCCTTTATTTTTTTTCTTTCCGGATGGAAGGTCATCTATGTGGCGTTGGGTACTGTCTGGCACGCCGAGTTGGTCAGCAGGTTTAGATTGAACGGCTGTTTCACTCAACCTTAAATTGTGATAAAATTCCCGAACGGCCATTTTCAGCGCATTGTTAAATTCCACGTCCTCATGGTGTGGTTTTTTCCATAATAAGGTACAAACCTGCAACAATTGTTCCTCGCTATTAAACCCGATACCAGCCTGCAACGCCTCGATCAGGGCAAGATAGGAGTCGAATCCCAGTGCCCGGTGCCCGGTCTGCCGGTCATATTGGCGGATCGTTTCAAATAGCTCGTATAGTAGTGGTCGCAGCATTTTTTTAGATTTCAGGAGTCAGGTATCAGGTATCAGGAGTCAGGTATCAGGTGTCAGGGGTCAGATTTCAGGTGTCAGGTGTCAGGGGTGGGAGGCGCCTGACTCCTCGCACCTGACCCCTGACTCCTGAATCCTCGCACCTGACTCCTGAATCCTGACCCCTAGTCTGTCACTCAAAATTCAACAGCGTATTATGATTCTTAAACAGCACCTGCCTGAAGGGTATTTCCTTCAGCGTTTTGGCCGGTAGTTTTTCTAGTTCTTTGATCATTTTTTCTAGTAGTGCTTTTTCCTCTTTGTCCTGTTTTTTATCAAGAGCATCGAGTTGGCTATAGTGTTTTAGTGCTTGGAACCAGTCGATCAGCTCGGCGGTAGAAATGTTTTTACCGACAATTAACTGTTTGTCTTCCAGTTCTTTGCGGATACTGACAAAACGATCTACAACCTGACTAACAAACTCCTCTTCAACAGCCTCCTTTTTTTTATAAAAACGGTTGGATAGAATGTTTTTTAGGCGGACATCATCAAAAGGTTTAATAAAATGGAATACACAGCGGCGCAAAAAGGCATCCGGCAGATCCTTTTCCCGGTTGCTGGTAATGATAATGATGGGTTTTTCCTCTGCCTTAATCGGAGCCTTATTCCCAAGTTCAGGAATGGTGTATTCCGCACGATCCAGTTCATTTAGCAGGTCATTGGGAAAATCCAGGTCAGCTTTATCAATTTCATCAATAAGCAAAATGGCCTTGGCCCCTGCTTTGGATTTCTGAATTGCTTCACCTAGGGGCCCATCATTTATGTAATTCTTGATATGAAGATCCTCTTCCCGATCCGCTTTGGGAATCTGGGCATTACCCAAACGGCGGATAGCATCGTATTCATACAAACCCTCGCGGGCTTTGGTAGAGGATTTAATCAACCATTCAAAATAAAAATCCTCATAATCATCGGCATCCTGGTGCAATTCGCAGGCCAATACGCGCGCCAGGCTACTTTTACCACAGCCAGGCTCTCCCATAAGGAGTAACGGTTTTTGTAGCAATAAAGCCAGATTGACTGCTTGGACCAAATCATCACTGGCGTCATAAGGTGGGAAGGTTTGTTTAATCACCTGGTTTTCCTTAGCCAGCTTCCGCTGAATCGTTCGGCCTTTTTTCAGATACGTTCCGGTAAATATATTTTTCATAATCTATTTTTCAATATCATAATATGAAACCGTTGTTGATTGGGTGACCATGGGGGTTGCCGCTTGTATCGGGCAACCACTAGGGTTGCCCCTATTCGTATCGGGCAAAATATTCATTATAAATCATACTTTCTGTTTGTGTTCGGCTGCATATTTCTTTAATGGTAGGCAACACGAAACCTTTATGTAAATCAAGGATTTCCTGAAATACTGGATCGGACAAGCCCAGTTCATCGGGTAATTGATTGGCCCAGTTTTTTAGATAATTGAGATTGAGGATATCTACTATGGGCAATACAAAAGCGTAGTTTTGCTCTAACTTCTCTGCTTCAATCTTTTCCTGATATTGTTTGGGAATACAATCACCAGATTCCTTGTTCCGACAATTTATATCACTAATAAAAAGCAGCGTTTTATTACCATCAGGATTGTTTTCGGCAGTATTGTGAATGCGGGCTTCCTGTTGAAAAAGAAACCAGAATTCTTTGATCAGGCGAATGTTGAGTGTTATATCCGGATAGCTCAGGTTTTCAAAAAACAGCAGAAGGTGTTTGTACCGCAACCTACCCGTACTAAATATTGCCTTTACAATGGCTGCTGGCTCCAATGTTTCCTCCAGGCTAAAATGGCGAGCCAGTGTTTTCCAAATACTCTGCTCATCCGGAGCTTGGGTGGAAAGGGGCGAAAAGTCAACGATAACCTTCCAGTAAGAAAACTGGACACTAGCCTTTTTTAGAATGCGATCCCGAAGAAAACCCAACCCACATTGAGGGGTTCCCTGCATGATAAATGCACCCAGTTTAGCTTGTAGATCAACAATTTGTCCATAGCTTGAAAATTGCTGATCGTAATTGATGCGCTCCAATTCCCGGTGCAGCAGTTTTTGTGACTCTGAAAGTTCGGCTTCTCGTTTTTCAGTACGCAGCTCCTCATCCCCACGACTGATGTCGACTTCTTTGTCTTTGATAGCTTTGGCTAAATCTTCAATTTCCTTGCGCTTTGTGTCAATCTGGGAAGCAAAGGCCGGTTCATGTTTATATTTTTCATAAAGTTTGATCAGATCCAGTGCTGTGGCCATTTCTGCTTCCAGGTTGTGGATTTTTTCGCGCATTGTTTCAATGGCTTCCTGTTTTTGTGCCAATACCATCTCCACCGGATCGGGCAGATAATCGGGATTGAAATAATCCTCTTCGAGCTTCCATTGTAGTTGGTCCTCGTATTTGACATAAAGCACCCACGGGAAAATAACCTCTTCCTCTTCTTCCAGGAAGAGGATGCCCCGCATGACTTTGAAGGCCAGGTTTTCTGCTCCAGCCATGCCCAATGCTTTGGCTTTTGCCAAATCAAAGGCCAATTCGAGGGTTTTTCCCTGAATGAGCAGGCGATAAAACTCCTCCGCAAAAGCACGGGAAAGGCCATCTTTAATTTTGGCAGTAGTGGCAATCACTGCGCTGGCACCAGCCTCTATCAGCTTTTCCACCTGTGCCTTTGTCGAACAACCATTGAGAAAGATCAAAAGGTTTTTATTTTGGCGGGCCAAGGCCAAGGCCAGGCCTTCAGCATAGTTGGGGTTGTCATCCAACATCAGTAAATGATCATCAGCATGCCCTCCATAATGGAAGATCAGGATACGTCGATGAAATCGATTGATGTGCTGGTAAAGTTTTTCAATTTTTACATTGGGAAGGTTGGAAAAAAATACTTTATCCGCATCAGCTAGTGGCGTAAACAGATCGATCAGGGCGCTTTCCTCTTCTTTGAGTTGCCGTAGATCATCTTTGGGATTCGCAAATGCAGTAAATATGACCGGTTTGTCCATGCTGCCGCCTTCTTATTGGTCTGGGTTTGGTGAAATTGTTGAAGGTCTTACCTGCGCGGAAAGCAGAAAACCTTTAACAACTTCAGTATGATTTGTGAAAATAAGGAAAAAGCCAGTGAATTAAAATGTGGAGGTTGCTAATTTTACTTTTAATGGGAATAAGCGCATGTTTGGAAGCCATTCTTATGCTTGCGGTATGTCCTCCATCAAGACTTCGAAAACACCAGGATGAATAGAACAAATTACCCCCAAAAACCACTCAAATCCCTACACATACGTGTAGTTTTTTCCACATTTGTCCAATTATACTATCCTTTAAGCAGCAATCTTTGATACATTGCCGTTGCATTTAAAATGTATAGAAGCGGACAGTTTAAATATTGAGAAGATATTTACTGGACAATGGTGTAAAAAATGAACGCTTTGCAAAAATAAAATATAAGCGAGAAATTTTACAACCAAGCTTTGTGCCACGAACATCAAAATAATTTTAACCCGTCCACTTTTTTAAAAACATATTTGGCATGGATTTTCCAAAGATGTTTTGAAGCCTCAAAGTTTTCGATTCAATTGATTAAGTAAGCTAAGGGATAGAACTATACGCTTTCAGAAACCGATTTCAAGAATTGGTTCTACCCTTTCCCTGACTGTTTATTGCCATAAAACAGAAGGGCGTTCTATGCTTACCAATGTCCTGTTGGTTGTCTTTTGATGACCAAATAAAGCCAAAACACACATCATGATTATTTCACCAACTCACAAGTTTATATGATGAAATCACTTTGTACAATCATTGCTATCCTGGCAATGACGCTGAGCCTATCTGCCCAGACGTCAATTACAGGAACGGTTACCGATGATGCGGGCACACCGTTGATCGGTGCCAGTATACTCGTTAAGGGGACTGCTGATGGGACCATCACCGATTTTGATGGTAATTTTAAACTGGAAGTAGCCGAAGGCTACAAAACACTGTCAATCAGTTACACTGGATACAAGTCGAAAGAAGTCGAAATCACAGGTTCAGGCTCCATGAATATCATCTTGGAAGAAGGTGTTTTTTTGGATGAGGCTGTAGTGACTGCACTTGGTATTTCCCGTGAGAAAAAGTCACTGGGTTATGCTACTCAAAAGGTAGAAGGAGAAAATCTTTCTATCCAGAAATCTGACAACTTCGTTAACTCCCTCTCCGGTCTTGCATCGGGTGTTCAGGTTAAACGGACCACCAACATGGGGGGCTCTACCAATGTGATCATCCGGGGAAGTACCTCTTTGCAGGGGGATAACCAGGCCCTTTTTGTTATTGATGGGGTGCCTATTAATAACACCAATACAAATAGCCGCTCACAAGAGCAGGCCGGTAGTGGTTATGACTATGGTAATGCCGCATCGGATATCAATCCTGACGATATAGCTTCAGTCAACATATTGAAGGGCGCTGCTGCTACGGCACTTTATGGCTCACGCGCTGCCAATGGGGTAGTGATGATTACCACCAAAACCGGATCATCTAAAAAGAAAGGTATTGGTGTAACGTTTAATTCAAGTGTCACTGCTGGATTTGTGGATAAAAGTACTTTCCCTAAATACCAGGAGCAATATGGCGCCGGATATGGCCACTATTATGACGGTCCTGAAGGTTACTGGTTGTTAGGTGATCCCGATGGCGACGGTGTTGAAGATCTGATTGTACCTTTATCAGAAGATGGTTCTTATGGTGCACCTTATGACCCAAATCTTTTGGTTTACCATTGGGATGCTTTTGATCCTGAATCAGATAATTACCTGAAGAAAAAACCTTGGGTGCTTGCTGAAAATGGACCTATCGAGTTTTTTGAAACACCAGTTACTTATGTGAATACTTTGTCTTTTGACCAGGGTTTGGAAAATGGTTCTTATCGTTTCTCCTATACCAACTATCACCATGACGGTCTCCAGCCAAACAGTTCATTAGATCGTAACAACTTTTCACTGAAAGCGCAATTTGACCTGACCGATCGCCTTACTGCCTCCGGTTTTGGAAACTACATCAATACTGAAGGATTGGGTAGAAATCCGACTGGATATGGCGATAACATCATGGGTAATTTCCGTCAGTGGTGGCAAACGAATGTCGACGTGAAAGAGCAGGAAGCTGCTTATTTCAAACTGAGAAGGAACCTAACTTGGAACTATGCAGATCCTGCAGATTTGAATCCGATTTACTGGGATAATCCATATTGGACTCGTTTTGAAAACTACGAATCGGATAGCCGTAGCCGCTTTATTGGTTACTTTACCTTAAACTACAAACTGACTGATTGGCTGAGTATTTTTGGCCGGGTGTCAGCTGATACCTATACTGAATTGCAGGAAGAAAGAAAAGCGATTGGTAGTGTACCAGGTCGTTTTGGTATCGGAACGGATCGTATTGATGGTAGTATCGGACGTTTGGATGTAGGATCAGGTTATTCCCGTCGTGACCTTACCAATACAGAGTATAATTATGACCTGATGTTGAATTTTGACAAAAACATCTCCGATAAAGTCAACATTGCAGGGGTTATTGGTACCAATGTACGTAGAAACAAATTCAATTCGGTATTTGCAGCGACCAATGGAGGTTTGAATGTACCACGTCTGTATTCTTTGCAAAATACAGTAAGCGGGCTGCCTAATCCTATTGAAAGATACGAACGCATCGGTGTCAATGGTGTTTATGCTAGTGCTTCTGTAGGTTATGATGGTTTCCTTTATTTGGAAGCTTCAATGCGTAGAGATCAGTCTTCTACCCTGCCAGAGGAAAATAATACTTATTATTACCCAGCTGTTGCTACCAGCTTTGTTTTCTCCAGATTTGTGCAAAATGACTGGATTTCCTTTGGTAAAATTAGAGCCAACTATGCTGAAGTAGGTAATAGTGCAACCTTCAACCGCATTGTAGACAACTACAATGTGAATACAGCTTTCAATAGTGCCAGCTCGTCTGTAGCCAATACCAAAAAGAACCCTAATCTAAAACCAGAACGCACCAAGAGTATTGAAGCCGGTCTGGAAATGTCATTCTTGAATAACCGTCTGGGTTTTGACCTTGCTTTTTACAAAACCAATTCTGTGGATCAAATCCTCCCAGTACGTGTGACAGAAGCCACTGGATTCCTTTATAAAGTACTCAACGCTGGTGAGATTGAAAACAAAGGAGTTGAATTATCTTTGTTTGGATCACCCATCAAAACCAATAATTTCTCCTGGGATGTTAACCTCAACTGGACGCGCAACCGCAACCAGGTCGTTTCTCTGGTAGAAGGTTTGGACAACCTGCAATTGGGTTCTTTACAGGGTGGTATTACCCTCAATGCAAGCATCGGACAGCCTTATGGCGTAATTTTCGGAACGGATTATACCTATATCAATGGCCAACCTGTAGTTGATGCCGCCTCTGGACAATTCATCAAAACAAGTACTTCTGATAACATGATTGGTGACCCTAATCCAGATTGGATTGCCGGTTTGAACAATAGATTCTCTTACAAAAACTGGTCTTTGAGCTTCCTCATCGACATGCAGCAAGGTGGAGAAATTTTCTCGCTTGATATGTATTACGGACTAGCTACAGGTATGTATGAAGAAACGGTATATACCAATGACCTGGGCAATCCAGTGAGAAATACGCTTGACGAAGGTGGTGGGTTTATTAATGAAGGGGTAAATCCTGATGGAACGCCTAACCAAACCCGTATCCGTGCAGACCGCTATGGTGCTTTTGGATACACTAGAGGTTTACCAGATAAGGAATTTGTTTACGATGCTGGTTATATCAAACTGAGACAATTGGCGGTAACCTATTCATTACCACAATCAGTGATCAACAAATTGCCTGTAACTGGTATTTCACTCAGTCTGGTTGGTTCTAACCTTTGGATCATTTCTAAAGATCTGCCACACGCTGATCCAGAATCTGGTTTGGGTGCAGGTAACTTACAGGGATATTCTACAGGTTCTTTGCCTTCGCTGAAAGAAATAGGATTCAATTTGAAAGTTCAATTCTAAAAATACAAATCCTTTGAAAGCCTCGTGTTTGTTTTGTATTAAGGCGCAATCACGAGGTTTATTAAAGTATTAAATTAAAAGATATGAAAAGATATAATTTCTTATTAATAATAATGGTGTTGCTATTCTCGGCATCCTGTGAGAAGGACTTGTCGGAGTTGAACCAAGACATCAAAAATCCGGCTCAGGTACCTGGGGAATCTCTTTTTACCTCGGCCCAAAAGGATCTGGTAGACCAACTGGTGAGTACCAATGTCAATTACAATCCATTCCGGTTGTTTTGTCAATACTGGACACAAACCACCTATATTGATGAAAGCAATTACGATCTGGTGACCCGGAATATTCCTGAGCAACACTGGAGCGAATTGTACCGGTATGTATTAAAAAATCTGGATGAAGCCTCCGTGGTTATCAGTGAGACAGAAGTGCTGGCTGCTCAAGAGGTTGCCAAAAATAATAAGCTACAGATTATTGAAATTCTGAAGGTGTTCACTTATTCTGTGTTAGTAGAATCCTTTGGCAATATACCTTATTCTGAGGCGCTTGACATCAATAAGTTGCTGCCAAAATACGATGATGGCCAAACAATTTATACCGACCTGCTAACCAAATTGGATGCTGCACTTGGTAAATTGGATACCAATGAAGGTAGTTTTGGTACCGCTGACAATATCTATTTTGGAGATGTTGCCGCCTGGAAAAAATTCGGCAACACAATCAAGTTGAGAATGGGTATGACCCTGGCCGGAAAAATGACAGATCTGGCCAAAACCACTGTAGAATCTGCAGTAGCGGCAGGTGTCTTTACCAGCAATGAGGATAATGCTACGATGACTTACCTAAGTTCACCACCAAACACCAATCCATTGTATATCGATCTGGTGGCTAGTGGTCGTAATGATTTTGTAGCTGCGAATACACTGGTTGACAAGATGAATAGCTTGGAAGACCCAAGAAGGCCTTTCTATTTTGATGATAACATGGATGATCCTGCCACTCCGGAGGTAGAATATGTTGGTGGAATTTACGGCGACAACAATACTTTTAGCCTTTACACCCACATTGCCAAAGGTATCGAAAGTCCAACATTTGGTGGTACCGTTATGGATTATGCTGAAGTTGAATTCATGTTGGCTGAAGCCGTTGAATTAGGCTTTAATGTAGGCGGTACAGCTGAAGAACATTACAATAAGGCTATTGAAGCTTCAATCTTGTTCTGGGGTGGAACATCTTCAGATGTAGATGCCTACTTACAGCAAGCAGAGGTGGCTTACACTACCGCTCAGGGAGAATGGCAAGAAAAGATCGGTATCCAGAAGTGGATTGCGCTATACAACCGTGGCTTTGCTGGCTGGTTGTCTTGGCGGTGCCTGGATTATCCGGTTTTGACAGCTCCTGGTGATGCAGTTTCCGATATTCCCTTAAGGTTAACTTATCCCATCGTAGAACAAACGTTGAATGGTGCCAATTGGAATGAAGCATCGACTGCTATTGGTGGTGATGCGGTATCGACCAGATTGTTTTTTGACCTTGACTAAGTAGTTAAGAGCATGTTTGGAGGTCGGCTTTTGGCCTGTAAACATGCTCTAATGAAAAAAGAGGCTATTCCACTTGCTGTGGGATAGCCTCTTGTGTTTTTAATTTGGGTTACAAAACAAAAAAAGACGGCTACTCAAAAAAAGTAGCCATCGAAGAGCCCCAAATAAATGTTTCTTTAGCTACAGCTCGGAAGCCTACAGGAATTGTCCCTTCCATAGGTGTTTTAAACTATAGCCTTGTGTCATTTGGTATTGGGGAGCGTTGTTTGCTTATTTAGGGTCTGCTTTGAAAAACGCGATTTAGAGTTTTTAGAGGTACCAATAATAAAGTAGTTCCATTTTGGGAACTTAACAATGCAATGGCAAAAAACATGCCCTTTTATAAAAGATTGATTTGCAGTCGGATAAAAAACAATTAAGTTAAAATGTTTCTTATATTTCCTAAAATTTATTATATTTAATAATAAATTTATTTTGGCACGACCAAATATTACGCCTTCTGATGAATAATAATAAAGTTCCATTGCTTCTACACTATCCTAAAGTTTATGAGTTGCTTTCGCCCTTTCTGAAAGGATTGATACTCCTTGACAGGAATGGAAATATTTTGAAAGCAGATAAAAAAGTAGAACAGTTTTCGGGGTTTTCAGCTGAACGATTGATGCAAATGAACCTGATTGATTTCGATCAGGAACTGAGCCAAAGCCAACTCGGATTATATTGGAAAAGATTGGAAACAGAAGAAAAGGTGAAATGGAGAATGACTTGGGGCGGGCGCAATAAAGAGCATATTGTTCTTGATTTCGAAGCTCGATTAATTGATGAGGATACATCATCCGTGGCCATTTGTAGAATCCGACCAGCCAATTCACTGCATGAAGGCCAGGATAATTTGCTGGAAATATTTGCTCAAAAAGCTGGCGTGGCAACCTGGTACTGGGATCTGAAGGAGGGACATTTTGGCAGTATGAATTTTTTGTACACGTTGTTGGGACTTTCCTTTACGGAATATGCGGGACCTAATAACAATATCATTCAATTGTTGCAGCCGGTTTTGTCCTCTGTTCAATTTGATCAACTTATGCATGCCATAAGTCGACTTAAAGAAACGCGTCAATCTTTTGAATTAGCACTGCTATTAGAGACTGAGAACGGTACAAAAAAGATAACATTTTATGCAGAACCGGTCTTGGAAGACAATAAATTGACCGCTATCCAGGGTGTTGTATACGTGCCCAGTCAGGGCATAGCTTTAGCCGAGCCAGACCAACATGCCTGCAAACAATCGGAGGCAGAGAATATATATCTAAAGGATGCAGAAAGCTTCAACTTTGAAGAAATTATCACCAAAAGCCCGGCTTATCTGGATGTGTTAGAACAGCTGGAACAAGTGGCGCCAACCAAATCTACGGTGCTAATCGAAGGGGAAACCGGTACCGGGAAGGAGCTGCTGGCACGGGCCATTCACGGACTGAGCGAACGCAAAGACCGCCCTTTAGTCAAAGTGAATTGTGCCGCCTTATCCGAGACCCTAATAGAAAGTGAATTGTTTGGTCATGTCAAAGGAGCCTTCACCGGTGCAGATAAGGATCGGATCGGGCGGTTCGAGTTGGCAGATCAGGGGACCATCTTTCTGGATGAAATTGGAGAACTGACGCCAGAATTACAAGTAAAATTACTTCGCGTTCTTCAAGAAGAAGAATTTCAGCGGTTGGGGAGCAACCAGACCATTAACATAAATGTGAGAATCATTGCCGCGACCAACCGGGATTTACAAAAGATGGTGCAGAAAAAAACCTTCCGGCAAGATTTATATTATCGGCTCCACGTTTTTCCTATCAATAGCATACCCTTGCGTAAGCGCCCGCAGGATATCCCATTATTGGTGCAATATTTTATAGAAAAATTTAACCAGAAGAATAGTAAGCAAGTTCAGACTGTTAGTGAAAAAGATTTGCAGCGACTTGAGCAATATGATTTTCCAGGCAACGTGCGTGAATTGCAAAACATTATTGAACGGGCCGTCATTCTTTCTAATGGAGATGTCTTGAATTTGAGTTTTTGGAATCCTGCCAATAGTAAAAAGATCAAAGGCAATCAATTTAAATCGCTGGAAGATGTGCAACGCGAGCATATCATTGATGCACTGGAACGGACGCGCTGGCGGGTTAGCGGTTCGGAAGGAGCCGCAAGATTACTAAATATCAACGCCCAAACCCTCTTCTCTAAAATGCGTAAATTGAATATCAACAGAACTATTTGAAACAGTCAACTTGTCCTTTGCTGCTCCACTGTCATCATAATATCAGACGATAGGATCCAACTTGTTTTTCCAAATAAATGATCTTTTTTTTTAATAAAACAATACGATTAACATCTTTTTTCCGCCTTTTGTTGTTAATAATTGGGTATTGTTCTACCTTACTCAAATATCTGGTCATCCCATTGACATACTCACAAGAGTTTTATAATTCAATTTTAATAGTGTCAACAATCGACTTTTTGTCATTCAAAACTCACAGTTTATGAAAAATTTTTTTCTGCTTACCTTGTTTATGGGTCTGGCTCTAATGGGCTATAGCCAAAAAACAATTACTGGAACCATTACCGATGAAGGAGGAGAGCCATTGATAGGTGCCACGGTACAAGTCAAGGGTACTTCGGTCGGTACGATCACAGATTTCGACGGAAAATACAGTCTTAATGTTCCAGAAAGCGCTCGTACCCTAGTCATTTCTTTTATCGGTTATGGAACTGATGAAGCGACCATTGGTGATAGCAATGAAGTTAGCGTCATTCTTTCTTCTGGAGAATTGCTTAGTGAAATTATCGTCCTTGGTTCCCGCTCAGCCGGGCGAACCAAGCTCGAAACCGCCGCTCCGGTAGATGTCCTTGATATTAAGGAGATTGCTAATATGGGGCCCCAAACAACCGTAAACGAAATTCTGAATTACGTGGCTCCATCCTTTTCTTCCAATACACAAACGATCTCCGATGGTACAGACCACATTGATCCCGCCTCCTTGCGTGGACTTGGGCCAGATCAGGTATTGGTACTTATTAATGGAAAGCGCCGTCACACGACTTCTCTGGTTAATGTCAACGGTACTTTTGGTAGAGGAAATGTAGGAACGGATATGAATGCCATTCCATTGGCCGCTATTGAACGCATTGAAATATTGCGCGACGGTGCAGCTGCTCAGTACGGTTCTGATGCTATTGCCGGTGTAATCAATATCGTACTCAAAGATGACCAGGGGGTCACTTTTACGGCAGGCACCGGAGCCTTTATTACCAGTGAACTTCCTGATGCGGATGATGATAATGGTATGGATGGCGAAAATGCCCAGCTTAATGTAAACTATGGTGCAGCTCTTGGCAAAAATGGCGGATTTCTCAACCTTACGGGAGCTTATGATGTGCGTAACCCTACCAACCGTATGAAGGAATGGGAAGGGACTATCTTTTCTGGTTTCAACAATCCTGATTATCAGGGTGATCCAAGTGACGATATCACCGAAGCGGAATTGCAGCGAAGAGGCCTACAACGCTCTGACTTCAACATGCGTGTCGGCCAATCAGCACTGCGATCAGGAAGTGCTTTTATGAATTTTGAGTTGCCGGTTGGTGAGAATACGACCCTATACTCTTTTGGTGGCATTAGTTACCGCCGCGGACAAGCTGCCGGTTTTTACCGCCTGCCCAACCAGTCCAGAACAGTTACAGACATCTACCCCAATGGCTTTTTGCCGGAAATTAATTCCAATATCAACGATAAATCCATTGCAGTAGGCATGCGCAATCGGGTAGGGGAGTGGGAACTCGATTTTAGTAATACTTATGGAGACAATAGCTTCAATTACCTAATCACAAATACCCTTAACGCTTCCCTGGAATCAGCATCACCTACTTCCTTTAATTCGGGAGGCTTCAGCTTTGCGCAAAATACCACCAACTTTGACATTCGTCGTTATTGGGAGGATGTATTATCCGGGTTTAACCTGGCCTTCGGAGCCGAATATCGCCTGGAAAATTTCCAGATTGAGGCAGGCGAAGAAGCTTCTTACACCAACTATGGCCTGGCTACCTGGCATGTCACTACCGCAGGAGACTCCGTCTTGATTCAGGATGGCATGGGCCCGGTGAGTACAATTTTTGCACCAGATGGCAGTGCCCGTCCCGGTGGCGCACAGGTATTCCCCGGCTTTAGTCCGAATAATGAATTGAGTGCTTTCCGCAATAGTATTGGTGCTTATGTAGATGTGGAGGCTGACATAACCGATGAATTCCTATTGGCCGGTGCATTGCGTTTTGAAAATTATAGCGACTTTGGATCGGTATTGACCGGAAAACTGGCAGCCCGATACAAAATTACAGACGATATTTCCTTAAGAGGAACAGCTAGTTCCGGTTTCAGGGCGCCTTCATTGCACCAGTTGAACTTCAACTCAACTTCCACTCTTTTTGTGGATGGTGTTCCTAATGAAGTGGGCACGTTCTCCAACGATAGCCGGCCTGCCAAACTTTTGGGCATTCCGGAGCTAAAAGAAGAGACGTCGACCAGCTTTAGTGCCGGTCTTACTGCACGAATCCCCTCCGCCAATTTGTCAATTACCATCGATGGTTATATTGTCGATATCACCGATCGGGTAGTCTTGACGGGAACCTTTACCGGTGATCAAAATGGTTCGGCTGTAGATCAGGAAATTTTCCGTCTGTTGCAGCAAGCCAATGCTAGCCAGGCTACTTTCTTTGCCAATGCCATCGATACTAAAACCAGCGGTTTGGATATTGTAATGGCTCACAATGCACGAGTAGGAACCGGTACTTTGAATACAACCCTTTCTGGTACCTTTACCAAGACTGAGCTGAGTGAAATCAAAACTTCTGAACAACTCAAAGGTAAAGAAGACATCTATTTTGATGAAACCAGCAGAATTTTTCTGGAAGGCGCTGTGCCAAGAACCAAGTTCAACTTGACCTTTAATTACTCAGTGGGACGGTTTTCCGCACTTCTCCGCAACGTCTTTTTTGGCGCCGTGGAAGAAGCAACCAATACACCAGCCAACCAGCAGGAATTTGGGTCTAAAGTCGTGACAGACCTCAGTGTTAGCTATAAATTTACAGAAAACCTGATCCTGACCGTGGGGTCTAATAACCTACTGGATGTTTATCCGGATCTGAATATTCCAGCTAATCAAAGTGAAGGAAGATTCCTCTATTCTCGTCGCTCACAACAATTCGGCGCCAATGGCCGATTGGTCTTTGCGCGATTGAGGTTTACTTTGTAAGGCTTTAATTGGGTTTAAATAAAAACGGGTGGTTCGATAATTCGAATCACCCGTTTTTATTTAGGGGCCAGCGAAGAATAAGTTGTCTGTTTCAGGCGAGCTATTTTGTCACCAGCCTAGGCGCGAAAACCGCGCTTGGCCACTACTAAGCAAGGATTTGAGCAACAACGGCTGGTGACAAAAGAGCCGCATCAAATGGGT
>BQJU01000089.1 GCA_021604865.1 Saprospiraceae bacterium | reverse complement strand
GCAAAGTTTGAGCCACGGTAATGAAGAATTTTTATTGCAGTACGCTAGGGGCAAAGCCCATTAGAGTTTCTTCAAATATTAAAACCCGTTAAAGTTTGTTTTTTGAATCTTACCATCTTTTTCCAAATGATTTAACACCTCTATTTCGAAAGGTCAGGATGGTTCTATCTGAACGGAAGGAGAAAGGCGGGAATTCGTAGCACCTGTTTTTTATGGTGTTGCTCTTGATAAAAACGACCCGTTTTTGGAGCATAACCTTGACGGCCGGAAAAGCGCTTTAGGGAAAGGTATCAGGCTTCTTTGGAGAAAAACCAGAAAAGAGAGCAGGGGGGTAAACCTCCAAAATCAGACAATTTTGAAATCTATGGAGGACAATGGGAAGCGGTTAGTGATGGTAAATATCCTAAGGATAATCTTACATTGAACTTGGATAACCTAATGATTCAATGACATGATTTGATAAGGTAAGACAAAGCATAAATATTCCTTTGTCTTACCCTTACCTTTAGATAAAGTTTCCTTAGAGCTAATTTTCTAGTGTATAATGAACCTTAAATCCTTGGATACCAATTGTATCCGAATTTTCAAGTGTCCCATCTAAGATAAGTTGCTCAATCCACTGATTGGGTTCATCATTTGTTGCTAAACTCAGTTCAATAATTACCGGAGAAAGTTTCTGTTGATTAAGATTTGAGTTAAAGTAGCTATAATAATAGGTCCAATAAAAAAGTTCAAATTCATCCGTGGAATTTACTCCTCCAAATAGAAAAGGCGTAGGAGTACCAGAACCAATTAAGATGTCTTCTCCTTGATACTGATACTGCAATACTGTATCTATGATGGTACCATCACCTAAATCCAACTTAACTCTAACAGAGGATTCGTCTATTAATTCAAACTCCTTGAATAAAAGTCCAATCGTATCAATATTTGTCTCCTCTTCAAGATCAGAAGCAACTAATAAAAATCTATCATTAGGCGTGATTGCCTCAAAATCATCGTTTCCAATTTTAAAAAAATTGATGCTTCCAAAACTTTGAGATTCGTATTTGTATCTACGAGGATATGAATTTTCCACTACCCCAGGATCTTCGCAAGAAAGAAGACTGATAATAGACAACAGGAGAATGCTGATGTTAACTATTTTAATCATAATAGAATTTTATTTTTTAGAACAAATTATTTTTTGTTGACCAACCAATTCTTTGTCAATATAGCAATTTAAGACGTAGACTCCGTTAAGCAAATGATCACCTAATTTCAGGGAAATAGTATTTAATCCCTTAGATAAACCAAGTTTTTCTCTAAATACCTCTCTTCCCAAGGAATTATTTATTATTACCATCCCTTCAGTTGAATTTATGGATTGGATTTTCAGCATAACTTCATCCTTGAATGGGTTTGGATATATGGATATGTTGTTATTTGAGTCAACATTTGTCACCACTTTTGTTTTTGGGGATTCCTGACGAAAGCCGAGCGGTTCATCTTTAATATAGGAAAAATATACTTTTGAACTATCAGGAAATCCAGGATTAATGAATCTATAATTACCAATGACTATTGATTCAGTAGTCCCACTATATTCCCCACCAAAAAATAGGAGATCTGTTTCTTTTGAATAAAATAATTTTGAAACTGTTTCTTTATCTTCTGATCCAAAAGTTTTATAAAATTCTATCCCTTGTAGGTCTCCACTAAGCTTAATAATGGCTATATCGCTATCACCAGCAGATTGGAGATTCCCTTCAGGCAATTGAATCGTATTATAGAATGGAAATGAAATAAATATGCTACGCTCTTTTCCAATTGTAAGATTGAAATTTTCAAGATCTATATTGTCAACGGGGAAGCTATAAGACCATTGGATTTGTGAATCATTCATATTGTAAATGTATATCCGGTCGGAATTACTAATAATGTTCACAGGCTGATTATTAATATATAATAGCGAAGAATTTGAAGCAATCCTTAAGGCTATTGAAAATCTACCTGATGAAGAATCTCTAGCCACTGCAAGAATTTCAATATTTTCCTGACCATGGATTGTGGCCTCAAGAGCAAATTCGTTCAAGTCTTTATCAAAAGATGACACAAATACTCCCTCTTGGGAAGAGGTATTAGAAATAACATTATCAAAATTAATTTGCCCCTGGTTAAATGTACCTGCAATGAGGGAGTGACCTTCAGTAATCTTATTATCAATCTTAATGTTTCCTCTATCAGGAGCTGTGTTTAGATAATTCACCTGCAATAAATTACCATTTTTATCTATTGAGGCGAAGAAAATTTTCCCATTTTGCGACTGATCGATTAGAACTCCATTATAGGATAACTTACCTGAAAAATACCCTGATACCACCAGTTTATTTTCTTCTTTAGATAATTCATAAATATCAAGATCAATGGTAGATTCCAGAATTTTGGACCATTCCCCATTTTCATCATAAAATGCTATTTCATATTCCTTCAATGGTTGGTTCGTGTAACAAAACAAAGTTTCTTCTGAGTCCCAATCATCTAGTAAATATTTTGTATTCCGCTGCTTACTTTTCTGAATAACCTTTAACTTAGGATGAAAATTATAATATAGTGAATTATTATAATCCGTTTCAATGATTGGAAAAGGGCTTAGTGCTCCTTGGTCGGCGATAAACCCTAATGAATTTAGTTTTTCATAATAAAAGGTATCAAGGTCAAATTTTGGTGGCAAAAACTGCTCGGAAGTGTCCCCTTCAGTAAAGCCCCCTTGAGGGTAGAAACTATAATCAAGTAACCGCTGGCCTACAGCTCCATTAACGTTACACATTACAACTTCATATCCTTCTCCAGAATATAAAGGAGGGTTACAAGCAGGGACTCCGGGCCCATCTTCAAAATCTCTTGGACTCTGATAACTAACCGTCCCACAATTTACATATTCAATATCATTATATAGGATAGTTAAGTCACTAGCACAATAGATAATTGTGGCACATTTTGCTTCGGGAGTAGGTCCAAAATCATTTAATATGTCTTTAAGGATTGATACATCAAACTGAGGATGGCCTTCAAGTGCGCCGTAATTCTGCCAAGCATTATAAAGCAGAAAAAGATTAGCGCTAACAGGGTTACATTCGTTAACCCCATTTACAATATCCTCATTAATAATATCATCGGGCATATTCAAGTCATCAAGGCATACATTAAAATGAAAAGGAATGTTAAATACTCCGAAACAATTCACTCGGAAGCAACCATTTTCATCCATTGGCTCTACAAAATTATCAATTGGTATATTTCCCAAAATAGTGCCTGTTATTTTAAGATTTGCGGGGCAATATCGTATCCTATCGCAGTCATCCAATTGATTTGCTATACCCATTAACTGGTCTATATATTCAGGCAGGAATGGACTCTCATTGCCGGCAACAAAAAATGTTTCTAGAATCTTTTTATACTCAAAAACTCGTAAGCCCCTCTGTCTGTACCTTTTTACTCCAACTGATCCTGCTTTTCCATCACATTGTATAGGAACCAAACATGGTAATGATGAACCATTATCAGCATCATAGATTCGGTCCTTATTGAAAGTCCCAATGACATTGCCCTTGCAGGATTCTTCGTAGATACATATTTCCTCTTCAGGATCATAATTGATAAATTCTATATCAAATGGTTCTGATCCAAGACCAAATGCAAAATTATTTGTACAATCTCCTATTGATATTTGAAAATCATATCCCCCGGCTCCTAACCCTCCAATTTGAGCAAACGATATACCATCTTGGTTATACATCGGGACTTCTATTCCATCTCGGAATACAGATATTGGCAAATTATCAGGGTTCGGAATTTCAATATATATACTACCATCACTAAATCCCTCGCAAGGTTTCTCGATGAAGGTTTCCGATATAAAAAAATCACTTATTATATTATCCCATTGTGAATCAACATGACCACAAATGATTAGAAAGTGATTTATTGATTTTTCCACACATCCATTAGAAATAATTAAGCGAACAGAAGTAAACCCTTCATTCAGAAGATTTTGCAATCCCGGAATTAAACTCTTGTCAATAGTTTGTGTCTGATTACTCCCAATAAATGTTGTATTCAGAAATTCCCAACGTATGGAATAATTACTTGGTATGTTAGTTGTAAAATTAGAGCTGCCTTCTTCCTTAATTAAGGCAGAAACTTCAGTGTCAGGATCAGAAAGACTTATAAACATTCCTCCTGATGCCCATATTTCAAAATCTGGCAAGGCACTTAGATCATTGCAATCTTGAATTATAATCGTCCTTGTAACACTACATCCAGTAGAGTTAGAAACCGTTACACTATATACTCCTGGTACAACATTGGAAATTGATGATCCAGTTGTACCTGTACTCCAGATATAAGTATAATGCCCCGGTGTCTCACCTGCAACTGTACATGAACCCGTTGGATTCTCATTAGATACATGCTGGATTTCAGATATATATATATCAAAGGCACTATCATCAATAGGGACAAAAAAACATTCTTCTATTACGCATCCTTCAGAATCACTAATTGTTACGCAATAGTTTCGGTTATTTATCAAATTAGTAACTGTAGAAGATGTTTGGCCATTCTCCCAAAAATATTGGTAAGGAGGTGATCCACCACTTACAGAAATGTCAATATTTCCTGGGCAGCCACTGATTGAATTGACTTCAACAGACATTTCAGTAAAGGTACCAACAGATACTGAAGAATTAATAGTTCTACCACAATCATCAGTAACTGTATATTGATAATTTCCGTTTCCAATATTAGAAATATTTGCCTCTTCACTTCCAGTATTCCAAAAATAAGAATAGGGAGGGTTACCACCTGTGGGCAATAAGGAAACGGAGCCAGAACTAACACCTGGACAGGTATTATTAACATCCTCTCCAATGGAAAATGTTCCAGTACTAGCTCTCACGGGCACTTCAAAACTTGCGGTACTAGTACATCCCGTAGAAATGACTGTTACTGTAACCGAGTATGTTCCAGCTTCCAATTCAGAATTAAAACTCTCAAAATCATTAGTTGTTATAAATCCATTATTCCATTCAAAATCAAACAAAGATGCTTGATTGCTATAGGCTAAAATCCATATAGATCCATTGGTTGTTCCTTCACATTGAGGTTCTAATAAAAGCAACTCAATTTCAGGGGAATCACTTGATGTCATATCAAAATTAAATTCTCCTGTACAATTATTTGCATCCGTAATCGTAAGTGTATAAATTCCAGGAGAAAGGTTGGAAATACTGAGTGAAGTCGCTCCAGTATTCCATAAATAGGTATATGGGCTGACACCTCCAGAGATTGAGTTAGTAGTCCTAAAATAAACTGAACCATTACTTAAATAACAGGAGGTAGGAGGAAAAATAGCGGATTCGATTGATGAAGGGCTAATAGAGATATTTTCGAAAACTTGATAAGGATAATATTCGCTACAGTTGATTTGATTACTAAATGTCAATATTTCTTTTGCACCTATTAAATCATCAGAATATATTTGAGATGGGATAAAATTATTGGCTACTTGAGTAGGGCCAGGAGTCATTAAATCCAATGTTATATCAGCAGGGCCAGGAAAAGTATGCAATAAGCCATGAGCATGCCCGAGTTCATGTAAAAGAGTTCCATAGATTTTTTCTTCAGGCTGATCTAGTAAACCTGGATGAATATATATATCAAATTCATTTATAATATACTCTTCATATTCTCCATTACAATCGTTATATCCAGATTCATATGTGGTGGCCCATTGATCTCCTCCAAGTCCCAATGTTGACTTTCCATCATTTGACATTCCCGAGGAACTTACAACTTGGCCTAATTTCCAATTAATTCCAGTTGCACATACCCAAGCATTCATGGCTTCATTTAGTATTTCCATAAATGTAATATTATTAAAAAGGTCTTGATGAATTTCAAATTCGAGCGAACCTGAAGAAGAATTTGCAGCAATTTTAGTTCTTAATCGAGTAGTTGGGTCATCACTAAAACTATTTCCAGTAACGTATGTTCGCAAGCTGTAAGGAATAGTCAACCAATAATCCGTACTGTATTCAGAATATATTCCCTCGGCTGTTTGAATATAAAACTTATCACTTAATAAACCAAATGCTGAAAAATTCCCAGATGGGAATGTTGAAGGTTTAGTCCAGACAAGACTTGGTAGAACTATCTCTATATGATCATTGCTCCACTGAAAATCATTCCCCAATTCGCCCTGATCGATTTTTATATAATTATTTGTTATAGTGCTGTTGTCATCAAAATATATCTCACCAGGACTATTACCAAAATGGTCGCCTTCAATAATGAACACAGATCCATTTCCTGCTGGAGTTGACGGAGTATAATTTTCAATTAAAGGGATGGAGGGGGTTAATTTTTCTGAAGGACTAGTTTTTTTTTTATCACCTTTAGTTTTAATCCATTCTTCCATCGTGGGTTTTTCAAATTCTTGTTTGGAGACTTTCCTTAATTTTGTGCCAGATGCAGCTAAAAGAAAATCGTATATATGTTGTGCATCATCGAAAAATAATTCTTCTTGTGCCCAATTTGAAATAACCGCAATTTTAGATGAAAATGGCCTTCCTTTAGCAGGGAATGGCTCTTCATAATCTAAAAAATAATTTATTGCGAATGAAAATTCTTGAAAAATTAATTCGTTATTTTTATGTATTTTGGGTTGTTTAACATTGTTATTGAATGTTGTGAAAATAATGCCACTGGTTCCAAGTGGAGTTAAAGCGGGTATATATTTGTTTTTAAATTCATTAGCATCGTAAATGGGATCATTATTTTCATCGAATTTACTAGGCTTTGTAGCTGGTATAAAAACCTTAACAGTATCAGCTAAAATTCCACCTTTAAAAATTTTATGGATTTTATAATGGTTTTCTACATAAAGTAAATCGTCTTTTGCCCTTTTAAATTTACTACTAGTGCAAGTTCCTTCAAAAATATTATCAGAAGCTTCAACAACACTCAAAAAGCACGTTTTTAGGTTTACGTCCTCTGAGCAGAGTTGAATAATTTCACCATTAACTACTTTTATCAAAAGTTGACCTTGTAAAATGGAGGGCAAGAAAAATACTGAGAGAGATAAAGCAAGCACAGTTTGGCTTAGATTTCCAATAGTTATTTTCATCATCATTAAGTTTTACAACTCAATCATTCAATATTTTATTAGAATGAGAAAGAGCTAAAATAAAAAATCTATTTAGTGAACATCAGAAGATAAAGATAATATTCTTTCTCCAAAAAAAATCACTTGCTATTTTTTATAAATATTTTTTGTAACTATTTAGGTTGATTTGCAAAATTGGAATTTATTTCTAAATACTTGTATTAATGGATTACCTGAAAATCATAGCGCAGAAATCAACGATGTTTTAGATTCTCTGCGAAAAAGCCTACGCAGAGAATTCAAGAATGAAGATTGCTTTAAATCCATCAAATGGAAGCTTTTAAAGCGTCCCGAAAAATGCAATGAAACTGATTTTGCTCTTTTGCAAAATGCTTTTAACAAGTCTTGGCTGCTCGAAGAAATTTATCAATTAAGGAATACTTTCAATTCCATTTTTGACCTAGCTAAGAACAAACACCAGCTTGAACAGTACTTGAATTCGTGGATTGAGTTCGCTGAGAAATTAAATTACAGTTACCTCAATACATTCATTCGTACCTTGAAAAATTGGAAGCCGCATATTATAGCTTTCGCTTCTCAAAGGATAACTAATGCTGTTACTGAAGGGCTCAATAATTATTTGCGGTACTTTAAACGCATTTCTTTCGGAGTCCCTAATTTTAAACATATGAGGCTTCGTATTTTAGTCGCTTCTGCTTAATCCACGAGATTTGTCTAAGAACCAAGTTTTAAAAAAGGTAAAAACACGGTAAGTGCTTTATACCTTCTGCATTCCGGCGAGGATGGGGAGGCAAACGCAACAACAAATTCAAGTTAGTGGTGCGGGCGCAAAACTGGCAAAGTTTGAGCCACGGTAATGAAGAATTTTTATTGCAGTACGCTAGGGGCAAAGCCCATTAGTAAAAAAGATAGCATGATTTCGTGCTTTCTGGCTGGCAAGCAAGAGGCAAGGTAAGTAATTGTGGAAAAGGCAAACAACCCCTTTCTAAGGGTTGAACCAGCCTCAAAACGTTAAAAACTGTTAAAGTTTACCTTTTTCCCTACTCCCTCCCTTTCCCAAATAATGTCAATTGATTTCATTTGGATTCCCACCTAAGAGTTTTATTTTCCAAATCATTCCATTTCGTTACATTTTAACACTCAAACGTCTGATTTTCTGTTATTTGCAAAAACAAAAAGCAACTCATAAATTGCCAAAAATTAATTGATTCATCAAAATTTACGGCAATGGAAAATAACAATATCATCCTACACGCAATTACCCCTGCGGAACTAAAAGAGATGCTTCGAACAATGGTCAAAGAAGAATTTCAGGAAATGAATTCAGAAGTACAAAGGGTCATCGGAGAAGATGACCTGGTGAGTACCGGCACAGCTTGTAGGTTACTTGGGGTTTGCTCCAAGGTAATGCGCTATTTGGTGCAGGAGGGGCAATTTACGGTGTTTCATCATATGAAAGAGCGGAGATTTGTAAGGGCTGAATTACTGGATTTTCGGAATAAGCATCGGGTAAGTAGATTGAAGAAATGATCAATTATCTCTTCGGTCTTTTGATTCTTTCAAATTTTTCGATTTTGACCTTCTCAGCTTGCCGAATCTGAAAGTTCAGGAGCATAAAGGCAAACTCAAGCCCTGCCCATTGGGCGAAGGCGAATCGCTCAAACTCATAACCGCTCTCCTGAATAAACCTTCCTGCGACACTAAAGCGGAATCTTGATTGTTCAGCCAGATTATTGAACTTTTCTTCAATTTTGACAACAATTTGTTTGGAGGCAAAGAATTCAATCAGGCAATCAGGATTCCGCATCATTTCCTTCCATTCCTTCGGATAATTATCCTTGAAATAAAACAGGCATTGGTAATAAGCCTTGGGATAGCATTTCACAATATTGGTGAACCATTCCTTCGTCACGGTTTTGTGTATTAGCGCTTTTCAAACAAAACAACTTCGCAAGCTACTGAAAGATTGCTTTTGAAACAAATAGTTTTATTTCTCATCTAAAAAGACACCCTGTGAATCACGGGTTCACCGTATTCCACCATATGATTGAGCGGAGATTTGTGAGAGTGGAATTGCCGGATTCCCGGAATAAGCATAGGTGAATAGATTGAAGAGGATATGATAAAATGGAACTTTAATGAAAAAAATACACTTTGATTATTAAATATGAAAATTTTCCCAAGAATATTGGGGTAAATACTTATCAGTAAGTAATGAATAAACCTTCAATTTAGTTACTCATGACAGAAGATATAGTAATGCGGTTAATAGATTTAGAGGAGAAGGAAAACCCTAATATCCTTGACCATAAAAAATTTGGATGGTTACTTAGTAGGCAGTCCGATGAAGAAAAGTTAGAACTAGAAAATACGTATAAATTAAGTTATTGGAGCAGATATTTGCTTGCTTGCTATGCAGGCTTATCATATGAGTATCTAAATCAAGGATTAAGATATGAGAAATGGATACCATGTACGGATTTTTGCCGCGAGTACAAATTTTATTTAAACAAAGTTTTAGACGATCTTCCTTCGTACAATTCTGAAACTGTCTGGAGATGGGTGGTTATCGAAGAGGAGGGATTTGAATATCTCAAAAATTTTGTAGGAAAAACAATTATGACACCACAATTTCTATCCACCTCTACCTATAAAAATGAAAGTGGATATCAACGTTTTTTTAGAATAGAAACACAAAAGTCAAACAGCTCGGCCAAATATATTTGTCCCATCTTAGGAAAAAGTAAAGCCTCCGAAAAAGAGGTTCTATTCAAGTCTAATACTGTCTTTGAAATTATCGATTATGATAATGACACAATTTACATGAAAGAATATTTTTCGGAAAAGGGTAGTTTAATATTGTATGAATATTTTTGGAATGACAATCTTATTCCATATGAAATAGGCGTCAAGTTAGGCTATTTTAAACCTGAAAGTCCAAAGTTTTAGATTAATCAATTATTGAGCTTGCTTCCGACTTGCCAATTATTTTCTCACCTTTTCAGCTTGCTTAAAAAGCTCAAGATCTGCCCATCTGGCAAAGGCATATTTATCAAACTCAGTGCCACTTTCTTGAATAAATCTTCCATGGATTCTGAATCGGAATTTTGATTCTTCAGTCTGTTTCTTCAATCTTGATTTCAATCAGTTTGGTAGCAAAGAACTCAACCAGATAATTCGGTTTACGCATGATCTCCTCCCATTCTTTGAGGAAATATCAGGGAAATTCCTTAGGATACAAGGTTAGTTTTAGACGATTATTTTTGTCCATTTGTAGAGAAATTATGAATATTTTTTTTTCAACCATTATCTTATGAAAAATTATCATAATGGATACAATAAACACTCCAATTCCTTCTGACCAGAAATTCAATTTTTCTTTGTTTTATTCAGAGGGTTGTTCTACTCTCAGACATTATTCTCAAGCAGTAAAAAACATTAGAACAATAACTATTGCCCAAGGATTAGCAGTGATATATGCAATCACTTTTCTGACGAAAGAGGAAGAGTTTATCTTATCAATTCTTGCTGGGTTATTCGGATTAGTGCTAACCTGTATTTTCTATTTCCTTCATCAACATTATTTAAATTTGTCTATAGCTTCTCTTGAATATATTCGGAAACTAGAAGAGGTAGAATTTGCTCATGAAGGTATTGGTTCGGCTATAAAAAATGCAAGATCAAAATTTTGGTCTAAGTGGATTGTCAGGTTTATTTTTACTAAGGCACTTTATCTCCTATTATCTATTAGCATGGCTACAGTAATAATATTTGATCTTCTTAAAATTATTCAGCCGAATATTTAAAAGATTACTCTTCAATTGACGACTCACAGAGAAACTAAGTCAATTGATATAAAGGATTTACCTTTCTTAGAAAACCAAACCTGCATAGAGAATAAAAAACCATCAAAGAGCAACAAGCGACTCCTGATTTTTATTCTCGGAGCAAGCCTTTGACCACCGCCGCAGGCGGTCGCCCGAAATTGCAGGATATGACACTATTTCGATTACATGTTCTACTTTTGAAAACAAAAAAGAGAAAGAGAAGGGAAACAGAGAAAAACAATACTCCCCTGTTTCCCTAATTATCGGTTAATCCTCATATTTCCGTTTTACCTGCAAAATATAATCCACTGCCTTTTGTGCTTCAGCGGCTGCTTTAAAAATCAGCTTTTTATCTGCCTTCAGCACCTTTAACCAACCTTTCAAATAAGCGGCACTATTTTCCGTAATTTCATCATAATTAATGCCCACATAAGCAGAGAGAAAAGAAGCCCCCATTTCAGCAATTAATTCCTCTTTCGAGTAGGATTTTGAGCCAAACGGGTTTAATTTGGTGATGCCTTCACGGTTCAATCTTTTGGAGTGGCCAGTTGAGTGCGTCAATTCGTGAAAAAAAGTGGAATAGTAATTTTCTGCGGTCTCAAATTGCTTGATGTCGGGCATATTGAGTTTATCAGATTTGGGAGCGTAATAGGCTTTGTTGGCATCCTCGAACACATATTCGGGAGCATTGGGCAGGTTCTTTATAATGGCTTCACATTTTTCTATTCTTTCATTTTCCTTTAATTCTACTTCGGGAATCTCAAATTCAATGCCTTCTATATCTTCGATGTTGAACACGTTGTAATATTTTAACATTGGGATGGTCTGCACTTCTGCCCCCATACCTTTTAGGGCAGTGGCTTGGTCATAACCTACAAAATTTTCGTCATCGTCTTTAAATAAGGTCTTATAAAATAGTACGGCTTCCGCTTTTGCGCCTTTCCTGATTTTACCGCCTTTGGCTTTAACTTGCTTGAAGCTCATAAAATACGGGATTGGGTGCGGGGTGAGGTTCATTAAAAAATAGTTGATGCCTGTATAAACGTGACCCGTGGCAAAATTACGGGCTAGTCCGTATTGATTCCAGGTGCAACGCCACGGAGCAACGCCATTTTCTAAAAGGGCAATCATTTTGTTAGTGACTTCCTGATAAAGGTCTCTTTTGATGGATGTGTTTTTCTGTGTCATGGCTTTTTCCTTTTTATTAATTGTTAATGAATGGTTTAACCGTTCTGCCTTCACGGCGAGAGAAAAGGGGGAGCAGGCGCAATGGGGAGGGGTTGCCGTACGGCCCCTGTTTGCACAAATGAAACTTTAGTGAATGCGGAAAATGGGGATACCCCTTGCGACCTGCGGGGGAGCCTGTCCCCCTATATCCTTCCTTCATCAGCAAAGGAGTAATAACCGTTATCAGCCGATAAAATGAGGTGATCTAATACGAAGATGTCCAATACCTTACCGCCTGCTATGAGTTTGTCGGTTAGCTCTATATCTGCCGGTGAGGGTTCCAAATTACCGGAGGGGTGGTTATGGGATAAGATGATGCCGGAAGCCCGGGTTTTTAAAGCGGCGGCAAAGATGAGTTTTGCATCAACCAAGGTGCCAGCTATTCCACCTTGGGAGACCAGATAACGACCCATTACCCGATTGGAGCGATCCAAAAGGAGAATATAAAATTCTTCAAAAAGGTTAATCGTGCCTTCGTTCCAATTAGCAAACAGGACTTTATAGGCATCAAAAGAGGAAGTAATTCTTGGTCTTTCGGCGGCCTTCACTCGGTTGTAATAAACCATTTTTACTTCTGTCACCTGGGCTGAAACTGGATAATTCATCTTTTGTGATTTTAAGGATTGTTAATAAGGAAACTCCCTTCATTCGGGAGCGGAGGTGATTCCTCATGGGCAGTTTTTCTTTTTCTGCCGGACATGTAATTGAGGTTGCCTCCCTTTTGCGAAGGCAGAATCACTAGCAGGTGGAGGCGGTGTCAAGGGTGGAGGACTTATTTTTATTGGAGGGCAGTGGAGAGAAAAATCAGGCCGGAAAGTTTACGTCCCTATACTCCGCTGGAGCCTGATGGTATCTTGCCAAAGCAAAAAAAGGGAGGAGAACACAATTGCAGGCTGGAAAGGAGAAACGGGCAAGACTGGGAGGAAGCACCAAAGCTCAAACATCATTTTGCCGATTGCTCCCTTGGTTCCTGAACCGGCTTGTGTTTTTGAATGCTAAAACCATGACGGTTTAGGGGGAGTATGAGGGGAAGTGAGCGTGGCGAGGGCATTTGAAGAGGAAGGTTGGAAAAAAAATAAAAAATTTTTAAGGTTATTTTATTAATTAAGTAGAACAGTTTAGTAGAATTTGAACAGATAAAGTTCAGGACGTTGCCTCCCCTATTATTTCTCACTTTATGACGTTGAGAGTCTCAATAAAACGCCCGTTTTTTTGAGATATCCTGTAATTAACACCGAACTGAACAAGCTGATAATCAAAGAACAATGCTACTTTATTTTTATTGATTTTTAGCATATCTTTGAAGAGCGAAGAAGGAATTCCAAGAAAAAATTCATTCTATTAATACCCTTTTTCAGTTTCTTTTCCTTCCATTTTTTAATCGATAAAATTTGTACAATGCGAACAACAGAACTCGTCATTGAATGGCGTCGCCGTGTCAAAATTGCGGTCAAAGGCTTAGATAACCGCACTACAGCAATCGTTCTGATAGCTATTACCTTCTTATTTGTAATTGGAGCATGTATGATAGTTTTTATACCTATTTGGATGGCTCAATAAAGCAAATCAAGTCTAGCGTCAATTCCGGCTAATGAATGTGTCGGAATTCGGTGAATTGAAAAATTTATCCGATAATGTACGATAATATCCGATAAATATATATCTTTACATTATTAAGAGGGCAAGATTGTTTACGCTATCTGATGCAGCAGATGCGGTAGGTTTTGTATATTCGCTGATTAATGTGAATATACCTGCCTGAATAATGAGCGATAGCAAAAAAGAAAATGAGAACAACCAGAAGGGATTAAAAAAGACCATCTACCTGGACAAGGAAGCCCTTGAAAAGGTGAGCGAGGATGCAGATGGTCAGGATCGTTCTGTTTCTTACATCATCAATGCTATTCTCAGGAAATTCTACAATCTCGACAAAAAAGATAAGCCAGGTAGCTAAAAGCTGCCATTCGAAGGGAAGGACAATCCGGTAGGTGCGATTTCGACCTTGCTTTACCATTTGCTACCATTCCCTTCTTTTAAGACAAACCATTTCAACGAAGATACTTTGTATGATGCTCTAACTAATACGCATAGGGCAACGGGATACCTCTATGGTATGATGTATTAGTAAGCTATTGAAGCGGATACTCGGAAACGTCTGGGTATCCGCATTTTTATTGGCTGGTGAGAAGAGAAAAATAGAAAACCCAGTTGAATGCAACTCACGGAAAACACTGGAAAACCTATGCATCCCCTACTTTGTTATTGTAAGTAAGCGCCAATAGTGGTATATTTAGGGTCTAATTAATCAATTTGGCAAATGAGCATCGACGTTCTAAAATCAGAATTATCCAAGCTTAACCGGGCTGAACTGCTGGATGTCATCCAGTACGGTATCGAGGTGATGAAGGATATGGAAGAAGGTGAGTTTGAAACACCTGACTGGCTGAAAGCCGAAATGCTGAAGCGGGCTGGAGAAATGAAGTCGGGCAAAACCGGCACGCATAGCTGGGATGATGTAAAAACCTACGCCAAAGCTTCCAATGGCTAATCATACCCTCGGTTTTCACCCCCTGGCCAGAGAAGAAGTCAGGGAAGCTTATCAATTCTATGAAAGTCGTAAATCCGGATTAGGAGATCTATTCTTTCGCTCCCTTGATGATCTCTTCCTGCAAATTCTGGACAACCCAAATCTCTACCCCCAAGACTTTGAGACCATCCGCAAAGCTCCGCTTAGAAAGTTTCCGTTTACGGTTTATTATGAAGTGATTGATGATCAGGTTTTGGTGTATTCGGTGTTTCATCAGAAGCGGAATCCTGAGGAGTGGTTGGGACGGGTGCAGTAGATTCAATCTCCTCTCTCCTTTCAAATTCCTATAGAAATTCCCCACATAATATTCATATTGCTCTTAGCAAAATTATAGACTTGATCCAAGAAAATAAATATTTCAGCCCTAGAATTGCACTTTTCTCCTATAAAATTAAGGGGAAATTTTCCAAGAGCCAGAATTTGACCCTGAAGCACAAATCTAGAGGATAAACCGAATTAACTTTGTTACATAATTAAATCAGGTTATTTTTTATATTTTTGTACAATAATATTCCCTATGATTGTTAGGCCACGATTGAATGATTTCCATAGGCTGCCGTTTACTCAAGAAAGTGCGGATTTTGCCATACCTTTCTTAGATGAAGATATTCCACTTTATCTAGATCCATTCCTTTTATGGAAGAGCCCATCTCAGCAGGACAATAGCTTGCATACAACAGTCACTAACTCTTTCAACTATCTCGGATATCTTTTTCAAAAAGATGAATATGAAGCGATTGATATCTTAATTAACTTATCTGAGTGTGATGAAGTTGGGCTTGGGAACTCAAAAACAAAACAAGGCAAAAAAATAGGAAAAGCCCTCGCTCATAAAGCTCTTTCGTCTTTCAGGGATATTCCCCAGATACAAAAACAAGGATTTACTCATTTTGAACAGATTCAACTCCTTGTTAATGGATTTTCAAAAGATAGGGTCAGTGATATCGCATGCAATATAATCAAATCATTTTTGATTGATTATACGATCCAAAATTGTAGGCGCTACGGAATACCCACTGAGAAAATAGACATAAGCTTTTTTGATGCCAAAAAATATAAAATTATTCAGGAGCAAACAAATCTACCTGTTCATCCCCATTCGAAAAACGCTATTCTTTTAGTTCCTAAAAGATGGCTTAGGTTTGTACCATGGATAAACTTTGACGATTATTTCAAAAACTATCTTGCGGATTCCCAAAAGTTGATTCAGGGTAGAACGATCGATAGGGTAGAGCTTCTCGATTACAACAGGAGAAATTACGATCAAGTACAAACATATGTTGCTTTAAAACAGCGCACACACAAAGATTGTAAAAATGACCCGCTCTTTACACAGATTCCAGTATTATCAGCCAAAAGAAAAAAGGATGCCATATTAAAACTTCCTACTGGAAAGACGGATAACGCAGATCAGGACTATGAAAAATATTTGTGCCCTCTTTTGGCATCCATGCTATATCCAGAGCTAGATTTTGCACAACCGCAAAGCCGGACCGATTCCGGGATACTGATCAGAGACCTCATCTTTTACAACAATACTTCCCATCCCTTACTAAATGTTATATTTGAATCTTATGGTTCCAAACAGATTGTGTTTGAATTGAAAAATGTTCTACAATTGAATACAACCCATATCAATCAACTGAATCGATATTTATCAACTGAATTTGGGAGCTTTGGAATTATCTTTACAAGGAATAGGCCGCCTAAGAATGTTTATAAAAACACCATTGACCTTTGGTCGGGGCAAAGAAAATGTATTCTTATACTGGACGACCAAGATTTAAAATTTATGTGTCAGGTATTTGAAAGCAAGCAAAGAAGTCCCATTGATGTCATTAACAAAAAATATGTCCAATTCAAGAGGGATTGTCCATCCTAATTTCTAAAACAGCAAAATAAAACGATATGACTGAGAAAAACATAGAAGAATTTAATAAGCTTCAACCCCAAGTAAAAAGTGCTTATGATGAAATAAGTATTCTTTCAAAAAAAAAACCAGAGGATGCTGTAAATAAGTTTAAACTAAAATTCATAAACGGAATTATTGAACGGGCAAATAATCTCATAGGTAAAGAATTTATGCCTTTCCCAGATGATTTTGAGGCTTTTAATGTAGATGAAATGCCCACTAACAGTGATGTAGTCTTTATCTTTGCAAATTACCTGAAAAGCCTGGAAAAATTCAAGCGAAACAATATCAAATATTCAGATGGTAATTGGTATTGGGTTGTCAATGGGGAGAAATCAAAAATAAGGACATCAAAACCAATGGATTGATATTTTTTTTGATATAAAACAATTAATTTTATGGCAGAAGAAGAACAGCAATTACCAAGTGAAAAAGAGGTAAAACAATATTTTGTATTGATGGCTATGCTGGCAGCGCAGAAGAAGGAATTGGATCTGTTATCGAGAAAAAAACCTGACGAAGCCTTAAATCCAAGAAAGGTCATGATGGTCAATAGAGTGTTAAAACCCTTAAATGAAATAATGAAGCATGAACCGTCATATCCGTTCTTAGATGTTCTAGACGATTCTGAATTACCAACAAATAGTGACGTCGTTCTGATAATTAGTCAGTATGAAAAAGCCATTTATCAATTTAGGGGGAAGTACTTTGTAAAAGATGAATATCTCAGAATATCTCGATGGATGACAATTGAACTACCTCCTGATTACTACAAGGATCGTGAAGACGAATTTGTTGATGATAATCAAGATGACAAGTGGATATTCTAATGGTGAATTTGAGATCTTAAATGCCTGCAGGTTTCAACAACCGTCATTTGTCCTGAAAAAGATTTAATACTAAATTGTAAATGTAATGTTGTTAGTTGTTTTAGGTTCCGCTTTTTTTATTTTACATCAACGCAAGCATACTGAAGGGTTTTCAAACGTATTAATGCCTCCAGAAAAACACTTTGGTTATTGTTACTGACTTTCACATCTAAAACCTGATTAATGCCATCACTTGCAAACTCTGATCATACCGAAAGGCAACAACTTGGTTGTTTTGGGAGCTTCATTCAAGAGATTTTAGATACGATCATTTCACTAGTATTATTTATAGGTTCCTATCTTCTCATTTTAGTTCTGCTCTTGTTTGTTGCCGATGGTTCACAAAGCCTCCGCTTACTCTCTGGTGTAGGCCTGTTAGCTATAGGAATTGGTATGTTCTTTTTTTTAAGAGCAATTCAGGCACAAAAAAACTTCGACACCAAAGAACGCCAAGCTAAGAATGATTTAAAAAATTCTGATTCCCTATTTCTTAGAACCATCTTCCGTATCCATATATTCTTGTTTGGTTATGGAAAAAGAAAACTTTATACTTTAGCCGGACTAGCTGTCTCTATTACAAGTATTTTCATTGATTTTTTGATTGAAATCGGTAGTGGAGAATTCATAGGCTACTTCAATACTGAAAATTGGACTTTCTGGAGGATAGTACTGTCAATAGCGCCTTTCTTTTTGGGAATTATAGCTGACTGGGTAAAAAGAAACGAATCAGAGTTTCTGAATACGAATTTTGCGGCCAAAGCTCTAATTTTCTTTGGGGTATTAAAATTTTACCCAAATATACTCCTATTCTTCACAGGGTTGGCTGGAGGAAATGAGGCTTTCTTAGCAGCAAAAAACCTTTCAGACATCATCTCTTTAGAATTTTTTCTTTTTGAATGGATCCCTAATTCCTATGAAGGAACTAATAGTTATACTCTTCTCAAATATCTTGGTCTCACCTACTTCATTATTTTCTATTTTATTATTCCTGCTGTAATTTTCTGGTCTACTAGGGCCACTAGAAAAAAATATAAAGATGCAATATACTATGAAGGTAAAGGAGAGACACCGATGACCTTCGTTGATACAGCATATTTCTTTAGTCTTTTAGTGCTGATCATTCCCATCTATGTCGGTTGGCATGAAGGCTGGGTTCAAATGATATTTGGATTAGCAATTTATGTTATTGTGGAAATAGCAACCTTTTTAAAGGAGCTATTTTAGTGGTTATTATCATACCTCCCAATAGAAAGATATTTCTAGTATCCGCAGTAAAATACGCTTACCTTACAAGTATAGTATCAGGAAATTTCATGCCTCAAATAGCTGTAAAATGTACACCTAGCTATAGTTAGGTGTTTACAAATTTCAGTTACTGACATCTGTCTTTGACTATATAAGGACTTTACAATAATGGCCTTAGCCTTAGCCTCCTTCGACAATCCCTTTGGTCGTCCCCCTTTCCGCCCTCTAGCCCGAGCAGATTCCAATCCCGCTTTTGTCCGCTCACTAATAATATCCCGCTCAAATTCAGCCAGTGCAGCAAACAAATGAAACGTCAGCTTCCCTTGAGGCGTTGTGGTATCAATCGCATCATGGAGAGATTTTAGACCGGCCCCTTTACCCTGAATTTCAGAAACCAAATTGACCAGGTCACGCAAAGACCTACCCAACCTGTCCAGTTTCCAAATGATCACACTGTCTCTCTCTCGGAGTTGATCAATCATTTTTCGAAGTTCAATCCGATCCGATTTTCCACCACTTATCTTTTCTTCAAAGATGATTTTGCATCCTTCTTTCTCTAGCGCATCTTTCTGCATTTCAAGATTTTGATCCTTCGTACTGACTCTGGCGTAACCGATTTTCAAAATGGTCTCCTAAAAGGGTTCATATGCCCTTTTATCAGACCTTGATTTTTAAAACCAGTTTTTGTACTGCTTTTGAAAAGAAAATGAGAAATTGGGGGGTGAGGAGGAGTGGTATGAAAAAACGGAGGTTATTATATAAGGTATTCACAAACTCTTCATTCACAAAAAAGAAGTGAATCATGAATTCAAGCATTAATAGGAGACTAGGATATGAAGATATTTTTGATGGTAACCCAAAGGATTTTGAAGATTACTTCGAAGGAATGGGCAAAGAGGATATTTTCAAAGCAATTACCTTTCTAGTGAATGCAGCTAATCCCGACCATGAGCTTTTTTCTGCAGATAAATTGATTGAAAAATGGTTTTGTCCTGCTAATCAAGGAATAAAGAATGAGATCTTGGCGAAGATTTCACCTTCTGAAGGAATTGCACATATTATAAGCAGCCTTAAACTTGTGGAATATGTCTTAACCCATTTCTTTGATGAAGCTACGTCCATTTCCGATGAAGATCTTGAAATAAACTTATTAAAGGCCTATTCACTTCTAAATGTAGAGCAGAAAAAAAATGAAGAGGATGGATATAAATATCTCCCACCGGAAAGCGATGCCGAAGAGCGATTCATCGCTTTGATAGTAACAATGGGTTTTCACGATAGTGACCTAATGAACTACAAGATAGCAGATGTATTAATCCCTCAAATCGTAAAATCAATTGAATTCTTTAAATACTTGGAGAGACGGAAGGAACTTAACCCTCATTTAGAATACTTCCTCGAAATGTTTGACTGTGATAGTTGGCAAACATGGCTAAAAAACTATTTAGCAGTTGTTTTACCTAATGTTGCATCAGAACCTAAATCCTTTTATGATATTGTAGTTGTTCATGATGATAACTATGAAAGGAATTGCGCTTTTTGGGATACCTTAATTCTATCTGATGAAGATAGCCACTCAATGAAAGATTTCATTACACTAAGGTCTCAGCCTCTAATAAAAATCGGAGAAGGTCACTACAGGGTTATCTTCACCCTTTTCCTTGTGGAAAAAATCTTTAAAAGTATTCAATTTCTATTCAGTTTAAAAATTAATCGAGAGATTCCGAAACAGTTTCAGCTCAAAGATTTTAGAGCAGACCATTGTGATCTATTTTCTGAGCAAACTTTATTATACCGTGTCATTGAAAAGTCCTTCCCTTCATATTGGGTACAAAAATCTGGTGAAGACTTTAGGGCTTTCGGATATGAGGGTGAGCCTGACTATTATGTGAGATGTACCAGTAAAATATTCCTGTTTGAGAGCAAGGATGTTGTTCTCAAAGGTGATGAAAAACAATCTAGAAACTGGGACATACTTAATAAGGCACTTTGTGAAAAATTCTACAAAATCACAAAGTCGAATGGAAAGATTGAAGCAAAGGCTGTATTGCAGATAATTGAGAATATCAAGCGCTTGTTTGAAAGATACTATTCCAAATGCGATGGATACTATAATCCTGAATTAATAGTCATCTATCCAATCCTGATCACCCACGACCGTCAATTCGATGCTATGGGAGTCCAGAGGTTGGTTAATAGCTGGTTTATGAAAGAGTTAGAAAATATAAAGGATAAAGTTGATATTGACCGTATAAAGCCCTTAACCCTAATAAATATAGATACATTCCTTACTCATCAAGAGTTTCTAACAGCTAGAGAACAGGTTAAAATTGAAGATATTATCGATGAATATCATGCAATGATAAACTTTGATAAATCTTCCTGTCGAGATTATGAGGAGTTGACGCAGAAGACTATGGACTCCTATATGTCATTTAGCCATTTTTTTGAAGGAAGAATCGATAACTTGGGAGTTAGAAAGATGCCTTCCTTTGTGCTTGAGTATGCCAAAGGGTTGTTTGAATAATCCTCGTTTTTGCGGACACATAGTAGTGGTCATTAATAATAAATAATCTATCTTTTCCTTTTGGCTACTTGGAGGCAAATAGTTTTTTGCTCATGAATAAACATAAATTCTCTTAACTAGATATTTTATCATCAAATAAAGAATAAGGCTTTTCGTCCGTAAAAAATGAGAATCCGTATAAAATTAAATAAAAGTCTAAAACATTAGCTTTAGAGTAATTATCGCAATACCAAAAAAAACTTTTTTATGAAGAACTTATACACTGCACTCGGTATTACTCTGATATTAACTGGTTTTTCAATTACATCTAGCTTCTCTCAAAAAGATGCTTTATCAATCAGATCAGGTAAAAGCAATTTCAGGGTTACGAACGGAACAAAATTTAGCTACACCTATCTCTTAGAAGAAGATGGAATAGTTATTCAAAAATTCACTATACCTGCTGAGGCAACTCGTACAATAGATTTAGCGATAACAAAAAATAATATTAACAGGTATAAGATTAGGGCTATTTATGACAATGAAGCTCTTTCAATGGATAAAGAACGCGTTGAAAGGGCTCTACGCGAAGCGGAGTTTAGAGCCAGAATGAGACCCTATTGGAAGGGCCTATTTGTAGTACTTGACGGTTACTTTACGAAAGGGAGAATTCATGATGTAATTAGAACTTATGAAACTATAGAAATTATAGCAACCAGCGATGACCTAGAAGAAATTCTTCTTAGAAGTGCAGATAAATGGGGATTTAGAGTACTCATGCTACTTGATGATAAAACATCACCTTTAGTTAAACCGCTGATAGCTGGTGCATATGCAACTGTGAGATCAATAGAAAGCTCACATGCACTGGAAGAAAAAGAGAAGCAAGACATTATGGATTACATAAAAACTTGTCTCTACAAGTATGCATACGAAGAACAGTATGGCTATTATAACCTAGTCAAATTCATAGATTTATATCCACGATATAAATTATCTGCATCATTCTCAACTCCGTTCATTTTTAAGCCAATTGAATTCAACGGAAGAAACTACTCCAATTCAAGAGTTCCAACTGAGTCTTACTCGGGAATAAGTGCGTCTCATAAAGCATACTCCTTTGAGCTATATAACCAACTGCATTACAAGAATAAAGTCAGTAAAAAAGGGTATCGCTTCGGTTATGATCTGTGCTTGAGTTATAATCAGTCACCTATCATATATAGACCAACATTCGATGAAAATTTCCCTTTAAATCAAGGGTATAGTTACAGAAGTTTTGGGCTAGAATTAGGAAAAACATATAGAGCACTTGGTGCCAACAGACCTACTGGTTTGAATATTTCATTCCTAGCAGGACCAGGAGTAAACCTTAGGTCTATAGCAACGTATGACACTCCTATACCTACCGATGCAAGTAATATTTCATATACCAATTATGAGTTTGATGCCTACACCTTAAGAGCTAGGGCCGTCGCCAATATTGATCTAAATCATACTAGTATCATGTATTCTTTGAGGGCTGAATTTGGTGCCTTAAACTCAAATGGAAAAGCCTTGAGAGATGGTTATTTCTCTTATTATTCTCACAATATTGCGTTAACCTTTCCCATATACAAAAAAATGAAACCTGCTCCTGATTACTAATGTGCAAAGCTTCTGTTCTATTAAGAAGGGGTAAAATGCGGTTTCATGTTGAATCACCTACAATCTAAGCTATAGATCAATTCTTACCTTTTATCCCTCTAGCCATTATAGTGCAAAAGATTTCCGTTTATAAGTCATAATCATCCTAGAAATCCGTCCTAAACAGGACGGAATACATAACCATCTTCGATGAAATAGCCTTCAGCTTCAAGGTCACGTGAAAATGCATTATAGTCAATGTAGTAACGGAGATTCTTAGGAATGGAGTGTACGTATAGTTCATCAAAAGTCTGTGTAGCATAGTCGAGGAATGAGTCATACTCTCCTTGGTAAGCATTTTCAAAGTTTGAAATTGCAGTTTCAAGGTCACTGACATCATTATAATAGATCGCGAAGGCTTCACCGTGTTCGGCTAGTGCTTCTACTATGCTGACGATAGTATCCAGACTTTCATATTCGGCGATGCGGATACCTCCTAGTTCAAAATCGTGGATTGCCCATTCTTCAGCTACTTCACCGTATTTTTCAGCATAAGGGCTGGTGGCAAGGATTTTGTTGATTTCTTCTTGAATCTCGTCAGTGGTAAGACCTTCGACATCGATCCATTTTCCGTGAAGGATTCCAGCATTATAGTCGGATAAAGAAGCGATGTAGATTTGGTAAGTTTCTGATGATGAATTTTTCTGATTTGTCATGGTTCCAATTTTTTAAGTTAGTAATTGGGCATCTGCCCTTTTTGCGGAACCTAGAATCAGTGAAGGTGAACCCTGTGCAAGGATAGAACAGCCATTTATTGCGGCTTGTCCCAAAAAATTGCTGATCTAAGACGAAGCATACCTTGCAGAGGGTGAAACAAGATGTATCTTAGTGTAGCTGAAAAAGGGAAGAATGATCCAATACGATAACTTTGGAACACACTAGCAGCTGAAATCTAAATCATCAGCCAACTATCTTTGTTGATACGATTTGAGGTTTTCTACAATTGCCCTGTGCATGGATTCTTTGATGCCTAGATGTTTGATTAAGTCAAGGGCAACGTGGGTTAAATAGGTTTTCATAATATAGTCTTTTGAGCGGCGATACCATTCTATAGCTTCATAGTACTCCTCTTTACGCATTAGCATATCGCCAATACTAGCTAGTAGCGAACCGTAACTGACTATAGGAATAGTATCAGGATGATGTTCAGCAAGCATTAAGGAATAGCGAAGAAGCTCATCATCGCCATTTCTGACCACACCAACTCTATCTGCATAAGCAATAGCCATTTGCCTTTGAGCTTCCGGGTCACCCGCTTCGGCTCTATCTCGAATTGGGATTAAAGCTATATCAGTAATCATGGTTTCATCCACTTTTTTTCGTATTTTGCACTATTCATTATATCATAAAGCGGTTCTATGGGCAATGATGATAAGCCAAGTAATTGGGTAGACCAAACTGGTGATAATGTTCCGGTCAATGATGATGTTGACAAACAACATGGCCGTACCCTGGGCAAGTTAAAATCAGCAGCAACTTCTCGTCAAACTGAAGTTCCTGAGACCGAGTTAGAAGGCGATAAACATAAGGGGTTGGATAAGGAAGGGAAGCATAAAGACGCAGGGGGTGTTAAAGATACTCATCCAGAATATGATCGTGATGCTCATGAAAGGAACTTGGCTGATGCAGAATTAGAAAGGGATCGGAATGCTCTGAAAGAGCATGAAAATCGGATAACCAAGTCACCAGAAATAGAACCTTCTAAAAAAGAGAAGTTACTTGATAAGGTAGACGAACTAGTAGATAAAGCAGATAATCTATTTAGAAAGGCCTCTCCTTATGTAGATGATATTGCAAAAGTTTTAGGAAATGCTACACGAGTTCTAGGGCCAATAAGTAGCACCATTGGTTTTTTCTACCCGGAATCAACTATAGATGAAGAAACTGAGCAAAGGTTATTAAAAGAATGGGAGGAAAAATCCAATGTACCAATCGATCCTCTACTTGAAAACAGTCCGAATAAAGATGTCATAATCGAAAACGAATCCCCCCCAATTGACATTCCGCTGCAAAAGGTATCTAGCGAAGAACCTATTGATTTGGCCGAGGTACCAGAAGTACAGAATTTATTTAACCAATTGGATGAATTTAGCACCGACAAAGATGTTCCCTTTACAATAGAGTCTTTTGACTTGGACATGATAGACTATGAAGATCAGGAAGATGGTATGGATATGGATATGGATTGACTTTACTTCTTCAAATCTTTTAGTTTCTCTAGAGCTAGCCTTTCGGAATCTTCATCAGGTTCGCCCGTTCCATGATGAATTATGATGCCATACTCAGAAAAATCAACTTTTTCTTTACCCAGCTTTTCTTTTACGATTTCAAAAACATCTGCTGTGAAGAGGACATAAAAATAAGCTAAAGTCCCATCTGGTTCTGTTTCCTTTATCAGTTCTAAGACGGCAGTATTTTGATTAATGATATTCTTAGCAATTGACATTATGCCCCACGGCCAAAAGATTGTCCTATATCAGTTATTTTTTCCTGAATAGTTTTTAATGTGCCTTGAATGCCTTGCTGTAAAGAGCTCAAGCTAAAACTAGAGACTCTTTTTGTATCTGGGTTAAGTATTCTCTTTATTTCCGGTAAGACAGGAACATGGATGCCATTCTCTAGCATGGCATCGATTTTATCACCGTATGCTTGTTCAAGCATTGCAAGAATCTCATCTTTATAATCTACTGCTACCTTCTCATACCGTGGTTTACGTGTGTTAGAAAGTGTTCCCAAGTTTCTATATTTAGATTCTTTCATCTTTAGACCGACAAAGTCTTGTATTCTATCTGAAAGATCTCTTTTTGAAGCCTCATCCAAAGACTCCACAATCACGCTAGCAGCGGAATCTCTTTCTTGACTTTCACCTATTCTCTTGTAAAAAAGATCAACTTCAGATTGCGGAACCTGCGTAAGGTGTGTATAGTAAATATATTCTAATAAGTCCTTCTTGGTTAAGGGTTTATTTTGCTCTGACATATTGACCTCATTTAAATTCTCAAGGCCATATAGTATCATAAAAAGATTAATAAATCATTAACAAAAAATCAAAAAGATTCTCTATTTATCTGTAATTCACGAATTTTTGAAGGTTCATAGTAAACAATTGAGTTTATTGTATCTAAGGAGATACTATTTGACAGAAACACCGGATATACTTCAACTAGAACAGCAATCGGGTCATAATCCAAAATATCAATATCTTTTTCAAGGTAATAGTAGTGAGATTCTAGATTAAATGTTTCACTTCTTGGCATGCCAAATGCATAAAGTGTCTGCAATAATTGCTTAACAATGTAAATTTCCTCATGATTAGACGTAGAAAAGATATTGTCTATAGCAAATCTAAAACTAGCACCTAGGGGCCATTTTTCGTTCGAAAAATAGTAATCACATAACAGTACGAGATAAACCGTTAAGGATTGGAGCCATTTTGGAAACCCAAGATATATGACTTGGCCATTCTTAAGGTGAAATCTTTTATCTTGGACATAAAAAGTATTTAAGAAATCATAATCTAGTTCGTAATTATTTGATTGATAATTGAGTAGCAACTCATTCGTAAAATGACCTAGATATCTATGCTCAAACTCATACAAATAAGGTCTATTAGAAGACTGTATGTAGCTTTCAATTTCACCAATAGTACCATACTGTTTACACAACTGCAGGAGTATGTTTATCGATTCATTTAACTGATCGAAGTATTTTGAATAAAACCAGGGTTTTTCATTGTCTAAAAATACAGTGCCTTCCCTTTCAAAATCCTGTTTGATTTTTTGAAATACCCTATCGTTCTCTAACTTTCTACGGAAATTTTCTTTTTCTTCAGACTCATTCGGAATTAGGCCCACTGTATAGCTAAATCGGCTAAATAATTGTCCTGCAAACCAAGCTAGATAAGATTTTGCACCAAATTTGTTATGATAGTACTGCTTGTTATCGCAGGTTTCCTCATATACCTTTTTTAAAAACTTTTTATGTTCTTGAATAAAGCTCTTTTCCTCCAAGAACGAAACTGCTTGCTGCACTATTTCTACGGTTTTTGCTTTAGCAAAAAGTCTAATCTCATATCTTGCATTGCTTACAAAATACCTCAAAAGAGGAATGTGCTTTTCAAAAGCAGATGAATATTCATTCTCCGTAGCTTGAGTGTAAACACCTGTGGGTAATGGAGCAATTTTGGAAGAATTGGAAGATTTTGGCCGCCCAAAAATGAGATGAATAAACCTATTAATCATATTCATAACTTCTAGTGAATTTTTACAGTTGGATAATACACTCTCTTGGCATCTATTCTCTTTTTGTTGCTTTCTGATTCAATATCTTTTCTTACTTCGAGTATTTTTTTCATATCAAGTTTACCATCAATCATATCTAATGCGGCGTATCGTATTCGTTGCGCAATACCATATTCTTCGAGAGCAAGGCAAACCCCTCCCAAAAAGACTAATATGCCTGTAGTGCTGTAAGATAGTAGAAAGATAACTATCCACCTCAAAAACAAGCCATCACTTAGGCGAACCACAAAAACTGCTAAAATGATAAACAGCAGCATAACTATTATTCCTAAACCCATTATTGTTTGCGGTTCTATGAAAATTCTAAAGCGGTCTTCATCAATGAGTTGTTTGCCAGCAAAAGTTCGTTTAACCTTACCTATATATTCTTCTGGGTTAGAAAACCTAGGGTCACCACGATAATAAGAGCTTTTCTCACGAATGAGATGTACAGGAAGAGAAGTTTTCTTTCTGATCAGCAAATATCCTTCGTATACAAAAACTCTAATAAAATAAATCGAGACCCCATTAATCAGCAGAATACTACCGTAGTAAAAAATAGCATGCCATTCGTTAAGAATATCAGGAAACAAGTTGCCTCTTCCATAAGTGAAAAAGAAAACACCAGTACTAGTCAGGGCAGTATATGTCATTCCATACAAGTAAACAAAGCCAAAATGGGCACCGAGGGAGGTTAGCAAAGAAAACATAGAGATAGAGCGTTCCCCGATATTCTTGAAAAAGAGTAAGCGGACAGGCACTGCCCCAACACTTATGATAAAGCCATATAATTTTATGAATGGTAATAGAATCGGTTGCTTGCTAGGATCACTTTGATGTATTTGCCTAGAAGGCTGTAATTGCTCTTTGGAATAGTCTTTATTTATCATGGCATCTATTTTTGCTTGAAGGTTCTAAATAAATAGTTTTTCTCGCTAGCTACTTCATCGCTCATGACAATGACTGCATCAACCTCAAAATCATTATTTTCGCCTCCCTTGCGAAGTCGACTAAATTCACTCGGTTCTACCTCCCAATGATATTGTTTGGAAAGGCCAAATGATTGGGTTTGTCCAATATTCATACTTTCTATATTCTTCCACGTTTTGCCAATGAGTTTTGAAGCCCATTCATTGGTTACATAATCATTATTGTTGTGAAATATTTTAGTAGAGAGATTACCTAATAAGCTATTTACCCTTGCCTCTGGGTTTTTTCCACCAATAGCCACGTAGTAGTTGCTGATGTTTTGGGTAATGAATACAGTGCTGACTCCGGCACTTCGCGCAGTTGTCTGAAAAATCTGATCGTAGGTGTTAAGAAAGTTTTGGCTCTCATCTACCCAAAGAAATACAGGAATATCTTTTTCAGGTTGATATACACGTCTCTCAACAGCTTGCTGGAAGAGTAACTTAAAAAGCCCTTGTGCGTATATTCCTGAATCCAAATAACTCTTGATAGGGAAATCGAGTATAATTATCTTTCCTTCTTGAAATATTACTTCGGGGATTGTCGGCTTCCCACAAAATAGGACCAAATTAAGCTGCATTTTTAATTTTATTATCAAAGTTCCACTGGACAAACAGATCAGGCGATAAATAGCCGATTCCTTTATGGGGTCGGTATCGGTTGTACTCAATGATCCAATCAT
>BQJU01000088.1 GCA_021604865.1 Saprospiraceae bacterium | reverse complement strand
GACGGGGGTGATTTTGAGTCTGGGAGTGCTAAGGGGTCAGCGAAGAATAACTTACCCACTTGATGCGGCTCTTTTGTCACCAGCCGTTGTTGCTCAAATCCTTGCTTAGTAGTGGCCAAGCGCGGTTTTCGCGCTTGCGTGTCGTAGCACTTCAGCGCGCAGCGCACGCCTAGGCTGGTAACAAAATAGCTCGCCTGAAACAGACAACTTATTCTTCGCTGGCCCCTAAGTGGTTTGTTAGTATGTTGCAAAGGTCGGATCAATTAATGCAACAAAAGCTGGTAGGCAAACGAATGATTACTTATCTTTATAAAAGGCAGCAAGGCTTATGCCCAGCCTGTCAGCAGAAAGTAACGGAACAAACGGGTTGGAATGCACACCATCTGAGGCCCAAATATCTGGGAGGAAAATGGTTGACCAAAAATCTAGTGTTATTACATCCGGTTGTCATGTACAAGTTCATCAAAACCCGGTAGTGGCTACCGCGTTGACCATTAGGGTTGGCGTTATGTAGGCTTGCCTGTCCCGGCTCAGCCGTGGGAGCCATGTGCTGGGAAACTAGCATGCACGGTTCTTAGGGGATTAGCGTGAGCTTTTGCCAGTAGCAAAAAAGTGTAGAAGGAAGGAGTGAGGCTTCTGACCTTGACCTACCCGACGCTAGTGTCGCTAAACGCGCCACCATCGTTTGCACTGAGCGTTAGTGGCAACCAACAAAAAAACAAATGAAAAAATTTAGTCAAATTATTTGGATGCTATTTTTTGGATTGAATTTATCAGGGCAATCATCATGGATTGATAGTCTTTACAGTAATCCGTTTTTCCCGACCATTGAAGATACAGTTCGGGTAATCGGTGAAATAAGAACATCAAGTGCCGGTTGCGAATTAAGCAGTTCTGAAATATTAATAAATGAATTGGATAAAGAAATTGAAATTTTTGGCTGTTATGCTATAGGTCCGTTAGATACAATCTGCCCATCAATTGATACCTTTTTAATTGGGCAATTACAAGAAGGAGAATACAATGTGACTTTAACTTCGAAAGTATTCGAAACAATAACAAATCCAAATGGGGATTGTACCAATTCTATAAGTGAAACGGTAAAGGAAATTGAAATTAAAGTTAGTGGAACGAATTCTATAGAAAGGATAAAAAAGGAATTGATTAACTTCGAATTAATTAATAATCCAGTAAGTGATTACGCAAAATTTAAAATTGATTCAAGCGAAGAAGACTTGCGTTTAATTATTGTGGATAATTTCGGGAAAGTAGTAATTTGGAATCAAATTGAAAGGAATTATAACAAAAATAGAATCATAAGAATTGATGTTATAAAATTTCCACAGGGGATTTATTTTTGCTATTTGGAGAATAAAAATGGTAAATCAAAGCCAATTAAAATGATAAAAAATTAAAAATCCTGTGAACAATGGCTATTCGGTGCGACGAAAGAAGTCGCTAAATATAATACCGGGATCAGGGGAATAAAACATCTTCTGAATTCACCAAAACAGATTACCAGTTACGGAATATCGCCTCCGTATGCCCAACCGACCTTGCGTGTTTAGTAATGAACTGGGGAGAAGCGTCGGTGGAAAGTATACCATGCTGTTAGTCTCGTACGGTAATGGTAACCCGCCATCTATGACCGGATAGCCCACTGGCAGGAACCATAAGGTAAAGGTAACCGTAAGTGAACGCTTGTAAGATTACATCCGGTTGTCATGTACAAGTTCATCAAAACCCGGTAGTGGCTGCCGCGTTGACCACAAAGGTTGGCGTTATGTAGGCCTGCCTGTTCCGGCTCAGCCGTGGGAGCCATGTGCTGGGAAACTAGCAGGCACGGTTCTTAGGGGATTAGTGGGAGCTTTTGCCAGTAGCAAAAAAGTGTAGAAGGAAGGAGTGAGGCTTCTGACCTACCCGACGCCATGTCAGCATTCCCAATTCGCTGTAAGCCAACGCTCTCGGAGAATTTGCTGGCACGTCAAGTATAACCCATCGTTAACAATAAAAAAAAACATAAATAATGGAAAAATCAGAGGCGAAAGAGAATCCAGCGTTTTTAGAATATGTATATAAGCTAAATGAGGGTACTGAACTCACAGAGGCTCTTAAACTAAGTTTGAAAGAAATCAATGACATTGATATTGCTCAATTAAACAGAATTGGTTTGAAAACTTATGAAAAAGATAAATGGACAATTCATAAAATATTACAGCATCTCATTGATTGGGAAAGAATTTGGTGTTTTAGAGCTATAATTTTTGCTCGTGGAGAAGGAACCATCCCGGTTGCACATGACCAAGAAATAATGGGCAAAAATTCAAATGCAGATGAACTGTCAATTGAAGAGTTGGTAAATGAACTTCGAATTGTACGCCAATCAACAATAATGATGTTTGAATCCTTCAATAAGAAAATACTTGAAACAAACTGTAAATTTTTTGAATACGAAATGCCCCTTTTTGCAATTGGACTCACTATTACCGCCCATCAAATACATCATTTTAATGTAATAAAAGAAAGATATGCCCCATTAGATAAATGAATAATAAATTAACCTCAAATCTTTAATCATGTTGCCCAAAATGTTTGCCTGATAAGCCTCCTAAACGTCGGCCTGCAGGTACACTCACGTTGAACAATCCTTATCGACCTTCTACCCAAACCACTTATCCGACTTTGATTGTGCATTACGGCAGTTTTTTGCTTAGTGCATGTTTTCAAGAAGATTTTACCTGCTATGCTTCAAGTTTAAGAAAATGGGTGCAAAATGGCAATAAAACAGAGAATATATGGGAGAACTTTGCTTCATCCTAGAATCGGCATTAAGATCCGCAGCATATTTGTCTGGAAAAACTTAAATTGGGCTTGGTTAAGCCAATAGTAGAAAAAATGGCTTTTCCTTTAGGAATACGTTGCTAGCCTTTGGCACCGGAATTCCCGATGTGAAATCGGGCAGGCTGTTCAAAGGCCGTCGCCAAAAACTATGGCCCTCAAGGACTGAAATGTTTGCGCAACGGATTGCTGGTGCAGGTTTTGGTAGTGGGGCGCAGGCTATTCCTTTGAGTTGGGTGCAACCAAAATAAAATCTTTTGACATGGAAAATAAAAATTCAAACAAGGCTTCTAGGAGAAATTTTGTGAAACAAAGCTCTTTGGTAGGTATCGCATTATCAACTTCTTTTATTTCAACTTCATGTAATGAGTCCAAGGCAAAACCTGAAATAAAAGAACTTGGCAAATTAAATGAAAACAGCAAAAAACTACTATCCACGTTCAACATTAAGTACCCATTTTTTCAAGCTGCCCCGGGAGGTGAGGAGTTGGCAGTAGCAATTGCAAAAAGTGGGGGAATGGGCGCTATGCAATTTTGGGGAAGTTCACCTGAATCTGTATATGAAGCTTCTGTTAGATTATCAGAACGAACTAATGGTAAATTTTACGCCAATTACGTTTTACATTGGCCACCTGAAACAATTGCAAATGCTTTGAAAGGTGGTTGTCGAAATTTTCAATTTTCTTGGGGCTTACCTAGTAGAGAAGTGGTACAACTGATAAAAGATGCTGATGCAAAGTTTGGTATTCAGGTTACAAGTAAGCTTAACGCATTAAAAGCATTGTCTCTTGATCCTGATTTTATGATTTGTCAGGGCATTGAGGCAGGAGGACACGTTCAGGGCACTTCATCTATCAAGAAGGTTCTTCCTGAAATTATAGAAGCTTCGGGTGATGTTCCCATTCTTGTATCAGGAGGTATTTCAACTGGACATGATATTCGAAAGGCAATTAATACTGGTGCCGCTGGAGTTGTAATGGGAAGTAGATTTGTGGCAACAGTAGAAGGTAATCATCATCAAATTTACAAACAAAGTCTTGTAGATGCAGATGAAAACAGCACTGTATATACAAATTGTTTTAATAATGGTGGTTGGCACGCTATGCATCGTGTTTTGAGAAATAGTACGTTCCAAACTTGGGAAGCTGCAGGTTGTCCATTGATTGGTGATAAGCCAGGAGAAGATGATATATTGTCCAAAAGTGAAAGCGGAAGAGAAATAAAACGGTACGCAATTAATAGTCCCAAGAAAGGAATGACTGGTGATATTGAAGCTTTAGTTTTGTATGCTGGTGAAGGCGTTTCTAAAATTCAAGATATCCCAAAAGCCGAAGACTTGATAGTAAGGCTTTGGAATGAATTTGAAAATAAATAAAAAAGGCAGCATCCAATAAATAAGGCTTCATGCCATCCGTAGTAGGTCCGAGCAAGAAGCCTGTGTTGCATGGGACCGGTGATTGGGTTGTGACCTATGGATTTTGAATCAATTTGGAGTGGGCAATTCAAGGTTAGCTAAGGATGTTATTTGCAGCCCAAATCGACCAAAGGGAGATTCTTGAACACATAAACCAGTAAGTGAATCAATGACTACCTCCAAACATGCTCTGAGCCAATAGTAACAAATGGCTTCCCCTATAGGAATACGTTGCTAGCCTTTGGCACCGGGATTCCCGATGTGAATCCGGGACAGACTGTTCAAAGGCCGTCGCCAAAAACTATGGCCCTCAAGGACTGAAATGTTTGCGCAACGGATTGCTGGTGCAGGTTTTGGTGGTGGGGCGCAGGCTATTCCCTTGAGTTAGTACCAATAAAAATTAAAAATAATGATTGAAAACTTTGAAAAGGAAACAGGAACATTTATAAGCAATATCTTAAAAAAAACACTAGGAGGAGTTACTGAAAACTTATTTCAAATAGTTAATAATCGAATTCTTGAATATCAATTAATGATTTACAAAAGTAGTTATCTTACTAAATCATTTTTTCATAGAATAAAACCTGTTCCACTTTATGATTTCTATATGCCATTAAGTTTAAAAGAAGTGAGTCATAGGCACAGTCTATCAAATTCCAGAAATGAAATTGCAACTGATACTTGTGAATCAATTTTTAAAAAATCGAATTGCATAACTGTTTTCGGAACGGCAGGAAGTGGTAAGTCAACTCTTGTAAAGCATGTAGTTATTGAAGCTATTAAGAGCAAACATTCTATTCCCATATTAATTGAATTAAGAGAATTAAACAGAGAAGAGTTCAAAGGAGATATAAATAAATATATCTCTAGTGAAGTTTTCCAATATTATAAATTAGCTACAGATGTCAATATTATCGATAAAGCACTTACAAACGGTGGCTTTTTGTTTATATTCGATGGTTACGATGAGCTTAATCAAGAGGCAAGATCTAGAGCAACTTCTGAAATTAAAAAATTCTCTCAAAACTATGGAAACAATTATTACTTAATTACCTCAAGACCGTTTACTAATATTGAAAATCTAGATGGATTCACAAATAAACAAATCAATGGATTAACAAAAGATGAACAAGTAATTCTTATTAATAAATTACTAAAAGATAATATTTTCACACGAGAAAGAATAACTAATGAGATTTCACTTAAAAAAAATACTTCATATTTGACATTTCTTCAAAACCCTTTATTGTTATCATTATTTGTTATAACATTTGAATATCATCCTAAACTCCCAAAAAAGAAATCTTTATTTTACGACAAAGTATTTCAAACTCTATATGAAAAACACAACAGCATAACAAAAGTTAATTTTACAACTGAATTTTATTCCTCGCTATCAGAAGATGAATTTAGAAGTGTATTGGAACTTTATTCATTTATAACTTATTTTCATCAAATGTATGAATTCACATACGAAAATATACGAGTAGTGTTAAATGAAGTAAAAAAACGTTATTCTATATTGGAAATAGATAGTAGTTCTATTACTAAAGATTTAATTGAAAATATTTGTATTTGGTTTAAGGATGGGGATTATTACTCTTATAGCCATAGAAGTCTCCAAGAGTATTTTGCTGCGAAATATATTCTTAAAACTGATAAAGACACCAAAACTAGAATTTGTATTTTTCTAAATGAATACTTCAAAGAGAACTATAACTTAATTGAATTACTAGCTGAAGAACCTGACATGATTTATTATAGGATTATTCTAATTCCTTATATTCGTAACTTTCTAGCTAATCATTTTAAAATAATTGATGGGAAAAACGAAAATATTAGCTATATGCTAAAATCGTTTTCTGAGTTCAAGCATTTGATAAACCTAGATATTAATCTTTCATCTGTATATCAAGATTTTTTAAATAGAAATACAAAGTTAAGATTTGGAAGTAATAAACTAATTGTGAATAACCCGAACAATTCCAATGAGTTATCAGAAGTTTTACTTATCAATGAAAAATTTCAAGAATTAGAAGAATTGCTAAATAATTATATTGATATAAGTTTATCTAAAAATGAGAGAATAATGAATTTAGCATTTGGGAAAAAATTAGATATAAAAACTGCCCACAATAATGCATCAACTCCGTTAAGTTAAGCATACCAAAGCGGCATTATTTCTGATGGGTTAGCAATTTTCTATCTCAGGGTATGAACTTCAAAAAAAGCCTTGTTTCATCAAAAAAATGACACTTTCCGCTTCCAAAAGCTAACCTCCAAACATGCGCTTAGGCATTTCTATGCTTAACTTAATGGGATTGGGCTCATGAGGATAGACTTAGGGGTCAATAAAGAATAACTTACCCATTTGATGCGGCACTTTTGCCACAGACAACTTTTTCTTCGCTGGCCCCCTTAGGCACTTAAAAGAGCCGGTAGTAATGAGTTCTCTCCTTCTACTTAATTAATATCAGCTACTTTTTGGTATCTTTCGTTCAAAGACATAACCATGAAGTACAGCTGTTTTATTCTTTTGCTCACCATAAGCCTCAGTTGTAGTGAAAAAATACCACCCAAAACAAAGCAAGCATCTCCGATTAATAAAGCGCAAATACAAATCAAGACCTGGCCAATGACCTCCAGTATTCGGGCTATTACGGCGATTGATAACAATAGGCTTTGGTTTGGCGGCTCTAAGGGACAATTTGGCTATACCGAAGATGGAGGAACGACCTGGACCATCGACTCTATCCAAAGTGATAAAAATGCCAATCTTGAATTTAGAGGCATTGCTAAGACCTCCAATGCCGTGTTTCTCTTAGCCGTGGGCGCTCCTGCCCTTTTATTCAAAAGTGAAGACAAAGGAAAAAATTGGACGATCGCCTACGAGGAAAATCATCCGGCAGCATTCTATGATGCAATTGCCTTTTGGGATGATCAAGAGGGGATCGCCATGGGTGACCCGACGGAGGAATGTTTATCAATTATCCTTACAAAAGACGGAGGAAATACCTGGACCAAAATACCTTGCAGCCAATTGCCACCAGCTGCAGAAAATGAAGCAGCCTTTGCCGCCTCAAATTCCAACATTGCCTTGGTTGGAGATCAGGCCTGGATTGTCAGTGGCGGAGGAAAAGCCAGAGTGTTTCACAGCCCCGATCGGGGAAAAACCTGGGAAGTCTTTGATACTCCGATCATTCAAGGCGGTAAAATGACGGGGATATTCACCACTGCTTTTTATGATCAAAACCGGGGGATTATCTTCGGCGGTGATTGGGAAAATCAGGCGCAAAACACCGCCAACAAAGCCATGACAACGGATGGCGGAAAAACCTGGCAACTCCTTGCGGATGGACAAGATCCTGGTTATCGCTCTTCCGTCCAATATGCTCCGAATAGTAATGCCCAGGCAATTTTTGCCACTGGCATTCCCGGCATTTCCTACTCCTCCGATGGAGGCCAAAACTGGACTATATTAAGCGATAGTTCCTTTTATACGATGCGGTTAAGCTCATCCGGGAATACAGCCTGGTTGGCCGGCAATGGGAAAATAGGCAAAATGACATGGTGAGATAGCAGCAGGGCATGTGAGTGCTTGTTTGGAGGTCGGATTTGCATCGCCGTTCCCCGGGCGTCTGTGCCATGCTCCTTCGCTGAGTCCTTCGCCAAAGGCTACGGCCGCCGGAGAAAGCTTCGGCGCAAGCCAAAGGCTTCGAGCGCAAGTGTAAGGCTATGGCCATGCTTCATCGTCGAATCTTCAGCGTAGGCGGTCAAGGGCTGAAATGTTTGCGCAACAGGTTGCTGGTGCTGATTTTTGGTGGTGGGGCGCAGACAATCCTTTGAGGAGTGTGTGTAATTATGACAAACCAAAAAGTATACAACATTCGAAAATCTGTATAAGGAAACAAGACTACTTCTAACCGACCTTTGTCTTATTCTTTTAATCATTAAGAAATAGACAAAATGAATACAAATCAATTTGGTGAAAAAGGTTGGACACCTGATAGAATCGGAAATTTGAATGGCAAAACATATGTCATAACAGGTACTACAAGCGGAACAGGATTTGAAGGAGCAAAAATATTGCTATCAAAAGGAGCAAAAGTTGTGATGCTAAATAGAAACCCCAAAAAATCTCAAGAAACTATTACAGCTTTAAAACAAGAACTTGGAAATAATATAGAAGTGTCATCCATAAAAATGGATTTAGCAGAACAAGCTTCTGTTAAAAAAGCAGCACAAGAAGTTTTAAAAACAGCACCCCAAATCGATGCACTAATTTGTAATGCTGCGATTGCCCAAGTACCGAAACAAACACTTACTGTTGATGGCTTTGAAAGTCAGCTTGGTGTAAACCACTATGGTAATTTCTTGCTACAAGCTCTGATTTACCCACGAATTGAAGCATCAAAAGGACGTATAGTTGTTGTAGGTAGTATGGGTTATAATTTAGGTATTAAAACCATACAGTTTGACGATATGAATTGGGATAAAAACTATAGTCCTAATGCAGTTTATAGCCAAAGTAAATTAGCACAAATTATGTGTGTTTACGAATTACAAGAGCGCTTAAATGAAGCCGGAAAGTCTGATGTGAAAGCGTATGCTTGTCATCCGGGTGCTTCCCGAACATCATTGATAAAAACCAGTGGTAGTTTAATGACTCGCTTTGTTTGGCAACTGATGAAATTGTCACCATTTGTACAATCGGCTGAAAAAGGTGCTTATCCACAATTGATGTGTGCAACAGAACCAAATTTAGACCAAAGTGGTTTTTACGGTCCAACAGGAAGAAACAATTGGACAGGTCCAGTCGGAAAACATAAATTAGAGCCACACGCAAAAGATAAAGCTGTAGCTAAAAGACTTTGGAATCTTTCCGAAAAAGAAACAGGTGTAAAGTGGAATATCTAAATTTGTAGTATGCAACATTTTAAAACAATATCATCGTATTTAGATTATTTAGGGCTGCCTCGACCAGAGCATCCTATGTTGAGTGTTTTTAACTCAAAAGGTGATGGCTACTTACCTTGCCCAAGAGAAAGTTCGCCACCAATTACAAATGATTGCTATTCCATTAGTTTTAAAAAGTATGTTGAGGGGAATTTAAACTACGGACGAACCAAATATGATTTTACCAATGGTGCTTTGATTTTCATAGCACCAAGACAAGTATTACAATGGGATAATAGCGTGGTTTTTGAGCAAAAAGGTTTTTCAATAAATTTTCACGAAGATTTTCTGAAAGGAACTAAATTAGCTCAAGAAATAAAGAAGTATGGCTTCTTTTCTTATTCAACTAATGAAGCATTACATCTTTCACCAAAAGAAGAAAAGCAAATAGAATCGATAGTAGAAAATATTGAAATGGAATATCAAAACAATCAAGATGCCTTTAGTAAAGAAATCATTATTTCTCAATTGGACACGTTGTTGAAATATGCAAATCGTTTCTATGAAAGACAGTTTTTAAATAGAAAAGAATTATCTAACAATTTGTTAGAAAGGTTTAATCGGCATTTAACTGAATATTTTGAATCCGGACAATTGCAAGAAAAAGGTATTCCAAGTATAGAACAAATAGCTGATAAAATATCGGTTTCGCAACGTTACTTAAGCGATACTCTAAAGAAAGAAACAGGTAAAACTACAACCGAACATTTACACTTGCATTTAATCGATGAAGCAAAAAATATATTATTACAACCAAATAAGAGTATTTCAGAAGTGGCTTATGAATTGGGGTTTGAATATCAACCCTATTTTTCGAGATTATTCAAAAAGAAAGAAGGTATAAGTCCAACCGAGTACAGAGAAAAATATAAACTGAATTAAACTATGGAATTATTAAAATTAGCCACAGAATGGGCAAAAGCCGAAGTCTTCTCAACACGTTTCTTCATTCTTTTTGCAATTTTATTTTTAATCGCAAGTATTGGGTTTTGGCAGTTGGGAAAGACGAATTTAGCAAAGGCTTACATCATTCCAACCTTGGTAGCGGGTTTATTACTTATGACAATAGGACTTGGTCTATTTTTCACAAATAAATCAAGGATTACCCAATTTGAAAATGCGTTTAACGCTGATGCACCTTCTTTTTTTAAGTCAGAAATTGAACGTTCCGAAAGTACTTTAAAAGAATACACTGTTGTATTTAAGGTAATTCCGATTCTAATTATTATAGCAGCATTACTAATTCTATTTATGAATACACCAACTTGGAGAGCAATTAGCATTACAACCATTGCAATGTTGATCGTTATCTTATTAGTTGACGGAACTGCACACGCGAGAATTGAAGCCTATCATAACGAATTGAAGTTGGTGGATATAAAAAATGAAATCAAAAAATAACTACACACAACAAATAAGCAATAGTGGTTTGAGCGCTAACTCGAAACTTCGAAACAAAAGATTGGGGAGAAGTAGCCTATTCAGTAATCGGAGTTAAACCTCGAAAAGACGGTATTCAACATAATGATTCTTTTCAAGGCTGGATTGATGATTTGTTGGTTTTTGACAGGGAGATTGATGCCAAAACAGTTGAAGAGTTATATAAATTAGAGTATAATTATTGAGGGTTTATTATAGATAAAATGAAAGAAAACGAACCACCAATAAAGTGCAAAACGGCTAGTGTCGCTAAACGACACCACCATCGTTTGTACCGAGCATTGGCAATAATATCTTAACTAGATAAAATGAAAAAAATGAAAAAAATAGTTGTCCTTGCTGCCTTAATAATTAGTGGCTGCCAATCTTCTAAGGAAACAGAAGAACTTCCCTTTAAACAATTGACAAACTTAATTGACCAATATGCTGATAATACATTAGAAAAAGGAAATATTAATTCGTTGGCAATAGCGATATATAAAGAGGGGCAAGTTTATCACAACTATTATGGCAACATTCATAAAGACTCGAAAGATTTACCAAGCGACCGTTCTGTTTATGAAATTGCATCTATTACAAAAGTTTTTGTCGGCTCTCTTGCTGCAAAAGCTGTACTCGAAAGCAAAATCTCATTAGATGATGATATTAGAGCCTATTTAGAAGGTGATTATCCAAATCTAGAATTTGAAGAGACACCTATAACCATTAAAAATTTATTGACACATACATTAGGGTTTAAAAACAAAAGGCCTGAAAAACTAGAAGACGTTGAAAATAAAATCTCTAGCGGATATTATGAAAACCGACCCTTAGACTATAATATAAACGATTTTTTACAAGAACTAAATACCATTGAACTAGATAAAAAACCAGGGACTTTTTATCGTTATAACTCGATTGGACCAGAATTAGTAGCTTATATTTTAGAGCAAGTTTACAATGATTCATTTGAAAATATACTAGCAAGATTTTTAACTGAATTAGACATGAAAAACACCTACTTACAAAATAGTCGAAAAGAACAAAGTGAATATCTTGTAGATGGTTATAATGAGAATGGGAACTTAGCTCCAAAAGCCAAAAGCCCTTTGCTTGGGGGCGGAGGAGGTATGTTATCGACTTTACCCGATTTGATTAAATTTATGAAATTTCAATTTGAAAGTAATGATCCTTTAATTAAAGAATCAACTAAAAAACTATTTGAAAACAATGATGATGATAAGTTAGGATACCTTTGGGATGTTGATGTTGCGGAAAAAGAAGGCTTTTATTATATGAAAACAGGAAGTTCAAATGGCATTCAAAGTGTTGTTTTAATATGTCCTGACAGCAAATATGGCCTCATTTTAATTGCAAACAGCACATCTGAAAAAGCATTTAATGACTGGGCATTGCTTTATGATAAGATAGAAACCGATTTATTAATGTATCCAAAGAGAAACTTGGTGTCATTACTCAAAGATGAATTTATTACAAATCCAAATCAAGCTATAACCAATTATAATGAATTCGTAAAAGAAGATAAAACCTACTACACTGTTCATGATAACTTATCAGATGCTTTAAACAATTTAGGGTACGAATTTTTAAATGAAAATGAAACTAAAAAAGCGATACAAATATTCAAATTAGTGGTTTCCGAATATCCAGACAACAGCAACGCTTATGATAGTTTAGGTGAAGCATATTTTGTTGATAACGATTACTCAAATGCTCTAATCAATTATAAAAAATCGCTTGAATTGAACCCAAATAATGATAACGCAAAAAAAATTATTTCTGAAATCAATGAGCTGAAGCATATAGATTAAATACTATTGCCAATAACGGCTATACTTGATTGCTTGGTGCTTGTTTGACTTTACTGTCCACTTCCCCTAAAATAAGACCACATTAAGCTACAGTTCTTATCGTATTATCAAAGTTCCATTTAACAAATAAATCCGGAGAAAGATATGCAATTCCCTGGTGTGGTCGATATTAAATTGTCGAATTTGTCAGATGATTTTGGGACTTTTTTTTCATTTTTACCTAACTTGATCGTGAAATATTATTAAGTGCATGTTTGGAGGTCAAACTTACGCCATAGCCTTTGGCGAAGGACTCAGCGCCTTGCTTCGCCGTAGCTTCGCAAAGGCAGAGTAGGAGCATTGGCTGCAAAATAGCACTTTTTTGATGATACTTTCCCGGCCTAGCGGTTTCCCTTCGGCGGGATAGGCTGTTACTTTGGGATTGTACATTGTATCTGACGGTCATGCCCAGTAAAAGCTGGTCACCCCGCATATATAAGACCATTGACATCCATTAAAGAAAAATGAATACTAGAAAAAAAGATTAAAAATGAAAAACGAAGATATCTACAAAAAGGCAAAGAAAAGGGTGCAAGCAAAGAAAGGATTCTTTTATCATTTATTAGCTTATGCATTTACTGTCGGAATGCTCTATGCCATTATGCATTTTGAAAAAAACGGTGAAATACTTCCTGTAATTATTGTAGCCTTGAGCTGGGGCATAGGTTTAGCGACTCATTATTTCAAAACGTTCGGGACTGAACATTTGGATTTTCTAGGAATTAATTCTAATTGGGAAGAGGAAGAATTAGAAAAAGAAATTAAAAGATTGGAACGAAAAAGGGAATTGCAGGAGCGCATCAGTAAGGAGAAAAGTCTTTTGGATGACTCTGAAGACTTAAGGTTGAAAGAGATTGAAAAAAAACCTTTGCAGGGTGATTTTGATTAATTGAAAAAATGGTTTAGGGGATTAGCATGGGCTTTTGTCAGTGTCAAAAAAGTGTAGATGGAAGGAGTGAGACTATTTACTTACCCGACTTCATCTTTTTACACACCCCCACATCGCTGGCGCAAACCATTGAGCAATTTGAAAAACACACATCGCCCTGAAATAAAATGACAAAAAAAATTAGACAGGTACTTAGGATAGTATTTATTATTGCAAGCATATCTTCTTTGTTCTTTGTGCCTTGGATTTTGGTAAAGGCTTGGATTTCACCACTACCTGATACCGTTCAAGAGCAAGTAAATGAAGCAATTGGTTATGGGTTTGATGGAATGATTGTTTATATAGACGAAGCAGGAAAACCGCCAGCGTTTTTTACAGGTGGTTGGAAAGACCGAAAAAACAAAATACCTGCCGACCCGAAATCATTATTCAAAATTGCAAGTATTAGCAAGTTATATGTCGCAGTTTCTATCACCAAACTAGTCAAAGAAAAACGTTTGTCCTTAGATCAAACACTCGCTGATTACTTTCCCGAACTTGTAAGCAGAATTGAAAATGCGGAAAATATCACCTTGAAAATGATGGTGAAACATAGAAGTGGAATTCCCAACTTTACCAATAATCCTGCTTTTTGGGAAGATGAACAAAAAAACAGTAAAAACGCCCTTGAATTTGCCCTTGATTTACCAGCTAGTTTTGAACCAGATAAAGGCTATGAATATTCAAACACGAATTATTTGTTGCTCCGCAAGATTATTGATAACGTATTAGGATATAGCCATCAACAATATATAAAGGAGAAAATCTTGATACCACTCGAACTGAACAATACATTTTTTTCACTTAGCGAAGTAAATTTAGAAGATGTTATGAGTGGCTACTATGTTGGCGTTGAAGAAGATTTTAAGGCCAATGAAAATGGTATGTTAGCTACAGCAGAGGATGTAGGTATATTCTTGCGTGCCTTAAACGATGGTTCAGTATTTGATGAAGGAGAACAGGAAATCTATCCCTACGTCTTCGACCATGGAGGTCTAGTTCCAGGTTATCAAAGTCTCGCAGAATACCATAAGGACATCAATACGGTTGTCGTTCAATTTGTTAATACAACTGATTTTGAAGGATATGAATGGAACTTATCGGAAATTATAATCAACCGTATCGTAAAAATACTGAGGAGAAAAAGAACCTCATCAACCATTAGGATTGAGGTTCATCAAAACTGAAATACAAATTAGGTATAACAAATGACTGAATCTTCTTCCAAGATAACAATACATATGGTTGCAAGCCTTGACGGCTTTATAGGAAAAGCGGATGGAGACATATCATGGGTGCAATCCGTTGACAATTATGAAAAAGGTTCAGAATTAACAGAAGAGGCCATTGCAGAATTCCTGAAAAGTATAGATTGTTATTTAATGGGGTCTAAGACTTATGAACATGCATTAGAGCTGGGATGGCCTTATGGGGATGTACCAGTCATTGTATTGACAAGCAGAAAGCTGAAAAGTGACAAAAAATCTGTTCAATTTTATTCTGGAGATTTAAGTCAGCTTGTCAATAATCAACTGAAAGTTAATTACAGAAATATATGGATGGTTGGAGGAGCGAAGATGACAAAAGAATTCATGCGTTTAGAACTAGCTGACGAAATTGTAATTTCAATCATGCCTGTTATTTTGGGAGGTGGAATATTATTCTTTGACTACATAGGAATGAAGCAATTATTACATTTAATAGATGTGAAAGCTTTTAAAGATGGGATGGTAGAATTAACCTATGAAATTAAAAAGAAAGCTGAGAGCATGTTGACAAGAGACGAAAAAAAGGGAATGTAGCCATTGAAATAATCAAATAAAAGTACTTATGAAGATAATCTTCGAATTCACTATTACAATCATTTTAGGCCTCTCATTAGTATTAGTAAGCTGTAAAAGTGGACCTGATCGATTTTATCATCCACCTGAGCATATCAATGATGGACTTGATGTTGGCTCTTTAGCAGAAGTGGATATTGATTCCACACTACTAAAAAAAGCACTGCGTAGAATATCTAGAGGGAAATATAATGAGGTACACTCTATGCTCATTTTCAAAGACAACAAACTTGTGATTGAAGCATATTTTCCAGGGTATAAATACCAATGGGATGCTCCTGACCATCATGGTGAATGGGTAGAATGGGATAAAGGTATGCCGCATATTATTATGTCTGCAACCAAAAGCATAACCTCAACTTGCATCGGAATTGCAATTGATAAGGGATTTATCGAAAGTGTTCATCAATCCATTTTCGATTATTTACCAGAGCATCAAAATTTAAATACAAACGGGAAGGATAAAATCACAATAGAACATCTGCTCACTATGACCTCTGGACTGGAGTGGAATGAGTGGGATGTTCTACTTAGCAGTTTGGACAATGACCTCATTTCCTTGAATTTTGATTGTGAAGATCCTATCCGCTGCATTTTAGAACATCCATTGGTTAGTGCCCCCGGTACAAGCTTTACCTATTCTGGTGGCAACATGATCCTCTTAGGCGAAATTATTAAGCATGCCACTAATCTCCCTATTGATGAGTTTTCTAGAGAATACCTATTTGAGCCCTTAGGAATTGCTTCCTCTAACTGGTCTGAACGATACGAGAATGGCGTTATTTATGCAGGCGGTGGTATAAACATAACACCAAGAGATATGGTGAAAATTGGTGCCACTTTTTTAAATGATGGGATTTTTAACGAAAAACGGATTGTATCTAACCAATGGATTGAAAAATGTACCACCCAATATTCAAATAACATAAATATAGACATACCAGGTCATGCTTCCGGAAGTCATGGCTATTCCTATTCATGGTGGTTGAAATCATACCCGAGACCAGGGAACGAAATAAAAATGTATAGCGCTTTAGGTTGGGGAGGACAGGAAATCATGGTACTCCCTCAATTAAATACCGTGGTTGTTTTTACAGGTGGAAATTACACCGCTACTGTAAAAGTGTTTGATATACTTGAAAAGTATATTTTACCTTCTATCAATTAGGTTGTTCCATTAAAATGAAAATAAAAAAAATGAAGGCATCAATACGAAGAAGATATAGCCCGCCCAGTCAGATAAAAATCGAGCATATTGAAAAGCCAATCCCGAAAGACAAAGAGATATTAATTAAGGTTCATGCGACTACAGTCAATAGGACAGATTGTGCAAATCTTACTGCTAAACCATTTATAATGAGGTTTGTCTTAGGCTTCTTTAAACCGAGAAAAATAATATTGGGGACAGATTTTGCAGGCGAGGTAGTAGCTATTGGAAAAAATGTCAAATCTTTCCGTATTGGTGATAATGTATTTGGGTTTAGAGATACAGGCTCAGAATCACAAGCTGAATACATGACTATGGCAGAAGAAGATTTATTCCTTATTCCGGAAAACATAAATTATAAACAAGCTGCCGCAGGCTTAGAAGGAGCCCATTATGCCTATACTTTTATTCACAAAACAAATATTCAACCTGGGCAAAAAATTCTTATTAATGGAGCGACAGGAGGAATTGGCTCAGCGCTCCTACAATTTGTCAAACAGTGTGATGTTAAAATAACGGCAACCTGTAACACAAAAAACATACAATTGATAAAATCTTTAGGTGCCGATAAAATCTATGACTTTACCAAAGAAGATTTCACGAATGACAAAGAAAAATATGACTTTATATTTGATGCTGTAGGCAAAAGTACATTTGGAAAATGTAAGTCATTGTTAAAAGAAAAAGGTGTTTATATCTCTTCAGAATTAGGACCTTATGCCCAAAATATATTTTATGCATTAATAACCCCGCTTTCAAGCAGCCAAAAAGTAATCTTTCCTATACCCTATGATAAACAGCAATCAATTCCATACATTATTAGTCTTTTAAAACAGGAAAAGTTTATCCCTGTAATAGACAGAGAATATGCATTGGAGGATATAGCTGAAGCTTATGAATATGTAATTTCGGGAGAGAAAACAGGCAATGTTATCATTAATGTCTGAGTGGTTTGTCTGGAGGTCAGCCTTTGTAGCAAAAATATGGTTCATCCCGAAGTTGTCTAAACATGTTTTTTGCTGGTATCAAACACCCCAACAGTCTCTAGCACCCGATCAGCCACGAAACACGCACACCGCGCGCGTGGGTTCCGGCATAGGAGCATTGGCCGTTAAGAAAAAAGCGGCTGCCCGTACCGTTCAAGAAGAAATACTGCTTGAGCTAAAACCAATAAAAATTCAGAAAACTAAAAGACCAACAATCAAAAATAATCAAGCCATCAAAAAACACAAAAGCGAGTTTATTTCTTCCCCCCAACTGGGCCGCTTTTTTTAGGTCAATCCTCCAGCCGAGCGACTTTTTTGGTCCGTTTTTTCGTCGTGGAAAAAATGGACGAAAGGTTATTTAATGCTCCAAATCTCAAACCTACCTCCAAAGATCAAACAAAAGCCTTGACTGCATAATGCCGATCTTTAATCTATTGCTTTTGCACCCCCTCTAGCGGTAAACCAAAAGACTATAAGAAAACCAATTCAAAACCTAATAGTGGCAAAAAAATTGACCTTGCAGGTTATGTTTTGACCTGCTTGAATTAATTGGATAGATAAATGCAGCATGGAAGAAAGCTGGCTTTCAGCGCTTTGCGGTCAACCAAATGAATTTGGTTGGCACGAAGGGCTATGGGCCGCTTTTTTTAGGTCAATCCTCCAGCCGGGCGACTTTTTTGGTCCGTTTTTTGTATCCGCTCATAATTGTGTGGCAAAACGACCGAAGTTACAAAATTAAAATTCATAATAGACTGAGGTATAGCTGTTTTTAAATATGAATACTCATAATAATTTGATGTCGCCCCAACTTTATGAGCGGATACCGTTTTTTCGTCGTGAAAAAAATGGACGAAAGATTATTTAAAGCTCCAAATTTTAAACTAACTCCAACGCTCAAACAAAAGCCTTGGTTGCATAATGCCGATCTCTATCTATGGCTTTTGCAACCCCTTTGGCGGCAGACCTAAACACCAAACAGCGCGTATAGCCGCCTTCTTATCTAAGTAGAACAAAGCGCTTCACCACCCGATGCACGCCAAAATCAATACAAACAAAATACAATCCCGGAGCCTGTTGCAGTGTTATTTCCTGTACCACTCTCTGATTAGGCATTGCCGGCAGCGGGATACGTTGCACTTCCTGACCGAGTGCATTATGAATGGTGATGGATGTAATTTGTTTAGGTGAATAAAGGGGATAACTCAATATAAATTCTCCCGAATTGGGATTGGGAGAAATGTTTATATCATCATCAAAAGCAGATTCCTCTACCTCGGTTATAGCACAGGATAAATCCACCTCTTCTGCAGACAAATACCCCGTTCGATTCACATCATGGCGAAACATCAACCATTCCGGGCAATTGCCGGGACCAGCTTCCAACAAAAAAGCTCTACCGATATTAAGTGAATCGGGGATATAGGTTCCGTAACCCGCAACTGCAAAAATATCCAGCGTACCATTTTGATCAAAATCGGCAATGAGTGGCTGGTGGTCCGTTTCAAAATAGGGGAAGTTAGCGGTAAACTCCTCCTTCAGGTTCTTTTCCCAAATCAACCCGGTGTAGGGTTCTACTACGCGTAACATGCCTAAAAAATGCCCCGAGGCCAGGTCCAATCGCCCATTGCCATTAATATCCGAAATGGAGAATCCGCGGAAGGCCGAAAAGTCTATCGGATAACTCCATTCCAAGACACCATCTATTCCAGATACTATCCAAATACGGTTGTCAAAAGTGACGGGGTCGCTATTGTTGAAAATGACTTCCAATTCACCATCATCATCCAGATCAGCAACCGATAGGGCACTCATATTACTACCAGGAACAACGGCATTCCAAAGGGAGGAGCCATCTTCGGTGTTGATGGCTTGGATCATCCCATTATTAGATCCAATGACGTATTCTGGCAAGCCGTCATTGTCGATATCTGCCAGCACCCCTCCATGATAAGCATGAAAATCGGAAGTGGGTGTCAACACAGTATTGGTCCAAAGTATATTGCCCGTCGCAAAATCAAATGCCCAAATATGAAGCCCATCCACATTGAGATAATTGGCCGCTATGATGTCCAACTTGCCATCGTTGTTGACATCCACCACGGTGGGCTCTGTTTGTATGGTGTTGGCATAAGGATCAGCCTGTATATTTTGAGCCAAAGAGCCATCCTCGCCATTCAAAATCCTGATCTCTCCATTAAAATTTCCAAACAGAACCTCTGGCTTCCCATCATTGTCAATATCGGCTATTGTGGGTGGTGAATCGCCGCCGCCACTTGGCGTACTCCATATCTGATCACCGGTAGCGCCATCGATACAAAAGATGGTGGGATTGCAGGAACCATTAACCACCACATCAAGTATGCCATCTAAATTCATATCGTAAATTACCGGTGCCACATCACCACAGCCACCAATATCGAATATCCAATTGACTGAACCATCTTCTGCATTGAGACAATGGGCTTTGCCATCATTGGTATAGGTGGTGAAAACTATTTCATAAAAGCCATCATTGTCCAGATCGGCAGCGGCAGCAGAGCCAAAGGCCGGTGCAGGGAGATCGTATGTCCATTTGATAGCGGGAAATTGGGCCTGTAAAGTGCCTAAAAGCATGAGATTAAAGAGGAAGAAGAGTCGATTTGCCATGATTGTTGTATTTTTAGTTGTGGGCCAAAATACCGCATTGGCCAAAGGAGAAATTGTAAAAAAACGAAAGACGGGCTTCATTGTCTTGTACCAACCAAATTCATTGGCTGGTACGGGATTATGCAATCCTCAAATTAAGAATATCGCCACTAGGCTTGATGGACTGTAGGAAACTGGAAGGGGTGAATCCGGTGAATTGTCTAAAATCACGAATGAAATGCGATTGGTCAAAATAGCCGAACTGGTAGGCCAGCGTCGTGAAATTACAGCGTGGCGTAGCAATCATTTTTTCAATAACACGATTGATACGAACGATGCGTTGAAACAATTTAGGGGGAATACCAATTTCTTGCTGAAACCGCTGTTCAAGGCGTCGAGACTGTATATTTAAACCGGAAAAGGAAAGTTCTAACGGGCTTTTGTAGATCTGTTTTATGGCAATGCTGACCTCTTCCTGCAATTTTGCTGAACGCCAGGGCGACAAATAAGCTTCAATCCGCTGAATCATGTTTTTGATTTCCTTTTCTCCATGAATTTGTTCCTCAAGTAGCGTTAATCCCGGCAGGTCAAGCTCATTCAGAGAAAGTTCTTTATCCGTCAATTGGTGCATATCTATTTTCCAGATATTCCGTACCGCCCAGGGATAAAACTTCACGCCCAGGAGAAAAAAAGAACCATCGGGTAAATACAAATCCACATAGTTTTTCATCTGTCCGAAAATGTGTGCTGCATGTTGAAATTTGTGCTCATGCCTGGTAGGAAAATGGTATTTCCAGGGAGTGCCCAGATGAAATACCCAATCCACATAACCATCGGGCACAAAACGATAGGCTGCGTCATTGGCATCTGCCCCCCCTGCCTGAAGGGTCCAGAAGTAGGCCACCAGATGCTGTAGGGCCGGGCTAGATGGATATTGTCTGAAGGTCATATTTTAAAATCTTGGATCAACCTCTTCGCTTTCTTTTCCCCAGTGAAGTTCAAAAAAAAAATTACACCAAACAAACCCAATAAAAAGCTGTTATCAATTTGTGCATAAGCAGCTTTATAACTAACCCCACTATCCCATGCAGATCGGTTCTCTAAAAAACAACATCAAGACAGCGATTCATGCCGGTCGCCGGAGGTGGAAGTTATTAATTGGGCTATTTTTATTAGGCACTACCCTACTTATTTTCCTGTTTTATTTTTTGTGGTTTAAACCCATATTGCATCAGAAGATTCTGGTTTTAGTCCAACAAGAATTGGCAGATGGGGGCCCCGCTCAATGTGAAAGCCTGGGTTATTCGCTGTGGGGCAATCGGATTTGGGTGGCTGGACTCAATTTTGAAAGACGTGGGAAGGGACAGCCGGCTAGTTGTCAGGCCCAAATAGAGGATATCGACCTGCGCGGTATCGATTGGTGGAGTCTTTATTTTGATGAAGATCTGTTTTTAGACGAAATCCATATCAGTTCGCCCAAGATAAAAATGATTGGTCAGCCGTTTTCTCACACATCCAATCAACCAACCAGGCGGCAGAATTTCCAATTTCATATTGGTCGTATATTGATTGAAGGAGGTAGTTTGGAATACTTTGATGCGGCTGATACGACTAAGGCGGTATTAATGTTGGATTCCTTCCGCGTCCTCTTGACTGATATTTTTCCTGCTGGAAAAAACAGCCAAAACTCTTTTGAATTTGAAGGAGTCGAGTTGGATTTTCAACAATTTAACTACCTGACTGAAAGCCACTTATATGCAATTAAAGCCGATCAGATCAGCGCTCGATCCAAAGACCGAAGCATACGATTTATTGGCCTCCACTATCAGCCCCAGGTGAACCGCGAACGCTTTTCACAGCTTTTAGGCAAACAAAAAACGCAACTTGATGCAAGTTCTCAATTTGTTGTCCTTCAAGAGGTGGACCTGCCGCGTTTGTTGCTTGATAAAGAAATTGATTGCCGACTGATGAATATGGAAGGCTTTCAATTTAAGGCCTTTAAGGATAAAAATTATCCCGATGTCCCTGAACTTCATGCTTTGCCTCATTCGGTTTTGATGGATTTTGACCGGTATTTTCAAATTGATACCATCCGAATACAAAATGGTCGTATTGATTATGAGGAACGGGGGCTTGGTGAGACATCCATCAGCAGTATCTATTTTGATCAGCTATATGCCTCTATCTACAACCTGACTAACAACAAATCACTGCTAGAAAAACAGGCCATTACCGTAGACACCCGATCGAAATTTATGGGCACTGGGGAGCTGTCCATGCAATTCCGCTTTTTTCCGCTCACGGCTGATTCCCGCTATACTTATCAGGGAAAATTGCAGGAATTTACGTTTGAAAATATCAATAAAGTGCTCGACCCGAGATCGGCACTAGTGCTAAAATCCGGCCATGTACAGCAGCTACAGTTTGAAGTGGAGGCCAACAAAACGCTCTCAAAAGGGACTATGGATTTTGAATATTCCAACCTAAAAGCCCATGTATTAAACAAGGAAACCAATCGAAAAAAGGGCTTGTTAACTTTTGTGGCCAATCTGGCTACCCGCAAAGAAAACAAACGATCTGACAAGGATTATCGGCAAGGGCAGATCTATTTTGAACGGACGCCTAATAAATCAATTACTCACGACCTCTGGCAATCGGTATTTTCTGGTATACGATCCACCGTGCTGACGAATATTTTGCTCAAAGATGAGCTAGAAACGAGTAGGGGGAAGTAGCATTTTTGATACCAATTCCTTAAACAGTTTGTAAACCACCATCGCCGTCATATCATTTACATCTCTCACTGGATTGTATTCTACGATATCCGCTCCGACAATGGGAACGGAGATCGATTGAATGATTCTGATCAATTCCCGGGTAGTTAAACCTCCTGGTTCGTGGTGGAATTAGCAAAAGCCCGACGCTCCTCCACGCTCCCATTTTACAAAATTAAAAGCCATCAGATGACGGCACTAATTTGGCGCTAAGGTCGGGATCCTGCATGTCCTTATCCAAGGGAAACATTGGCCTGTTGATTCTCTTGTAGTCAAGCCGTTCCAGGTCCTGGTCTACCCCGCCAGGAGTTAGTGCCATAATCCAGTCTGCCCTCATGTCGTAAAGTTCTGGTACTAAATAGCCAATTTTCACGACGACGATATCCGTTTCCCTCGGGTTCAGCCCCAATCTGGTAAAGTCAATTTCTTTGTGATAAGGCTTGCGTTTCTTTGTGACAATAATATGCGCGCTTCCAACTTTCACCACAACTTCAGTTTCCGCATGAGTGTCCCCATATTCGATGGCTTCAATTATTCCGGAAAGCCATATCGGAGGTGCAAAACGAGCATCAATGGAAGCCCCTGCATATCCGTCAACTCTTCCACCAACACCAACTTTAATAGCCTTTTCAACAAATCCGGGGCCCGGTATGGAAGCATAAATGAGAGAAGGCCCCTTGTCAGTTTTGAATTCAGGACGTGCCAGGATTTCTTTCAAGGTCCAGGTGACATCACCGGCTCCTCCAGCAGTAGGATTATCCCCCATATCGCTGATCATAAAAGGGCGTTTATCGCTGGCAATAGCCTTATCCAGACTTTCTGCTAAAGTAGCTGTGGGCGCTACAAATACAAATTCAGACCTTACTTTCCAGAAGCTTTGGGCAAGTTCTTCGGCAGTATGGCTCACTTTTTCCTTGTCATCGCCCGTAACCATAACGACCGCATGATTCCGGGGTTCATCGGCCCAGGCATATCCCACCCAAATTGCAGCATCAATGATCCCCTCTTGCAAGGAGGCCGGTTCTACCTGGGCGTATAAACTCTTCGCTGGTTCTATTCTAGTGCTTGTCTTTTCTCCCGGCAACAATATCGGAACCGGAATCCACGCCTTATAAGCAGGTTTCCCTTTGCCAGTTTCTATTCTATCCAACAGGTTATCAACTGCCCGCTTTTTTGATTCCATTGCATCTTCATGCGGTGCCAGTCTGTAGCAGGTAATTAAATCGGTATTTTGTGCCAATCGCCAGGAAACATTGCCATGTAAATCCATACAGGTGGAAATAATGGTCTCCTTGCCCACCACTTTACGTACCCTGTCGATAAAATCACCTTCCGGATCATCCAGACCTACAACACTCATCGCTCCGTGAATATCAAAAAAGAGCCCGTCGTAAGGAATGTTTTTTTTAAGCATATCCAGGGTTTTGGTTACCAATGACTCATAAGCCTTTCTGGTAACAATACCTCCAGGTAACGCATGCCCCTTTAAGGTAGGTATCCAATGCGCCCGATTCCGATCCAATGAGTCGGGAGATAAGAATGGATAATACGAGAAAACATCATCCCCCACCTTGGCATGAAATGCTTCTTCATGCGTAAGTGCTGGCGAGAAGGTACTTGATTCTATGGCTAATCCTGCAATAGCAATGCGGGGAAGGTTCTTGTCTTCACTATCCGGATTATCGGCGGGTTGACCACATGCAAATAAAGCAAATAGGGAAATTAAGGTGAAGTGTATTTTATTCATAATTGTTGAGCCTTATATGTTTTGATAAATTCAGATCATGTTTGGCCTTCAAGCATGATCTTAGCTAGGTCCAATTTAGTTTTTTTGTTGGAAAGATGCATTTGGCACCACCACTTTTCAGCTATTGACCATCTAATTCCAAAACATTTTTCCTCCTCCTTGTCCTATTCTTTCCTTCCTCAATTGTCAACAATACAAATCATTGATTCATCTACAAAATTTATGAAAATGGATATTACACACAATTTAACGATCAAGGCATCTCCGGAGGCTATTTACAATGCTGTTGCTACCAAAAATGGCATTACTGGCTGGTGGTCGAAAGACTGTACAGTTGGCGAAACCGAAGGAAAAAAATCTCTATTAAAATTTAATAAAGAAGGAACCATAGTAGAGATGGGATTTCGGACACTAACGCTTATACCAAATAAAAAAGTGGTTTGGGAATGTACAGAGAATGGTAATCCCGCATGGTTAGGGACTAAAATTGTTACCGAAATTTCAGCTGCGGAAGGTGGCAGTAAAGTAGTTTTCTCTCATGCAGATTTTGATGAAAAATGGAAAGGTCAGGATCCTTTTGAAATGACCAAAGGAGGTTGGAAACATTTTGTAAGCAGCCTGGTGGCTTATTGTGAAGAAGGGGTTGGGCAACCGTGGTGAGTTGGAATTTGGGTGTGTACGGGAAAGTGTGTTTTTTTACCGAATAGGCACGGGGAACGCAGTATAATTCATTAAAATCCAGCATCTTATGCACATTCCAGAGAGATGAAAATTCTGAATAGGACACATTTTGCTGGACACTCCCGAGTTTGGGTGTGATGGTGTACGCCCCACACCATCACTACAGCTTATAAAACGCTATTGCATTCTCCCGGTATATTTTTCGCAAGTCATTTTCTGAGTATCCGGCCAGCGCCCAATCCAGTGTTTCTACCCATCTTGGGTACGTTGTAGCCTGAAAGGCAACCGGCCAATCTCCGCCAAAGATCACCCTATCGACCCCAAAACAGTCCATGACATGATCAATGTAGGGTTTTAAATCCTCTTTTGTCCAATAATGATGATCAGCCTCCGTTACCAGCCCGGACATTTTGCAATGTACATTTTGCATTTTGGCCAATTCCCGAAGCTCATTTTTCCAGGGCTCGAAGTTTTGGTTTTTGATGTCAGGTTTACCAATATGGTCTAATATAAATCGAACATCCGGGCATTGTCTGACCAGTTCAATTGTATTTTTTAACTGAATATGCGAAATGCAGATATCGAAACTCAGGTCATAATCTGCCAACATTTGTACCCCTCGAACGAAATTGGGCTGCAAACAAAATTTAATATCCGGTTCAAACTGGATAATGCGACGAATCCCTTTAATTAATTTATTCTCAGAATATCGATCCAGAATATCCTTGGCTTTTTCGCCCAGTTCTATTGGTGCCCAAGGCACTATACCCTGTATGCGTTTATCTACTTTGGCCAATTCGGTAACCCATCCAGCTTCTTCTTCACATTGATCAAATGAGCACTCACATTGAAGAAAAACCATCTTCTCCACCTCCACATGAGCGGTAGCTTTTTTATATTCTTCCAATAAATAAGCCTTATTCAACAAAGGAATATCATCCAGCCAGACATAACGCAGGTACTGAGGATCCCAGAGGTGTAAATGTGTATCAACTATTGGAAAAGCAGGCATATTTTTCGCGTTTAATGGGCGAGGTAGATTAGCTGTCTGCGAGCTACAGTCAGCATATCGGTATCAGGGACCAAGGTAGTACTTCCAAATAAAAATTTAAGGTTTTCTGGTCGCAAAATATCAGATATTGCTTTTTCCATCAATAGTGTTGGAACCTTTCAAGGGCTACGAGCTTGTTGAGAGTAATGTGTTACATTCCAGAATCTTTTCTTCAATAAATTTATTTTCAGTGAGTGAAGGTCTCAGTTTTTGGGCTTCATGGAGATAGGCGATTGCTTTTTTGTAATTGCCGAGTTTCATATTAAAGATACCTTGAGTAGCTGGCAATAGGTGATAATTTTTAAGGGCTTTGTTTTTTGTCAGTTTGTTCAAGGAGGTCAGGGAGGTTTCTATACCTTCCAGTTTACTTTGAATAATGGCCAGGTTCAGCTGGATAATTGGATTTGGCTTTAATTTCCCTAATAGTTTGTAGTAGTTGTAGATGTTTTGCCAGTTGGTGGTCTCAAAACTTTCAGCCAGACAGTGCTCGGCGCCAATACTTGCTTCTATGTGATAGGCCGAAAGGGATTGACCATGCATGGATTTTTTTAGATACAACATACCGATATTGATCAACTCTTTGTTCCAAAGCATCCGGTTTTGGTCTTCAAATAAGACAATGGCGCCGTGGTCATCCAGACGGGCCTCAAACCTCGCGGTATGAAAACACATGAGCGAAAGCAAGGCACACAACTTCTGGTTTTCCTCAAAATAATCAACCAGTAACTTGGTTAATCGTACGGCTTCCAGGCAAAGTTCTTTTTGTATGAGGGTGCCCCCAATGGTAGCGTTGTATCCTTCATTAAAGAGTAGATAAAGGGTCAGGCTAACAGATTCTAATCTGCTTTCCAATTCTTTTCCTTGTGGAATACAGAATGGCAAATTGGATTCCCGAATGCTGGCTTTTGCCCGGTATAATCTTTTATTGATGGTTGATTCGGTGGTCAACAGCGCATTGGCTACTTCCCGAATGCCAAAACCACAAAGGGTTTTTAAGGTCAAAGCGATCTGAGATTCAACATTTAGTGAAGGGTGACAACAAGTGAAGATCATTCTTAACTGGCTATCCTTTATCTCATCCTGAAGAAAAACAGCGCCAATCTGATAACTTGGATCTTGTGATAAACCTCCCGACTGATGATGTTTTTGCATCATCTTATTGCGCTTCAATTCATTGAGTGCTTTTCTTTTGGCTACCTGTACTAGCCAACCAACCGGATTGGAGGGGATTCCTTCAATACTCCAATGGTCAAGGGCAGAAATAAGGGTTTCCTGGACGATGTCCTCTGCCAGCTGGATGTGGGAGGTGCCAAATATCCGGGTCATGGTAGCCACTAACTTTCCGTACTCGGTACGAAAAAGATGCTCTACTAATTGTTCACTTTTCTTAGCCAAAATCTATTTCATTTTTGGAAAAGCGATCGGCCTTACTTCTATGGCATACAACCCCAGGTGTGGGGAAGACATCGCTATTTTATTGGCTTCCTCCTGATCTGCTGCCTGGATAAGAAAGAAGCCTGCAATAATTTCCTTAGACTCTAAAAACGGACCATCTGTGGTGATGCCTTCCTCTTTATTGGTGAGCAGGGCTCCTGTTTCTTCCAGCCTTTGTCCACTAAGGTACTGATCGCCTAATTTGTTCGCCCAGGCTTTATATTCGGCCATAATATTTTGCAATTCGTTGGGCGAAAGGTGATTCATGCCGTCTCCTTTGAGGATCAATAAAAATTCCTGCATGGTATTCTTTTTTAGGTATTAAGGAAAGGGGTAATATTCTGACAATCGAAATCACACTTTTAGGACATTAGCAATGGAAAAATGGTTCTTGGCCGGAAAAAATTAACGGAATATACTTATTTTTCCATATATTTGCAACTATCCGGTTGCGAATAATCATCAATATGAACGATAAAATAACAAAACAACACCTCTTCAAACATCCCATTGGCAAAGTTTGGGAAGCCATTTCGGTAGCCGAAGCCATTTCGAGCTGGTTTATTCAGGCTGATTTCAAGACAGAAATTGGGTATAAATACACCTTTATTCACGAACAAACTAAAATTACCGGTGAGGTACTAAAGGCAAATCCGGTTTATGAACTGGTCTATACCTGGATTGTGAGCGGTACAGATGTAGTAACGACGGTCAGCTGGCATTTAGAAGAAAATACGGATGGGACTTTGCTTACATTAGAACATTCGGGAATTAGTAACTATCCCGGAGATACAGCGATTGTCATGTTCAATAATTTTAAAGGAGGTTGGGATACCTGCATCAATGAATTGGAGCAATTCTTAACAGTACAATAAATGGCGACTAAAGACAAAATAAACAAGATTTTTAAAGTTATTGCCGATCCAACCCGAAGGGAGATTTTTCACATCCTCATGATTGCGACCACGGCATTATCGATTACTCAAATTTCTGAGCAGTTTGAGATCAGCCGTCAAGGGGTAACCAAACATATAAAACTATTGGAGGAGGCCGGTTTGGTGAGAACAATAGAACAAGGAAGGGAAAGGTTTTGTGAAGCGAATCCAACGCCATTAAATGAAATCAAAAACTGGCTTGCCGTTTATGATAAGTTTTGGGATACCAAACTTAGAAAATTGGATGATTATTTGAATAGAAAGTTTTAGGTGGTGGGCTTAGAGGTAGGGTGTACAATCTACCGAAAGGAAGTTGCGTCCATTTTTGATAAAAATTATTTCCCAAAAGCTAGTGCTTCTAAGCTTGCCCTATTAAAACGAAAGAAGAAAATAGCCGCATGATTTATACGACATATTGTACACTCTACCACAGGTGCGACTACGCTGTAGTCGAAAAACCGTAACGTTGTGGCGTGCTAACGTATTTGGACCGCGCTGCGGTCCCTAATGGTGGTGAAAACCGGACAAGTGGAAAAGGTATTCCACCCTAATGCTTTGTGGACTGTTTCATCCA
>BQJU01000087.1 GCA_021604865.1 Saprospiraceae bacterium | reverse complement strand
TGCGGGTACTTTTTGGAAGGAGCATGTTGTAGAGGATTTATATTTTCTCAGAGCTATTTTACTAGCTAAACGATGGGACTTGATGATTAATAACTTAGCTAAGGGGGCCTAATTTTTGGGGACAAATCCCAACTGCACCCGCTCCTCGCTACGTGTAATCAATTACCTTGGGAATTTTGATGCAAATTCGATCCCAAAACCAGTTCGTATGAAGGGTAATTCCTTTTGTGTGTAAAATCGTGAAGTGTAAGACGGTAGTCAACCGTCAATCAGGAAGTTTTAGAAAATTATCCCTCAATTTAGGCTAAAGGGGTGAGATTTTCAAGTGATAGTTAGTGGAAGGTGCTTTTTTTTGAGTGAGAAGTGGATTTTTTGAGTAGTTGGGGATTATTGGGTGCGATGTGATGAGGTGGTGAGGAATCGGGTTTTTGTGGGCTGGAAAGGCTTTTGAAATTTTGAGACCCAAGTCTCAAATCTCATGTCCAGTCAGTACACCCTACCCAAGACATAGGCAAACCCCAAAATCCCATCCTCGCTCGGGAGTGTCTCTGACACGATGCGGGCCGTTAGCAAGTCTCTGACTTGTGTGTTTTTCAACAAGTCGAGAGACTTGACAACATACCGCATCGTGTCAGGAGACACTCGCGAGCGAAAGGGAGAGAGGGAGCGAAATATGCGGAATGCAGGAAAAACAAATTTTGAGACCCAAGTCTCAAGTCTCATGTCTCATGTCCAGTCAGTACACCCTACCCAAGACATAGGCAAACCCCAAAATCCCATCCTCGCTCGGGAGTGTCTCTGACACGATGCGGGCCGTTAGCAAGTCTCTGACTTGTGTATTTTTCAATAAGTCGGGAGACTTGACAACATACCGCATCGTGTCGGGAGACACTCGCGAGCGAAAGGGAGAGGGAGCGAAATATGCGGAATACAGGGAAAAACAAATTTTGAGACCCAAGTCTCAGGTCCCGGCAATATAGCCTACCCAAGACATAGGCAAATCTATGACCGTTACATCCAATAACCCTTTATCGAAAACATAATTAGAGGCGCTACTGTAGGTATAATGCTCGGGCTGTTCTACCCAGCCTTCTACAACGGGATTGTTGTGTATATAGTCAATCTTTTGTGCGATGACAGGCAATGAATATAAAATGATGGGATGATTATCAGACTGCCAGAATTGGTGTTTTCGATTACCAGGCACTTGTGGCCCGCGATAACGGAAGCGATGCAACATCCATTCGCGGCGGCTTTCATATCCACCATGCTCAATAGCATGCAAAATTTGTGTCGCTGTATATTTTTTGAAATCCCGCATAATATCCGTTAAAGGAATGCTGCCATTTGCTTGCACAACAAGATGAATGTGATTACTCATGATGACATAGGCACATATGACCAATTCTTTTTCTTTTTGGCAATATTTTAGGCTTTCGATGATGATGTCTTTGTAGCTTTTTCGGATGAAAACAGCTACCCAATCTACGACTGTTAGTGTGAGAAAGTTTAGGCCGTATTGGTCCAGGATTTTGTATCGGTTCATTATTGATCCTTTTGGGTTGTTTTTTTGCATTTCGCTCGCGAGCGTTTCTGACTTGAATATTTTAACAGGTTTTGAGACGTTAAGAGGAACGGTAGATTTTAATACATTCTTTAATGTTTTTATGCTTGTATTTCTTTTTTACTCGCATGTCGGGAGACTTGACAACACCTGTATCGTGTCAGGAGACACTCGCGAGCGAAAACATTGTACCGAGTTAAAGTGAACTCTGAATGTCTTCAATTGCGGCTTTTTATGCTTCTGTTATCTGTATTTTCTCCCATTTCGCCCCAGCGGACCTTTGTTTCGATGCTTACTGGATAGTTTTTATCATTCATTTGGCGAATTTAGGGAACCATTTGGACTTCACAAACTTTAAACTTTAAGTCGTCAGCCGGCAAGCCTCTTTGTGGGCAGCATATTTTTATTAATCAACCATTCAATACTTATGATTTTAAGACAACAATTAAAAGATTTTCTCGAAATAGAAATCTCCCTGGAGCCTGTTGAATACAAGGTTCTGGAACAGGAAAATTTTGAAGATTTTGAACGGCAATTAATCCAGTACGCTGGTAGTGAGCAGGATGAAATAAAGGCCTATTTATTTATCCCGGTAAAGAAAGCAATAAGGGGTGCCGTATTGGTCCATCATCAACACAACGGGGATCGGCATTTGGGCAAAAGTGAGGTAAGTGGACTAATTGGTGATGAAAATCAGTTTTTTTGCCCAGCATTAGCACAGAATGGCATCATTGCCCTGGCCCCGGATTCCATTAGTTTTGAAGAAAGAAGAACAAACAGGCAAGGCACTCAGCCAGCTGCGGATCCGGATGAAGATATTTTACAGCACTTTAATGAAATGTGTTATCGGTTATTGAACGGTACGACTTTAATGAAAAAAGTTATAGAAGATTCCTCAATAGCCATTAGTCTTTTGTCCCATCACAAAAAGGTGCAGAATAAAAAAATAGGCATCCTGGGGCATTCCTATGGTGGCAATACGGTGATTTTTCATAGCCCGCTTGATGAACGTATATTACTTAGTTGTAGCAGTGGTGCGGTGTGCAGTTATCAAACAAAAATCAAACATGATACAGGTATTGAGATGGCAGAAGTTATTCCGGGATTTATAGAAAAGTATGATATAGAAGACTTACTGGAATGTAATAGTCCCAGGAAATTGCTCATTCTATCCGCCAGCCAGGACATCTATTCACAGGATGCGACAGAAGTCGTTCAGGCTATTAAACCGACTTATGAAAAAGCGGATGCCGGAAATAACCTGATTCATTATCGGTATGAAGGAGGACATGCATTAGATGAAGGACGGTTTAGGGATATTATTGAGTGGTTTGATCGTGAAATGGAGGAATGAAATATGCCGGGAGTGTACAAGAAAGTGTGTTTTTTTCATCGCAGAGGCACAGAGGACGCGGAATTTCGCGGGGTAATTTATTGAATTATACACTTAGCTGGACACTCCCAATATGCCTGTTTCACTATGCCCTTACTTTTCACCACTTATAATATAATAGCTAAAATGTTTTCGACTCATACCCATGATCATGCCCAAAGCAGGAGCCAAGGCATTATTTTTTCTTTCCTGATCTAGTTTGCCAATGGTGCCTTTTTTCCACATATCCCACCAGAAACGAAGTGTGACAAATGGAATATGAGCAAAAGAAGGCGCTACCCGCCAGCTAGCATCTTCCACTTTGATATTGCGAAAGCCTATTTTTTTGAGCACCGCAATAAACAGGTTGATATCAGCCAGGTCGGTAAGTGCCCAGCAATCCATATTTTTTCGGTAGACTTTATCCAGCCAAGAGGGTAGGGGATTGTTGTGTTTGCGAAAGCCATCCGTGAGGACAAAACGGCCCCCGGGTTTGAGTACGCGATACAATTCTTGGGCAAACTCCAATTTGTCATTGCCTTTGGCGTAGCAGGCACTTTCAAGGGCAAAAGCAGCTTCGGCACTATTATCACCCAAAGGCAAATTGGCAAAATCAGATTCATACAGATTTACCCGTTCTGCCAGGCCTTCTTCTTTGATTAGTTGGTTGCCAAAGTCGACCTGCCAGGGTGTGATGGTAAAACCAGAAAACTGCGCCTCTTGGTTGGCTTTGGCCATGTATCGGGAGCTGGCGCCTAGTCCACATCCCAGGTCTAATACCGTAGGATCAACATATTGCTCCAAGTACAGCCGTTGCAACACTTCCTCGTTCATCTGATTGAGTAGCTTCGGCAAGTTGAAGGGATTCATGCCCCTGCGGTAATAACCAAAGTGCATATTGAAGGCTTTATCCCAGTAATAGTAATCGAGGCCAGCTCCTTCAAAATAGTGGATGATCTTTTGTTTGGCCGTTAGTTTCTTGGTGGTGATCATTGGGTTGGGTTTTAATTTAACCCAAGTTAATCAATATTTTCATTATTTTCAATAATTATTGAAAATAATGAAAATATTGATTTCCCTACGAGCAAGTTTATTCCCTGCGTTAACCGTGATCCTTAGAGGCAATCATTTCTTTCACCATTTGCATGGCGTTAGCATTTTGTGGATCAAGCTGATAAGATCGCATATAATTTTCGATGGCTGATTGTGTATCGCCAGCTTTCATATACGCCTCTCCCAAACTGTCAAAAACATTTCCCGATTCGGGGTAGAGCAAAGTATTAAATTTAAACACAACAACTGCTTTTTCCACTTCACGAGCAGCAAGCAATACATATCCAAGTGTATTGAGTTCATGTTCTCCGATGGATTTATGTTTGAAATAGCGGATGTTTTTTGCAAGAAAAGTATCTATTTGTTCAATGGATTTTTCCTGAAAGAGTTTGCCCATATAATTGGCCACCTGGTAGTTGGGTTCAGGGGCCAGGCCAGCATAAATCTGGGCAATATCTTTTTCAAGAGAATTCATAGGGAATTCTACAATCCGGCCAATTTCTTTGTCGGCTTTATAAAAGATAAAAGTGGGGACTCTATGAATATTCAAGCCCTTTTCTTCACCATTTGGCCCTTGTTTGGTTTTCCCGGGGCGGTTGTCCAGGCCAATCATTTCTACTGCTGACATTTCTATATTGGAATGGTCCACAATTTTCAGAAAGCGGGTTACTTCCTGTTTGCTATCGCCACACCAGGTACCCAGATATACCTTCACTTTAACATCATCAGTGTGAAACGCATTTATTTTTTCAATCACCGCTTCCTCAAGCTCATATTGATTGTACCTCATTTCAAACCATTCCTCATAAGGGGGTAATTCGAGCATTGACCGTTCAATGTTGCCTAATAAATGGGGATTGCCTTTTTTGTCTTCATAGGAAAGGGGGGTTGATTGCGCCAGGGTAGATAAAGCACAACAAGTCAATAGGAAAAAACTAAACCATTTGATCATTTTGTTTGAATTTTTAGATTAATAGGTAGGCGCAGCGATTTTTGAAAGTCATTCTGCATCCTGAAATTTTACGCTACAAATTTGCAGGAAACTATTAGCATGGACTCCCAATGAGTTGTTAAGGATTGTTAAGGGGATTCAAATGATAATTCCAGGGAATTGAACGTCAAAGATTACGCCTTTTATGTCGACTTTTACGTCTGGTTTTGCTGGAAAGGGGACCGTGATCCGATAGGGATCGAATTGGTGAATGGTGTCGAAAAATGGGGCGTGACTACGGAGATACTTTCTGAAGAACCCACGCTGGCTTATTGGTTAGAAATTTAATAGACTGACAATGATCACGATGATAAAAATCCCTCCAAAGCTGGACGTGAGTCGGATAAGGTATACGGCATCTTTTACGTAAACCGGGGTCGGTTTCAACTTTTGATCCCCTAAAACGATCTCTTTTAAATCCGGATATTTGGCCAAAATGCGATTGGCCTTTTCCCAATTAGACAGGATATGGTTACCGTAAGCATCCTGCAAAAGATACATATACCCGCACAGGATAAGCCCCAAAATAGATAACACACAAACCAAAACGGGGTCGGTTACAAATGGCTTGACCTGTCCGTCTACTATGCGGTCCGCTCCAAACTGCATCCCATTTTTGGTGATAAAGCCTAACAAACCGGTAAGAAGGGCAAGCAACCAAGCGGTTAAGGTCCACAATCGTTCTTTGATGTGATCGGCGTGGTCCTGGAAATATTTCCAGAGGTCTAGGTGGTCTTTGTTTTCCATGGGTCCGGTATTTAAGTGCTTGTTTGGAGATCGGATTTGCATCGCCGTCGTCGAAGCCTTTGGCGCAGACGCCCGGAGAATGCTTCAGCGCAAGCGTAAGTGCATGTTTGGAGGTCACCCTTTGGGCCAAAAACGCCTCTTTTTTGCTGATACTTCGTTGCTTTTTTTGACCGTATCTTCCAGATATGCTCCACAAAAAGCGCCTCGTTTCACCAAAAAATTGACACTTTTTGCCTCCAAAAGCGACCTCCAAACAAGCACTAAGTTTGACCTCCAAACATGCACTAAGACAACTCTCAATCTATTTATTTCAATAAAGATAGGAAAAATAATGGATGCTTTCCTCACTGGAAGGGGCCCGCTGGCAATTCATAAAGATCAGCAATAAGCAATAAAATGGATCAATTTTTTCATTAGATGTGGTGTTTACCTCTTGAAGGAGGAAACAACTGAAAAAACCAGAAAAGACAAAAGTCAAGCCAGTAAGGACTCAACTTAGGTCTCTCCTTTTTGCTCTAACATATAGGTGCAGTCCGAAGGGAGGACCTATATCATTGCCAATCATCAGATTTTAGTTTCATTTGGTTTTTTGCTTACTGGGTTATCAACAGTAATTACCTACTGCCTGGACATACATACCTATTACCTACCAAACGTTACCCTCCTATTGAAAAAAAAATCCGTATATTTAAATTTGTAAGCAGGCAACACGATTTCCTTTTTTCCGTATGATAATAGACAGCCTCTAAACTATGAGATAAAATAACCCAGATGAATTCTCTTCGCCCCATCTCTATTTTAATAATGATTGGTTTGCTTTTTGCGTTTTCCTCGCAACCTTCTGAAAAAGGCAAACACGAGCAGGCGCCAACTATCCTCGCTGAAACACCTACCGATGCCCTTTTCTACCAGGCAGAACAATTAAAAGACAGCTTAAAATATCAAAGTGCAGCCCTGGTCTACCAAAAGGCGGCGGATGATTATTTGAGGCAGCAAAACTGGCCACAATATTTCAATTGCCAGCACCATATTGCCCATTGTTTGTGGGTTACCCACCGGGGGTATGAGGCTACGGATTTGTGTGAAACAATGATTGAAAGTGCCTGTCAGGAATTAGGCGAAGCGCACATTGTGCTGGCTGGTTTTTATACGGTTTTGGGGAATGTATATGCAGATCGCCGCACCCAAAAGGATTTTGAACGTTGTGTCGATTATTATGAAAAAGCACTGGCCATCACAAAGGCTCTATACGGCGACCATCACCCTGCCTTGGCCGATGCTTATGATCGCCTCGGCATTGCCCGATTTGTTATTGACGATTACGACAGAGCAATTCCCTACTACGAAAAGGCATTAACTTTTTTGGATACACCCAATCCGGGAAATGCTACTTCTTACGCACAGATTTACAACCACCTCGGTCTCATTTATCAGGCCGAAGGGTATTTCCCCAAAGCATTGGAAAATTTTGAAAAGGCAGCGGATATGATCCGGAATGTTCAGGGCAAAACCAACTCGAGGGTGGTGAAAAATCTGATCAATATCGGCGAGGTGAAAATTCAGATGGGCGATTTGGCAGAGGCGCTGATCACACTGGAGGAGGCCTGGGCACTGGAAACCAAAGTAGGAGAATCGAAGAGTAAATTGAAATCTTACATTATGTGGGCAATGGGGGATGCCTATATGGTTTCAAAAGATTATCAGCGAGCTATTGACTATTTTCAACAATGCCTTCCCTTTTGGGATCCGGCGAACCGCGATGATGTGAATGGATTGATCGTCGAATTATCAAAAATTGGGGAATGTTACCTTCATTTGAATCAGGCGGACCAGGCACAGATAAACTTTCAACGGGTGATAGGCATTTTGGAAAAACACTATGATCCGGATAACCTCAATTGGGCTCAGCCACTTATTAACCTGGGGTTGAGCTATCAGCAAAATCAAAATTTCCTACAAGCCGAAGCTTATTTTCTCCGGGCATTGGACATCGTGCATCAGAAGGTTGGCAAACGCCACCCGACTGCTGGAAAGATCCAGAAATTGCTGGCAGAACTTTGCCTGGAAACAGAAAAACAGGACGAAGCATTTCGCTGGGTGCAAAATGCTGAAAAGGCTTTTTTATTGAAAGTCGATACGACACAGACCACCATCCCATTGCAAATGATTAGTGATTTGCCATCCTACATCGCTACTTTGGAATTGACAGGGGCCATCAAATTGCAGCAATATAATACCACTGCTGACATTTCCGATTTGTATCGTGCTAATGAAGCCCTCCGAAAGGGGCTAATGTATTCTGATAGCCTGAAAGTGATGTTGCACACCAATTCTGATTTGCAACATGCCCAACGACAAGTCTATAGCCTGTCGGAAAAAGCGTTGAACGGACTCTTTCTTTTGTGGCAACAGACCTGCGAAGATCAATACTTACAAGAAGCGTTTGTTTTTTTTGAAAAAAGTAAGAGTGCCTGGCTGCGAACATCGGCTCGGGATCAATATGCCAAACTATTCGCCGGCATTCCACAAGCGGTGATCGAACGTGAATTAACGCTTAAAACCCAACTGGCATTCTATCAAAATCTGAAAAAAAACTACCACCCTGCACTTGCAGAAAGTGATTCATTTAAAGTAGCCATCTGGCAAGACCGGATCATTCAAACCAAATATCAGTTAGACAGTTTATTGGAGCATCTGGAAAAACGTTATCCCAGTTATTATAAACTAAAATACGACTTCGGGGTGGCATCCCTGGCCGGGCTCCGGAAATTTGCCCGCCAGGAAAAAGTGGATGTAGTCACCTATTTTTGGGGAGACCGTTCTCTGCAAATAATGGCCATTACACCCGATGAGGTCCAATGGGAAAATGTAGCGGATAATGACGGCGTATATAGGCAACTCGCTTCTTTTAAAGAGATAACGCTTAGTGGTGGTCTTGCCTGGCAAACAGACAACAACAGGATAGCCGATTTTCACGCTTTTTGTGATCTGGCACATTCCCTTTATACCACCTTATTACCATCGAAGTTGGACCAAAGCCGATTGATCATCATCCCTGATGGCCCGCTGGGTTATTTACCTTTTCAAATATTGTTAACAGACCGTCCAAAGCTGCCGGCTACAATGATGGACTACCGAGGATTGCCCTACCTCCTTTTAAAAAAGCCCGTACAGTTTGAATATTCCGCCTCTTTTCTGGAAGCGCCCAATATCAATAGAAAAGGCAATGGATATATCGGCTTTTCTCCAACATACGATGGAGGTACTCAGATAGCCGACCTTGGTAGAGATGAGCACCATCATGAGATGAGCCTTTTCCCGCCCAGACAGGATGAATGGAATAAATTGCTTCATAATGAGGAAGAAATAAACGAAACTATCCGTTTGATTGGTGGAAAACATTATACCGGGACTGAAGCGACTGAACGAACTTTCAAAAGGGTGGCAAGTCAGGCCAAAATTCTCCACCTGGCCATGCATACCAAATTTTGTAATATCGAACCCGATCATTCTGCGTTGGTTTTTGCCAGGGATGAGGTATATCCTGAAGATGGACGGCTCTACGCTTATGAATTGTATAATCTCCCACTCCAGTCTGATCTTGCCGTGCTGAGTGCCTGCAATACCGGTAATGGCATCTTGCAAAGAGGAGAAGGCATCATGAGCCTATCCCGGGCATTTCAGTATGCAGGTTGTCCATCAGTGGTGATGAGTCTTTGGCAGGCAGATGATGTCAGCACCAAAGATATCATGGTCGGCTTTTTTGATTATTTAAAACAAGGCAATACGAAGAGTGAAGCCCTGCAATTAGCAACAAAAAACTTTTTGGAAACGACAAAAAATGACCACCAGACCCATCCTTTCTATTGGGGCAACTTTGTGCTTACTGGTAAGAATGATGCGATCGATTTGCCGCGTCATCACACTACCTATTTTTGGTGGTTTTTTCTGGCAGGAGCGATATTGGCGGGCATTGGCTACCGTAAATTTTCCAGAACATTGGCAGCGTCCCTGCGATAAGGACTATTTGATTGGGTGATGGAATCAAAAATAGCTTTTGCCTGTTGAGTTTGTCCAGATTTCAGATAGGCCAAAGCAAGGTACCAGGCTTTTTCATTTTGATGGCCTATGTTAATTTCATTTAGTGCCTCCAAAGCTTTTTCAGCCTGATTTGTCTTTAAAAAAAGAATGCCCAACCAATAATAATAATCGGAAGATTGGAAGCTTGGCAATTGATTTCCCTTACTTTCAAGTAAAGATAAGGCCTCTTGATAAGCACCTTCCCGGTAAAGCGCATCAATAGTACCCTGAAGCACCTCAGATTGTTGGGAATTGGTTGGCATATCCCCACGGGCGATGCCCAGGCTGGCTGGGACTTCAAAATATTGGCTAAACAGGCGTTCTTCATGATTATCTAGCGAACTAAAAATCCACCAACTGGCAAGGGCAAGGACCGCTACCCCAGCAGCTAAAAACAACCACCGGCGAGCGTAAATACGCTTTATGGCTTTTTCTTTCCGGGCTTCATGCATCACCTCATGGGTTATTTCCCGCATCTTATTATACCGTGATGATCCAATAGCTTCCTGCAATTCTCGATGGCGATCAATTTCCTTTTGAAAACCAGGGTACTCTTTTAATAAAAGCAAAAACCGCGGCTGCTGCTCTGCTGACAAGGAATCGCTGAGGTAGGCTTCTATCAGTTCAAATTTTTCTTCTTCTGGCATCATTAGTTCAATTCATTAAATCGTTCATCTTTTTGTATCAACTCAATTAATTTCTTTTTACAATTAAATTTTCGTTTTCGGGCATATTCCTCACTGGCAAATCCCAATGTTTCAGCAATTTTTTTCATCGGTACGCCATCCAGCCATAATAACAAGATTTGACGACATCCTTCGGTTAATAACCCGAATTTTTCTCTGTAAAGTTGATATTTTTCCGCCTGTTCCATTGCTGAAAATAGGTTGTATTCAGTTATTAATTCATTTTCCAGGTCAATAGTTACCCTGCTATCGCGTTTTTTTTGTTTTAGGCGCTTCAACCACTGTCGTCTACAAATTTCATAAAACAGGGTTGAAAAGGCACACGTCAGCTTAAAATGCTCATCTGCTACTTTAATACAAATGACTTCCAGGGCATTCATAAATATGTCTTCGGCCTCTTGCCGGTTCCCACCGCCATTCTTCCGAACCAGATCTTCCACCATAGGACCTAATTTAATGAAAATAAAACTTATCGTGGTTTTGTCATTTTTCCGTAAGCCTTCAATTAGTGCCTGGTTATCCATTAGAGGCCTTTTTTTATTAAAACTATCCGGATGTTTCATAATTCTGCTCTAATTTAATTCTTTCTGGGGGAATTGCACGGAATCTGTAATCGACTAATGAAATGGCCGAAAAGAGAAATTGGGAAAAACCTTTATCATTTTCAATTATTTCTGAAGAAGAATCTTTGCAGTAAGGGCTGTTTGTTTTGAGGTAACCCATTGGACAAAATAAATTCCTGAAGGGTAATTTGCCAGGCTAATTCTTTGTTCCAGCGCCCTTGCCTGCACATTTTGCTTGATCAAAAGACGGCCCATTGTATCCCTGATATACAATTGGTCCGTTTCTCCTGCTGGTCTGTCAAAACGCACTTCAAACTCGCCCGAACCGGGATTGGGAAACACATTCAGCCTGTTTATACCATAAGGTAATACAACCGACGAAACAGGGGAAAGTATTTTGGTTTGAGCGGTATTTGTCAGCACAACGGGGTTGGCATCGAAATAAATACCAGCACGATTATTGACCAATGTTCCCGGATTTAGATCCGGTAGTAAGTTGATAACATATTGTACAAATCCGTGGCTTTCTCGTTCGTTTGTTGTACTATCAGGAAGTGCAATATTGTCAAATTCAAATTGTAATAATCCGGTAGCTGTATTCAATACTAGGTAATAAGGATGACTTGCCCCAATGGGTCGCAGTGTTGACCAGTCTAAATTTGGGCTTAGGCTATCGCGCAAGCTAACGGTGGAAGCCGTATCATTTCCTGTGTTCTGAAAACGGATGGTGTATAACAATTCACGTTTTGCGGGCCAATAATCGCTTGGTACCTCTACCTGGTTTACCAATTTGTCATTTGGATCATAAGCACACGAAATTTCAGCCCAATAACTTGTAGAATCTGAGATCGTGAAACTTCCATCCGGTTGATCAATCCAGGTGAAACTATTTAGATGAATCGTGTCTCCAACAAAATTGGCATCGGCAATTTGCAATTCTACCCGGATCATACTGCTGGCGCCACTGGCCAAGGTATCGTAATTCCACCAAATGGTGTCACCGGTGATGGCCGATGGCATGGGTACAGCATCAGCAAAGACTGCCAGCGGATGAGTAACCAGTGCCACCTGGCCGGCAGCAGCAGTGCAAGAGTCGTTCCCAATGGTTATCCAAAATGAAGTTTGCAAACCACAACGCACTGCATTGGAGGCGAGAAATGGCTGAATATGGCGGTCGGTATCCACTACTTTAAACCCAAATAAAAGGCCGGTTATCGTACTTCCGGTAAAACTAATCTCATAAGTACTTACAGGAGTCGTCAACTCAAAACAATCATCGGAAATGTAGGACAGCAGATAATCCCCTGAGGATACAAAAAAACGAAAGGCACCATTTTCATCGACATAGGTATCCAAATTGGATGGACTTAGCGTCAATTTAATATTGTTTAAAGGCAGCTCACCAGCATCCCAGAGCCCATTCTCATTTTCATCTAAAAAGCAAGCTCCGGAGATGAAAGGCTCATTAAAAATGTTTTCATACCATCCCAGCTGATGAAGCGTGCGAAAGGCAATATCCAAATCTCCGTCACCATCCAGATCGGCAACTTTACAATTTTCATAGATCAGAGAATCTCCAAATATATTGGGTGGGCCAAAATTACCTGCTCCTAGATTTTCAAACCAAGTCAACGGTACTTTTACCCGATCTGGATTGCCGTCATAACTATATTGCATGACCAATACATCCAAATCACCGTCATTATCCAAATCAGCGCTGGTGGGTTGCCCCTCATGCGGGGGCAACCCAATTGGGTCAATTAAATGGGGAATGGAATCAAACGACCCGCCGCCTACATTTTCAAACCAATACGGATCGTAACTTCCTGATAGGATATCCAGATCGCCATCTCCATCTATATCACAAGGGGTCGGTTCAAAAAAAACAGGCAGGCCATTGGGCAGAACGGTTCCGATCAAAGATCCGTCCGAAAAATTGCCATTGCCATCATTGGCATACCAATATGTTTTGATATAACTTGCCACAATGTCTAAATCACCGTCGCCATCCAGATCGGCAGGTGGAGCTATGAATTGTTCGGAATGTTGAAAACCAAATCCCGTAAATCCGCTAAAGTTGCCAGCACCATCGTTAGCCAGCCAGCCGAATCCCGAATTATCCTGACCCCATACAACCAGGTCCGGGAAACCATCACCGTTCAAGTCGGCAAGGTGTAATATGCTGTAAATGTTTTCAACCATTGGAATGGGTGCTGAGTAGTTGCCGTCCCCTGTGTTGCGCAACCAATAATCAGGAGTAATAATATCAATATCTCCATCAAGGTCGGAATCTACAGCAAGAAAGTCGCCCACCACCGGTGAAAAATTTGTACCATCGCGGATCGGGTCATCAAATTGCCCCAGACCATCATTCAATTGGTAGATAACAGATCCATCGATCAGATCATTTTCATTGGTTCCTGCCACAAAATCAGCAAATCCGTCACCATCGAGATCGGCTACTTCAAAAAACCAAAATTCACCCAATTGTCTGCTGTAGGTAAAGGGCTCAAATATATTACCTTGCCCGGAATTGGGAATCCAGTAGATCGTTTTGGAATAACCTTCCCTAAAGCTGAGGTCCTGTCTACCATCACCATCCAAATCCGCTGCCCGAAAACTGTAAAAGAAGTATTGAGGACTAGGGAATTCCTGGGAATCAAAACTTCCTGTGCCATCATTGGTATTTGTATATAACACAAACCGATGTTGTGGGGCTTCATCAAAAGTACCGCAGAAAGCAATATCCGGGGCATTATCATTATTAAAATCGGCAACTACCAGGCTGGAAAGGTTTTGGTCAATAATGGGTTGAAGTGAACTGCCAAAAACGCCCCCACCAAGATTATTCAACCAAGATGCTTGTGTACCATTGAGGAGTATCAGGTCCGTATTTCCGTCCTGATTGATATCCGTTGCGATGATCCTTGGAGAAATAGCTTCCGAAGACACAAGCGAAGACGGGGCGGCTAAATTTCCAGTGCCATCTCCATCATTTAGCCGCAAAACAATTTGCCCCGAGAAACTATCGAAAGTCAATAAGTCCAAATTCGTATCATTATTAAGGTCGACCATCAATATCTCCCTGGTCAAAACATCTTCAGCTATAATGCCAAGGCTGGAAAATTCAAAATTGGAATAGTTCTCAAGGTAAAACAACCGGTATGAACCACTCTCAAACTGTCCATTTATGACCACATCCATATCTCCGTCTCCATCCATGTCGCCCACTTCGAAATTTCTTATAAATAGTATCGTGTCCAGGAAAATCGGTGGTCCAAAATTACCCGATCCATCATTGGATTGTATACACAGGCCATTTTTGTGTACATAGAGCAAATCATTTGATCCATTGTTGTCTACATCTGCCAGCTTGATCTTATGCCCAATACCTTGATTATTAAGGGCTGGGTCATCACTAAGATCTGAATCCTGAATCGATTGCGGTGAGCCAAAAGCGCCCGTACCATCATTTTTAAACCAAAAGACCGTACCAACATCCTTGTTAATAACCAGGTCCAGGAAGCCATCTCCATCAAGATCGGAATAGGTGCTAGTAAGGTAATCTACGGTTTGGTTTACCCTATTCGGACCAGCAAATTGTGTGTGTCCAATAAGGTAGGAATAGAAAATCAGCAATAAAAAAGTAATGGTTTTGAGCATACAGGTTTTCATAAGTGGATTTTTTTAAAGTTATACTTCTTTGAAGGGTGTCAGACTCCTAAGGGGTCAGCAGAGAATAAGTTGTCTGTTTCAGGTGAGCTATTTTGCCGCCAACCTAGGCGCGAAAACCGCGCATAGTCGCTACTACGCAAGGATTTGAGTAACGACGGCTGGTGGCAAAAGAGCCGCATCAAATGGGTAAGTTATTCTTCGCTGACCCCTAATCATTAATTTCCAACACCCGCAGTTCAGTGCGTCGGTTTTGCTGATGTTCAGTTTCGGTGCAATTGGCGCTATCTCCACAGCGGTTGACCAATCGGGTTTCACCAAAACCCTGGTATCGTAGTCGACGACGATCAATTCCCTTGCTGACCAGGTAGCTGACAGCCGCCTCCGCACGTCGTTCCGAAAGTTTTTGGTTATAATTAGTTGAACCCCGGCTATCGGTATGGGCACTGAGTTGGACCACTTTCAGGTTTTTATTGAGTTCCAGGAAGGCAACCAGCTTGTTCAGTTCGTAAGCAGCATCAGCACGGATGTTGTGGTCGTCAAAATCATAATAGATATCGTTAATATTCATGGGGTTCTTCCCATTTTTCAAGGTAATATCTTCGTTGATGATCACCACTTGGGTATACAGGAAAAGGTTGACATAGAGCGTGGTGCTGCGGTCATAGTTTTTTGTACTGGCATTTGCAACGGTAGAGTAATAACCGTTTTTCTCACCAGTAATCCGATAGTCCGATCTTTGGTCCAACTGGAAAGTATATTTGCCATTTTTATCGGAATAGGCGGTTTTCGTTTCTCCGTTACCGGTATTCAACAATTTGACCAGAGTCCCTTCGATGGGTTTTTGATCCTTGCTACTTAGAGAATAACCTTCCAGGGTGAAACGCGGGTCGTTGTGTTCCAGTTGTACGAATACCGAGACCTCCGACTGATCTGGATAAAAGATGGCCTTACCTTCAGAGGTAGCAATGCCATTTTTGACACCTGAGATGGTCAGATCAAAAGCTTTTCCCGCTGGTAATTCGATGGCAAACTGCCCATCATTGGCACTACCGGCAGTAAACTGCTGTCCGCTATGCAGATCGAAGGCAGTGACCTCTACTCCTTTGAGCGGAATCTGGGTATATTTATCTACGACCAAACCTATTACTCGATTTGGGGCCTTGTTTTTATTAAAATAAAAAATGTCATAGAGCGCCTGCGTACTGTTTCTATTGGAAGAAAACCAGCCTTCTGCCAGGTCGGTGCGACTCCAGAAGCCAAACTCGTCTTTGAGGGAATTCAGGGGTGCCCCAAGATTTTGTGCATTGGACCACAACCCATTAGTCTGTTCCGCCCAAAATAGGTCCATTCCGCCCATCCCAGGTAGTCCGTCTGAAGAAAATATCAGAGAGCCATCCTGCATTAAAAAGGGATAGGTTTCTGCCCCTGGGGTATTGATTTTAGCTCCCAGGTTTTCAGGAAGCGACCAGTTTCCGGCATTATCCTTTAGAGACCGGTACAGGTCCATCCCGCCTTCTCCGCCAGGCGCATCAGAGGCAAAAACGAGGGTGTTACCATCCGAGCTTAATGTGGGATAGGCCACATTGTATTCTGGAGAGTTGTAAGGGAATTCCCCTTCTAATTGCCATTTGCTCCCATCAAAGACGGCCTTTACCAGAATAAGGTGAACCGTATGATCCGTTCCTTGAAGCTTTTTCTTTCCACTGACATTGTTGCGGGTAAAATACATGGTGCGGCCATTGTTGTCAATGCAGGCAGCACCGTCATGGTAAACACTATTGATATTGCCGGGAGTCGGTTCAACATTATTTTGTGACACGCCGGTTTGGAACAGCCGGGTGTAGGAACGGCCCGACCACCCTGTTGTGCCGTCATAATTGCCGCGATCAGAGGTGAAGTATAGGTTTTTGCCACTAAGGAAAGGGGCAAAATCGTCATTTTCTGCCAGGTTAAACGGACAGGCTGATACCGTGAATTTTTCCTTCGGATTCAGCAGTTTTTCTCTTTGGTTAATTGCTTCGAGTATATTTCTGCCACGAGGGTCGGAGGGGTTTGCATCGGCATAGCGCTGAGCCCATGACTGCGCTTCCCCGGGTTTGCCATTTGAAAGTAATGCCTGGGCCAGGTAGAGTGTATTATTCGGGTCGAGGGCATTTTGTTCCAACGCTTTTTTATACCAAAACTCTGCTTTGTCCGATCGGCGCAAAAAGCGATAGCAATGAGCCAAATTTTCCGTAGCTTCAGGTACGGTCTCTTTTGCTAGAAGCACTTCGTAATGCCCGATTGCCTCATAATACTCCAACTTATCAAAGGCTTCATTTCCCTTTTTTAATGCTTTCTGGCTGTATAATGCAGTGGTTATCAGGGAAATCAGAAAGAATAGGCTTATCTTTTTCATAATGCTTTTTTTAGTGCTTCATTAAAATCGATTGATCGGCTGAATTCTATCCCATGGATTATTGTCGTCAGACCGAAAATTATAGCCCACCATAACCTCATGGGTTCCTGACGACACATTTTGCAAGGCAGAAAGGGTATTGTCAAAAGCATAGCCAATGCTTAGTTGCCTGGTCAGCGGTATTTCGACCATTACAGAAACAGCGTCATTTGTTCGATAAGAAACCCCAACCGAAAAAACATCTTTGAACCATACATTCAGGTTGAAATCAACCTGCAGCGGTGCGCTTGGTTGGTATTTTAATAATATTGATGGTTTTAAATCAATTTCATTTTTCAGGTGGAAGACATAACCGCCATACAAATAATAGTGTCGCCGAAGGATTCCTGATTTATCGAGATTTATATTAAAATTAGTCCGTTTGTCAAAGGCGACAAGTGTGGGCACAGAAAGCCCCAGGAAATGATCCTGGCCATACCAAAAAACACCCATTCCTGCTCGTGGAATAATGCCCTTGATATCCCCGCCGCTATATACAGGGTCGGTAGATTCCCAGACAACTGCTTGTGAAAGCAAGGAACGATAGAATAAAGCACCGGCTTTAATGCCAATGGAAAGTCGTTGGCCCTCTCCATCCAGCTTGATATGATAGGCATAGTTTAGAGAAAAATCACCGAACCTGTCCAGGCCGATTTTGTCATAATAAAGAGAGCCGCCCAAACCTGCATTTTGCTTTTTACCAATCATTCCTTCTGCACCAAGAAGAATAGTTTTTGGTGCGCCATCAAATTTGACCCATTGGGTCCGGTATAACGCATTGGTGGTCCAATATCCGTGAGTGCCAGAATATGCCGGGTTGTTAAACAAATACATGGAATTGAACATATAGCGCGTAAACATGGCGTCTTGTTGGGCCTGCAAACCGGAAGTGATTGTGCAGACTATACAGATGAGGAGAAATAGTGGATAACGCATGATTAATTATTTTTGACCTTTTCGATATAGCGAAGAGGTGATGATACAATGGTTGTTGACAACAGAAAACCTGCCTTGTTATTTACTTTTATTGCCTTCGAAGGTCAACAAAACCGGCCATTGAACTGCCGCTATCATGTAGGGTCAGCAGGATGTAATAGGTACCCTGTGCCAAGGTGGTTCCGTCCTGATTGGTGCCCCCCCAAGAATTGTCATAATCGTCCATTTTGTACACGATATTTCCCCAACGGTTGAATACGGTGAGGGTTACGTGTTTGCAATTGTCGATACCCTGAATAACATACACATCGTTCTGGCTATCTCCATTTGGAGATAAGCCCGTAGGCATATTGATAAATGCCGGATAACAACAGTCGAGCATTTCAGATGGGAAACAATTTGGAATCGCTAGCGTGTCACGCAGACTTTCATAACAGCAGGTGTCGCCCATCAGGTACCGCAGGCGGTACTGGAACACCAAGAGGGAATCTGTTAAAGGGAAAGTATCTGCAACCATACATACCGAAAGGCGAATACTATCCTGATAATTGAGGGGAGGGAGAGGAAAGGTTCCGCCACCACCTGTGAATTCAATATTTGCATCACTGAGTTCAAAAAGATCCAGATTTGTAGCTGCAAAAGGAATATCAGAAGTGTTGGTCACCGTGAAGGTATAGCAGTAAAGGTTACTATCGGGAATACATTCCAGTACCTGATTGGTCACCTCCAGGCATTCGTAGTCCACTACCGGTGCACAATTGAATTGCAGGGTATCACTACAGGCGATGCTATCCTGGCCAAACAGGTCTTCTGTAATCCAGTTTACCTGCACAAATTGGGGGGCTTCTGAAGGCAGGTTGATGTCATCCAGACAAAACTGGATGAGGTCCATCGTGATGCCAGCGGGGATATAATTATTACTGTTCATTTCCCACAAAATACTGGTGGTAGTGGACGCACCTATATTCCAATCGGGCGCATTGGGTCCGCCCAGGGCATGGTAACCAAATTCCACGCCAGGTGTCAGGATGTTGGTTTCCACTTTCGTGAAAAAACGGTACGCACAGTTGTTTTCGATATCCAGATTATAACAACATTTTGCATTGGCGTCTTCCAGCGGATTGACGACCAGTTGGATATCAGCACAAGGGTCACAGCAAGGCGTCAGGGTAATTTGTTCCTGTATTTCGTTGGTGCAGCACTCTTCGGGCGTAGAAAGGCCTACAAAAAACTGGAAAGGCACAGACCCAAATACCGGATTAGTAGTATGGATTTTCACACAAAGTGGACCGGAAGTAGCACCTGGTCCAAGCGGCGGCGATAAGGGGATGGCAATGGAACTCAAGTGGTCATTGGCTGTACACGCACTGAATCCATAATCAAGAGGATTGGCCAGGTTGTCAAGCAATAAATGAGTGGCCAGGAAACTGGTATTATTGGTCACTGTAAAATCGACAATATACTCGTAGGGATTGTTGGGATTGCAAGTGACAACAGGTTCCATTGTCAGGCAGTTTGTCTGCTGCTCCGGAACACAGTCGAAAGTAAGCGTGTCCTGACACACTGGTGTGTAGCCGGGTATATTGGGAGTCGTAATATACCAGGTAAATACAACTGTTTGAGGTAGGGTAGGGGTGGTAGTCGTTGGTTCGAAACAGAAAATTAGGGCATCGTTTGAAATTCCGACAGGGACATTTGGTGTTCCAGTCGGAGTAAAAACTGTTATTGGCAAAGAATTGGGGCCGGGTGTCCCAAACCAGGAGAATCCCGATCCAGTAGTGGCGCCGGTAGCGAAAACCCAATCAGTGGAAATAACTGTAGCCTCTACGTACGCCACATTTGGGCCATAAGCATTAGTGAGATCGATGGCGTAGCAACATTGATTGGAGGTGAGCATCGAGTCCTGTACGGTCAATTTTTCACAGGTATTGCGGCAGGAAAAGAGGTAATCGTTGTTTTGCCCTAGCACCGTTCCCTCGGGTTGGGAGCCGATTGTTTTGTCTGGTAAGACAGTGGTATTGCCTAAAGCATCTGTAATACTAAAATGGCCGGTGACCATGAAGTCAAATCCTCCTAGACCTGTATTCAGTGTAGTCAGGTTGGTGGTGTTGAGGTCAAAGCAGTATTGATTGCCGGAAGTCAGCACTGGACTGCTAAACAGGATGAGTGGAACGCCATTTTGTAGGATATTGAGATCAAGTTGAATATCTCCTGTTAGGTTGCCAGTATTGGGCAGGGTGTAATTGATGCAGATCTGGCCGGGTAACCCACAGGTGTCCGCTTCCATATCCAGGTCAATGCTGCCAGAAGCACCTCCGGAACAACCAAGGCAAATATTATCCACATAAGTATACCCATAATGAGCAATACCAAAGCAATCCCGATTGTAAAATTCAACGGTAATAACTTGCCCGATCAGGGTGTCCAGGTTGATTTCCCGGCAATCCCAGGCTGTATGGTATACGCCACTAAAAGGCCCGTTGAATAGGGGGCTGCCGGGCGTAAACGGTAAAAAATTACTGTTGTTACCTAGGTCGACAAGGAAGCTATAATCGGTGCCGAAACTATCAAAGATGTTAATGCCAAAGCCTGGCCTGAGTGCGCCAATATCTGTTCCACAATCATGCCCGTTACCGGGATCCTGCATGACCGATGCAAACCAATACTTGAGTTTTGTCTGGCCTGGTTGAACTAGAAATTCCTTGACAAGTTTTTCGTCTCCTCTCATGGTAGCCTTATTACCCAGGCGGAGGGAATAATTGTTAATAACTGGAAAAGGGGGTACTGTTTGAAGCGTCCCAATGGTTGGATCCACAGTGTTCGGCACCACCGTATGGTGTGCGGCAAGTACATTGATCGCGCCACCTGAAATGCCCGTTGAAAAGGACTGAATATCGGTGCAATTCCAGGTTGGATTTGTATCCCGGTAATACCCCGTCCACTCTGCCGGATCAATTAATCCGGATTCAAAATCGCCATTGCCACACATGGTATTGATTTGGGCGGTTAGAGATCCGGCGAAAAGCATGGTTAAAAAAAGGAATAAGGTTTTCATAGTACCGTTTTTTAGGGAATAAAAATCACGTCCGGCCCGCTATGGGTTAAAGCAAATCCCGGACGGTGTTTTGAAAAATAAATAAATGCAGCACCTCAAAATTCCACTCCCAGCGTTTTCATCGCTGAGCAACTGAAATATTCCATATTTTTTGTCAAGCCGGGGCGTTGGCCCACTTCCAGCTGTAAATCCCACCCTCTGGCGGAATAAAAACGGAACCCGGCCCGCCAGCCCAGTTTGCGTAATGGCGTAGCATCGGGAAGAATTTCGTACTGATAATCCTCCTCAAAGCCGGGATCGCGGTAATGGTATTCATAGTTTACTTTTCCGAGTTCCAACTTGGGTGCATACAACAGATCAGCGTACCATTCTGAGACAAAAGAGTTCCGTTTCTTACCTTTAAAAGCCTTGTTATGCACTTCGATTTTCAGATTGCGAATGGCCCGGCGGCTGATACCGGCTGAGAGGTTGGTACTGCGCAGCATGGCCATGCCATTTTCGAGTTGATCAAAATGCAGGACAAAAGGTTCTCCGGTCAGTGGGTTGGGTACCTCGGTACGGGGATCTTCCGTAGAGGAAAAGTCGAGTCCGCTTTCACTATACAATACTGATCGGTAAGTGGTAACTCCCGCCCGCACCGACCAGGAAATCCGTCTCTTTGATTGGATATCCGTATTGGTTTGCACCGGTAAACCTCCAATAATTTGGGTACCCAGGTAAATTTCCTCTGACACCTCTTTATCCTTGCCAAAGAATTCCAGGCTACCCAAAACTCTTAGCTCTTGAGCCCGCTGGTAATCCGCCGGGCTAATCCTGGGATTGACATTGCCACCCTTGTTTTTGCCTCCATCAGAGGAACTCGTGAGGTTGTCGACCAGCGCAATTTTATAGCTGGCATTGGCATAAAACCTGGAGGAATGGTGGTAGTTTAAGGCCAGGCCAATGCGATAGGTGAATCCGTGGTAGTTGGCCCCTTCGATATCGAGGGGGATCAAACTCAGGGAAGCGAAGCGGTAATTTTTTGGATCATTCTCGATCAATTCGTAAAGCACAGTATCCTGATAGTGGCGGGTGATGCCATCATTCCCTGCCGTTTTCTTTTCGGGGGGGAGACTATCCTGAACGAGTGGTAGATTCAGTGCCCCATTCTCCAAAGGCAGATAGCACTTTTTATTGTAAAGTTTCACCGAGTTATCCCGGTATCGATTGGCGACTATTCGGTGTTTGCGCGATTTGATTCCACCATATAAAATACTGCCGATCCCCAGGCCAAATCCAAGTGCAAAGGGTACGTAGGTTTCTTTGTCTTTAGAAAGCAAGGCTATATTGGAAAAAAGGCCGCCTAGAATGAGTCCGCTCCCGGCAAGCAGACCGATCCGCTTTACTTTTTTCGCCTGTTTTATTTCCTGGTCGAATAACTCCAACTGCCGACGTGCCGAAGGGCAATCCTGTAGATAAGGCTGCAGGACGCTGGATTTGAAATCGACAGGATCGCCATTGTTGATGCGTAGCTGAGGAATTTCTGTAAAGTAACTGGATATATTGCCTTGGGAATTTGTTCTGGTCACTTCAATATCCCGGATTAGCAATTCGATTTTGTTGTTGTTTAAACCGGTGGGCTGCTTCTGATTGAGTTCCTGGGCCAAAAGGCTTAGAGGAAGCAACAACAGGCCAGTTGTGAGTATTGTCAACTGTTTTATGAGGTTAGTCATTTTTTGTTTTTTGGTAGGTTAATAATCAACAGAGGTGCTCGATTTAAAAGCCGAGGAAAATAGAACAAGTTTTGGGGGAGTTCATTTTTCCTTCTTATTGCACCTTTCACCTACCTTATCTCCTCGCTCCATTTTTTTGTGACACCTGACCATAAAAAAATAAATTTTGCTTACTTTGATTGCTGGAATATGCAGAACAAAATAATTACCACAACTTGAAACCCGCAAAGAGCAAACGTTTTCACGACGATGAGGCCTTACTCCACTTCCTGCGTATCGACCGCTCAGCCGATGCCTGGAAATCAGCCTATGATTATTACCGTCAGCCCATTTATACCTATTATCAGGCGCTCAATTATTCGGAAGAACAGATTAAACCGATCTTGATCAAGGCTTTCGCCGAACTGCTGGAAAACATTCGTAGTAGGGATTTACATCCGCCTTTACCGGGTGCCTTGCTTGAGGTTTTATTGTCCTACTGCCTGCTGTTGGAAGAAAAAAGTGAAAATTTTGAAAAACCGAATGTGCCTTCGGGTTATACGTATTTAGCTAAAAAAGTATTGGTAGACCGACTGCAACAACCCAATAAAGAGCAGATAACTCAAGCGATCTATAACAGCTTTAAGGAGCCCGCCTTAAAAATTATCCAATCGCGCTATCCGCTACAAGAGAGTGAACTGGAAGACGTATTTCAGGAAGCTATGCTTGGTTTATTGGGCAGGCCGCCACAGGATACTGCTGGAAATGAAGCTAAATTGTTCACCTATTTTATGCAAATACTTCGGTATAAAACACTCGATTTGCTAAAAGAAAAAGGCAAAGGAGAGATCCAAGCCGGAGATTTAGAAGATTTTAACTTGCTTTTGGATCATTTAGCTAACGATCCAGGCCACAAAAACAACGACTTTTGGGATTATGTAAATGAGATACACAACTTAGGTGAAAAATTTTCGTCAAATGATGAGGTAGTGTTTCTAGATAAGCTACTCACAAAAATATCCTCGGATTGTCGTAAATTGTTGACCCTTAGGTTTATTGAAGAAAAAAAATTCAAGGAAATTGCCGAGATCATTGACTGTAGTATTGACAGTGTTGGTCAACGTGTCAAAAGATGTGTGAAAAATATGAGATTAGGACTTTGACAACTATTTAATCCATGATTGATGAAGATAAAATAATTGCCTATGTTTTAGATGAACTGGATGAAACGGAGCGTCAGGTGGTGGCCGTTGCTATTGAAAAAGACGAGCAGCTACAACAAATCGCCGAACATTACCAAAAGATTAAACAGGGCTTTAGAGCCAAACGGGTCAATAACCTTGCAGAGCAGATCGCCGCCTATGAAGACGCCTTATCTCCCACTTCTCCTAAACCGGACGAGCAACCAAAAAAGCGAAAAAAGAATACTAGAAGAAACGGATTCACGGGCTTCCTTATACTTGCCGTTTTGGGGCTGGTAGTCGCTTTTTTTTATGGAAAATCCAATTATTCCAATACCGCTCTGGCTCAAAAATACTTTTTAATGCCCGCCGACCCGTCGGTTGCCGGCAATCAGGATGCGACTACTTTTGCATCGGGGATTGAAGCCTTTTTTAATAACCAGAATTACGAGCAGGCGGCTTCCCTTTTTTCTTCTATTGCGGATAGTAGTGATTATGCCATACAAGCTCAATATTTCACGGCACATGCTGATTTTCTAAACCACAATTACGAAAAAGCCTTGACTGAATTCACGCAGCTTTCTGGTCAAAAAGATAATTACCCTCCTGATCAACAACAACGGATTGAATGGAATACCATGATCAGTCGGCTGGCGAAGGGGGAAGAAATCAGCTCATTACCCTCCCAATGGTCTGAATCTCCACAGGGGCAAGCGCTGAATCGAGACCTTCGGTCGGTTTGGAGGAAGGTGGTGAGGTGAGAAAGTGAGAGGGTGAGTGTCCTAAACCTGTCTAGTAAAGTGTGTCTACCTCAGAATCTTCAATTCCTAGATATGGTGTGTAAGTCGCTGAAATTCAATAAGTTACTCTGGGGAATTCCGCGTCCACTGCGCCTCTGCGGTGAAAAAAACACACTTTCCCGTACACTCCCTTTAAATGTGAGCGGAAAGTTGGCTTACTTCAATGATCTGATGAATAAGAGCTTGTAGGAGTTCAAACATTAGAGCTGTTTCAGCTGTTCAACGCCTAGTACAAAATGGTATTTCACAACTAATTTCTGGAGAATAATTTAGCCCATAATGACGGCTTGGATAAAGCAACAGGTTCGGAATCACCCATATTGATCAAACCCGCCCAATAATAAGGATGAGGATTATTGATTTCTTGTTGCATATAATTCAATTGTGCCAGCTGTAAGGCTTCATCTTTGGGTAATCCTTGCGCCAGATAGGCATAAAAATCTTGAAATAAACCCACCTTCGACTGTTGGTTTACCAACCATAAACTAGAAACGACCGATTTGGCACCAGCCAGAGTGGCGGCCCGGGACAAACTGATCACGCCTTCCCCTTTTGCCAGATCTCCATCGGCAGTTTGACAGGCACTCAGGACAACCATGTTGGCCTTTAAGGGCAATTTTTCCAATTGATCCAATAAAAACAATTCATCGGACACCACAGAAGAATGGTCGATGTCAAATGCTAAAAATGAATGGTAGGCATTTTCCAAATCTGCATAGGCATGACCTGCAAAATGAAGGATTTGATAATCGCCGGACAACTGCTCGAACATTTCCCGCGATGCTTCGCGTCCCGTTAAGGTTTTGGCACCATAGTTATTGTCCAGTGGTTTAATCTCCTCTTGATTGTAGCGCAGGCTTGAAAAATTAATCGGCTTCTTCCCCGAATGTGATAGTGATTTACCCGTGGTTTGTGTAGGTGCAATTGCGAGGATGCCCTTGTTGGGTGGATATGTCCGTTGAAGGTTATCATACCAGATCGCCAATGAAAACTGGTGGTTGATGACTTTGTCTTTAACCAGATAGGCATAAGAAGCATAGGCTTCCGGAAGATCTTGCTGTTGGGTAAGTAACGCGGAAAAAGGAAGAAAAGCCAAAATACCATCCGGAATGATCGTCAACCGGGAAATGGAAGCAGGGATGGCCAGGGGCTCGATTAATTGTTTGTATAACCAAAGGCCGTTTGTCCGGTATACAGAATCTTGTGCGAGCCGTTCCGGCAAGCTTAAATTCATCGAAGTACCCGAAATATTGATAGCCGACCGGAACTGGGTTACCCGATCTGCTAATTGCTCTGGGGATACTGGTAATTTTTGGATGCCCAAACCCTCCGCTGTTAGGGTGCCTACAAAAACGGCATGATCGCCTACAAAATAATCCAGTACTATTTGTTTTTCTGTTAGCGATTGACGAATTTTTTTGGATATTTCAATATCGGTATCCGAGAGGTAGCCTTTGTATTTGGGCGCATTTTGATACAGACTATCCCGATAGGATTTCAGGGACAACTCCTTGCGCTGGATCTGATCTAACAACTGATGGCTTTCCGTTTTTGTCAATTGGCCCTTTTGTAGTTTTAAATTAAGCCGGTTGATGTCGCCAATGAATTGACGTTCTCGCTGCTGGAATCTTTCCTGATTGATCATTGCGGCAAGCTGAGCGTTTTGTTGCCGCTCCCGTAAGACCAGCGCCTTGCTTCTTTCGAGGTATCGAAAAGCTTTGGCCAGCAATACGGTATCCTTTCTCGTTCGCCAGCCCATCTCACAAATACCAATCAAATCTTCATAAACGGGTTTGAGCTTTTCCACTGCCAAAACCTTGGACTGTTCGGAACGCACTGAAAATTGTAGGGCGCTCACCAGGCTGTCGACTTGTTCATAAGCCTTTAAAACCCTTTCCAGCGGATAAGATTGGGAATCATTTTGGTGAAGCGTATAAAGGGTGCGGGCACGTTGGCTCATGGGCAGGATCATCTCGTATTTATATAAAGCCGCAATAGTTGGCAAGTTTTTCGGATTGGGGAAATAAAAATTGATAGCCTGATCCAAGAATTCCAATGCCTGAAAATGACGGCCTTTATAAAGGCAAACATCCGCTAGGTTTTCCAAATTTTGAGCCAACAAGAACGTATCTTTTAATGCCTGATTAATTTGCATAGATCGCATCAAATAGCTTTCGGCACTATCTAGTTTTTGTTCATGTACATAGGCATATCCTATGTTATTATAATTCATTGCTACAAATCTACTGTTGGGGCGAATTTTTTGATTGATTATCAGGCTGTTATGTTGTGCTTGTATAGCTGCTTGATGATCTTTTGAAAGGGTAAGGATTTCAGAACGATTATTATAGATATCGGCGATGTAGGTTGAATCCCAAGCATTGAGGCCGGCTATTTGATCCAGAAAAAATTGCTCTGCAAGCAAGCTATAATGCATGGCAGAATCCAATTGGTTTTGATCCCACAGCGTCCAGGCATAATTCATTGTAGTAGGTCCGCATATTTTATACCCACTTCTACCTTGTTTACAAAGATCAACGCCCATTTTTAGGAAATTACCCGATGCAGCAAGGTCTCCCATTTCGCGAGAAGCAAGACCGGCCCATTGGTACAATCCTATACGGATATTATCGTCTATCAAAGAATCCGGATACTCATTCATTTTCTGCAATCCGAGATCTGCATAATAATAAACACTATCTAAATACCCTTCTACAAAATAATAATTGAGACTGATATTTCGATACAATTTACAAATCGTATTGAAGTCGGCCGGCGAATTGTTTTTTTCATACCGCCAGACGGCATCGGTGTAAAAAGAAATCGTTTTATAATAGTTACTACTGCGATAATCCAAGATTCCACGTTTGTAAATGGCCTCAGCCAACACCGGATGTTGTTCGGGTAACCGCTTTTTTAATCTCCCGATAAAGGCATCCAGATTTGGTTTTGGATTTTCTCCTTTAATAATAATTCCTATCGAATCCAGCAATAGTGAATCCGCAGCAGTGAGCATTATGGATGAAGTAAAAGAAGAGGAAAGCGGAGGCGTTTCCGGCGTAGAAACCGGAGTACATTTTAAGAATGATAAACAAGTCAGGACTAGAATACTTCCCAACAGGTTCCAAAAGGCAATTGTTTTTACTGGCATAACTGGGGTCTTTCTATTAAAAATGGAAAAAACGATGGATTTATTATATATATAGTCAATATAAACTGGAGGCATCCCGAAATTAGCTCTTCGTACCAACCAATTCATTTGGTTGACAGCAAAGCGCTGAAAGCCAGCTTTCTTCCATGCTGCATTTATCTGTCCAATTAATTCAAGAAGGTCAAAATATAACCTGCAAGGCCAATTTATTTGCCTCTATTAGGTTTTGAATTGGTTTTCTTTCGGTCTACCGTCAGAGTGGTTGCAAAAGTATTAGATAAAGATGAAGGTATGCTAGTCAAGGCTTTTGTTTGATCCTTGGAGGTAGGTTTAAGCATTGGAGCTTTAAATAATCTTTCGTCCATTTTTTCCACGACGAAAAAACGGACCAAAAAAGTCGCTCGGCTGGAGGATTGACCTAAAAAAAGCGGCACTTATGGGGTGGAAGAAATAAACTCGCTTTGGTGATTTGTGGTGGCTTGTTTTTTTTTGATTGTAGGGCAGGATTTTTCTTGATTTTTCCTTGTTTTTAGCTCAAGCAGGATTTCTTCTTGAGCAGTACGGACGGCCGCTTTTTTCTTAACGGCCAATGCTCCTATGCCGGAACCCACGCGCGCTGTGTGCGTGTTTAGTGGCTGATCGGGTGGTAGGAGGTTCGTGTAGTGTTTGTAGCCCTTCGTACCAACCAAATTCATTTGGTTGACCGCAAAGCACTGAAAGCCAGCTTTCTTTTATGCTGCATTTATCTGTCCAATTAATTCAAGTAGGTCAAAACATAATCTGCAAGGCCAATTTATTTGCCTCTATTAGGTTTTGAATTGGGGTTTTTACAGTCTTTCGGTTTACCGCCAGAAGGGTTGCAAAAGCCATAGATAAAGATCGGCATTATGCTAACCAAGGCTTTTGTTTGATTTTTGGAGGTAGGTTTGAGATTTGGAGCTTTAAATAATCAGGCGTCTTCATTTTTTTTTGGTGGCAAAAGAAAAAGAAGCAAAAAAAAACCATTCCGGCTGGAGGATTGGCCTAAAAAAAGCGGCCTAGTTGGGGGGAAGAAATAAACTCGCTTTTTTGATTTGTGATAGCTTGATTATTTTTGATTGTTTGGCATACTTTTCTTGATTTTAGCTTGGTTTTAGCTCAAGCAAGATTTCTTCTTGAACGGTACGGTTGCCGCTTTTTTCTTAACGGCCAATGCTCCTATGCCGGAACCCACGCGCGCTGTGTGCGTGTTTAGTGGCTGATCGGGTGGTAGGAGGTTCGTGTAGTGTTTGTAGCTCTTCGTACCAACCAAATTCATTTGGTTGACAGCAAAGCGCTGAAAGCCAGCTTTCTTTTATGCTGCATTTATCTGTCCAATTAATTCAAGCAGGTCAAAACATAACCTGCAAGGCCAATTTATTTGCCACTATTAGGTTTTGAATTGGGGTTTTTACAGTCTTTCGGTCTACCGCCAGAAGGGTTGCAAAAAGTAATAGATTAAAGATCGGCATTATGCAGTCAAGGCTTTTGTTTGATTTTTGGAAGTAGGTTTGAGATTTGAGTCATTAAATAATGGGGCGTCTTCATTTTTTTTTGGTGGCAAAAGAAAAAGAAGCAAAAAAAAACCATTCCGGCTGGAGGATTGGCCTAAAAAAAGCGGCCTAGTTGGGGTGGAAGAAATAAACTCGCTTTGATGTTTTGTGATGGCTTGATCTCTTTTGATTGTTGGTCTTTTAGTTTTCTGATTTTTCCTTCTTTTTAGCTCAGAGCTTATTTGGAGGTCAATTTTTGTAGCGAAAAGCGTCAATTTTTTGATGAGACAAGGCTTTTTTTGAAGTGCATACCCTGAGGTACGGACAAGAAAAGTAACGAAGTGTCATCGAAAAAGTGATCCTTTGCAGCCAAAAGGTTGGCCTTCAAATAAGCTCTAACAGTATTTCTTCTTGAGCAGTACGGTTACCGCTTTTTTCTTAACGGCCAATGCTCCTATGCCGGAGCCCACGCGCGCTGTGTGCGTGTTTAGTGGCTGATCGGGTGGGAAAAAGCTGGTGGGGTGTTTGATACCAGCAAAAGGCAATGGATTAAAGATCGGCATTATGCAGTCAAGGCTTTTGTTTGGTTTTTGGAGGTAGGTTTGAGATTTGAGTCATTAAATAATGGGGCGTCTTCATTTTTTTTTGGTGGCAAAAGAAAACGAAGCAAAAAAAAACCATTCCGGCTGGAGGATTGGCCTAAAAAAAGCGGCCTAGTTGGGGGGAAGAAATAAACTCGCTTTGATGTTTTGTGCTGGCTTGATCTCTTTTGATTGTTGGGCAG
>BQJU01000086.1 GCA_021604865.1 Saprospiraceae bacterium | reverse complement strand
TACCCATTTGATGCGGCTCTTTTGTCACCAGCCGTTGTTGCTCAAATCCTTGCTTAGTAGTGGCCAAGCGCGGTTTTCGCGCCTAGGCTGGTGACAAAATAGCTCGCCTGAAACAGACAACTTATTCTTCGCTGGCCCCTTAGCGCTTGGTAAATGGTCTGTTTAATACGATTAAATCGGCGGCAAAATTAGGGGTATTTTGGGCGATTTCATAGTTTTGGGAGGGGTTATTCTTCGCTGACCTAAACTAGTTTAAAAGTCGTTTTAATCCTCTCCATAGGTTTTGCTCCAAAGTATCATAGTTTCCGTCCGTTAGAAAGAGCTCTTTCATTTCCTGGAACAGCGAGTCTATTTGTTCTTTGGAATAGTTATGTTTTTCCAGGTTTGCCTGGATTTTCTGGATTTTTTGATAGTCGTTATCCTGGTCAAATTCGATATGGATATTTTTATACCTGTCTTCGCCTACTTTTGATTGGATCAAATTTACCTCTTCTTCTGTTTCTACAAAATCCGCATTGGCACAGTACAGTAAAAGGTAAGCTTTCAGGTCTTCTTTTGACCAGTTGGTGTTGATTTCTTTCATCGTCTTTTTGTGAAGGGTTCGGTAATGAAATATTTTCCTCCAAATTAAGAAAATAATCAGGAGGTACAAATTTGACATTGCCGTTGGAGGGAAATTTTACCCCAAAAAACTAATTGTTGTTGATATATTCAACTAGTCTCTCAAGTAGTGCTTCGGGTTCTTTATCGGTTCTTAGAGTATTATAATATACGGATTGGTCATTACTTATATCATATATGCCATTTTCATTAAAAGGACCGACACATCCCAGGTAATATTCACCTTCCTGGTCTGTAAAACATTGCATTAAGACCATGTTGCCATGTTTGGTTTTAACTTCGGTAAATCCATTAATAGGGGAGCAAGAATCACACAAGTAATCAAAAGTTTTATAGATATAGTTTGTCATAACAGCCTTTGCAATATCTATTCTCTTAGTATAGATTTCCGGCAGCTGTTTATTAAAAATAAAATAAGCCTGCATCGTCCAGTATCGATAATAATTATTGGTCATTACCTCACCAAGTAGGGAGGCAGGTATGTGTTCATCCTGGGCAACTTTATTATAAACTATTCTGTATTTACCATATATGTCTGGCGAATGGCTAAGTGTTTGATATAGGTTTTCTTTTTTTACAGCATCATCTGTATGCAAAAGATAATCCATAATATAGTAGTCAATACTTGCCATAGAATCTACTTCTAAAATCTGATAGAATTCATCAATTTTATCAAATATTTTTGATTGTATCCAGGTATTTTCTTTTTCAAGAAATGGTAAAATTGTGTCTTTTTCCAGCCAATTCGTGATTAGTTCAAGGGTTAGACCTTCAGCTATTCCCTGATCAGCAATTGACTTTAATTTCGGAAAGTAGTGTTGAAAAAGCTCAATAGAATCTTTAAAGGAGGCATAAATATCTTCTGGCAGGATTTGTTCGGGAGAGGTTTTCTCCAAAAGAGCGATCAAGTTTGGGACGGAACTCGTTGATTTTCTGTTGGCAAGGCTTTCCAAAATACGATATTTGACATTGGCATTGTCACTGGCGGCATAATAATCAGTGATAACTTTTTCTGTTTCCGGTAGTTTAAAATCATGAAGCTTGGTGATTATATCGTATTTGGCATTATAATCTTTCTGCTCATCTAATAGTGTTTTATGAAGCAAGCCATGAATAGATGGTATGTCCTGTTCATTAAATTCATCGTAGGTATTAAAAGCATCTAGCGCAGCATTGAAAATTGTACTATCTTTTGAATCGAGATCGGCAATTATTTTTGAGGTTTTTCTTTTAGTTAAAGAGTTTATTGATTCGCTGTCCAGCTCAAAGTGAATGGTTTTTAGAATATCATCAATATAGGTACTTTCCTTAAATTCATCTGAAGCAACAATGATTATTGTAGTCAAATGATGGTTACAATATATCTGCAATTCGGTTTGAAATAAATTTGTAGAATCATTTTGGTATTGTGCCACATACCCGGGGCAGGTATCTTCATATAAATATTTCTCAAAATGCAAGAGTGTATCCATTTTCTCCAGATCTAGGGACCTTTCAGCTGTGAAAATTGAATCATGAAAGTTGATCTGATCATACATCCCGTATTTCTTGAATTCTAAATTTATTGAAACGCCGGAACCAATATTATTGAAGCAGTAATTATCGATTACATAACCGCCTTCTTCTGATTGATATTCGTAGGAATCGGTTGATGTTTTCATCGAATATTTCGCATTAGAATAATTGAATGTTGATTGTCCATCGTAAGTCACGGGTAATAACTTTAAAGCATCGAAGAATTTTGTATTTCTATCATGTGCCGGCGACTTTTGAACTAATAAATAGATCATCGAGCCACGTATGAGACTTCTCAGGTAAAAAACATTTCCCAGGGAATCAATCAGAACAGCATCGGAGCCTATATTTTTGTCGCTTTCGAAAAAGGTCATTTTGTCCACATTTGACTTATACAATTCTGCCATATACTGGACAGTAGCCAAGTTGCCTTTATAAGAATTCAGGTAAGTAATGCCTGGTGGGCTATTATTATACTTTATCAAATATTCTTCATTAGAGTTTGGATCGATGTATACCTTGTATTTTATATTTACTTCCCCTCTTTCAGGAAAGGAGGAATGTGTTGATTTATTGGTTTGAAAGGGAACATCATTTGGAAAAAAATACTGAAAAGCACCATCCTTAGAGTATTGAGTAGACCAGCTCGTTTCCTTTTTTTTAATAAAATGCAGTCCATCAAGATATCTTTCCACATGTTGTTGCTTGATAGCAGCGTGCGAAATCCCCCAAACCATTTGTATGGCGGATAGCTGGTTGTTTATGGATATCGTTGCCCTATAAGCATTCTTTTCAGAAATATTATAAAAGTCATAGCGGGAGGTTTCGTCAAAAATCTTTATCGGGTCCTGTCTGAGGTTAAGAGTATCTGGAAAAAACTCTGATTTCGCCATCTGTATGAGCCGATCTTTTTCAATCAAAGGAGTGGGGAGGATAATAGAAAAATAAATCAGGCCTTTATCTAATTCCATGGTGATATGCAACTCGCCCTGTTCATAAATGATTGCTGGTTTATTATTAATATTTGAACTTAGTCTGAAATCGTGCATAGATCCGTATACCTCGTACCATTCCTGCTGATTTGGGAGGCTATATAAGCTATCAATAATAGTAGTAGGCTGGCCGAAGTTGACTCTTCTAATTTCATAACCCTTTTCTTTAAGCAGGGCAAGAACATTGTTTTTTCCAATCAGATGAGCTGCACCAACTACAGCAAAGGTTTGTCCTATGCTGGCTAACCTTTGAAATGATGCTGCCTGAACAATATTGCGTTCAGCCATTTTGTAGTCATCCCCCGTAGTGGGACCTTCATAATTGGTTAGCTCCCCTATGGCAGTTGTATCTCCGCTTGAATATGCTTTTACAAGCCGCTCATATGCCGGGCTTCCCAACTTATAATCATCTTCAATATCCATTACATTGTCAAAAATCTCTAATTGGTCGTCCATGCTTTCCAAGCCATGGCTGGATAACCCCAGGTTCATTGCTGCTCTGTATAAATAGCAATCAAGGTAAGTAGCCTTTCCATTCATATCCAGCGATTCAAGAATGGAATCGTCTTCCTTGTCTTTATCATCTTGCTCTACTTCTTGTTCATCACCTGCGATAAATTTTTTAGTTAGTTCTATAAGCAAAATGGAATCGCTCAATTCCATATTGACTTCTGCAGCAAATTGTTCACATGAGCGGAGGGCAAAATACAGAGAATCGCCTAGGTTGAATACCCGCTGGTCATTAGTATGGATAGAGCCAAAAATATAGGATCTGCCTTTGAGATCATTGCCGGTTACTTCCCAGAGGAGGCTGTTATCAGGTTGATCCTGAGCAATGCAGCAATTTGCCATTAAAAGCTGGAAGACGAGTATTTGTACAACTTTCATATACGTTTATTTTTTTAAGAGAGCCAGAGAGCATATCGGAGGGAGGGATATTTTCAATCTTGCTTTTAACGATAAAAAGAAGGCACATTATTAAACGCTGGGGTTGCTTGACTTTTAGTAATACTTTAGTGCAAAAATCAATTCAATCCGAAATGGGTCATTCTCGATTCCCGCTTGATGTGTGGAGTCAAATCGAGTGCGCCATAAGTCTCGAGACCTACTGTCCACTTTAGTTCTTTGTCAATAAGTTTACCCAAACCTCCCCGAAGGGAAAATAAGTTGCCATCAGGATACGACCTTCTTCGTTTGCATTCTATAGAATTACATCATCCATGCTTCCTGACGCGAATTCAACTATATAAAGAACATCGTGTCGATTCCTTCTTAATGACTCGACAATTTGCAGATCAACTCCTTCATCTACAACGAATTTTATATGGCAACCGGATCAACTCTTTCTCCCCTAATCGAATCCGCATCAAAAATAAGGGCTGCTCAGATATCATCTTTTTTCAGATTAGGGTGAGCGGAAATCAAATTATCAGGAGTCTTTCCTACGGCCAGTTCTTCTAATATTAATTCAACCGTGATTCGGGTCCCTTTTATAGTCGGTTTCCCAAACATTATTTTGGAATTGATTTCGATGTAATCCATATAGGTTTTCATAAATTCATTTCCCTTATGTGTCAGAAACTCTAAAATTAACCAAAATAGTTGTATTTGAGTTCAAATTCTATTTTCTACCAACTAAAGTAGAATTTGTGTGCTCCATTCCAAAATTTCCGCACAAGTATTCACTTAGACCGCTACTGAATCATTACTCTTTTGGTATACCTTTTCCCTTCGGAACTTACCGTTACAAAATAAATGCCTTTAGGAAAGGTAGGAAGGTCGATTTCCGTTTGGCCAAACGTGGTGTAAACTATTTCGCCAAGGATCGTACGGACTGCAATAGTCTCTATCTCATTACCGCTGATGCTAAATCGGCCACTAGTAGGATTAGGGTATATTGTAAATTGAACGTCCGGACGCTGTTCATTTAGGCCAACTATTTCTGATAAAGGCCGGGTCCAAATGCCTTGTTTTGCTCCGACAAAAATATGGGTATTGTTGATGAGCAATTGAGTGGTATTGGTACCATAAGGGTTTTTGGCAATAATCGTATCTATAAAATTATCCGTGATGGCCATCCAATTGATGCCATTATCGGGCGATAAAAATATATCGTTATTAGAAGTACAAGCATAGACCGTTGATGCATTCACCGCGAGGCTGGTCACTTTGGCATTTTCCAATCCAAATGGCACCTTAGTCCAACTGGTCCCATTGTAGGGAGAGGTAAGTACTCCGCCGTCAGTGGCTACAAAAAAGGTGGAAGAATTTACAGCCAATGCATAAACTGTATCATTAGTGATGGCGCTACTAACAGGTGTCCAAGTCTCCTCATTGTATGCTAATACTTTGTTGTCTACCGCGAAAAGGCTCGTCTCATCCCTGTTGGCAAATATCGAATAAGGAAAGTCATTCATAGAGAAAGAAGTGCCATTATCGGTTGAGATAAATCCGATGCCTCCATTAAAAGAATGGGCATTGTACCTGGCAAAAACCGTAGTGCCAGCTGTGGCCACTACCTCCTCACCGTTATCAAAAAAGCCGGTACTGAGGGTCCAATTAACCCCAGAGTCATTGGATACATAAATACTTCCACTTGTACTTCCGATATAAATGTTGGCAGCTCTTGCTTTTACAGAGGACGTTCTAAAGTTAAATTTCCGGTCCCAACTGTTTCCGTTGTCGCTGGTAGCATACAAGCCTTTTTCGGTGCCAGCATACACTAATTCACCATTGGTTGCTAATGAGAATAGATCGGGATAGGGTAGGCCATTATTTTTATCAACCCAGGTTACTCCACCATCAGAGGAAACACAAATGCCATCATTGCCTCCCGCGAAGATTTCGGTCCCATTGACCAGGATTGTTGCCGTGCTGCTATTGGTATAAACCAGGTCGGTCGCCCCATTTTTTAGGAGATCCCAACTGCTTCCATTATTAGTGGAAACAAAAAGGCCAATCGGTGTACCTGCATAAAGGGAAGTTCCACTTACTTCAAGCCAAGTAACAAATGATGTTGTTAATCCACTATTCATCGCCATCCAGCTATTGCCATTATCCGTTGATAAATAGACCCCATCAGAAGCGCCTGCAAAAAGATGACTACCCTCTATTGCAAAGGAATAAATATAAATACTGCTTGGTAATCCACTATTCATCGCGGTCCAACTGTTTCCGTCATTGGTTGATAAAAACACGCCATTGCTGGTCCCTGCAAATAGGTTTGAACCACTTATCATCAAGGAACCTATCACCGAATTTGCGGGTAAGCCGTTATTCGCAGAAACCCAGCTAGTCCCATTGTTATTTGACAAAAACAGCCCCTTCGTTGTACCTGCGTATATGTTGGCCCCATCAATTAAAAAGGAATAAACCCGAGTATTTGCTGGTAAGCCGTTATTTCTTTCTATCCAATTATCGCCTCCATCAATGGATAAAAACACCCCCTTATTCGATCCCAAAAATAAGTTAGCGCCATCTATTGCCATTGAAAAATAGATCGTGTTTATGGGCAATGCATTATTGATCGCAGTCCAGCTGGCGCCCTGGTTGGTGGATAAAAATAAGCCGTCCGTTTCTCCTAGTGCATAAAGGTTGGAAGCGCTCCTGGCAATAGCTTTTATATTTGATTGATATGGACCATTCGTTTTTTGCCATTGAGCAGTAGCAATGTTTAGGTTTAGTAGAATAATTATTAAGAGAAGAAGGTTTTTCATTTTAGTTGATATTAGCATAATAAATTGAGTGTTTTATTCCCTTATTTTTTGCATGGAAAGAGGGGATATTTAACTTTGCATCAGAAAATATCCAACAAGATTAATCGATAATGAAGAAGAATATTTGTCAGTTTTTTATTTTGATTTTATTAGCTATGTTGTCTAGTCCACTGCTTGCGCAACAGGATAAACTTGGTAACTGGTTGATGTATTTTGGCACCAATCGGCTTTCTGACAACTGGAGTATTCACTCAGAAATTCAATACCGAAATCATACCCTTGAGCCTGTGAATATTGAACAACTGCTTTTGCGAACGGGGCTAAACTATCACATGGCTAAAAATGCCATTGTAACATTTGGCTATGGTTATATTGCTTCTCACGATTTTGAGAGTGAACAAAAAGCACCTGAATCAAAAGAGCATCGAATTTTCCAACAGCTTATTTTGACAAATAAAATCAGCCGGTTAAAGTTTGAACACCGCTTCCGGGTTGAACAAAGATGGATCAATTCTAATTACAAAAACCGCATTCGCTACCGCTTAATGGCATTCCTGCCCTTGAATAAACCCACTATCACAGAAGGTACGGTATTTCTTGGTATTTATGATGAAATATTTCTAAATACAAAAGCCATCATTTTTGACCGCAATCGCTTGTATGGCGCTTTAGGCTACCAGTTTAATGAAACGGTCCAGGTCCAACTTGGCTATTTATACCAGCGGGTAAATGATTTTGGGAAAAGTTATTTGCAAGTCGGACTGGTTTTTAACCCTGATTTCAGAAAAGAATAATCAAGCTATTATTTTGAATTCCGGATTACAAATCCTCCGGAGGGGGAGCCAGTATATGATATTCCATTGAATTTTATTTTTTTCGATCAAAGAACAAATTATATCCTTAGGGGTCAGCGAAGAATAACTTACCCATTTGATGCGGCTCTTTTGTCACCAGCCGTTGTTGCTCGAATCCTTGCTTAGTAGTGGCCAAGCGCGGTTTTCGCGCCTAGGCTGGTGACAAAATAGCTCGCCTGAAACAGACAACTTATTCTTCGCTGGCCCCTTAGGGAAAACCTTTTCCCTTTTTTCTATTATTGGTTGTATGCCGGATATAATCACAGCCCAATTTAAGTTTTTTTACCCAAAAGTGCTGTTGACTATAATCTTGCCAGCACCAAATCTCCAACTATATATATTCCGATGTTTTATTATATTTACGTGGCAATGAATTTTTTTTTGCAAAACAAGGAAATACAATAAAGTAAATTCGGCAGCAGGCCTGTTGTTTGTTTTACGATTTTTGTTAAAAATTTGGAAATGGAACGCAAGGAAATCGTATCCTCCATAAAAAAATACATTTCAAAAGGACAAACTGAAAAAGCAATCGAGCTGTTGGTTGAATATTCAGAAGAAATAGAGTGTAGTTCTCATGATGAAGCCATTCTCCTTTCTGGTCAGTACACACAGTGGAAGCGAGAAAGCTTAATGGGAATACAGCAGTCCAGCAGCGATCTTCGAAGAATTGATATGGCAATTCTTGATATTATAGATAAAAGGTTAGGGAATCCTAAGGCTAAGGAACCGGTGCCGAAAAAAGTTATTCCGCAAGAACCTACTCCCGCCCCCGCCCCTAAGACAAATACACCCGTTGATAATACAAAGAAGGAGAAAAATAAACTGATTCCTATTCTGGTAGGTGTCATAAGTGTACTGTTAATTGGCCTAAGTATCACACTGGTGCTTAATAACCAGAAAACTGGAGATACTGCTGACAAAACTGCAAAACTGGAAAATGTGCTGGAGGCTCAGGGAGATAAAGAGGCCGCCACTGTGGAAATTTCTTCCGCTCAAAAAGAAACGGCTAATTTATCCGAGCAAGAACAAAGCACCCTTTCGTCGGCAGAACTAGTAGAAAACCCATCTCAAAAAGGTATAGCTAATCCGGCAAATGAAGAGCCTCCTCCACCTGCACTGAAAACGCCGGCTGCTGTTGAGCCATCACCCGTTTCAACCAGTCCTAAAAAGACACCAAGTGGAGGAACAAGCAAGACGACCACCACTAAGCTGAAAATCTTAAATAAAGGTCAAACCCTTCGCGATGGAGAAAAACTTTTTTCTCCGAATGGTAGTTATTACCTCCTTATGCAGGAAGACTGTAATCTGATGGTTTATGATAAGGAGGGGAGGCCGATTTGGGCAACAATGACACAAGGAAATGGCCGGGGTGGCAAACTCGTCATGCAGGTCGATGGAAATCTAGTGGTCTACAACAAAAACAATAAGCAACTTTGGTCTTCTAAGACCCATCCTGATTTTGATTCCAAATTCTCATCTGCCGATATGAAACCTGTAAAGTTGGTACTTGAAAATGACGGCCGGTTAGCCTTGTATACCAGTGCCAATAAAGCTGTCTGGTATAGCGACAAATTTCAATAGAAAATGGTCAAAATTACAGGATAGGTTATAGGCGTACCTTTACTTCTGAGGAAAACCTTGTATTGGTAAACCTGTAAATCATCCTTCAATGGTTCACCTAAAACAAAACAACATGAAAACCATCCTTAGCTTATGCTTCAGCTTTGTCGTAATCCTGCTTCAAGCACAGATCGCTCCAGGAAATATTTGCTCAGATAGAGACTGCCTGGAGGAAGTGTTGAACATCAAATTAGACGATCCTCTTCAACCTGCCCCCTCTGAAGGTTACTCCAATGAAAGAACCAAACACTTCAAGGAAGCTTACCTGGCTTTCCAGGGTGTAAAAGAGAAATATGCACAAAACCCTAAATGGCAATCGAAGTATAGCGCTTCCCAATTGGGAGGAAAAAATTGTTTGCGGCATTACCAGTTAGAAAGCTACTTTGGAAATGAATATATACAGAACCCTGCTTTCAAAGCATTTATTGATGCGCAAGGAGTGGATGGAGAACAGTTTAAACAGCTTGGCTTTAATAGCAGTCGCCAGGGTTTAAATTTAGAAAAACGCATGTCTTCGCAGTGCCCACAAGCCTTGAAAAAACTCGATAAAAAGCAGGGCCCAAATATGGAAGGGGTACGTATCGCCTATGATAAGATAGGGCGCGACCTGGGCTACTTTGACGAGAAAGGTAGGCCGACACAAAACTTCATGGCGATGGAGCAAGAGCGGCAAAATAAGGCGAAGGAAGAACAAGCCAATGCAAAGCCAAAGAAGTCTACACCAAAAAAATTGAGCAAGAAAAAGCGAATTGAGCAAATGAAATCACAAGTAGCTCAATTGCCAACGGGCACAGCTACTCAACAAAAGATGAATGAGGCATCTGAAGATTTAATATCTGCAGCATCTAATCTGGATAAACTCGACGAGGATGTTAATAACGCAATGTCTGTTGTTGACGATTTTTTGCCCCAATCCGTTTCACTTAAAGAAATTATAGAAGACACTGGTGATTCGGTAGATAAGCTCTCAACTTTTAAACCCAAATCGCCACGTCCAGGGCTGTCTGATAAGTTGAAAAAACTTTCTGAGCAAGATAAAGCCATAAGTGAAGAAGTAAAGGACATCGTAAATAACGGTAAAAAGCTAAAAAATAAACATGACGATACTAACCAAAAGATAGAAGAAACCAAAGGAGATTTAGCAGCGCAAAACAAAGCTTTCGAAGATCTAAAAAGGCAATTAGATGATTTGGCTAAAACTCAGGAAGGACTCGCTGAAAAATTGGACCATAAGCCGAGAAAAATCATAGAAGAGCTCCAGGGAGGAGTAAAAGATGCAGCTGAAAAGGCAGAAGATTTATCGAACGGCTTGGAAGAGGAGGTGCAGGAAAAGGATAAATTGTTGGAAGAAATAGATGCATTAAAAAAGCAAAAACAAGCATTGGAAGACGAATTTGCAGCGCTACAAAAAGCGGCCGACGCGCTAGCAAAAAAGCAAAAAGTATTACAGGAAGAAGTAGCGTCCACGGAAAAAGAAGTAGAGGATATACAAAGGGAAGAAGCCGCAGTGGGTGATCTAAACAAACAATTGGCTGCTTTGCCTTCCGAGCCAGCCATGAAAAAGGCCATTTCGTCCTGTGAGGAGGAGATGAAAAAAGTATTCCAATCTTTTGGGCCCCTGGAAGAAACGCAAACTGCCCTAAAGGAAAAAGTGCCCTCACTGGGGCCCCAGCCTAACCAATTGCTAACCAAAAATGCTAATATAGCGTCAGATTTGCAGAATCTGACGCAGGGTAAATATGGTGCACCCTTAACAGGAAAAACACTAGAAAAAGCAAACGACCTGACCGAGAAATTAAACGCCACGGGTGTCAGAATTGAGGCCTTGCAGGGAAACCTCACGCGCTTGCAAGATAAAATAGGGCAAATAGACGAAGCTGTAATCGACGCCAAATACGCTTATAACGATCAAATTCAAAATGTTAGCCCGCTGCAGGAACAATTGACTGGTTTTGTTCGGGAGAAAACCGATTTGGAAAATAGGTTAAAGTCGGCAAAAGGTGATATAGGAGATTTGGCTGTGGAAGTCAATGACTTTGCGGGACGTTTCAAGCTGTTTGAACATGCGGCCAATTGTGCGACATTGGAAAAAGTAAAAGAAAAGGTAGGAGAGATCGAAGCTATGCAGCGGGCAACGGATCAAGCGTTAGAAACATTAAAAAAAGACCTCAATGATGCGGCGCAACAAGAAACTAGCCTAGTAGCAGAAGTACGGGCATTGGAGCTAGTCGCAGAAGAAGAGGCCCAAAAGGCGGCAGCATTGCAAGTGGAAGAGACTTCCTTGAAAAAAGAATTTGGAGAAGACTTGGAGTTGCAACCGGTGAGCAAAGAAGAATGGACCAAAGGTTTTGAGGTGGAACGCCCTTATTGGAAAGCTGTATACCATCCGGATGATGAAATGGTGGAAGGCTACAAAGGCCGGTATTTTGAATTGAGCCTGAAAAATGCCAGCAAAAATGCGACTATTCTATTTCCTATAGGGAAATACTTTATGGACAAAAACGCTTTTAATAAACAGTACGGCGCGACACTGGGTTCTTTTGTCATTGAGGCTTTATACCATCTTAAAAACAGTGAAGCCGGACAAGTCAAACTCTTTGTACAAGGTAGCGCAGACGCTGTGGGTAGCGAGACTTTCCGGGGGAGGATGGACAGTCGCTATGATTATGGAATAGTAGACATATTGCCAAAGCTGGAAGAGGGCGAGCGATTTGCGGGGATGCCTGAGCAGATAGAAATTCCTGCCAGTAATTTCAGAAACAGCCACCTGCCAGATCTTCGGGCGAGCTATTTGAAAGAGATCATTTCCACTTATACCGATAAATTCGATCCCGTTTTGCTGGAAGGAGTGGTTACGGAGACGGAAGATGCCAAAAAGCGAAATGCGGCCATCTATTTGTTTTTTCCTGACTCGATTTTAGCAGATAATTAGTAAACGCATATTTGGAGGCCAACCTTTTGGCCTCCAAATAAACACTTATTCATAATATCTAATTATTTCTCCTCTACCTTTTCCCTCAACACTTCGGACATAAGCATTTATCGCTTTTTTCATTGGCACTGGATTATGCCCGGGGAAGTAATCCTTATATTTGTCATAAGCGTCTTCAACCATTCCAAGAGAAACAACATTTACTCGTATTTCATTTTCAATTTCCAAATCAACTGCTTTCACAAAACTGTGAATAGCTCCGTTTACCATTGCGGCACTTGTCGTTTTTTCAACTGGATCATCCGCTAAAATCCCTGTGGACAAAGTGATTGAACCTTTGGGATTTAAAAATTTCCTCCCTAATCTTACAATATTCACTTGTCCCATTAACTTGCTTTTTAGCCCAATGTAATAGTCTTCTTCTGACATATTATCGAATTTATCCCATTTTGCTTCCCCTGCTATGCATATAATTGCATCTAGATTCCCAACTTTTTTTAATGCTGATGTGATTGAATTGCTATCCGCAATGTCAATGATTACCTCACTATTGGTTCTTCCGCCAATTAGAACTTCATGGTTTTGCTCGAAATAATTCGACACCCTTTTCCCAATTGTTCCATTTCCTCCAATGATTAATATTTTCATTTGTTTTAAATCGTTATATTTGTATTTATAGATATAAAATGCCAAAAAAATTATCTTAGAAATTCTGAAAATTCATTAATTAAGTTTTCATTTCTTTTAAAATAAGACCATTTCCCATGCCTCTTCATAATGAGTAAACCACATTTTTCCATATTTGTCAAATAGGTTGAAATGGTGGATTGAGACAATCCTGCCTTTTCTTGAATATAGGTTACACACACACCGTCATCAAAATGTTGCAACGTCTTATGGGGCGGAAAATGCTTCTGAGGTGCTTTCAGCCATTCAAGAATCTGCATTCGAGTTGGGTTTGACAAGCATTTGCTGATTTCTGTTGCTAGTTTAATTGTCATGATGCAAATGTATCGACATTTCTCGATATGTAAAAGTGTTTTACTGTTTTTTTTTGCTCCAGCTCAAAGAAATGTCTGCGCTGGCCCTACGAAACGAAGTCTATCACCCACTCTTCGTGCAGTCATTTCAGTCCTCGATAGCCATTGAACGATCCCGGTGCTCAGGGCTAGCATCGTGTTCCTATAGGGAAAGCCTTTTTTGTTATTGGCTCCACATCAACCGAATTTAAATGATTCGTCGTTGCCCCCTAAGTGCCTGTTTGGAGGTCAAACTTACGCTTGCCGAGATTCTTCGCCAGAAGGCTTCGACCTCCGGGATGCAAAGTCGACCTCCAAACAAACACTCAGGACACTTTAATAGCATTTAAATGGCCTGCTTCGTAATTATTTAAGTGCTGGGCTAGTCATTAGGTTGTTTCTTCCTTTATGATTATTAAGGACATAGTACATTCTATCTGTTTGGTCATAAGTAAAAATATTCATGACATCATCATCGGACCAGTTCATGTAGTTACCAATCATAATGCGTTCTCCCTGACAACCCATAAAGGCAAAATCTCCAAATACAAATTGATCCACAGCAGGTGTATCGTCACAATAATCATTAAATTCACAGTCTCTACGCCCCCAGGTATGTAGTAGTCCGAAGTAATGCCCCATTTCATGGGTCAAAGTACGGCCATACCTTGCGTGACAATTGATATCAGATTCTCCAAAGTGAATCCAATTGATTAAAATGCCCTCAGCATCATTAGGACCTGGAGCACCCTCCCCGAGTTGCAAACCCGGTAAATCAACATAGGGAGTAGTTGCCAGCCCGGCCACCAGGCATTCGGTCTCTTCTGGTAAAGGGGTGGTCCATATATTTATGTAATGGTTTGAGGGCCAATAAGCATATTGTGCATAATAATTATGGTTGTAACCTAAATTTTCTACGTCGATCAATGAGGCATCAATTCTATTGATTCCATTAGTGGGCATTGATTCCGGATTTGATTTTGCCAACACAAATTCGATTTTGGTATCTGCTCCATCAGGGTGATCGTTGTAACCTCGCGTGCCTTCTTTTTTTCGAAAATCTTCATTCATAATCTCTATCTGTCTTAGGATTCGTTCGTTTGACAGATTGGGACCAACCCCGATTTCCTCTCCATTATGGATGACATGAACGACCACAGGGAGCTGTACTACATCAATTCCGGGAACCGGTTCTTCCGGGATTTCTTCGGGAGGTGGTGGGGTAATGCTATCGTCCTTGCTACAGGCAAAGGCTAGGATGATTAGCAGACTTAATAAAAAAGAAATACTTTTAGTTTTCATGCTGATCTTCTATTTATAATGATTTAATGGTGTACTGTGAATAGGCAACAAGACGCCGAAAGTGGGCGTAATTATGTAATGAAACGCGCTTAAAAATTGATTTAAGATTTAATTGTTTGAGAGGACAAAATTGGACTTTTGAAGAGATTCAACCAAAAAAGTAGACTTGATCTATGTTAGGAACTCATTTTCTTCCTTATTCTGCTTAAGCTTTCCGGATGTATACCTAAATACCTAGCGATTTTATTGACTGGAATATGGTTAAGGTATTTGGAATGGGAATTTAGCATTTCCACATATCGTTCTTCGGCGGTTTTACATAAAAGACCTTTTTCTCGAATGGATTTGCGTAGGTATCCTTGTTCAGTCAAAATCCTGCCAAACTTATTTGCGGGAAGCGATTCTTCATAAGCAGCTAACAATCCTTCTCTATCAATGCATTCCACCTCACAATCTGTGAGTGCAACTATTTGGACATCTGTGGGTAGTTGGTCTAGAAAGGATGTAAAAGCACAAAACATTTCGTTTTCAAAAAAGAAGTCGATGATTCTTTCTATAGCATAACTCTTAATGGCCATTTCAACAATGCCCTGATTCATAAAATACAGACCACTTTCAATCTGGCCATAAGTAGTGATTATCGCTCCTTTTTTGAAATACATCTTTTTGATGGAGAATGGAAAAACGTCATCAGGGGTATAAGAGGTATTTAATACGGAGTTATAGAATTCTTTGAATGTCATTGTCAGGTGAATTTAAGTCTCTATAATGTAAAGCCGGGTTAAGTGCTTGGTTACATGGTTTGTAGCTCTGATTTTTTGAACAACAAAGTTGAAGGTTGCTTTACTAAATAGCAGGGGCAGATGAGTAGTTAGTCGTTTTTTTTTAGTGGATGGTTATAAAGCTATAGGAGCAGCGAAGGATAAGTTGTCTGTTTCAGGCGAGCTATTTTGCCAACAGCGTGGGCGTGCGCTGCGCGCTGAAGTGCTATGGTACGCAATGTGAAAGCCGCGCTTGGCCATTATGAAGAAAAGATTTGAGCAACAACGGCTTGTGGCAAATGGGTAAGTAATTCTTCGCTGACCCCTAAGTTCTATGTGGCTCAGCAAAAATGAGTTCACATTTGGAGGCCAGCACTGATGCGAGATTTGGCAACAAAGGATCTCTTTTTCGATAATACATCGTTACTTTTCTTGTCCGTCTCGCGGTTGAGCAGAGATAAACCTCAACCGCTTTTTGATGTTTGACTACCCCAGTCATCAAAAAAAATGACTACGGTTAAACTGGTACTACAAAAGCCGGCCTCCAAACAAATTCATAGATAAAACCCCAGTAATGGGTTTATTTCTTTAGGAAAGAGGAATACATCCAAACCAATTTTTCTTGCGACCTTATGTAGTCACTCATTAAGGCATTTGTTCCTTCGTCTCCTGCGTCAGAGGAAATGGTAAGCAGTTCTCGTTGAAGTAGTATTATTGTCTTAAATGAGGTCAAGATGTCTTCCACCGCTTTAATACCGTCACTCACGTAGGTACTTTCTTTTATTTTGGAAGTAGTGCGATAGTCCGCATAGTTATGTTTTGGAGTATGTCCCAAGGTTAAAATCCTTTCTGCAACTTCGTCTATTTTCAAGAGTAAGTCGTTATACAATTCTTCAAATTTCAAATGAAGTTCAAAAAATTTCTCCCCTTTAATGTTCCAATGATAACCTCTTGTGTTTTGGTAAAATATTGAATAATTTGCCAAGAGCTCATTTAATTTCTCTGCTAAATGTTTTGCTTTGTCATTGTCAAGCCCGATTGCATTCGTATTGTTCATTTTATTTGATTTTAAATGACTATTGAATGCGTTTTTAACAATAGTTGGGGCATTAGTGTTCAATAATTCTGAAACATATTTGGGGTTCTCAGGAGACTCTAATGAGCATTTTCTATTCTTTTAATTGCGGGAGTTTCCAAAATTCTAATCCAATCCTTATCCTTTAACATCCAGATATCTCCAAACAACATGTTCTAAAGTGAGAACCCAGTTCTGATCCGAGCCAAGATAGCAAGAATTCTCCTATCTTTCGAGCACACTAAATCAATATCATCGCAGTGAAAAAGAGCATCATTAACCCATTGAGAGTTTGTCTGTTCGAAACGCCTCTGATCAATAAGAAAAAGGTAAGAGAGACTTCTCCGAGGGCAGCGGAAATTCCAACAATATTTGCCAGCAGCATTTCATGACCTGAGCATGGCTTTGTTATTTTGAAACTGGGATAGCGATAGGCCGGATTGGAGATCCGCTAGCTCCTCTTAACTTTAAGGAGGAAGCGATAAACGCAAACTCGTAAATTTTATCGACGGACAATTCTTCCAGAAACATTTGTTCAATGAACATCACCCCTTTTTCAGCAAGTAAATAGGTATGAACTGGCACCCAGTTATCAGGCCTTTCCGGTGGAAATGCTTCGAAGCTTAGGTTGTCGGCTCCCAAAAGCATAATGTTTTGGTCTTCAACAAGCCATCTTACGGCATCAAGGCTGATGCCCGGATAGTTATCGAGATAGTGGTTGGCATCCTCATAGAATTGAGCCTGACCTGTGCGGATCAGTACAACATCCCCTTTTTCCAGCGAAACACCCTGTTTTTTTAAGGCCTCCTGCAGATCATGGGCTGTGATACGGTAATTTGCTGGGAGTGGACCCTTGGAAGCTTCAATATCAATAAGCACTCCTTTTGCGATAATGGGAGGGATCGTCTCTGCTCCCGTTTTTTTCCATCCTTTGTCACCGAGGTGTTCTTCAGGCGTAAATCCGTTCCAGATTTTTCCGTTCAACCCAAAATGATTCAGCGCATCTATATGTGTGCCCATATGGGTGTACATGGAAATGGCATCTCCGGTGTAGCTTACCTTTCGGTTCATCTCCTCGCCCAGCCCGTTCGGGTTGTCCACGATGGTGCCGTGAGGCGTATGAGTCAGCCAATATTGATAACCTGGATCTCCCAGCGCGTGAAAACTCGGCATTCCTACGAAATACTCTACGCTAAGATCGTAGGTCTTACCCGATTTGATTTGTGACAATACTTGAAAACGCGTGGCATTTGTCATCATATTCAGGGTGCCTATTTCGTCTTCGGGCCCCCAAGGACTTTCACCTGCATTTTCTTTCTGTTGGGCAACTGCTGCCAACTGCGCAGCAAGAAACATTCCTAATAAAATGGTTACTCTTTTCATGATTTGAAAAATTTGTTTTTGCAAATATTCAAACTATGCTGTCCCATTTCATTAAGGTATCTTAAGAAAAGCGCTGGCTACTTGTTTTTTTTCGGATCGTGCTTAGGTGTTCAGGGGTTATACCCAAATAGGACGCTATCATATACTGCGGTATTTGCTGTTCCATTGCACGATAGCGCTTTACAAAATGAGCGTATCGCTGTTCTGCAGATTGGCTCATCGCCTGGATGGTTCGCTCTTGAAGAGCCACGTAACCATTTTGAGTTTTAATCCTGAAAAACCGATCCATCATATGAATTTGGTCAAAAAGTTCATTCAATCGGTCTCTATGAATTTGTAAAACAGTACTATTGGTAATGGCTTGAATAAAATAGGTGGCCGGTTTTTGAGTGAGGTATGCGTAGAGGTCATTCATCCACCACCTTTGTATGCCAAACTGAAGAATATGTTCATTTCCAACGTCATCAATATTAAAAAGCTTGAGGCAACCGCCTGCTATAAAACGCATGTGATTGGCGTATTCACCGCTACGAAGTAGGAACTGTTTTTTCTTGAGCTCAACGGGCTTAAAGGCCGCTTTAACCAGTAAAGTTTCCTTTTTATTTAAAGGGACAAGCTCTTTTATATTTTGGATTAAAAGATCGTACATCACATTCTTAAAGTGTTAATAAGCATATTTGGAGGCCAACCTTACGCTTCAGCGTAGGAGCGTCAACTAGGCCTGCAAGTTTGGTCGGTATGTAAGCGTTGAATTTCATCGGTCAATTGGTTTTCAGTCATTATCGATGTTGATTGCATGAACGCTGACGATTAGCCATAATGAGCGTCGATATTGTAGGCCATTTTGTTACTTTTCAGCTGCATTTTTTAGGTCCTGCAAGTTTTTCTGAACGCCAATATCCAAATTTTTCTGAAAATAGCCGCTAAAAAATTTTGGGAATACGCCTTGCAAACTTTCTTCAACTTTTAATACGGTTTTCCCTTCTTTCTCTTTAAAAAACCAATTATGGATTGCACTTGCACCAAATGTTTTTCCTGTCCATCCAAATCCGATTTGGGGTTCAATTGTGTGAATTTGTGATGAAAATGATAGCCCGCCTGCCTTCCATTTAAATGCCGCCCCTTCCTTTAGTTCTCCTTTCAGATTAGATTCAGTAACTTCTGATTGCCAGGTAGGCCAGTCGTTTATTGTTGTCAATATCTGCCAAACTTTTTCTATTGGTGCTTCTATTTCTATTTCGGCTTGTGATATCACTGGGGCATCTTTGTTGATAGGAATATTCATTTCTTCATATTGTTAATAGCTATAATGATATTTTTGGTGGCTTCTGACAGCGTAATTTTTCTATCCATGTATTCTTGCAGATATTTTCCAAGCGAGCTATGATATTTTGAAAAAACATGGTTACGCTCCATATAAGTCTTGTCATACGGTAAACCTGCTTCTCTCAAAAGCCCTTTCGTTATTTCTCCGGTTAAATAAAAAAGATAGGAATGTCCTAATTGTCTAGGGGGCTTAATCTTCATTGTTTCAGTAACATCAGAAATCGTCCCTCCAATAAAATAAGAGCTGCCTAAAATAAGGTGATGAGCAGATTCGTGGTAGAGCAATTCTATCCAATTGCCCTTAACTTGATTCTCTCCAATGGCATTCATGACTACATGAGTAGGAAAAATAGTAGTGTAAGGCCGATTTCTCAAGTTCCACTTTGAAGCTTTTGCCACGTAAGTAATGTTTACTTTTAATTTTTCAAATTGCCAAAATTGTCTCGTCAGGTAAGTGATACTATCCACAAATTTTTCTTCCGTTTGCCTGATCAGTTGGATATTCTCTTCGAGTACATTGATACAGGCATTTTTTTGAGTTGGCCAGAAATGGGTTCTATATATGTCACTTACATCCTTTAGTACGCTCATGTGTCGCTCGAATTTGGGAGGGACATGCGCTATTGGCTCAACCTGTTTGGTGATCCAATGTTTAAATTCATTCATATAATCACTTGTTCTCAGATCGAGATCGACTAACTCTTTTTTGTAAAAATCAAGTGCTTGACTAAGGATGAACTTCGAACTTTGAGGAAGATTTTGTTCTATTATCGTACTGTCTTTGTTGACATTCATAAATGATTCCAACCACAAAAAATGATGGAGATTAAACCAATAGTTGACTTCAAAAGCGTAATACTTTGTGGAGTCCTGGTATTCAATCTGAGCATGGGATGAATAGCAAAACGAAAGGATAGCAAGTATTAGATAAAATTTACTCATTTGTTTATCGTAGGTTAGATAATCACTAGTGTCTACAAATTTCCAAAGATTCTCGGCATTTTTCAATGCTTTAGGATGACTATTTTCCCATTTGCTCGATTAAGCTTATTTCGTTCTATTAAGGCAATGATATTCCCACTTGGCAATTGTTTGATTGTCCTTACTCTACCTTCGATATTCAGGCCATAAGTTTCCTGGGTATCACGATTATATTTCATCAGTCTTCTATAGGCCAATGAACCGAAAAGAAAATGGTCATTAAAACCCGAAATATTACTGCCATTAACCTTTAACAGGCATGCAGGTGCAAGGGCTTGGCCACCGTCATTTGTTGGCACTGTCCAATAGTGTTCTGGAAAAACCGTAAATGTAGCAGCAGAATCTTCTGAGATTGTAGCAACCGATGCGCCGTCATAATTGATGCCATAACTGAAAAGAGGCCAGCCATAGTTTTTCCCTTTTTCAATAATGTTGAGTTCATCTCCCCCTTTAGGGCCATGTTCAACGCCAAAAAGGGTATTGGTTGATTTTTCAAAATATAAACCTTGCACATCTCTATGTCCATAACTCCAGATGCTTGTGGGAGATGCAAAATTTTCAAAAACCGGATTGTCAGAGGGGATGCTGCCGTCTTCCATAAGTCTGTGAATCTTTCCCGCATCGTCATTGAGGTCTTGGGCATTTAAAACCGGGTTTGTACTCGTTGAAAAGTTGGAGTTTCCGATGTTTAGAAAAAAATGCGAGTCATCCTCCCATACGATCCTCATGCCGTTTCCCGTATAATTTTGCTTTCTTGTTGTGAAAATAGTCGCCAACTGAGTAGCTGCATTTTCCTTTATCTTTAGTCGAGATACTTTTGCAAAGCCATCTGAATCCAAGTAGGAAATATAGATCCAATCGTTGGCTGAATAGTTGGGATGAATACTGATGTCCATTAACCCACCATGCATAATTGCAGGTACTCCCGGGGTTCCAAAAGTAACAACCTCAGGCATGCCAGCTATCTCCGTTTGTTTGCCATCTTTAAAGTGGAACATTTTCCCAACTCTATCTGTGATAAAGTATTCGTTTTCTTCAACTATAGCTATTCCATACGGAATGGTGAAGCCTTCTGCAATTGTATCCACAGAAAAGGAATCATTGCTAATAGGGTAGGGAGAGTTTGGAACGCTTATGTTGTTGCAGCTAATTAGGCAGCTCAATGAAAGCATCACAAATAAGGTTTCAATTAATTTCATGGATATATTTCTTTTCGGATTGTTCATAAGTTTGGTTTCAATACACCTTATCGGACCATCGCTCAGTGCCCTGTCTCGCTTTGACGCTTATTTGCTGGCTGCTTTTTCTTTCAATATTTTCTGTTGATGGTTATTCTAGTGCACCAAGTAGCTTTTTTAGAATGCCATACGCTCTTGAATGCCCATACGACTGCCCATATGCACTTGAGGTCAATGCGATGACCATGTTTTCTTCTGGAACAACCACTAGATGATTTCCGCCAAGTCCAGAGGCGAACAGATAATCAATTTTTTTGTCGTTAAAAGTTAGCTGATTTTTATACCAGAGCATTCCATAAGTATTAGAGAGATACCAATAATCCGTGAGGTCAAAAACTTTTCGTTCAACCAGTTTTTTGATATAATCTGCTTGTGCTATTTGGTCATTTACCCATTTCCCATTGTTCGCGACTAGCACCCCCAACTTGGCAAAATCTAATGTGCTTAGGTATAAATTTCCTGCAGCCCCGGTTTGATTTGAAGCATTTGTGTACCAATAATATTCCGTGATTCCCAAAGGGCCAAATACTTTTTCCTTTGCAAAGTCTTTGAGACTCATTCCAGAAGTTTCTTCTATAATGGCGCCTATCAAGACTGCGTTAATATCTGCATAAACCCATTGCTCTCCTGGCTTATTGGCCAAAGGAACACTCAATATGTAATCGACCCAATCATGCTTTCCTATCCACATACCTGCATTGCCAGGCGTTTCATAGTCATCAGAATCTGCGTCCAATCCCGAAGCCATATCGAGCAAGTGTTTGATCTTTATTTTCTTAAAGTCTTGGTGCATAGAAGGATACTTCTCTTTCGAGAAAAAGGAATAGACGTCCTGGTCTAGGTTTTGAACCAACCCTTCTTCGATAGCTACACCTAATAGTATTGAGGTGATGCTTTTTCCAGCAGATCGGATGTCATTGATGGTATTTCTTTGGGTGCTATTGTAGTACCATTCCATGACTACTTGGTGATTTTTGATTACTACCATCCCCCTGAAATCCTTTTGCTGAAAATTATCCATGATTGGAATAAGAGCGTTTATAGAATCTATATTGAAGCCGGCATCTTCCCAGTTAATCGAAGGAAGGCCGGGGATGGGCGGTCTTTGAGCAACCGTGCAGATAGTACAGCATAGACAAAAGAGAACAATGAAAAATCGCATTTGATTATTTTTAGTGCCTGTTTGGAAGTCAACCTTACGCTTGCGCTGAAGCTTTCTCCGGGTGTCTGCGCCAAAGGTTTGCCGAGGTTCTTCGCCAGAAGGCTTCGACCGCGCGCCGTCGTCGAAGCCTTCTGGCGAAGACGCCCGGGGAACGACGATGCAAATCCGACCTCCAAACAAGCACTTAAGATTTATTCGTAAGCCTTTTAAATGCTAAAGTATTGAATTTCAATACAAAATCGCCATTAACTGTACACTTTGTTAGCGGTTCGTTGCTTGTGTTTTTTGTTCGCCTGGCTTAATCGCTATTCCGGCTTAATCATTTAGCGAATGGATACCTTGTTCTTTTAGTTTTACTAATGCGTCTTTCATTGCTTTAATTTGTTCTTTTGGATGTCCTTGCCAAATGGTTACTTCTCCCACGACTTTAAACGGATGTATTGAACGATAAGATTTTGTTGGATTGCCTGGGAATTTTCTGTCTGTTAAATCAGGATCATCTTCAATTGGTCCGGTTGGTTCTACTAAATAAATCCTTTCACGACCTTCGCCAAGAGCAAGTTCTGCACCCCAAATGGCAGGATCCAATGTTGCCGTAAGGAAAATATATTTAGCGTTTTTTCTTTGTCCAAAGTTTGAGTTGTAACCCACTTCGATAAGGTCGCCTAATTTCAAATCAGCTTTTGTTCCATGAAAATAGGTTTGAGTAAATGGCGTGTGAATAGTTGCATGCTCATGGATGTTTTCTGACATATCTTTTCATTTATATTTCTTGTATGTGTCATTCATCAAATCGATATATTTTATAATGTATGACTCAATAATTTGAATCTCTTTGTCTGAAAAACTAGCAATTAATTTTTCTGTTTCGGCCTGAAATTTTTTGTAGTAGGGTTCAAAAAGTTTAATTATTTTTTGAGAATCGGGTACAATAATTACCTTTCGTCTATCACTTGAATCCGATTGTCGCTTTACAAGATTTTTTTTCTCAAATCTGTCAATTAAGCCAGTTACTGCGCCGGTAGTAAGTCCTGTCAATTCAGCAAGTTCGCCCGCTGTCAAATTGCCTTTTTGTAAAAAGAATCCCAAATACTTATGGTCAGTCGCTGAAAACCCTGCGTTTCTTGCGATGGTTTCGTGCATTTGAATCGAGGTATAAGCATATTTCTGACTCAATTTTCTTAGTTCAATAATGTTATCGCCATCCATATATCTCGGTTGTTAAGTATCTTAGTCACAAAGATAAAATATTAAAATTCTCCTTTTTACTTTTTGTGAAATTATTTTTTGTTTTTAGGGTTCCGAGGTCGGCTTTGCAGCCCATGCTCCTGCGCTGACCCCTTAGTGCTTAATTATTTTATGAAGGCTTTTAACCCCTTCACATGCAATGCTTAAAAAATAAATTCCATCATTAAGTTTGCTTATATTGATTTCGTTCCTGATTTCTAGATCTTTTTCCAGCAACATTCCTTTGCTATCGTATATATCAACCTTATATAAACTATTACAACCTTTTACCTGTAAGAATTGATTTACTGGATTCGGATAAATAGTTATCTCATTTTGCTCATAAGTACTACTGGTAGTTGAAACGATTTCATCGCAATCTAAATCTATAAATTCAAAACTTTCACATTCTATTCCTGCAAATTCTTCACTTGTTGCCATACCCCAAATTTGGAATGTTGAAGTAGAACCACCTTCAATGAGTGTACTAATTCCAGTATTCAAATCTATTTTGAGGAAATCAGGGGTTAAAGCAGTACTGAAGCTAGGCAAGAGAACTATTGACGAATCACAATCAGCATACATGCTTGATATTCCCCAATGTACTTGTACGTCAGGAAAACAATAGAGTGTTGACAAGTTTCCTGTATCCATATTATATGCCTTAATGTCATACAAAGTAGGGAAAATAATATTTCTCTTAAGGATACAAATATCACCAGGAGTACTATATCCTATTTCAGCTATTAATGATATTGAGTCTAATGTTATATTGTAGCTATATAGGCTGGAACTGGATAAATAGAACAATTCATTCTCATTAGCGCAGACCAATGATTTTGCATTAAAATGAAGGTTAGTGCTTATTGTTTCATATTCGCCTGTCTGCCAATCTATTTCAACTATTCCTTGCTGAGTGGTCATTCCATACAATTTATTCGATGGAGAAATTGCTATATCTGTTAAACTTTCTGAAGCTAAGGGTGCAATGGTTACTATATATGCTAAGTTGCCATTAGGCAAAAACTTATAAATTTTATCATCTGTTTTAACGATGAAGATGTCTTGGCTATAGGTCTCACTTAGTGAAAATACAATTAATGAGGTTAGAAGGATTAAGTTTTTCATTTCTTTTTTTATTCAAAATAAAGTATCTCTTTTTACAATTTCGATCCTAAAGTTTTCTATTGTCAGGTTTCTGCTAGCATACAATGTAACCGCAGTACCGCAGCGCAAACGGAGGTATTGCGCAGTTTTGTTTTTTCCGGTTATTGATTTAGCGGGGCACTATTATTAGCAATTTTATTATAATTTTCCAAACACTTCTCAAGTGATTTGCCTTTTTTGTGGTTCAATGTGAGCATCAAAATCCAGTAAGTGTTTTTGGCAAGTTTCCATGACGTTCTCCGCTCAGCCGAGATTGGTTAAATATCGTCTGGGAAGTTGAATGAAGAATTGCGCAAATGTATGGAAATCAGGTGATTGATAGAGTAGGGGGCGAGAGGGATTGTTCAATGGTTTGTGTATAGTTAGTGACGGATTTCGAAGCACTTAACTTTCGTTTAAGCAATTATCTTTTTAAACGCTAAAGTATTGATATTCAGTACGAAACGGCTATTGGTTATACACATTGTTGATCAGTATTGTTCTATTTTTGGTTGTGTTTGATATCTACAATGCATACCTCCTCCGCCAAAGTTGAAAGATATTGGATTAAGTCCAATGATTTTTCTTTTCGGATATAGAGATTCAAATATTTTTTTTACTTTGAAGTCCTTGGACTTATTTATACCATATTGAGGAATAATAATTATATCGTTAGTGATTAGGTAATTCATATAACTTGAGGCAGTTGCCCAGTAAATAGTGTCATTTGCTTTGATATCAAACTTTTTTAATCGTTTACTCCACTGCTCCGAGTAGAACCAATCAGGTGTGATAACCATTTCCTCTGTTTGGGGATCTGGGTGTGGAACTTTGATTACATTATATTTTTTCCCTTCCTTATTAGTTGCATTTGATAGTATTTCAAAGTTTTTGGAAAGTATTTCATAATTTAGTTTGTTAATTGGGTGTTGATCTATTTCAGCTTCATCAATCCAAGAAACTATAATTGTTGAGTCATTAGCGAATCGGACAAATTCGTCAGTATGACCTCCAGTAGCAAAACCAAAAATATTTTCATGTATCCTGTCGAAATTATGAGGATCATCAGCTACACCTGAAGGCAGCCATATTATTTTTTCAATACCACAGCATTTGGCTAAGTCCTCTTCGATTTCCTTTCTGCTTAAATGTGGATTACGTTTAAGGGTTATATCCTCTACCTGAATTAGTGTGCCTTTGCCATCCGTTTCAAAGGCTCCTCCTTCAATAGCAACAATGGAATTGATGGTATCAAGTTTTAACCTTCTGGCTATATCTCGATCGATACCTTCATGTGCTTTAGCTTTATCCCCAATTGAATCAGGTGGAACGTTGCTGTAATTTGTATACTTGAAATCTATTACTGCTAGTTCATTTTTGGAAGATATAGCGAAAATTGGCCCAGGGTCTCTGTACCATATATCAGTTGGTGATTGGATTATAATGGAAATATTAGAGGTGTCGATATCAAGTTTAGAAAACTCTTTTTTTATATCTTTAGCCAAAGTGTCATGTTCAACTATCAAATTCAATTTAACATAAGGATGTATTTCTTTGATTATTTCTAAAGTGACTGAATCACTTGGATCGTTTTCTTCATATGTCCTAAATCCAAGCCATATAGATTCTTGTGCTTCAAATTCTGCTGGAATCCTAGTTTTTGGTTCCGAATCTTTAGGGGTAGAATTACAACCAATCCAAAATAAAGAAATAAGCAAAAAAATAAGCTTTTTCATTTTTGATTCTTTTATTGATCAACATCGTGCTCTCCATTATCAAGTAGCGAATATACCCTTATATCTAAATATTCTCAAATAACCCTTTTTCAGGATGAATCTACTGGAATTGCTTTCCAATATGCATAAAATCCAATGGGCTGACAAATTTCTGTCGAAATTTTTTCGTACTATGAGTATAGATTTTCGTCGGTTTACTACTGCCGCCCCCCTTATTTGTTGAAAGCCGTTTTTTATCTAAATTGTTTTGGTCTTTCTCCTTTGGTGGCCGATCGTGCTATTTCTGCAATTCTCTTCTTTCTTGTTTCAATTCTTTTGGCCATTACAACCCAATGCAACATTGTTTTTTTAATTGATTTTGACTGGCTCTGAAAAAAATCCATTGAACGTTCATTTTCATTCAATGCAATGCTTAAATCCTCTGGTATGATCAATTTTTCAATATCATCCATTATTAACCATGTCCCATTTTGTTTAGCAGTTTCTATGCTGTCAAAACCTGCTTTTGTCATTAGGTTGTTTTGGATGAGTGTGGCAACTTTTTCTTTGTTTATTTTTGACCACGTGCTGTTAGGTTTTCTTTTGCTGAAATATTGCATATACCTTTCTTTGTCAATAGTCTTTTTAGTGCTATCTATCCACCCAAAGCAAAGTGCTTCATCAACTGCTTCACTCCAACTAATAGAAGCAATTTTTGTTGAGAACCTATAATAAACAAGCCAAACAGACTGTTTCGACTGATGATTTTTTTCCAACCATTGTCGCCAATCTGTTTGACTTTTAGGACAAAATTTTTCTATTTCCTTTTTAGACATTGTTATTTCATTGCTACTAAAATAATGCTTACCATTAAAATTCCAAACTTATACACGACAAGTGACAACCCTATGTCAGGGGTCAATCAAAAATTAATGGTATTGGTCAAAATACTCTTGTAAAGTCAGGTTGTGAGGCTCAAATTTCTCTGAAAGGATTTCCATTTTTTGAATTCTATCCAATCGGAAAAATCGAAATTCTTTACGTAAACGGCACCATGCAACTAATAGCCAATTTTCGGTGCTCAATATTGCAAAAGGCTCTATCAATCTGTTTGTCGCAGCTCCTTCTTTATTAATATATTGTATCTTGACAAGGTGGTAATTGGTAAGTGCATTTTGGAAGTCTGACAAATTATCACTATTTCTTTCTTGATTTATGACTTGTTTAAATTGAGTTCTATCAGAAAGTAAATTTGCTTTATCTTTGATGGTATGTTTTAGAATTGATTTTATTTTATCAATTGCTTCCGAATAATCCTTTACAAACGAAGCATCCTTGTTTTTCAATACTAACTGTTCAGCAAGTATTAACGCATTTGCTTGTTTCTCAGTAAACATTATTGGTGGTATTTTATAACCTTCCATTAACGTGTATCCTTTTCCTTCTTCGGTCAAAATAGGGACACCTGCTTTCTCCAATGTTTTTATATCTCGGTAAATGGTTCGTGTGCTGACACCAAATTTTTCAGAGAGACTTGTTGCGGTCAATCTTCTTTTGGTCTGCAATTGGGTCAAAATTGCAGTCAGTCTTGAAATTCTTTTGATGTCATCTCCTTGCATTCAGGATTTCTTTTTCTTGCTTAATGGCTTACATCGTGCTATCCACCATAAAGTAGCGGATATTCCCTTATAGGTTAAATATTCACAAAAAATCCTTCTTCAGGATAAATCTCCGGGAGTTGCTTTCCAATATCCATAAAATCCAGGGGCTGACAAATTTCTGGCGGGCTTTTTTCGGAATATGAGTATAGATTTCCGTCGTTTTACTACTGCTGACCTACAATACGATGTTGAATAAATACCCAGAAATGATGATACAAAGTGTAACGACACCAAAAAAGATGGCAATGAGTTTTAACGTCATAACTTTTTTTAAGAGCATTGCTTCTGGTAATGACAAACCAACAACCCCCATCATAAAGGCGATTGCTGTACCTAACGGAATCCCTTTGGCAACCAATACTTGAACGACTGGAAGTATGCCTGATGCGTTCGAGTACATAGGGACCGCCAAAACCGTAGCGATAGGAACAGCAAAAAGGTTGTCTTTGGCCATATATTTTTCAAAAAATCCTTCTGGAATATAACCGTGCATTAGTCCACCGATAGCAATTCCAACAATTACATAAGGTATGATACCTTTGAGGATTTTGATTACTTCTGCCCAAATAATTGGTAAACGTTGTTTAAAAGGTTGTTTTTCGGCTTGAAATATATCTTGATCTCTTTGAGCGTTTGCTAATACTTCTTTTACCCAAGGAGTTAGATAACGTTCCAATTTTAGATTTTGGAGTATGATACCCGATATGGTGCCTAATAATATCCCACTAATCACATAAATAATCGTGGTTTTTAAACCAAACAAGCCAACAAAAAGTCCGATTGCCACTTCATTGACCAAAGGCGAAGTAATTAGAAAAGCAAAGGTTACACCTAGTGGGATGCCGCCTCTTACAAAACCGATAAATAGTGGAACTGATGAACAAGAACAAAAGGGTGTCACCACACCAAAAAGACTTGCCATAAGGTATTCTAATCCGTATAATTTATTTCTTGATAGGTAATTTTTGACCTTGTCTATGGGAAAGTAACTATTGACGATTCCCATGAAAAAGATAACGATAAAAAGAAGGATTAAAATTTTTGTGGTGTCATAAATAAAGAAGTTCAGGGCTTCTGCTAAATGCTGTCCTCTATTTAAATTCAGAACACCATAGACCAGCCAATCAGCTATGTTTTGTACCCAATCAAACATTCTCAACCGTGTTAATAGTACCTGAAATGGTACAGGACAATTTTACGGTATTATAGATAGTGCCAAACTTTTCTATGTTTTTTTTGAGTAAGGCTGTGTTCAATTTTTTATCGTTGCTATAAATTGTCAGATTGTAAACGATGTGATCCATCCTTGGCGGATTCTCAAGACGTGTTGCATTGACTTCAATAGTGGCTTTTGTATAGGTAAATTTCATCATACCTGAAAAGCGTTCAAGGTTTTTCAATAGACACGCAGCAAAAGAACCCAAGAATAATTCAGCAGGATTTGGCAAACTTTCAGCGGTCTTTGAAGTTGTACCAAAATCTATATTGGATTGTTTGATATGAATAACTGCATCCCGATTTGAAATGCATGAAGCCTTGACATGATAATTCATAATGTACATTGGGTTAGTGCCTATTTGGAGGCCGGCTTTTGTAGCGAAAATTGATCATCTGCAGCCTAATGGTTGGCCTCCAAACAAGCACTTAGTTTAATAATGCCAAAACTTCATTTTTTGAAGGAATTCTGCCTTTTATGGTAATCACGTCATCTATTACCAGAGCAGGTGTGGTCAGCACGTTGAATTTCATTATTTCCATTACATCTTCAACTTTTTCAATAGTAGCATCAATGTTGTTTTCTGAAACCACATCTTTAACCACACCAGTCATGGATTGACATTTTGGACATCCTGTCCCCAATATTTTAATTACTTTGGTCATAATATTTATGTTTTCTTATCGCAAATGTACGATGGGTTCTAAAATTAAAAGGTGACAAAAGTTACATTCGTTTGTTTTTTGTTGGTGAGAAAAAACAGCTTTTTTATTTTTAGCGTTGATTTTGAGGGTTTAGGGGATAAGAGATGTTTGGAGGCCAACTATTTGGCTGCAAATAGGAGTTCATTCCGAAGTTGTCTCAAATTTATGAGCTAACTTGAAGTTAGTACGGATACCGCTTTTTTCTTAACGGCCAATGCTCCTATGCCGGAACCTGCCCGCGCTGTGTGCGTGTTTAGTGGCTGATCGGATGGGAAGAAGCTGGTGGGGTGTTTGTAGCCCTTCGTACCAACCAAATTCATTTGGTTGACCGCAAAGCGCTGAAAGCCAGCTTTCTTCCCATCCGATCAGCCACTAAACACGCACACAGCGCGGGCAGGTTCCGGCATAGGAGCATTGGCCGTTAAGAAAAAAGCGGTATCCGTACTAACTTCAAGTT
>BQJU01000085.1 GCA_021604865.1 Saprospiraceae bacterium | reverse complement strand
AAGTTACAAAATTAAAATTCATAATAGACTGAGGTATAGCTGTTTTTAAATATGAATACTCATAATAATTTGATGTCGCCCCAACTTTATGAGCGGATACCGTTTTTTCGTCGTGGAAAAAATGGACGAAAGATTATTTAATGCCCCAGTTCTATAACTCACTTCCAAAGATCAAACAAAAGCCTTGCCTAGCATAATGCCGATCTTTAATCTATCGCTTTTTGCTGTTATCAAACACCCCTCCAGTCTCCTACCACCAAATCAGCCACGAAACAAGCACTCCTCGCGGGTGGGTTCCGGCATAGGAGCATTGACCGTTAAGAAAAAAGCGGTAACCGTACTGCTCAAGAAGAAATCTTGCTTGAGCTAAAAACAAGGAAAAAGCAAGAAAAATCCTGCCCTACAATCAAAAGAGATTTAGCCATCACAAATCATCAAAGCGAGTTTATTTCTTCCACCCAACTGGACCGCTTTTTTTAGGTCAATCCTCCAGCCGAGCGACTTTTTTGGTTCGTTTTTTCGTCGTGGAAAAAATGGACGAAAGATTATTTAATGCCCCAGTTCTATAACTCACTTCCAAAGATCAAACAAAAGCCTTGACTGCATAATGCCGATCTTTATTCTATTGCTTTTTACTGTTATCAAACACCCCTCCAGTCTCCTACCACCAAATCAGCCACGAAACAAGCACTCCTCGCGGGTGGGTTCCGGCATAGGAGCATTGACCGTTAAGAAAAAAGCGGTAACCGTACAGCTCAAGAAGAAATACTGCTTGAGCTAAAACCAATAAAAAATTAAAAAAATCCTGCCAAACAATCAATAAAGATCAAGCTATCACAAATCGCCAAAGCGAGTTTATTTCTTCCACCTCAAAAGGGCCGCTTTTTTTAGGCCAATCCTCCAGCCGAGCGACTTTTTTGGTTCGTTTTTTCGTCGTGGAAAAAATGGACGAAAGATTATTTAATGCCCAAATCTTAAACCTACCACCAAAGATCAAACAAAAGCCTTGACTGCATAATGCCGATCTTAATCAATGGCTTTTGCAACCCCTTTGGCGGTAAACCGAAAGATTATAAGAAAACCAATTCAAAACCTAATAGTGGCAAGTAAACTGGCCTTGCAGGTTATATTTTGATCTGCTTGAATTAAGATAAATGCAGCATGGAAGAAAGCTGGCTTTCAGCGCTTTGCGGTCAACCAAATGAATTTGGTTGGTACGAAGAGCTACAAACACCATACGAACCTCTTACCACCTGATCCGCCACTAAACAAGCACACAGCGCGCGTGGGTTCCAGCATAGGAGCATTGGCCGTTAAGAAAAAAGCGGCAACCGTACTAATCAAGAAGAGATACGGCTAGCTCATGGAGCCCAACCATTTGGCTGCAAACAGCTCTAATAGCCTCTCTATTGTTACCCTTTATTTTTTATATTTATAAAATAAGACCCAACGGTACGTTATCAATGTAACGTCTTTCCTGTTAGTTCTAATTAAAAACAAAGCTTATGAATCACTTCTTTAGTTTGATATTGGCCACCTTTCTATTACTAACTTTCAGTTGCGCCAACGAAACACCGACGCCGAGGTCGACGCCTGATCCAGTAGTCTATAACTGTACAGACAATCCAGATGCCTGCGATCTGGTTGCTGCAAATAATACGTTCGGCTTTAAACTGTTTCAGACCTTGCATCAGGAAGATCCTGATAAAAATATCTTCCTTTCGCCATTGAGTATCAGCACGGCCCTGAGTATGACACTTAATGGTGCCGATGGCAATACCAAAATGGAAATGGAACAGACGCTGGAGCAGATAGACCTCGGACTGGAGACGGTCAACCAGGCTTTCCAATATGTATTAACCGCGCTGCCCCAACTTGACCCGGAAGTGCAATTTGATTTGGCGAATTCTATTTGGCAAGATGAAAACTTTAGTGCCTATCCCGCATTTCTGGAGACCAATCAAACATATTACAATAGCGAGTTGCAAGTTCTTGATTTCAAAGATCCCGTTTCTGTTGTCACCATCAACGATTGGGTAAAAGCCAATACTGGAGGGAAAATTGAGCAAGTAATAGAAAATATTCCCTCAAATGCAGTCATGTACCTGATCAATGCCATCTACTTTAAAGGCAATTGGCGGTTCCCATTTGACCCGGAAAATACCACTACTCAAGACTTTACCCTGGCCGATAATTCTACCATTCCCGTGGATATGATGCGCTACGAGCAGGAAATACAACTGCCCTTTTTTGCCAATAACCAAATTATGATGCTCGATTTGCCTTACGGCGATTCCACTTTTTCTATGAGCCTCATCCTACCCCACCCCAATAGCAATCTTGATGAAGTCATCGCCAACCTGAATGAAGAGAACTGGACCAACTGGACCGAAGGATTATACCCTTCCGGCATGATGGTTCAACTGCCCAAATTCAAGATGAAATACGATAAAAAGTTAAACGAAACACTGATGGCAATGGGCATGGTAGAGGCATTTGATGACGTACGTGCCAATTTCACTAAACTGGGTCCGGGCGCCCTTTACATCAGTATGGTCAAACATAAAGCTGTATTAGAAGTCAATGAGGAAGGAACGGAGGCCGCTGCGGTTACCGTTGTTGAAATATCCGACGAAGCTGCTGCGCCCGCTATGATTTTTAACCGCCCATTCCTATTAGCTATCCGCGAAAACAAGACTAATAGTGTATTGTTTTTGGGTAAAGTGATGGAACCAGAGATGTGATTTAAGAATGGGAGGTGAGAAGTAGAGCGTTGCGTTTCTCCATTTTATCTTATCTCCTAAACCTCCCATTCCGTATGAAAAACGCCATCCTGGTCCGTTCGTTCATAAGTGTGTGAGCCAAAGAAATCGCGTTGGGCCTGCACAAGGTTTAAGGGCAGACGGGCGGTGCGGTAGGCATCAAAATAATGTAGGGCTGACCCCAGGGCCAGAAGTGGAATCCCATGGTCGATTCCTTTTTTGATGACCGTCCGGGTAGCGGCTTGTGCTGCCAGCAAAAGCGGAGCAAACTCATCTGATACCATCAGGTTTTTCAAATCAGGATCAGCGGAATAAGCTTTACGGATAGATTCCAGGATAGTGGCCCGAATAATGCAGCCCCCGCGCCAGATACGGGCTATGGCCTCCAGGTCCAGATCAAATTTATGTTCAATAGAAGCATCAGCAAGCATGGCCATACCCTGGGAATAGGTTACCAGAAAAGAAAAATGTAGCGCCTGCTCTACCTGCTCAATCCAGATGGCTTTATCTTCCACCAGTATGTTATTCATAGGAATAGTCAATTTTTTGGCAGCAGCCACTCGCTCAGCTTTAAGGGCCGAAAGGCCGCGCATGCTCACTGCTGCGTCGATAGTTGGCAAGGGAATACCGATGTCCATAGCATTTTGGGAGGTCCATTTTCCGGTACCTTTTTGTTTAGCCCTATCGAGAATATAGTCAATCAGTTCGCCACCGGTAACAGGATCTTTTTGCTTGAATATTTCAGCAGTTATTTCAATCAGAAAGGATTGTAGTTTGCCCTTGTTCCACCGGTCAAAAACCTGATGTAGTTCAGCATTGTTTAGTCCGCCACCACGTTGTAGCAAGTCGTAGGCTTCGGCAATGAGCTGCATCAGACCGTATTCTATTCCGTTGTGAACCATCTTTACATAATGGCCGGCCGATTCTTTACCCATATAGGCTACGCAGGGTTCGCCTTCTACTTTGGCAGCCGCTGCTTCAAAAATCGGTCGAATTATCTCATAGGCATTTTTATGGCCACCTGGCATAATGCTAGGCCCCTTCCTTGCACCTTCTGCACCGCCCGAAACACCCGCACCAATAAAATAAAAACCCTTTTCATTCAGAGTACGGTCACGGCGGTTGGTATCTAAAAAATGAGAATTACCGCCATCAATAAGTAGGTCACCTTGGTCTAAATGGGGCAATAAACTTTCAATGACACTATCCACCGGTTTACCGGCAGGCACCAGCATCATAATCCGGCGTGGCGTTTTGAGCGCAGCAACAAAGTCAGCCGTTTTTGTTGTTCCTCCCACGTTTTTTCCTTTGCCTTCCGCTTCCAACGCCTGCACTTTTTTCTGATCCAGGTCGAGCCCCATCGCTGAAAATCCACGATCAGCTACATTCAGAATAAAGTTGCGACCCATCGTGCCCAGGCCAATCATACCAAAATCAAATTGTGGTTCTTGCATTATTAAAAAGATTGAAATTTCAAAGGGTTTTCCAATATTCAAAAATAATGGATAAATTCGAGTATTTTGGAAAACAATTGCGTTATTGATTGTTATCTGTAATAGAACATATTTAACATCCCAATACATGAATCCTCAGCTCTTCGTTATTTTTGGGGCTTCTGGCGACCTTACAGCTAGAAAGCTCATCCCAGCACTTCTGGAATTATTTAAAAATAAAACCCTACCCAAACCTTTTGGGGTACTTGGGGTAAGCCGTACGGAATATTCCGATGAGGCTTTCCGCAAAAAGGCAGTCTACGACAATGAACACCTCAAAAAGAAGGATGTTGATCAGGCAGTATTAAAAGAGTTTGCGGATCATTTATTCTATCAGCCCATTGATACCGGCGATGGCAAAGAATACCACAAAGTAGCCAAACGCCTGGATGAATTGGACAAAAAACTTCAAACCAATAACAATTACATTTTTTACCTATCAGTACCTCCTAAGCTATATGAAACGATTCCTGCCTTTTTGGCCAACCAAAAGTTGAACAATCAGAAACAAGGCTGGAAACGGCTGGTCATTGAAAAGCCTTTTGGTTCTGACAAAGAATCGGCCATTCTTTTGAATGACAAGTTGCAGGAAAATTTTGAAGAAAATCAGATTTTCCGAATCGACCATTATCTGGGTAAAGAAACCGTACAGAATTTGTTGGTCACCCGTTTTGCCAATGGCATCTTTGAGCCACTCTGGAATCGCAATTACATCCACCATATAGAAATTACTGCTGCTGAAAATATCGGCGTTGAAAATCGTGGCGGCTACTACGATACCTCAGGAGCTTTACGGGATATGATTCAGAATCACCTGTTACAGATTGTCGCTCATTTGGCCATGGAGCCACCCAATAATGCCGATGCCCAATCGATTCGTAATGAAAAGTTGAAATTATTTCAATCCATCCGTCCCATTTTGGAACATGAAGTGTCAAAGTATGTCATCAGGGGACAGTATACCGGAGCAAAAGTAGAAGGCAAAAAAGTGAATGCCTATCGGGAAGAAGATGGCGTGGGGAAAGATTCAAGAGCAGAGACTTACGTGGCCATGAAGTTTTTTATTGACAACTGGCGCTGGGCAGATGTTCCCTTTTTTATTCGTACCGGCAAGCGATTGCCCACCAAAGTAACCGAGGCCGTTGTTAACTTTAAATCTCCTCCGCATCACTTGTTTCGAAAAGATGACAGCTTCAACAACAAACTCAATCAACTGATCATCCGCATCAACCCCGATGAAGGGCTGGCTTTACAATTTGGCATGAAAATCCCTGGTGCGGGTTTCCGGGTCAAAAATGTAGACATGGATTTCCATTATTCTGACCTGACAAATGCTTATGTTCCGGAAGCCTATCAACGATTATTACTGGATGTAATGAAAGGAGATGCGACCCTCTATTCCCGAGGCGACTCTGTGGAATCAGCCTGGGAATTTGTCGACCCGATCCTCAATGCCTGGGAAAAAAATCCCGATTTAAAACTATACGGTTACCCGGCTGGTAGTTGGGGCCCCAGAGAAGCAGATTTGCTTATCGGATCGGATCAGGTGAGCTGGCGAAACCCTTGCAGTAGCCTGGCTACGGATGGGGCTTTTGAGGCGCTTTAAGTAGATACGATATAGTGGGGATAGCGGCATTGGATAGGGCAAATTCTGGGGCGTTGCGGATATACGAGGCTTTATAAGACCTATTACCTAGAGCATGTGGAGGCCAACCATTGGGCTGCGAAGCTCTAAGCGCTATTTTTATGTGAGGATTAAAAGAACCGTTTTATGACCAAAAATCTACACATATTTGAGGACAACCCTGGCGTTGCTGCAGCTTTTGCTGAATGGCTGGCTCAGTGGCTGGAAAGAAAAGATAAAGCGACTATTGCGCTGTCGGGTGGTAGTACGCCACAATTGTTGTTTCAGGTGTTGAGTGAGCAATACTCCGATCGTATTGACTGGTCGGTGGTGCATTTTTTCTGGGGAGATGAGCGTTGTGTATCGCCTGACAACCCGGAAAGCAACTTTGGCATGACTCGTGATCTGTTGCTAAAAAACATTGATATACCACAGAGTAATATCCATCGCGTTCGTGGTGAAGCCAATCCCCAGGCCGAAGCGCCACGTTATGGTGAAGAAATCAGGCGGCGGGTCGATCCGGGGGCAGAGGGATTGCCTCAATTTGATCTCATTATACTAGGCATGGGCAGTGACGGACATACTGCTTCCATTTTTCCACACCAAATGGAACTATTGACCAGTTCCAAGATTTGTGCTATTGCCATACATCCCGAATCAGGGCAGCACCGGATAAGCCTTACCGGGCCAGTGATCAATGCAGCAGCACAAGTCGCCTTCCTGGTTACAGGCGAAAGCAAGCAGGAAAAAGTAAGTGCTATTCTCCAGAAGCAGGGAAACTACCTGGATTATCCAAGTGCCCATATCCACCCTACTTCCGGAGCATTACATTGGTTTCTCGATCGCGCGGCAGCTGCCGGCTTATAATTTCACAAAACGTTGATTGCTAATCAATCGGCCGTCTATGCTTTTGATTCTAACAAAGTAAGTGCCCTGAGTTAAGTCATTTATATCGTTGGTTTTACCATTTTCAACCATGATGGTTTTCACGATACGACCATTTGCCTGATAAATGTCCAGACTTAAATAAGGATAATCCGGTGCATAAATAATTAAGGTATTGCTTACCGGATTGGGGAATAATACAGGTATAGCAGATCCCTTCAGCTCAATTGCTTCTACTTTTGAATATTCGTATTGACCATCAAAATCTACCTGACGCAGGCGATAATAATGCGTTCCGCTGCCCGGATTTTGGTGCTGAAAGTGGTAGTTTTGTTGTTCATAAGTGGTGCCAAATCCTTTTTCCTGGGCCAGTTCCGTAAAATCCTGTCCATTCCGGCTATATTCAATACTGAAATAATCATTATTCAACTCCGTGGCCGTAGCCCAGGACAAAAGCACATCCTGGTCTTTGGCATCAGCCGAAAAGTAGAGGAGTTCAACCGGGAGCACAGCACTAATCGTTATCTGCTGACAAGTTACATCCGGCAAGTTTTCGCAGGCATCCAGTACGGATAAACAGGCGGTGAAGGTGCCATTAGAGGTATAAGTATGAGAAGTGGTACTATTAACGGCTGGCCCTTCTGATGTACCATCTCCAAAATTCCATTCATAAAAAGCCGCGTCCGCAGAGGTGCTGCCATCAAAACTGGCTAAGGGATCATTGCTTACGTCTATGGGATCTAAACTGGCTGTTGGGATGGTGCCATTGGTAACCGTGAGATAAGCTGTACCGATGAAGACATCTTCGTCAACAGCATCTGTATTTAAGATAATTCTGATAATGACAGAATCTATATTTAACATAGCGTCTGGAGTAAGAGAGAAACAGGTCAAATTATAAGCATCGCCTTCGCTGTTCATGGTGTTTCCCGAAACCATACCAATGGAGGTTCCCAAATTTAAATTCATGTCGCCCTCTTTGTAGATCACCTGTACATCAAAAGCATCTCCAAAGTTTTCAAATCCATTTTCCAGTGCTTGCGGAGCCATCCACCGAAAACAAAAATTCAGATCTGTATAATCACAACTGATATCAACGGCTTGAAATTCCAAAACCGGATCATTAAGCCCACCCCCTTCATTCAAAACGGTCATTTTACTTCCCAAAAAAGGAAAATGATAATTATCATGCCCGGGGTAGTCCACTACCGATGCATCCATACTTGTAGTTGTATTGATTGTTAATTCATTGGCAATGCCCTCAAAGGCGGTATATTTCAATAGATTATCGGGTAAGTCTGGATAATCCAAGGAGGTTTCTGTAACCAGGGCATTTAATTGTGACGTACTTAGGTTATTTACATCAGAAAGCACAATTTTATCTAAGCAAAAGCCTGCTTCCCTGGGAAAAAGGATCAGATTCATTACTTGATTGAGGTCATTTGCTGTTACCGTGTAACTACCTGACACAAGTCCCCAGGCATAATTTCCGGTTGTATTGAATGCATTAAAAACGGAGCGAATAGGGGTATTAAAATCATCTGCAACATACATTTCATTAGCTGTGGCATCAGCTGCCTTGTAGCGGATGTAAAAGTAATAATCATCAGCCTGCTGAAAAACCATATTAAAATAAGCTTTAGCCTCCTGTAAAAAAACGGCTGACTCTCCTGCAATCCCATTATCAATGCCTCCGGAAGCCTGCAGCACCTTTCCTCCAGATGCGTTTCCATCTATTGTTTCTACCCAATTTCGGGTATCACCAGTGGTCTTATCCGTAACAGAAGAGGCATTTTCTGCTTCAATGACAATTGCTTTGTTGCCGGGATCAGCATCTTGAATGTAAACTTGAGGGGTGAGCTGCGCATAAAGGTTGGTAATAGCAAAGAGCAGCACTAAGGTGCACAAGGCACCAGTTTGTTTTGGTAGTTTGTTCATAGAAGTAGCGTTTTAGAAATGAATACTATCTCGTATGGGGTATTCATCGCTTATTAGCAAATAAGTATAATTGCTTCTTTTCAAAACTGTTTGGATCACCGGTATCACTTCAAAATTGGGGAAGTGACTATTCAGTCAGCCCAACTGCACAATAATGTAACTGTTTTTGTTCCAGACACATTAATCACCAGTGATCACTGCTACTATATTTCTCAACAATATACGAAAAATAGAAAAATTGCCTTTTTGGCACAATTTCATTAGAAAAGGAGGATTGATCTACCGAAGGGTAGAGAAGACAAGGAGTAGAGAAGAAGAATTGGATTTTTTTATCCTACATACTGTCAAGTGCCTTTACCAGATAGGTCAATACAAAAGGTAATCCTACCCAGAAAAAAGCAGGCACAAAAATCAATAAAAGGATGGTCGCTACCAGAGAAACCAGCGTTAGCAGCCAATCTGTTCTTGTCGATTTATTTTGAGTCGTTTCCATGAATCATTCAATTTTGCTGCAAAGCTAAAAAGTAATTCATTTATTTCACAGCTATTGGGAAGCATTTTTAGGAAGATTGCTTTTTAGTTTATGTTTGGGGGCCAACTTTTTGATTTGCCAGGTCGAGGTTGACAAGGATAGCCATACACATAAAGAAAAAGGAGCCCACCTTATCGGTTTCTATCATATCGTTGATAAGCAGGAAGGCATCGATCACTATGGTACACAACAACATAATCATGACCAATCGTTTGCGATCGGGATTTTTGGTCTGGTGGTAAATCCGCTCCCCCCGAATCAATACGTAAAAACTCAAGGCAAAAAAGAGCAGTAATCCTACAATTCCCTGTTCAACGAGGGTCATCAAAAAATAACTATGTATGCCGGATTGATCCACATTATCACTGACGTAGGTCTGAAAACTGGTGACCGTATAAGATTTATAAAAATTGACAAAGTTTCCAGGCCCAAAACCCATGATTGGGTTGTCGCTACTCATATTGAAGCCTGCCACCCAACGATACACCCGCTCCATGGTAGAAATGTCTTCCATTTTGTAGGTCGCCTCAATTAGATTGTCGAAGCTTTCGTGAGTAATGGTGCGGTCATAATTGGGTGCATATTCCAGATAAGTATTGTTATTGATCATCATACCGATGCCTAACACGGCAGCCAGCAAAGCTCCGCCTAAAACCAGTTTGATCAGCCGAAAATGAAAGACCAGGAAAGCGATAGCACTTAACAGCAGGGCGACATAGGCCGCACGGGTAAAGGTCAGGTAAATAGCCACCAAAATAATTGCAGTACTGCCCACGATAACCCACCATTTTAAAGAATAAGGCCGATACCAGCTCCGAGCCAGCCACATCCAGGGAAAAAACAAGGTCAGGGTGGCAGCATAGTTGACGTGATTGCGCTGAAAAGGAAATAAAACGGCATTAACACTCTGAAAAGCAAAGCCATAGCTAGAATGTCGAACCAGGATTACGGCGACCGTAAGAACCAGCGGAATCAAAATCAGCCAAAAAACGGTACGGATGTCTTTTTCTGTCTTGATCAGGTGGCCTGCCAGAAAATAAAAGACCACGATGTACCAGGTTTTTGCCAAGGAAAACTTAACTGAAACGAAGAGCAATTCAGAAGTAATGGTGGTGGTGTATATCCAGCTAAGGTGTAGCAGCAATAACAGCGTAATCGGATGCCGAAGGAATTGCACATTCAGACTGTTTAGCCGGTTGGCGCCATAGAGTAGCGCAATAAGCATCAGTCCTACCATAAGCGGCTCGGTGGGTAAGTCCGTTCCGAAACCATTGGGTAGGTAATATTCCATCGACAAGGGAATACAGGCCAGCAAAAGGTAAAAGACCTTACGAAAATCGACAATACTTATATAGATCAGTATCAAAAACGCCGGTATGCCCGCCAGAAAATACCACTCGCCGGCAATACCTATAAAAATGGCCAATAGAGTAATGGCCGCAAAACAGTAATAGAGCTGTTGAGCGGGATTGCTTCTATTTAATATAGCAAGTACCTTATTTACCATAATAGATTTCCCGCCAGTTGGTATCCTTGAAGTTGTCAAACAACAAGACTCCGATCACACTAAACAGAAAGGCGACAAACACCGCAGCCACCACAATCAAGGTGCGTTTGGGTCGTGACTTAATGATGGGTACCTGAGCCTCTTCTACCAGCAGTAGTGCAGGGATATTGGATTCGTAGGCTGCTTCAAACTGTTTGAGTCGTTCCTTATTTTCACTCAGACTGATACTCGATTCCTGGTATTGCCTTTCCAGGGAAGATACAATGCCGAGGCCAGTATTCAGGTTGTTGATTTTTTCGTTCAGGCTATTCACCTCTACTTCCATCCCCCTTACTTTGGCTTTCAACATCAGGATCGTATCCCGGTGGATGCGCGATGAGGCTTCCATTGCTTCCAGTCGGGCTTGTCCGTTGATCAGCCGGGATTCCGACTGGGCAAACTGGTCGGTGATACTCTCTGTTTGGGCATCGGAATTATAAATGCCATATTTTTTTCGCAAACTAGCCAGGGTATCTGCCAGCACCCGCATATTTTTTTCCTGGGAATTGATCTCCGATTGGTAAGTCTCGATGGCCTTGAGCTGGGTCTTCTTGACGAGCTTTTGGGCAATATCATCAATCCTCTCCCGGGTAGCCCGGGCAATTTGGGCAGCAAATTCGCGGTCGGTATCTTCTATTGACAACTCAATAGCGTCGCGCTTGGTCTTTTCAATATCAAACCGCTTATTGAAGGCCAGTTTTACATAATACGGGGACCGTGGATTCTCCTGTTTTATGTCGTAGTGTTTATATAACTGGAAGCTATCAACCAGAAATTCTATCAATTCATTAGACTTGGCAATAGTCAGTATCCGATCGATATCACTTTCCGTACCATAATACTCCGATTCGAGGGTTCCTTTGCCAAAAAGCAGTTCCGGCTTTGCCTGATCCGGGCTGGCCACCAGAAAAATGGTTGTTGCCTTGTAATAAACCGGCAACAATAAAACAATGATGATACTACCGATTCCAGCAGCAAGGCAAGTATACAGAATCTGCTTTTTCCACTTAAAGAGCGTCTTTAATACCCCTAAAAGATTGTCCTTTTGATCCATTTAAGTTGATTATTTCGTCGCCGTAGCTTAAGTTTACTTAGAAATACCGCAAAAGTAGAAAATTCGCTTATAACAACTTGGTTCTTTGAGAATTTCCGTGACTTAGCGGTTGTTTTAAAATAGATTTTCGGGATGGCTGGTTGTTTTGAGGGTAAAAGGGCTGTTTTATGGCCAGTACTTTCGTTTCCAAACAAGCTTTCAGGGTTTTGAGAAGGCCTGACGGGATAATTGGCTGATATCCATCAGTTGAAATAAAAACGCCAGAGGTATAGCGGCTGTTATACTCAGCAAAAAATTAACAATCCAGTTGGTTGGAAAAAAATGGCTAATTAGCCAGGTCGACAGGCATATACAGATACTAAAACCCACCAAGCGTAGCCATGCAGGTATTTTAATTTGCACCTTTAACAATTGCCTGGCCAGCACAATTTGGCCGATTAACACAAAAAACTGGGTAGCACAGGTAGCTATCGCGGCCCCGAGTGCCTTCTGCGTGGGTATCAACAAGATATTGAGTAGCAGGTTGAGCAGTAAACCGACCACAAAAAGGCGGTTCATCTGCATCATACTACCATTGGCCGTCAATAGGGTGCCAAAGATGTAGGAACCACTAATGGCTACAAAGCTCAGCATGAGGTAGGCCAGTATCTTTCCGGAATAAGCACTTCCGTTGTTGTAGAGCAAAACCATGATATCTTCCTGAAAAAACCAGCAGACACAACAGAGCGTGATGGCACCAACCCAAATAAATTGTAGGCTGGTTTGGGCGAGTTCGGCAAAATCACCTTGTTCTTTGATGAGCCGGGCAAACATAGGCAACAGCAATCCTGCAAAGAGGAATCCGATCATATTGCTGGCATCAAGCAGTCGGTAAGCTGAGGCATAAAGGTCAGCTTCTAAAGGCCCATCGGGCAGCATGCGCTCGATCATGACACTATCAATGCGGGTATAGGCCGTCATCAGGAAAATGACCAGCGCATAGGGATAGCTGCGTTTTAGTGTCAACCATAGAAATGCCGGTTGGAACCGAAAACGAAGCCGGGTCAAACGGGGTAAAACAATCATAAAGGCTATCGCGGCTGTAATGCTCAAAGAAAAGGTTTGGGCATAGACAAACCATTCGATGCGGAATGCCTCCTGCCAGGGGTTTGCCCACAATAAGATACTACAAACCAGGATCAATAAGAGCTTGTCTAATACCGACACCAGGCTATCCAACCGGTATAGGCCCAGTCCGGAAATATTGGAGCGCAGATACAACACCAGGGCATTCAATAGCCAGTTGAAGCCGATCAGCATCATGAGCTTTAGAAAGGGGGTATAACCTACCAGTATGCCTGCAATCAGGATGGCCAGCAAGTACAAAACTCCAAGTAACCCCTTCAAAATCAGAATATTGGGGAAGTATTTATGAATGAGTTGCCGGTATTGGGCGATATTGCGGTTGTTGAAATTCTGAATGCCAAAATCATTGATGATCTGAAAGAGGTAGGTAAAGTTGTAGAGGGTAAAATAGATGCCATAAACCCCTGGTGCTACCATATTCTGCACCGTCCGGTCGATGCCGAAGATGTAAAATGGCTTGATCAGTAAATTGATTCCAAGCAGAAAGATGATATTAATCAGGAATTCTCGCTTCATTCAGGGTGGGAAATTAGGGGTTTAGTTGGACATGTGGAAATTAATGTTGAGATCGCTAGCAATGTGGGGGTACGATGTGGTGAGAAGTGAAGAGGGTGAGAATGTGATGTGGTGATGTGAGAGGTGTCTCGTGTGCATAAATTCAATAAATTACTCCGCGTTCCCCGCGTTTGCAGTAAAAAAACCACTTTCCTGTATACTCCCCCTAAAACCTATTTTATGTATTCCTGCGTGAAGGATAGAAGCGGTATACCTGAGTGAGCGAAGGTATAATAGCGGATAGCCTGACCCGGTTATTTAAGTATTTACTCCAATCCGAGGCACTTAGTGCATACGGGTAGCCCGAATACGCAATGGAGGGGCACGCCCAAAAAATCACCAATTGGGATACAAAAGTCAGCAATATTGCGTAATAAGGCTGATGGGCTGTTGACATTTGACATGGAAAGTTGTTTTAAAGGTAAACATCAAAATTATGCGCCACATTTATCTTTTATTTTCTCTCCTGCTGATGGCAGTGCCTGCCTTTTCCCAAATAGACGACGTGAATTGTAAAGATTTGAGTGAAATTGTGGAGTTGGAGCGACAGCATCACGAACAGATTCTTGATTTTCGGACAAATGAGTTGACTGTAGACTATGACCTGAAATATCACCGGATGGAATGGGAGGTGGATCCAAACCAATATTATATCCAAGGGCAGGTTACCACTTATTTTGAACCGACGGTTGCGAATTTTGAGCAGCTCAACTTTGATTTTTCGATTGCAATGACGGTCAATGAAGTGACCTACCACGGTCAAACAGTGAATTATAGCCTGACAGACGATGATAACCTGCAAATCTACCTGCCTGCACCAATCAGTGCTGGTCAGTTGGATAGTATTACCATCAATTACGAAGGAGCTCCAACAGCTACGGGTTTTGGTTCATTCAGGCAAGGCACCCACAATAATGATCCGATTATCTGGACCCTTTCGGAACCCTATGGCGCCAAGGAATGGTGGCCTTGCAAACAGGATTTGAATGACAAAATTGACTCTATAGATGTTTATGTGCGTACGCCTCAAGCCTATCGGGTGGCCTCCAATGGATCATTAAAAAGTGAAACCCAGGTAGGCAATGACAAGATTTATCACTGGCAACACCGCTACCCTATTCCGGCCTACCTGATAGCCATTGCCGTGACCAATTATGCGGTGTATTCTAATTTTGTGCCGGTGGAAAATGGCGATCCGATAGAGGTGCTGAATTACGTGTATCCTGAAAATCTGGCTTCGGCACAGAACCAGACACAGAGTATCGTAGAGATTATGGACCTTTATAATAACCTTTTTGGCATTTATCCATTTGCGGCCGAAAAATATGGCCATGCACAATTTAGCTGGGGTGGCGGCATGGAGCACCAGACGATGAGTTTTATGGGGAGTTTTTCCTATGGGCTGATGGCTCATGAATTGGCGCATCAGTGGTTTGGAGATAAGGTAACTTGTGGTAGCTGGGAAGATATCTGGCTGAATGAGGGTTTTGCGACCTACCTGACGGGCTTGACCAGCGAATTTTTGGGCACGGAAGATGATTGGGCAAACTGGAAAGGTTCTACCTTAAACTCGGTAGTTAGCCAACCAGATGGCTCCGTCAGAGTGGATGATACCACTAGTGTTGGCCGGATATTTAGCAGCCGACTGTCCTACTCAAAGGGCGCTATGTTATTGCACATGTTGCGCTGGAAGCTGGGTGATGACGACTTTTTTCAGGGCATCCGGAATTATCATACGGATCCGGAATTGGCCTTTGCTTATGCTAAAACTGGTGATTTGCAGGCTCAGCTAGAAACACAGAGCGGCCAGGATCTGGACGAGTTTTTTGAGGATTGGTTTTTGGGGCAGGGATATCCTAGTTATCAGATTGAATGGTCCCCTACGGCTACTGGCATACGACTGACGGTGGGGCAGACGACTTCCCACCCTTCTGTTGACTTTTTTGAAATGCCGATTCCCATCCAGGTATTTGGAGAAGGGCAGATGGCCACGTTGAGGCTTGACCACCAGTTTTCAGGACAGGTATTTGAAGAAACGCTGCCTTTTCAAGTAGAATATATCCTTTTTGACTCTGATATATGGCTGGTTTCTGCTAATAATACGATTAGTCAGGTCGTCACCGGGGTAGATGATCCGGGTGTGAATCAACAATTGCATATTTTCCCCAACCCTGCTTCGAACCTAGTTAAAGTAGCGTTGTTGAATATTGAACAACCGATTGAACAGATTGATGTTTTTAACGTCAATGGGCAGATGTTATTCCAACAAAAGGGAAGTGCTTCGGAAGTGGAGGTTGACCTGTCGGGCATGGATACCGGGGTTTATGTTTTGAAGGTTTATGCTGGAGAAACACAGGTGATTGGGAAGGTGATGATCGTGAAAGAGTGATGATTGGGAAGGGGTAGACGACTTATTGGTTACAAATACTCATTCTTCTTGTGATACTTTTGTGATAATCAAGACCTATTTTTGTGTAAAAAAAACAGCTAATGAAGCAATTAATGATTTTTTTATTTGCCATTTCTATTACTGCGGTGGCTTGTAGCCAAAAGTCCGGTGGGGCAGTAAAGAAAAAGGACAACGACATTCTGACGATTGATCAATATATCAAGGGGAAACCTTACAATCAATTTGCAGTAGCGACGTTTGCTGGTGGTTGTTTTTGGTGTACGGAGGCTTCTTTTGAACGCATTCAGGGGGTTAAAGACGTCATTAGCGGTTATTCTGGCGGCCCGGAACAGCATCCCACTTACCAGGAAGTTGGTAGTGGCATGACCAAACATGCGGAAGCCATTCAAATCTTCTACGATCCACAGGAAGTCAGTTTTCAAACCTTGTTGGAAGTGTTTTTTGTAGCACATGATCCTACTCAGCTGAACCGCCAGGGACCGGATGTAGGGCCTCAGTACCGCTCGGCCATTTATTACCACAATGAGGAACAAAAACAGGAGACCGATGCCTATATTAAAAAGCTGAATGAATCAGGAAAATTCAGCAAGAGCATTGTCACCGAGGTAAGCCCTTACCAGGAATTTTGGGTGGCTGAGGCCTATCATCAGGATTATTATGAACATCATCCGGAGAACTCCTATATCCGTAATGTGAGCCGCCCAAAAGTGGAAAAGGTGGAGAAAACATTTTCTGATATCCTTAAGCCGAAGTATCGGGCGGGAGCGGGGAAGTGAGAGATATAGATGTGGTGAGAGAGTGAGAGAGGCAGAGCTAGTAGATAAGAAATTTAAAAACGCTGCTAGCTCAGCTTCTCTGTTAACGCTGTGTTCTAAAACCTAAAATGGCAATTGCTGTAAATCTACATTTCCGCCGGTAAGGATCAGGCCTACTTTTTTGCCTTTGAATCGTTCTGGATGAGTAAGGATGGCGGCCAGGGGAACAGCGCTGGATGGTTCTATGATGATTTTCATCCGTTCCCAGCATAGGCGCATGGCCTTGATGATGGCTTCTTCGCTCACCGTCAGGATATCATTGACATGGTGACTGATGATTCCAAAAGTTTTTGCACTCAGGTTGGTCCGCAAACCATCGGCGATAGTATTGATGGTGGTATTTCGCTGTAATTGTCCTGTCGTAAATGACCGCCAGGCATCGTTTACCTCCTGCGGCTCGGCACCCAGAACTTCGGCATTGGGCAGCAGGTAATGGGTTGTCAAAGCAGTGCCACTCATTAAGCCACCCCCTCCTACCGGTGACAAGATGATATCCAGTTCGTTTGTATCTTCAATCAGCTCTTTGGCTGCTGTGGCTTGTCCGGCAATCACGTTATAATCGTCATAAGGATGGATAAAGGTGGCTCCTGTGCGGGCGACTACAGCTTCCAGCGTTTGCTCGCGGGAGGCCTGGGTATTTTGGCTGAAGGTGACTTCTGCTCCATAACCTTTGGTACCGGCTATTTTGATGGAGGGCGACGTATCCGGCATAACGATATAGGCTGGGATACCTAACAATTTGGCACTCAAGGCTACGGCTTGCGCATGGTTGCCGGAAGAGTGGGTAGCCAATCCTTTTGCTCTCTCAGCATCGGTAAGCCGGAGGGCCGCATTGCTGGCTCCACGCATCTTGAAGGCACCGATCTTTTGAAAGTTTTCACATTTAAAAAATAATTGTGCACCAGTGATTTGGTTTAGACTTTGGCTGGTCAATATCGGCGTCCGGTGAATCATCGATTTTATGGCTTCATGTGACGCGTTGATATCCTCGAGCGTAGGGATATGTTTTAGCTTTTGCATAAGAAGATTTTTTCCAAAAGTAGGAAATTGAAAGGATTTGTGGGCTTTGGCTGTTTAGGGTATCCTCAAAAGTCAGTCTCTTTTTTGGACGCTCTAAACAATCTTTTCAATCTCAAATACCTTGTCTTGAAATTTAACGCTATCCCCTTGCCTTTTACCATGCAATAACCGCCCAATAGGAGACGCCAAAGATATGGCATAACAGGTTTCCTGATCGACCACTATTTTACCAATGCCGATGGCGATATAATAATTGCCCTGATTGGTCATGACCAAACTGCCCAACTCCACTTTATCGTATTCTTTTTGAAGATTTATTTGCGCCAATTCTCTTTTCAGGGTGACCAGTTTCATTAATTGTGCTTCATTTTTATCCTGTTCCATTTGCATCATGGCCCGCCCGGTTTCGTATTTATCCCCGGCACTGCTTTTGGTTTCGTTGTTTTTTGATTCTTCGGCAGATTGCATGGCGCTTCTGGCGGTTTGGATTTTTTGGTCTAGGTTTTTTTGGAGGTGGATATAAATCATTGCTTTTAGGTTCTTCATTATTTTTTTATTCATAAACTCTGACATGTCATGTTTGACCTCCAAACATGCACTAAATTAACCCTACACCACCAAAGCCTCCCACAACACCTCCACCGGATGCAAGGCCTCCCGTCCAGTGCCGTCCTTCACCTGATGGCGGCAGCTGGTACCGGGTGCAGCAATGATGGTCTCGTCATCTGCATTACGGACGGCGGGGAAGAGCACCAATTCGCCAATCTTCATACTCACATCGTAGTGTTCGGCTTCGTAGCCAAAAGAGCCGGCCATACCACAGCAACCGCTGGGGATGACTTCAACCTCGTAATTGGCGGGCAAGCTGAGCAGGAAGGCTGAAGCGGCTACACTAGAAAGGGCCTTTTGGTGGCAGTGGCCATGTAGCAGGATGCGCTGTGGTTCGGTGGTAAATTGCTGGGGCGTAATATTGCCTTTTTCCGCCTCACTGGTCAGGAATTCGTCGATGAGGAAGACATTTTTGGCCAGTTTATTGGCATTCTCCTGGGCCTCGCCACGAAGCAGGCGCGGGTATTCGTCGCGGAAGCTAAGGATGGCAGAAGGCTCGATGCCGATAAGCGGGGTATCTTCATTGATCAGTTCATAGAAGGTGTCAACATTTTGGGCAGCCATCTTTTGGGCATCATCCAGCAATCCTTTTGAAAGATGGGCGCGGCCGCTTTCAGCATGATCGGGCATCAATACCCCGTAACCCAGTCGCTTGAGCAGCGCAATGGTGGTGATACCAAGGGATGCGTCATTGTAGTTGGTAAATTCATCGCAAAAGAGGTATACAGTGCTTTTAGTGGGAATTTTAGTCGCCAACTTTTTGCGGTTTTTGCGAAACCAGCTGCGCAAAGTAACGGGTGATAATGCTGGCAAAGAACGCTCCGGAGCAACATCCAATACTTTTTTTAGCAGGGAACTGGTAAGTCTATTCGACAGAAAGGTATTGGTCAGTCCAGGTACCAACGAGCCCAGGTTGTTGAGGCGGCCAATATTGGCGAAAGCCCGTGCTCGCAGCGGAATGCCGTGGGTTTTATAATATTGATGTAAAAATTCCGCCTTGAGGGTCGACATATCTACATTCGAGGGACATTCAGCGGTGCAGCCTTTACAGGAAATGCAGAGGTCCATCGCTTCGTATATTTCGGGATGGTCAAAAGGATTGGCTTTTGTATTCATGGTCAGAAACTCCCGCAGGGCATTGGCCCGACCACGGGTGGTATCCTTTTCGTTGCGGGTAGCCTGATAGCTCGGACACATCACGCCGCCCGTAAAGGCCAATTTTCGACAATCACCAGAGCCATTACACTTCTCGGCAGCACGCAGAATGCCTTCTGTAGCGGAGAAATCGAAGACGGTTTCCAGTTCCGGAGTCTCCTGATCGGGCTGGTAGCGTAGGGTACTATTCATCGGTGGAGCATCGACTATTTTTCCCGGATTGAAGATGCCTTTTGGATCCCAGGTATGTTTGATATCCCGCAGCAGTTGATAATTTTCTTCGCCGATCATCATGGGGATAAATTCGGCACGAACGCGGCCGTCGCCATGTTCCCCGCTAAGGGAGCCCTGGTATTTTTTGACCAGTTTGGCTGTCGCTTCAGTGATGTCGTGAAACAGCTGCCGGTCTTCCGTTTTTTTAAGATTGAGGATGGGGCGCAGGTGGATTTCTCCAGCACCGGCATGGGCGTAGTAAACAGCCTTTTGGCCAAAACCGGCCATCATTTCTGCAAACTCATCGATATAATCGGGCAGATCCTGAATGTCTACGGCGGTATCTTCAATGCAGGCCACCGCTTTGGGATCACCGGGCAGGTTGGCGAGGATGCCCAGCCCTGCTTTGCGCAAATCCCAAACCTTTTTGATCGCCTCGCCAAATATATGAGGAAAAGCATAAGCCAATTCTGATTGACGCAGGTCAGCCAAAAAGTTTTCTGCTTTCTCAGTAACCTCTTCCTTGCTTTTTCCTCGAAATTCTACCATCAAAATAGCCTCCGGATCGCCTTCCACAAAAAAGCGATTCTTTAGCTGTTCGATATTTTTCTTGGTTAAATCCAAAATGATCTTATCCATCATTTCGCAGGCTGTGGGCTGGTGTTGCATGGCAATCAGGACGGCGCGCATACAGGCCCGTATACTAGCAAAATGTGGACAGACGACCACCGCTTCCGGATCGGGCAAGGGATTGACGTGCAATTTGATCTCCGTTGTAAAAGCCAAGGTTCCTTCCGAACCGGCCAGCAGACGGCAAAGGTTAAAATTCTCCCCCTCCGGGCTAAATACGTTGCTTTTCAATAACTCATCCACCGCATATCCTGTATTGCGTCGGTGTATGCTGGCTTTGGGGAAATGTTTGCGGATGGTTTCCTGTCTTTTTGCATCACTGAGCGTCTCCTGGATGTGCCGGTAAATCTTGTTTTCCAAGGTATCTCCCTTACATTTTTTTCGAAAGGCCGCTTTCTCCAAACTGCTGAATACCACTTCTGAGCCATCACTCAACAGTGTATGCAACTCCAACAGGTGATCCCGGGTAGAACCATAAACGATGGAGCTGGTGCCACAGGAGTTATTGCCCACCATTCCTCCTATCATACACCGGTTGGCCGTAGAGGTATCAGGACCAAAATAAAGGCCGTAGGTTGCTAAAAAAGCATTCAATTCATCACGGATCACACCCGGCTGTACCCGAACCCATTGCTCTTCCACATTAACTTCCAAAATCTGGTTCATATATTTGGATATATCCACCACAATTCCAGTACCCACTACCTGCCCAGCCAGTGAAGTTCCCGCGGCTCTGGGAATAATCGATAGCTCCTGTTTATTGGCAAAAATGATGACTTTACGGATATCCTCTACCGTTTTGGGTAACACCACAGCTGCCGGCATTTCCCGATACACCGATGCATCGGTAGCATACAATACCCGGAGTAAATGATCGTAATGACATTCTCCTTCAAGGGTTTCTGCCAGTTGTTGAAATATAGGATTTGGTGACATGAATATTCGTTTACCAGAAAATTAATGATTCCTAATGCAAGGTGCAAAAAATTGGTTAGGTTTTGGGGGTTAAGAGGTAGGATTTAGGGGGAAATGAGGATAACCGAACGCCGCGTCCACTGCGGCTCCGCGGTGGTAAATAATTTGCTTGCGCTAAATGTTGTCCACTCCTCGGTTATTTCACATTCCCGATTCTTTTTGCATGTCCAACTTGGGTTTTAGAAAGGTCTCGTTAGATCTGACAGTCCAGGCTCAGCCGGGACGATCGAAACAACCCACTCATCGTTGCACATACACCGCACATTTTCCCTCATAATACGGCTCCTCAAAAAATTTGGAAAGAGAGTATATTTCTGAGTAGGATTTCCGGGGCAGAGCTTTCATTTCGCTGCGGATGTCGCCACCTTTGAGGGTGATCAATCCATTGGGAAGGCTATGCAGTTGGGGTTCCGTTTTGATGCGGGGCATGCTCCATTCGTAGAGTTTGTCCAGGCTGGCTACGGCACGGCAGATCACAAAATCAAATTGCTGTTTGAGTTCTTCGGCACGGGCATGTCGGGGTGTGACATTGTCCAATTGCAGGGCTTCGACAATGGCTTCGACAACCGAAATCTTTTTTCGGGTACCATCAACCAGCGTAAATTGAGTTCCCGGAAACAGAATAGCCATAGGAATGCCAGGCAATCCACCGCCAGTACCCAGGTCCAAAATGGAGGCTTTGGGTAAAAACTGGACAATTTTAGCTATAGCCATAGCGTGCAGGATATGGTGCGCGTAGAGGTTGTCGATGTCCTTGCGGGAAATGACGTTTATTTTCTGATTCCACTCTTGATAAAGCGGACCCAATTGTTCAAACTGTTCCGTTTGTTTTGGGGTCAGTTTGGGAAAATATTTGTGAATGAGATCCATGTATTAATTGAGTTAAAAAAAATTGAGGGCTGGAACCTTCGAATCCTAATTTATTCACCCAAGTTTACCAAAGCACCAAAGGCATCCCAAACCGGATCTTTAGGTGGTGGGGCTATGATGATTTCCTTTTCGTGAGATACCGGATGTGTGAAGCCCAGTTTCCAGGCATGTAATTGAATAGAGCGATCACGGTTGGCTCTTTTGAAGCCGTATTTATCATCACCTTTGATCGGAGATCCGATAGCTGCCAGTTGTGCCCTGATCTGATGATGCCGCCCGGAATGAAGCTTAATTTCCAGCAAATGATAGCGTTCGATACTAGCTATTAGGCGATAAGTCAATTCGGCTTTCCGACTTTCGGGTTGTTCCTCAGTATAGGTTTCTGTGCGGTTAATTCTACCATTTCTACGAAGAAAATGAACCAATTTGCCACTTTCTTCTGCAGGTTTGTTGCCCACAACTGCCAGATAGGTTTTATCCACTTCCCGCTCTTTAAACTGGCGGTTCAGTTCATTAAGGGCAGGATTGTTTTTAGCCAATAAAACGATGCCGCTGGCCGGTCGATCGATCCGGTGGATGAGTTGTAGTTTAGATTTGCAGTATATTTCTCCGAGGCCGAGTAGAGACTTATCCCCACTTTTATCCTGCTGTACCGGTATACCCGGTGGTTTGTTGAAGGCAATAAGCTGGTTGTTTTTATACAAAATTAGATCGCCAATCTGAAAGTCAAAATCCATATAAGCTGAAATACGTTATTGTGACGTGGAAAATTCCTGTTTAGTCTACTTCTTCATAATCAATATAGTCCTCTTCGTTATCCTGCTTTCCCGAAGTTTTGTTCTGGTCCTGGAAAGTGGGGCCCGGCTGTTCTATTGAAGGAGGGGCAATAAAAAAACGATAAATGAAATAAATGATCGCACCGGTGATTAACAATTTAAACATAGTCGTAGATTTTTGAAGTCTAGAGGGACGTGGCACCAAAGGGTGCTACAAAGGTAGACAATTCTTGGTGTTTCATGGTTTAATCTCTGTTACTAAAGCTACGACTGACAATAATTTATTACTTTTGCAGTTCTGAAAATTAAACCATGCGGAGCATCTCCTCCAATGGTCGCGTAATTACGCGCACTTTACTGTAAATCAACGAAGAGACTCAATGGGATCAACAAAAAATATGCACAGAATTGCCGGGTGGCTGGTATTCGCCATCGCGCTGGCAGTTTACTTTTTCACCGCAGAGCGTACTGGTAGTTTGTGGGATTGTGGAGAATTTATCTTGGGAGCCTACAAATTACAGGTTGTTCACCCTCCGGGAGCACCTTTATTTGTGCTGATTGGCCGATTGTTTACGTGGGTGGCGACTGTTGTTTCCGACAATCCGGAAAATATTGCTTTCTCCGTTAACCTGATGTCCAGTATCTGTTCTGCCTTTGTAGCCATGTTTATCTGCTTGGTGACAATTATGTTTGGCAAACTGGCCCTGGTAGGTAGAAGCGAAGACCTCGATCAGGGGCAAGCTATTGCAACCACCGGAGCAGGGGTAGTGGCCGGTTTAGCTGCTGCTTTTTGTACCTCCATCTGGTTTTCTGCGGTAGAAGGCGAGGTGTATGCCATGTCGACCTTCTTTACTGCATTGACATTATGGGCGATGACTAAATGGTATACCTTACCCGACGAACCACAGTCGGATCGCTGGTTGTTGCTTACGGTTTATTCTGCTGGTTTATCTATCGGCGTTCACTTGCTGAGTATCCTGACTTTTCCGGCCCTGGCCTTATTATATTATTTCAAAAAATACAAAACCCACACCTTTGGCGGTATTGCGATATCCGCTTTGGTCGGTTTGGTCTTTGTGGCAGCTATTCAGAAGTTGATCATCGTAGGGATCCCCTCGATGTGGAAGGCTTTTGAAATTTTCATGGTAAATGACCTGGGCATGCCCTTTCACAGTGGCCTGATTCCTACAGCACTGATTGTTGGCGGCGTCATTATCGGAGGCCTGTACATGGCCCATAAAGAAAATATGCCGGTATTGCAAAATGTGATGGTCGCTGCTGCGCTTTTGGTTATTTCCTTTTCGACCATTGGTGTGGTTGTGATTCGTGCCAATGCGGCGCCACCGGTGAATATGAATGCGCCTACCGATGCTGTTCGCCTGTTGCCTTACCTCAACCGGGAGCAATATGGTGAACGTCCACTTTTGCGTGGCCCCAACTTTGATGCCAGCCCGATCAATACGGAAGTAGAAGATCGTTATGGCCGTGTAGGTGATCATTATGAATATACCGATTACAAATTTGATGTCGTCTACAATAATCGCGATAAAATGATGTTCCCCAGGATGTCAGATGGCACTCAGGGACGTCCTAATTTGTATAAACAATGGATGGGACTGGACGCACGAAAAGCCTTACCGGCTGGCAGGCCCAATATGGTTGACAATGTTAAATTCCTATTCAATTACCAGTTAGGCTGGATGTATTGGCGGTATTTTATGTGGAACTTTTCCGGTCGCCAAAATGGAGACCAGGGTTTTTATAGCTGGGATAAAGCCAGTGGCCATTGGATCACCGGCATCAAATTCCTGGATGCTGCCCGACTGGGCAATCAAAGTCAGCTAACGGATAAAGCCCTCAATGATAAAGCACGGAATGTTTATTATATGCTTCCCTTCCTCTTTGGTCTGATGGGTTTGTTCTTCCATTTTAAAAAGAGAAATAAAGAAGCCCTGGCTTTAATGGCCATGTTTATCATCACCGGTATTGGTATCATCATTTATTCCAATCAGCCACCCAATGAACCGCGGGAACGAGATTATGTATTGGTAGGTTCCTTTATTACCTATTGTATCTGGATAGGTATGGGCGTATTGGCAATTTTTGAATTACTGAAAAACAAGTTGAAACAAAGTGGCCCGATTGCGGCAGCAGTTGCCTCCGTAATTGTATTGATAGCGCCATTGTTGATGGGTTTCCAGAATTTTGATGACCATGACCGTAGCTTGATTAAAGGTTCACGGGACTATGCCACCAACTTCCTGGAATCGTGTGCTCCCAATGCCATTGTTTTCACCTACGGTGATAATGATACCTATCCACTCTGGTATGCTCAGGAGGTCGAAAATGTCCGCACCGATGTGCGCGTGGTCAACCTGAGTCTTATAGCTGTCGACTGGTACATTGATTTATTGCGCCGTAAGGTCAATGATTCTCCGGCCATCAATTTTACCATTCCACAAGAAGCCTATCGTGGTTATAAGCGCAATCAGGTATTTTATTACAATCCCAATGGTGCTGCCGACCGGCCCAAACCTTTGACGGAGGTGCTGAAAAATATCGCGCTGCCCAGGGAATTGCCTACCCGTACCGGGCGCACTGTGGAAGGGTTTTACTCTACGACGCAAGCATATATCCCTGTAGATCGGGCAGCAGCATTACGCAGTGGTGCCATCACCGAACTGGATACCAATGTGGTCAGCAATCTGCCGATCAAGTTGAGTAATACACAAATTATAAAAGACGAACTGGCGGTACTGGATATTCTGGCCTCCAACTTATGGGAACGTCCCATCTATTTCGCCGTGACTTCCCGTCGGGAAAAATTGGTCAATCTGGAAGATTTTATGCAACTGGAAGGCCTGGCATTGCGCATTACAGCGGTGCAGAATTCGGGAGACATGGAGAATTACGGCATTGTAGGCGCCGGCCGTGTCAATACCGATGCCGTTTATAATAATGTGATGAACAAGTTTAAGTGGGGCAATTTTGACAAATATGATCTCTATGTTGATCGTAGTTATGCCCCTAGTGTACAAAGTATGCAACTGGCTATGCGTCGGACTGGCTTCAGGCTGATTCGCAAAAATGAAAAAGACAAAGCCATCCAGTTGATAGATAAATATTTTGAGGCTTTTCCGGATATGAACTTTACCTATGATTACCGGACCTGGTATATGCTCGGTGTATACCTACAGGCAGGTGCTTATGAGAAGGCCAAGCCACACATGGAAATTTTAGCGAGAAACCTGGAAGACGAAATGGAATTTTTGAGTTCCCTGGATAAAACGACGCTTGAAAATAGCAATGCTTTCCGGGCAGATTATTATCTTTCGGAAGATGTCATGAATGGATTAATCCAGGAAGCAGAGCGACAGAATGATAACGAGTTCAAAACACGACTGGAGTCAATGTTTAGTGGGTATTTAACGCCATCTCAAGGGCAACAGACGCCCTTGGATTAAAAATTAACTGACAACATTCAAACATGGAAATAAAAACAATTGCCATCGGTTGTGACCATGCAGGATTTCCTTATAAGGATAGTATTGTGGAACTGCTGGAAAGTCGGGGAATAAAAATTCGGGATTATGGGACCAATTCAACAGCAGCGGTAGATTATCCTGATTTTGTGCATCCTGTTGCGACTACTGTAGAAAATGGTGAGGCAGAATTTGGGATTGTATTGTGTGGCAGTGGTAATGGCGCTTCTATGACAGCCAACAAACACAAAGGTATACGCTGTGCATTGTGTTGGAGTGTAGAAATTGCCAGCCTGGCTCGCCAGCACAACAATGCCAATATACTTTCGATTCCCGTGCGGTTTGTGAGTGAGGCGGAAGCCCTGGCCATGGTCAATGCCTTCCTGAAAGTTTCTTTTGAAGGAGGCCGCCATGCTCGTCGTATTGACAAAATACCGTGTGCATAGGGTAAGAAAATGACAGAACATTCATTTCATAGAATGAAATAAGGAAATATTCCTAACTTAAACGCTAATCTGCCATAGATTGGCGTTTTTTTTTATTTATAATCGATACTTATGAAAAAAGTGCTTTTGCTTCTTTTGACGTTGGCTGTTCATACTGCCTTCGCACAATATTCAGGAAGGAATGTTGATCGCGACCCTTCCGCTTCCATAATAGAATTGGGCAATACCATTACCGCTCAGGAATTGCGCAGGCATTTGGCGATCCTATCTTCTGATGAATTTGAAGGGCGCGAAACCGGACAGCCCGGCCAAAAATTGGCTGCCGAATACATTGCCGGTTATTTTGCCGAGCTGGGGTTGCCAACCATTGGAGAAGATTATAGCTATTTTCAAAAAATATCCTTTATCTCAGAAGGTTGGGAAAACATTGACCTCCATATCAATGGGGAAAACCCCAAACACTTGTGGGATTATTACGCCTTACCTGCTACCAATAGCGATCAGGAAAGACTCCAGGTGAGTGAAATCACCTTCCTGGGCTACGGGATCGATGATCAGCGGTATAGTGATTATAAAGGCGTCGATGTCAAAGATAAGGTGATCCTGATTTATGATGGCGAGCCTTTTGGCAAGGACAGTATCTCCCAGGTTACTGGTACTGCCGGTGCTTCCGACTGGAGTAAAGATTTTCGTAAAAAACTGACCCTGGCCAAAGAAAAAGGGGTCAAAGCCGTTCTGATTATCGACACCAATTTTAAACAAAACCTGCGCAATACCCGCCGCTTCATCCTCAATTCGGGACTGAATATGGGATGGGGTGAAAATGCTGCCGACAATTATGCCAACAACTATTTCATCTCCTCTGCACTAGCCAAGATGATTGTGGGCGAAAATTTTAAAAAGGTGGTGAAGGCCCGCAAGAAAATGCAGCAAAAAGGCCGTTCAAAGTCCATCAACTTGTCGGCAAACCTGGAAATGGAACAACACAAAAAAGTACGACAACTCATTGGAGAAAATGTCATGGGTTATATTGAAGGCACTGATCCCCAATTAAAAGACGAATTGGTGATTATCTCTGCGCATTATGACCATATTGGCACACGGGGCGATGAAGTCTTTAATGGTGCTGACGATAATGGCTCCGGAACTTCGACGTTGCTGGAGGTTTGTCAGGCTTTTGTTGATGCGAAAAAGAATGGAGTTGGCCCTCGACGCAGTGTCTTGGTTATGCTCGTTTCCGGTGAGGAGAAAGGACTGCTTGGATCAAAATATTATGTGGAACATCCTGTATTCCCTCTCGAAAATACCGTAGCAAATGTCAATGTGGATATGGTGGGAAGGGTTGATAAAAAACATGCCGACAATCCCAATTACATCTATGTAATTGGTTCTAACCGATTGAGTACCGATCTACACCGCATCAATGAAGGTGCCAATGCCCGCTACACTCAGTTGGAACTGGACTATACCTACAATGCCGAAGACGATCCCAATCGTTACTACTACCGTTCGGATCACTACAACTTTGCCGAAAAAGGTATTCCGGCCATTTTTTATTTCAATGGCACACATGAGGACTATCACCGTCCTTCGGATACGATTGAGAAAATCAATTTTGAGAAAATGGAGACTATTGCGCGCCTGGTATTTTTTACCAGTTGGGAATTGTCGAATCGGGATGAACGGATTAAGGTGGATGTGTTGAAGAAATAGGTGATTCAGACCAAAGGCCCAAAAACACGAAAGGGCTGGAGACAGTGTTGTTTCCAGCCCTTTTCGCATCTGTGTCTTAACGGGTAAGACACTGTTCTTTCACGTGTGTAGTTTCCTAAAAGAGAGGTGAGTTTAGGGCCAGTTCTACCCCCCAGTGAACTGGCCTAACTCACTCCTCTCGGATCAAAAGATCCAAAACAAGTTTTTATTGTGCGAGCAACCACGTCCGATACCCCCCAGCAAACAGACGAGTCAACCCGCACAATGCTCTTTATACCACATTTAGGCGTTGCAAAAAAATTACAACGTTAAATGCTTCTAACTACATGGCAATGGATTACCACATAGGGTATTAGTCCATACTTTAAATTGGTATGCAAAAAGATTTGATGTCCCCTTGGTAAGATTTTTTCTCTCTTTAAGAATGTGCAAACAATTGCTTACTCATTCTTTAGCTCTTTTTACGCGGCCATTTTGAAAAGGTTTCAAATATTACCGCATTAATTTCACGCAAGGTATATATTTCTTTCTAAATTTTTCAGGGATCGGAAAAAAAAATCCGGTGCTCAGAAACCCTAGTCATATTTTCCAACCCCGTTTTTGGGATTGTACACAGCCCTATATTTTCTCAACTGGAAGATTACCAATTATTTAGGGCATGATAATGTTGGAAAAGCTTTTTGGGGATTTTTTTGAGAATTGCCGGATATCAAATAGCCGATTGGCTTTTCCTGCTAGTTTCGTTTTGAAAATTAAGTGTGGTTTCTTTAAATAACCTGCTCCTTTTATACATTAGGCGGATTTTTCGAGCTGTTTAGGGGTCAGAGAAGAATAACTTACCCATTTGATGCGGCTCTTTTGTCACCAGCCGTTGTTGCTCAAATCCTTGCTTAGTAGTGGCCAAGCGCGGTTTTCGCGCCTAGGCTGGTGACAAAATAGCTCGCCTGAAACAGACAACTTATTCTTCGTTGGCCCCTTAGAGAGCTACTGCGTTACAGCTTTATTGAACAACTCAAACAGACTTATACCATGAAAAACAAAGTATTATTTCTTCCTGCTTTTGTCACCCTCCTTTTTAGTTTTTGTCATGCACAGGAGTATCAAAGCCTGGAAATTGACCTGAAGGATTCAAAGATTTATGTTAGAGATTTTGGCAATGACAATGGCACGCCACTATTACTCATCAATGGTGGGCCGGGTTTCAGCAGTGAAGGGTTTGTTGGTCTGGCCAAAGAACTCTCCAGCCATTATAGGGTTATTTTATACGATCAGCGGGGAACAGGAAAGTCCGGTTTATCAAAAATTGATACCTCTACTATCAAAATGGATTTAATGGTGGCCGATATTGAAGCAATAAGAAATTATATCGGTATAGATAATTGGATTGTAATGGGACACTCCTTTGGAGGTATGCTTGCCTATTATTACGCAGTCAAACATCCAGATCGGATAAGGGCCATGATTCAATCCTCTTCGGGAGGTCCGGACTTGGACCTTTTCAATACGCCTGCCAGTCTCGGTATCCAGGGGAAATTGACGGATGCAGAACAGGATAGCCTCAACTATTGGAGCCAAAAGATAAGCCAGGGAGATACCACCTTTCATGCCAACCTAAAAAGGGCTGAATTTTTGGCACCGGCCTATTTATACAACAAAAAAAATGTTGCCACAGTAGCCGCACGGCTTACCCAGGGAGATATGACGATAAATGGCCTGGTGTGGACGGATATGCGAAGCATTGGATTTGATTGTAAAGAAAAGCTGAAAACGTTCACCAAACCTGTGTTAATTATCCACGGAAAGGAAGATATCCTCCATACCCAAATCCCCAAAAATGCTCATGAGCTTTTACCCAATTCCAAATTGGTGCTTTTAGAGCATTGCGCGCATTATGGTTGGCTGGACCGTCCGGATGCTTATTTTTCGGAAATTTATGCGTTTACGGATGCTTTATAAGCGCAAGTTTGTAGGTTGGTGGAATTGACCAGGAAACCAAAAAAGGTTGCAGATTGTTTAGTGCTTGTTTGGAGGTCGCTTTTGGAGGCAAAAAGTGTCAATTTTTTGGTGAAACGAGGCGCTTTTTGCGGAGCATATCTGGAAGATACGGTCAAAAAAAGCAACAAAGTATCAGCAAAAAAGAGGCGTTTTGGGCCC
>BQJU01000084.1 GCA_021604865.1 Saprospiraceae bacterium | reverse complement strand
CGGAAATTTTTCCGACCGATGGCGTTTGCCGAATAAATGCCTAAAGTTGACGACATTGAATTTTCCATTGCCTCCTAAATTTGGGTGAAGGCTTTTGTTTGATTCTTGGAGGTAGGTTTAAGATTTGGAGCATTAAATAATCGGGCGTCTTCATTTTTTTTGATGTCAAAAAAACCCGAAGCAAAAAAAAACATCCGGCTGGAGGATTGACCTAAAAAAGGCGGCCCAGTTGGGGGAAGAAATAAACTCGCTTTGGTGTTTTGTGCTGGCTTGATCTCTTTTGATTGTTGGGCAGCGTTTTCTTGAATATTCTTCAGTTTTAGCTCAAGCAGTATTTCTTCTTGAGCAGTACGGTTGCCGCTTTTTTCTTAACGGCCAATGCTCCTATGCCGGAACCCACCCTCGCTGTGTGCTTGTTTAGTGGCTGATTAGGTGGTTGGAGACTGGTGGGGTGTTTGATAACAAATAAACCTTATCTCACAAAAAGGATTTAATTTTGGAATTGTTGCTATTTATGACAAACCCAAAAAGAGGGAGAAGGAAATAAAAGAGTTCTAAACTTTTATAATGCGAAAGGGATAATTGGAAATTTACTGTTTGACAAATACAAGGAAGCAGAAAAATAAACGTAACTATTTAGGGCGTCCTCGCTGACCCCGAGTAGTTGGCCTCCTTTCTCATTCCTGAAATTAAAACCCTACCTTTGTACAAACATGCTAAAGTGAAAATCCCAATACAGCCTATTCTCTTGTTTTTCCTCACTTTTTGCCAGCTTCTGCATTTGCATGGCCAGGAAGACCGTGACCGTGCGTGGAAAATCCTCGAGCCTGCTGATACCCTTAATAAAGTCCGTTTTTGGAGTAGTGTTGGAGCTGTTGGTGTTGGATATTCTGCCATTAATGTCGGACTGTACCATGCCTGGTACAAACAGTACGATCAGGTTGGATTCCATACTTTCGATGATTTGGGGGAATGGAATCAAATGGATAAAACCGGGCATGTTTTTGCGGCCTATCTGGAATCGGATTTAAGTTTTGGCATTGCTCGCTGGACTGGCGTTTCCCGGTCTGCTGCACTCTGGGCTTCGGTTGGTGTAGGCACATTGTTGCAAGGGACGCTAGAAGTCATGGATGGCTTTTCTGCCAAGTGGGGCTTTTCCTGGAGTGATATAGGCTTTAACACGCTGGGTGTGGCCACCTTTGCGGTTCAGGAACTGGCCTGGAAGGAGCAACGCATCAGATACAAGGTGTCTTCTCTTTTGCAAACACCCTATTCCAGGATGCCTATTCGTGCAAGCAATAGTGATGCAACCAGTAGTACCCGTCAGCGGGCAAGCGAACTATATGGCCACACTTATCTGGAAGGTTTTTTGAAAGATTATAATGCCCTGACGATGTGGGTATCCATCAATATCAATGCTTTTCGGCCTAATAAAAGTGCCCTCCCAGATTGGCTCAACCTGGCCGTCGGTTATGGATCGGAAAATCTCTATGGAGGCTTTTCCAACCAATGGACCGATGAAAATGGTGCTCAGTTTTCCCTGGATACGGATCAATATCCCCGTTATCGCCAATTTTATCTTTCTCTGGATATAGATCTTAGTCGTATCAAAACCAAAAGTAGACTACTTCGCACCCTTTTCCGATCCATTAATTGGATAAAAATTCCCGCCCCGGCAGTGGAGTTCAATACCCAGGGCAAGGTCCGACTTCATCCGATTTTTTGGTAAGTTCATCTTTGGAGGCCAAAAGCAGACCTCCAAATATCCGCCATACCTCAATAAGACCACATATCGTGCTCCATATTAAAAATTTCAGCCTCAATCTTTTTACTTTCCTGTAGCAACTCTATACCAGTCAGATAATCTTGCAGGCGGTTGTCATGGATATTGGATTCCTTCATGACATGGCTGGAAAACCGGCGCATTTCAAAGAGGTCTTCCCAACTCATCGGATCGCGGTCATTGCTGGGGTTAAAGACTTGGTGGTGGGCCAGCACCTTTCTGGCCTGTGGATAATATATCCAGTAGAGCGGTTTTTCGTAGAGAAAGTTGCCATTGTCGTCAGTGACATCAATCATAGGGGCTATACCAATCACCCGGACTCGCATTACGCTGTGGCGGGTATCAAAATACCAAACCTCCTTAAGGCGGTAACGCTTGATATCATCGGGATCAATATCATTCACTATTTCCTGGTACCTTTCTATCTGCGTGTCTACATTAAAAATAGGGATGGTGTCCCGTTCATAGAGCTGAGCAAATAATTCGGCCGTATCCAGGGGCTGGCTGAAATCGTCAGATTCTGCGCTATAAGCCGTTAGTCCTCCCGATTCAATAGCTTCCTGTAAAATTTCAAATAATGGTTCGCCGGGGTAGCGAAAACAGAGGTTTAGTTTTTCCCGGGTATCAAGGACCCTCCAGATGCGCGTTTCCCACAAAATGTCGGCCTCCCGGATAGGCGGGTAGACAAGCGGGGCTTTTTGTTGTAAAGTGGAGCGCTCCACGATACCGTCCAAAGGCAGGACGACATCGGGAGTGCTTTCCAACTGTGCAGAAAGAGTACGCGCTAAAAATAAAGCAAAAATCAATAAAATCAGATTGATCATCAGCTGACGTGGTTCCTTTGGTATTGACATAACAAGGGTGTTTTAATTGTGATTCAATTAAATAGGGTACCTGTCGAAATGCTTTAATAGGTATAGCGTTACAGCTGTACAAATGCCCTTACATGACAAAATACAGGAGCGACAATACTAGAAAAGCATTTAAAGAAGTATTACAAATGGTAAGTAATACAATGAAAAATTTGAAAAAAGCAGTCTGAATGGAAACAATCTGGTAAGCGATAAACGCGTTTTCCAATACATAATGGGAAACTGTGAAAAAGTAACACGGGAAAAAGAAAAAGCTGATATTAGAGCGAAATTTGTTTAGGACTTCCCTTTGGAGTATTATTACAAAAGTCTAATATTTTCGTATTTTTGCCGGGCTGAAATTAAACGTTAACTTCAATGCCCGATCTAAGATCAAATCAAAGTTTTTAAACAAAAAATATGGCACTGGACCAGGTAGATGTAGATCAGTTAAAACTAGGTGATGGCCAGGACGAACCTGAAAAGGAGATGTCCTTTTTAGAGCATCTGGAAGAATTGCGTTGGCACGTCATCCGGTCTCTGATTGCTATTGCGGTGATCGGAATTGTTCTATTTATTTTTAACAACTGGTTTTTTGACCAGGTCATATTTGGCCCCAGGCATGAAGATTTTATTTCTTACCGCATATTTTGCAGATTGGCCGATATCCTTCATTTGGGAGGGGCATTGTGTTTTGCTCCGCCGGAGTTTATTATTCAAACAGTAGGGGTTGGAGAAGCTTTTATCAATAGTATCAAGGTTTCCTTTATTGCCGGCTTTGTATTGTCCTTTCCGTATATTTTTTATGAAATCTGGAGATTTATTAGCCCTGGCCTTTATCCTAAAGAACAGAAAGCGGCTAGAGGTATGGTGTTAATCTGCTCATTATTGTTTTTTACGGGAGTGTGTTTTGGCTACTTCATCGTCTCACCCTTTGCCATTAAATTTTTAGTAGGGTATACCATTCCGGGAGTTGTCAACTCTCCTACGCTGGTTTCCCTGGTAAATTATATGGTCATGTTTACGGCACCGGCCGGGCTTATTTTTGAGTTGCCGGTAGTGGTGTATTTTCTTTCAAAAATAGGACTGGTGACCCCCGAATTGATGCGGGAATACCGCCGCCATTCCATTATTGGTATTCTTGCGATGGCGGCTATCCTGACTCCTCCGGATGTGGTGACCCAATTTCTGATCGGTATTCCACTCTATATATTATACGAAGCAAGTATCTTCATCTCCAGACGGGTACAAAAGCAAAACGAAAAGGAGATGGCGTAATTATGTTTAATCAGGGACGAGGGAAAGCAGGAATAATTACTGCTTTTCCTACCAGCGTTCTACCTTTTAATGAAGATGCAAAGAGTTTCTACCAATTTGACCTTGTTTTATAAGTTTTTTATTCCAGTCTTTTGGATTATTTTTTTTGGGGCCTTCACGGTAGCCAGTTTCTTCTATGGGGAGGAACTGTCGGGAGGACTATCGGTGCGTTCTTTTCAAATTGGCACCTTGCTCTTTTTTCTCAGTGGGGTAGCCGTGCTAGGCTTTACCCTGATGCGCCTCAAGCGGGTAGAAATGAATAGGGAGTTTGTTTATGTCACCGACTATTTCAAAAACTTCCGCTATCCCTGGCACAATATCGAGTCCATCCAAGAAGCGGACTTTCTATTCCTGCAAATAGTCACCATTAACTTAAAAGCACCAGGTAGCTTTGGCAAACGCATCATTTTTATCGCCAGTAAGGGCCTTTTGGAAGGATTTTGGCATGAAAACCCGGAATTGAGAGAGGCCGTGCAAAAATAATAGACTACCCATCAATCAGGCTCCCCTGTACAATCAAATCCCACAACCTTTGTCGAGATTTCTTCTAGATTAGGCGAGGAAAGTGGCAACCAGCCACTAAAATGGTGCATTATTGTAGTGAGTGATGTTTTCGGACATATAACTAAACCATTAAATTACCCGACTCATGAAATTCCTATTTTTTATGTTCTCCATGTCGATAGCGTTGGTTTGCCTGGCCTTCTGGGTATTCTGCATTATCGAAATCGTTAGAAGCGAATTTAAAAGCACAAACGACAAAATCATCTGGTTGATTCTGGTATTGTGGTTGCCGGTTTTGGGGTCTTTGCTCTATATCGGCATCGGCCGAAAAAATCGGATGGAATCTTTAGATGACTTTGTTTGAAAAAAGAATAGCAGGCTTGTTATAAACACAAGCATATTGGGCCCGTCTCCTTACTTTAGGAGACGGGTTTCTTTGTATATGACCTTGGTATATGGTCTCTAACCAACCCCATCAATGCTAATTAATCTCTGGGTTTGATTCAACAGTAGTAGGTGGTGCAACGGGTAATTTCGGATTAAAACCATTTTCCAGTTCAATAAAAAACTGATCCAGGTATTTTTTGATTTCGCGGCGACTACCGCGGCTGAGTACGTCAAAGTTGTCGACCAGATCCATTATTTGATTGCGGCGGGCGCGAAAATGATCAATAATAGGTGCTAATGCTTTTTTATCCATATTGCCTAGATAGATGCGGTCGGTCACTTTTTTCTGCCCCAATTCCGCACGGGAATACGCATAGCTGGCATTAACAACACCGGAGAAATCAAAATCATAGGGTACAGGAACGTGTTTTCCATCGGGAAGTTTAACCAGCTTCAGGTTGCGGCTCATCTCTATTGACCAGTCTGTATTGCCTATCATATATTGAAATAAGGCATTTGTATAGGCGGCTTCTTTTTGAATCAGATCATCAGTCATGCCAAAACAGTCTTTACAAGATTCCCCATTCAATCGTTCTACCATTTCGTCGGTATCTTCGATTATGATGGCATAACTGGTTGTTTTTACACCATCAACAATGTTTTTAAAGGTCAGGTGCAACAACTGTACACGATAACTATTCGGGCTAAGTTGCTGATACATCTTATAGATGAGGTATTCCCGAAGCACATAATCATCGCCTTCTTGGGTTCCGGTCATATTGGTAACCAATTTGAGGTCGTTGTGCTTATTCATGCCGCGGGAAAGCAGCACCTCTTTAGGGAATTTCATTTTTAAAGGTGGGAATGCGCCATATACTCTGCGGAACCGACCGCGGGCGCGTACCTCAATGGGCCAACGATGTTCTTTACCGGTACCATCAGCGAATGCAAAAACAGCCGCGTGATAATCATTGGTTTTCTTCTTTTCCAGAAGATAATCAATGTTTACTTCCAGGGTTGCTTCCATTATTTCGTCAGTATGTATCCGGTCAAAAAAACTCGGCTGATCTGCATTAGGGGAAGCCAATAAACTAAGTGGGCTCATGACAGCTATTAAAAGCGTCATGACCAGAATTTTGTGTCGGGTGATCATGATAATGGTTTTTAGTGCATGTTTGGAGGTCAAATTTTGGGCTACAAAACATCACTTTTTCGATGCTACTCCGTTACTTTTCTTGTCCGTACCTTTGGGTATGAACTTCAAAAAAAGCCTTGTAGCATCAAAAAATTGATACTTTTCGCCATCCATCGGCCGCCATAGGCTTGCCGACGGCGATGCAAATCCGACCTCCAAACAAGCACTTAGGTCTGGAACTGAAAATTCAATCCCTCCTTAAACTTCTTTTTTCTAAAGACGGTGATTTTGGGCCAAAGTTGCAGTACTTTTTTTTATGATGCTACTTTTTTCGAGCGAAGTGCACTTTTTTTGGGACGAATGCTAGGAAATTGTGATTAATTGGAAAATGACGCATTAAAAATTGACGAAAATGACCTCAAATTATATGGGGTTATCTCATTTTCGATATACTTTCAATTGTTCTTCCACCCATTCCAGGTATTCTATAGCCTGGCTGTTTTGCTGAAGTTGTAACAGCGAAGGTTTTAGTTGGTCTACCAGGTTGATAGCTTCTTCCAGCAACTGTTGCATTGTTTCCAGGCGGTTGACGTATTGGCTGGTAGATTTGGAATCGGAGAGGGTTCTGGAAATAGCTACGGCCCGATTGATGAGGGTATTGGCAAACAACCCGATTTGCCAATCAAACAATTTAGTATAGAGGCTGGCAGTTCGGAAGGTCTCGATCATTTTTTCGTGAATACTGGTCAAGGAATCCAGTTGATTGTCATTTTGTAGGGCTTCCGCAATGTCAGCCAACTCTCCATTCAAATCGAGATACCCCTGACCCAATTGTTTTTTATTTTCAGGGGTAGGGTTAAAGTTGTAGGTATTTTGATAAAAGGCAATACGTTGCTGGCGAAAAGGTAGGCCGAGTTGTTGTTTGATGCTGTCTTGATAATTGAAACAAGGAGGAGAAGAATTGGCCAGGTATTTCCGGATAGCAGCAGCGCTAGTTTTAAAAATATCTGCCGGCACCGGGCAATCCAGCAGTTGCCAGGAAGGATCACCTGGAAGATGGTCCAGAATAAAGGTCTCGGGAGGCGTCAAAAAATAAGCAAGGTCTGCTTTGGTGCTAAAGGCGTTGCCTTGCTGTACATAACTGGCCCCCCAGGTAACGTCTAATAAGTGCCATTTGCTGTCAATTTGTACCGAATTCCAGGTGTGATCGGGGACTTTAAGCTCAGGACGGGCAGTGAAGGTCCCCTTGCTATACCCCTCAATAATTCGACAACCAAGGCCAACAGAATCACACATAGCACAAAACAACTGGGCATATCCCAAACAAACGCCTTTTCCACGTTTGAGGACTTCTTCCGGGGAGCGGTTCAACCGGCGGTTATCCTGTTTATACGCCAGGTCATCGTAGTCGATGTTGTGGCTAATCCAGGCAAAAAGACTGCTGATTTGATCTAGCTCTGTGGCATAAGGAGCCGTGAGGTAATGGGCCAAGGTGGAAATATCCCGGCAGGAATCGGCCGGCACAGCAAGGGCATATTGCTCAATACGGGCATTATTAACCTGGGCAAAAAGCGGGAAATAAACCAATAAGATCAAGCAGGGCAGAATAAGTCGGGTCGGCAAATTCACAGCAATAATTTTAGTGCATGCACCTACTAAATTGCCAAAAAAATCACAGAATTACAACCTATTACTCCTTTTTCAATAAAACCTTTTCCTGAGTGAATTGATAAGCGGCTTCCAAAAATTCTACCATCAAAGGCCATTGATTGGCCTTTTCAAAATTGTGGGTATAATATTTATGGGTCTCAATAGTGAGCTTCTGTGCTTCCAAGGTGGCTGTACTGATAAAACCACCCGTGGCATTTTCCACCTTTTTGTTCAACTTATCCAATCCTGCTACCGAATAACCTTCCGGTACAGTTATCGTAATGGTATTTTGGTAAGACCGGGCGTAAGGCGTAAAAAGATCCTCCTTGCGCTCCATTTCATCTTCCTTGAGGGCTACCTGGCCACCGATGAGTTTGCCCGCTTCAAAGATTAAGTTTTTACCGGCTCGTTTTACCAGCCCTTCTATTTGGAACGTCTCGTGAAATTTAAATTGCTCCTCTTTTGGCAAACGTCCCAACTTTTCAATGCGGTAAGAATCATACGATTCAATGGCAATATCCATATCACCGCTGGCGCTTTGTTCGAAACGTTCTTTTTGTTTTTCCTTTTCTTCGGCCCGCTTCACCACGAGTTTCTTTCGAAGGTTTTCACGGTCTTTCTTCTTGAGCAGGGCCTGTTCTACATAAGGCGAAGAACCAAAATAGGAATTGTCGTCATCAATAAAATCGTAGTAATTGAGCAGGTCACTTTGTGGGCCAGCTTTATTGAAGCCCGAATGGGTGATATTTCGTTCTACCAGAAGGGCTTTCATGTCGGCATCAAATTGGATCTTGGTCAGGGTTTCTGTCCTGTTTTGAGTATATGCGGAAATAGGCAACGCCTCTTTTTTGATGGAATGTATACGGTAATCAGCGCCCACTTCCAGGACATAAGCTTCCGTGCCCTCCAGCTCAGTTGGAATAGATCCTGCTTCAGTATGCAAACCAAAAATAGATAGGTACAATGGTTTGGGCAGGTTTACCCGGATAAGCAGGTTGATTTCAGCACGCATGAGGAGCTCATCCAGGGTGGAAATAGTCCGCGGTACAGCTGCAATAATATCAAAATCCAGATCTTGTGTCTTGAGAAAAGTGCCGAATTGTTTGACAAAGTCTTCCTCATCCATAAATAGGCCATAGCTATAAGGAATTGTAGCCACATAACCTTCCTGATAAAACATAATGGGTTCTATTTTGGAAACCAATTCCCGGTGTCGCAGGAAATAATAGGCTTCCTTAACCCGCTCTTCTTTTGATTGGCCAATCTCTGCGCCTTTATCCTTGAGGTATTTGACGATATTGCGAACATCTTTCTTAAAATAAATGCGATCCTTGAAATAATCCAGGACCTCTTCCTTACTGACCATTGATTTGACCTCACCTTTTTCTCCAATAAACGCTTCAGCACCTTGCTCAATGCGATTGTTGCGGGCATAAACGACCTGGAACTTAACGATTGGCAAGACCCTCCGGGCATAAAACCAGCGCAGGTCTTCACGCTTTTCCCGATCACTATCAGTCAGGCTGTATACCACCATTTTCCGTCTGCTATTGTCGGTTACACTTAGTTCTGGTGCTCCGTGGAGCGCGTTGAAGTTGATAAAAAAATCATTGCCAACCTGAAATTCAAGCTTCTGCTCTACAATAGGGTATTCACCACTAAGTGTAGCAATGATGGGCTCAAAAATGTACTCTTCTGAGACCACAAAAGGTTCGTAGATATAGTAATAATAATCGATGATATCGCCGATCTCCAAATCGGGAATAGCAATTTTTTTCAGAGACTCCTGAGCATCACTTCTTATATCGACGGCATCTTCCAGGTCAATTTCTGTCTCTTTGCCATTACTTTTGATGACTTTTACTCCGGCAAATACCCGGCCTCCTTTGCGGGAAAAACCCTTGGTGACTTCAAACCTGTCCGCAAATGAAAATTCTGAATAATATTCCACCGAAGATTTATCCAGCAATTTGATTCGCTTTCGGGTCGACTCGCTATAATCTACAGATTTGGTGGTGCCTTCGTATAGGTAGTTGTATTCCTGGTACAAAATTACGGCTGATTCATTGGCCCATTTTTGGGGGATATCGGTCATCTTTTGATAAGGATCCGCCGCATTCCAGAAGCTTTCTTTGATTTCCCGCATGAGTTTACTCTGCGCATTCAACGAAAAACCGAGGCATAATACACAGATCAGTAAACATAATTTTTTCATCAGGGGTAGATTTTATGAATTAAGTTTAAGGAAGGGGAAATGAGGTTTCGAGCACCATCCTAAAGCCCAAAACCTTACTGTTTGCGCTCCAAAACAATCTGCTCGTGGTAAACCTCTTCGAGCTTATCAATACACTGGTTCCAATGTTCAAAATCTTTTTTGCGGATAACGGCCTTGTCAAGGGTAATAACCTTGTGGTAGATAATTTTCTTTTCCGTAGTTTTAAAATTAACGCTAAAAGAAAAGTCGTCGTGTTTTTCGTTAATGCCTTTCGGCAAATAGGACAGCTGATACCCTTCAGGCAAAGCGATTTCCGTTTCTACCTCCAGTTTCATTTTGTGGGTGATGAGGTAGTCGGTTTTTCGATCGGCATCAAATTTAAATTGTTCAAACTCCTTATAATAGTCTACATCCAGGTAGATTTCATCACCAAATTCGGAAACAGCATTTTCTTGTTGAAAATCGTAGGCAATACGAAAAAGTTGATCCCGGTTATTGATGTCAGACGTCAGCATATTTGAGATACGGAGATTTTTATCATTTAGGGTAATGTAAGCTTTCATGGCGTCCTGCAATTGATCCGTTTCCATTTGGTTAACCTTATAGAGCAGGTCGGTTTTACTTTCTCCGTTAAAGGTATGTTCGGCATTACCCGTAAGGGTCTCCCCTGAAATATTGAGCTGGCGGAAGATCCGCTCCACATTATTGTCGATAGTCATCACCGGTACATTAGCCAGTATAAAGTTATCGCCATCCTCAATTAATGCCTGTTTGCCCTGGATGCGCTCGGCATAATCCGTAAAGGCATTGTACTTTTCAGTAGGATCGAGGAAATAGTGTTTGTCATTCAGGAAGACGGAACAGATCATGTGATTGTCCACCACCAAAGACGGCAAGGAGTAATCATAGGCAATACGTTTGGTCCCAATCCAGGTAAGGCGGGCATCATAACCGGCCAGTTGAAGCATGTTTTTGGTCAAATTGGCCATACCTTTACAATCGCCGTATTTATTTTTGAAGACCAACTGGCAGGATTCAGGCTGGAAACCGGCAATGCCATCCTCAAAGGCGATATAACGCACATTGTCTTGCACCCAGTAATAAATGGCTTTGAGTTTGTCGATATCCGTTTCCGCATTTGCAGTTAGTTCTGCCACTTTTTCCTTCAGCACTTCCGGATTATCCTGCATGCCGTCCACCAGGCTTTTATACCAGCGGTACAAGTCTTTGGTAGAACTAAAAAGTTGTTCCTTTTGGCCGTTTTTTTCGTATGCTTTAGCAATTACCAGGAGGTGTGGATACAGGTAAGAGGGGCCGGGAGCCTGCTCTTCTTTTGCCTGGCTTTCCAGGTTAGTAGCAACATACGTATAGATGTCAGCATCCGCTTTGGCATCGTAAGTTACCGTTTTGTTGATCTCGTAACCTTTGAAATTCATCTCCTTCAGCTCCAGGTCCAGCCAGCGGGGGATGATAAACTGCAATTCTTTTTTCTGGATGGGGTAGGGCGAGGTAAAATAAATGCGGGTGAAGTATTTGATATCTTTATAATGCTTATTAAAATTTACCTGATATTGAAATCCCTGTTGGGGGAAATCAAGACCGAAATAAACTACCCGGGCATCCGAATAAAAATAATCTGAATTGTTGAAGTATTCATCGTGAGGGGTGATGGCTTTCTGTTTCTTATTTTTATAATAAACCTCCACAGATTCGACAGAAGATTCTGCATCGTAAAACTTGACAATCGGCATATTATAGTCTGTTCCGATGCACATCAGTTTTTCTTTAGAATCTTCGGTGACTGTCACCTTTTTGTTTTTATCATCAAAGCCGAATGTATATACCTCAAGGTTATTGAGGGTTACCACATCCGCTTTTTCATACTTAACTTTTAGTTGTTTTGCTTGCAAGATCTCTTCGGGATCAGGCTGAACATTTTTTTGAGCGCTTAACGGAGCAGCCAAGCAAGAACAGAGAGACAGAAGGGTCAGGATAGGAATAATTTTCATAAGAATAGCTAATCGTTTTTCACGGGATTATTTTTCTTAGAGCTCTTAGTGCTTGTTTGGAGGTCGCTTTTGATATTTTGTAGCCCATGCTCCTACGCTGCCTTCGCGAAGCTACGGCGAAGCAAGGCGCTGAGTCCTTCGCCAAAGGCTACGGCCGCGCGCCGTCGTCGAAGCCTTTCGCTTGCGCCGAAGCTTCAGCGAAGGAGCATGACGCAGACGCCCGGAGAAAGCTTCAGCGCAAGCGTAAGTTTGACCTCCAAATAGGCACTTAATGTACAAAAATAGCCTTTTTGCCAAAGAAGGGCAATATCCTAATTTATGAGCACGATTAAACTTCTTTACGGAGCACCTCTAAAGGTGGCAGATTAACCACTTCCCGACTATTAAACAAACCTATTAATACCGTAAGCCCGGTGACCAGTGCAAAAGTGAGTAGGGCGGGCCATAGATTGGGGGTAAAGGGAATCCCCAATTGAAAATAAGCCAGCAACCAAGTGCCTGCTACTGCCAGTAATAATCCGGTAAATGAAGCGAGACTGCCCAATAACAAATATTCGAGTGCATTGATCCACAAAATCTGCCGGCGGCTGGCACCAATGGTGCGAAGCAACACACTTTCCTGTATCCTTTGGTATTTGCTCAAACTGACAGAGCTGATCAAAACCAGAATGCCCGTGAGGATGCTAAAAAAGGCCATAAATCGGATCACAAAGGATACTTTGCCCAATACCTCATCGACACTTTTCAGAATCTGGGTAAGGTCAATAACCGAAACATTGGGAAATTGCTGCACCAATGAGCGCTGGAATTTAGCAGACTGCGTTTCCGACTCTGTGCGGGTCACTACGACGTGAAACTGAGGGGCCTTCTCCAATACCCCTGTTGGAAACACGACCATGAAATTGGTTTGTACGCGGTTGAAGTCTACCTCCCGAATACTAGATACGACCGCTTCTATAGGGGTACCCTGCACATTAAAGACCAGTCGGGTACCCGGCTCTGCCTTCATGGATTTTGCAATATTGTCAGCGATAGAGATATAAATGGTACCATCATCAGGTTTATCGCCATGCCATTCCCCTTTAATCACCGTTTCAGAATCGATTAAGGTATCTCTATAGGTTACCCGGTATTCCCGGTTATACACCCAGTCGCGAACTTCGGTAGTGGTATCTTTAAGGTGCGTAACTTTATCAATACCGTCAATAGTCTCCATGCGCATGGTCACAATGGGAACTTGCTGAATGATTGGCAATTGATTGGCTTTGGTTAATTTGGCAACACCTTCTTTCTGAGAGCTTTGGATATCAAATAAGATCATATTGGGGCGATCGCCGCTTCCGGAAATCCGTACCTGGTCGAGCAACAAATCGCGGGTAAAAAACAGGGTGGTCAACAGTGCCGTACCCAAACCAATGGAAACCATTAGAATCAGGGTCTGGTTGTTGGGGCGATATAAGTTAGCCAGGCTCTGTCGCCAGATATAACTCCAGGAGCTGGGAAAAAATCGCCGCACCGACCAACGGATCAATTGGGCAATCCCCGCTAGTAAAAGAAAAGCACCCCCCAAGCCGATCGGGAATAGGATGGCTTCGATACCGCCACCGGTCTGAAAATAGGTGAATCCGACAATTAACAGGAAGATCAAAAAATAAACCAGCCAACGCCAGGGGTCTCGTTTTTTTGGAGCGCCATCCACTTCTGCCCGTAAAGCACTGAGTGGACTTATCTGCCGAATCCCCAATAGTGGCAATAAGGCAAAAAGAATGGCAATCCCCAATCCGGTTAATATCCCCTGTACAATGGCCACCCACGATACGCCACTACTCACATTACTGACCGGTAGAAAATCACCCAAAACCAGCGGTAGTGCCAACTGTAATAAACTGCCAATAAGCGCCCCCAATAAAGCTCCCACCAGGCCCATTGCTGAAATCTGTAGCAGGTAAATCAAAAAGGCTTGTCGGCCACTAGCACCTAAACACCGGAGTACGGCAACGGTAGACAATTTATCTTTGATGTAGATGTTGACCGCACTGGCCACGCCAATACAACCCAGCAGTAAGGCAATGAAGCCAACCAGGTTAAGAAAAGTATTTAAATTACTAAAGGCATTACTCAGACTCCGTTTACGGTCGCCAACCGTTTCAGCGCGAGTGTCCGCAGCCTTGAGGGTTAACTCATGATCTTCCACCCATTTATCGGTATCAAAATCTCCCGGTAATTTATAAAAATATTGATATTCAATCCGGCTGCCCCGCTGCACCAAACCCGTTGCCTCAAGCCAATCCCGCGAAATCATGACAAGAGGGGCTACAGAGGAACTAATGCCTGCTCTACCCGGACTCGAATTCAACTGCCCGGCTATAACAAAACTGACCTGTCCAATTTTTATGCTGTCGCCCACTTGTAGGTTGAACTGTAGCATCATGGTTTTGTCAACCAGTGCCTGCTTTCCCGATTTGAAGGTTTGATAGGCGGAAACCGGTTCAGTAAGTACTTTTCCATAAAAAGGAAAGCCACCCTCCATAGCGCGCACATAAGCTAAGCGCGTAGCTCCGCTTATCGGGAAATAAACCATCGAAACGAAATTGACAGAGGCCGCTTGTTCCCCACCCAGGCTATCCAGGATCATTTCCAGGCTATCAGTGGTAGGTTGGGTACTTTCCAGCTGTAAGTCTGCGCCGAGAAGCGTACGAGCTTCCCGATTAATGTCCTTTTGCAGGTTTTCACCAAAGGAGTTGATCGCAACCAAGGCAGCTATACCTACAATAATGGAGGAAATAAACAATAAAAGTCGACTGCGATTGCGGCGAGTATCCCGCCAGGCCATTTTTAATAACCAGGAAAACGATGCTTTTTTCAATGTGCGGATATCTAATGTATGTTGGTTGAATAAACAAGTTTAGGATAATGGTTTAGAGGTTTTAAAAAGTTTTGGAGCGCAAACTCCGCAATACTTTTGAGTCCTGTCATTTCCCATTCCACATTCCTATTACCTCACCATAACAACGCCTGAAATAAAAAGTGGTTTTGTATGGTTCCCTTGTTCTTCATATTTTAGCTTGATCCCGGGGTTTGCCAAGAGCATGTTTGGAGGTCAACTTTGCATTGCCGTTCACCGGGCGTCTATGGCAAAGGCTTCGACGACGGCGCAAGGTCGAAGCCTATTGGCAAAAAAACTCGGCAAGCCTTACGCTTGCGCTCGAAGCTTTCTCCGGCGGCCGTAGCCTTTGGCGAAGAACTCAGCGTAGACGCATGGCGGCCGATGGGAGGCGAAAAGTGTCTCTTTGCAACCAAAAGGTTGACCTCCAAACATGCTCTGAGAAGGAAAATGTTTTACTTTTGCGCCACTGTGACCAAAACCAAGGTTTCAGGTCAAAAGAAGATCATGGAAATATTGCTTTATATCGGATTGTTTATTATTTCGTTGGGGGTTTTATTAAAAGCATCAGATTGGTTTGTTGATGGTGCGGAGGCTATTGGTTTATCGTTGGGGATTTCTCCTTTCATTATCGGCCTCACCATTGTTGCGTTTGGCACCTCTCTTCCTGAGTTAGCTACTTCAATTGCTGCCGTTTTAAGTGGAAATTCTGAAATTGTTGTGGGCAATGTAATTGGCTCAAATATTACCAATATTGCGCTGGTGTTGGGCCTGGTTGCCGTATTTAATAAACAAATAGATCTAGAGTACAACATCTGGCATATTGACATGCCTTTTTTATGGGGATCAGCTTTTATGCTGTGGTTTGTATTAAAGGATTTTTACCTTTCTCTCTTTGAAATGCTGCTTCTATTGACAGGCATTTGTGTTTTTTTGACCTATTCTTTTAAAGGAGATGATCCCGGAAGTAAGGTAGAAAAACAACCAACTACCTGGCGGAGTTATTTCAAATTACTCCTGGGAGGAGTCCTGGTTTGGATGTCGGCTGACTATACCATTCTTGCAATTAGCGAATTATCTGCACAGGCAGGTATTGATCCTGAGATCATTGCTTTGTCGGCAGTGGCTTTAGGGACCTCTCTGCCCGAAGTGATTGTTAGTTTAAATGCTGCCCGCAAAGGTAATACGGCACTTGCAGTAGGCAATGTACTAGGCTCTAATGTATTTAATACCTATGTGGTGATGTCCATTCCGGCTATTTTTGGCTCATTAACTATTCCTGTAACTATCCTCGATTATTTTTTGCCTTTAATGATTGTCATGACCATTTTATTTGGCATTATGGCAAGTAATAAGAAAATAACACGTTGGGAAGGCTGTGTTTTGCTTCTTTTTTACGCGCTCTATTTGGGTGAAATAATCACAGAAACGGTAGGCTGACAACAGGAAACGGTATCGTTTCGTTAGTATTAGTAAAAAAAATATGTATCTAAAATAGTGCATGGCAAGATAAAACTACCTATATTTATGCCATCAATTCCCCCCGCTCGAGGCAATCGGCTTTAAACTACTATGGTATAATAAATTTTTCGACACACCTAGACAGTACCCTTGTTCCCAACTTCACAAGCGTGGTCTATACTTCGATTTGTGAAGTAAACTAGGCTACAAACATCCTGCGATTAGCAACTTCTATGGCGAGAAAGCAACATTGTCCGAACATTTAGGATGCTTTAAACGCTATTTGTTTTAAATGAACTTCCGAAGGGAGAATAGTGGTTCATTTTAAAACGGTTTAATTTAAACATATTATGAGAAAACTAATCTACACAAGTACAATCCTGTGGATGTTTGGGCTATTGATGCCGCTCCACGGCCAATCTACATTGGTTGAATGGCCACTCAACACTTCGTTCGATTTAAATCCGGACAATTATAATGCCGCTGTTCTTGAACCTACCGACTTGCAGAGAGGTAATGGTATTGGTTCCATTCAGGTTGATGCCGATGGTGCTAAAGCCAGATCGTGGTATCCTGATCCAGAAATTGGAATCGTTGATTATTACGAGGTTTGCATTACCCCTAAGCTGGGTGTTACCCTCCACATTGAAGCGCTCGAATTTGCTGAACATACAGAGGTCAATGGCGTACTTGGTTTAGAAGTCCGTTCATCTACTAATGGTTTTGAGCAATCTTCTTTATTAGGCACCGTTGTTATTCCCCCCAATGATACGGATGTTCGTAGCCACAATTTTGATAATCTGGACATAAGAATTTGCGAAAATTCCCAATTGTGTTTCCGGATTTATGGTTATGGTGCTTCTGACCAGAATGCACTGTGGAATATCGAAAAGGAGAGCCTTAAGATTAAAGGCACCGTTATGCCTCTTTGTACTGCTCCCAGCACCCAAGGAACGGTAGGTTTTTCAAATGTTAGTCCCAATTCTATGACGGTTAATGTCACCAATGGAAACGGCAATGCCAGGTTGATTGTCATGAGCAAAGGAAGTGCGGTAACCAGTATGCCTTGTTCAGGGTTTGATTATCCTGCATCTGCCTCCTTTGGTTCCGGCTATGAAATTGGCATGGACGAATACGTCGTTTATTCCGGATCGGCAACAAATGGCAATTCCACCATTGTGACGGTCAACAACCTGGAAGAAGGGGCTAATTATCATGTAGCTGCATTTGAATACAATTCCGGAAGTGATTGTTACAAAAAAATAAATCCTGCTCGCAATAGCACGGTTACCACCTGCCAGGCCCCTACGAAGCCTATCAACCCAATGGCTAGCCCTAGTTCAGCAGGCATCAGCCTGGGATGGAATAACCCATTTTGCTTTGATCAGGTATTGGTAGTTGCCTCTACCTCACCAATCACAGGAGCACCGGACGGAATGGCATCCAACTTTACTACCAGTACAACTTTTGGTAATGGAACTTTTACCGGGACTACCTTTCCCCCAAATGTATATCCTATTTATCTAGGTAGCAATGGGCTTGTAGATGTGGTTGGACTTACGCCTTATACGACCTATTATTTTAAATTTTTCACCCTTTTGGGCTCCAATTGGTCAGCAGGGGTAGAAATTAGCGCTCCTTCGGCTCCAGGCTGTGCAGATTTGGGTGGAAATGATGTGGTATTCATCAATGAAGTTCACTACGCCAACTTTGGTGATGATATAGACGAGGGTATAGAAATTGCCGGAGCTGCTGGTACGAATCTTTCACCTTACCAATTGCATTTGTATGAACCAAAACCATATAGTCTTACCAAAGGTATCCCTTACAAAACGGTAAACTTAAGTGGCGTAATTGACAATGAAAGTGGAGGAATGGGAGCTGTTTGGTTTGCTATTCCAAATATGGAAGATTATACCGGTGGTATCGTGCTATACAATACGGTGCGGAAGCTGGTTGTGCAGTTTCTCTCCTACCGCCAGGTACTTACTGCCGAGGGCGGCATTGCTGATGGCATGATAAGTGTAACGATGAAAAAAGCCAACAATTCGGTCGCTCGTGAGTTGAATGATCCTGCATTCCCTTCAGGAACTTCGATGCAATTGGTCGGTGCTGGCATCTGTCCTTCAGATTTTGATTGGGTAGAGAAAGCCACCGCTACCCGGGGCGTACTCAATGATCAGCAGGCTGTTTTACCAATAGAATTGCTCGATTTTTCAGCCTCCGTAGTTGATAAAGAAGTGTTGTTGAAATGGATAACAGCAACGGAAATTAACAATGATTATATGGCGGTAGAACGCAGTGCCGATGGCAGGAATTTTACGGAAATCGGATGGTTGCAGGGTGCCGGAACAACTTATGAACCTCAATCCTACGCACTTTGGGATAAAAAGCCACTGTCAGGCATAAATTATTATCGCCTGCGTCAGGTAGACTTTGACGGAACTACGGTTTACCACAAAGTGATTTCCGTAAATATGCATGGCGGTGATTTGGTAACCAGCATTTATCCTACTGTAGCCGAACAGGAATTGACGGTAGTGTATGGCGGGCCATTACCCTCCAATGGACAAGTAGACATTGTAGACCTCAATGGCCGGGTTGTCTTCCACCGCGAACTTAATGAAGGAGATGCTTCCATGTTATTACCGGTTGGTAATTTGCACAGTGGGCACTACTTTGTCAGAATAGAATATCAAAATGAATCTGTTATCAAAAGATTCTTGAAAATGTAGAGTGTTTTGTACTTGTTATTTATCACGATGCAGCTATCTACTGTGGATTATGATTGTTTTCCACGAATAGCTTGTCGTAATCCCAATCCCGTTATTTTGAAAGCTTCCAGGCACTTTGTCTGGGAGCTTTTTTTCTTTAAACAAAAAGGATAAGTGTTTCCTACTCCATTTTTCTATCTTTCAAAGGTATGGTGAAAGTGAAGAAGTTAGGGGAATGGTAACAAAAATAATCGTTATAAAAATAATGATAACTTTTGTAATGATTACAAATGTAATGATTATAAAAATAACGATTACATTTGTAACGATTATAAATGTAACGATTATAAAAGTAACGATTACCACTTTCCCTCCAATGCATGCTTTTCTTCCATTCCCTCCACCCATTTCTTGCTCCACTTATGGCGCCTCACTTGAAATTCATCAGGATTTATGCTAATTTGGATGATTAGAAAAAAATATCCTGCATGAAAATTTTCCATGTTTACTTGCTAGCCCTCGTCTTCATCTTTTTTTTAACAGCCATAAGAACGCCTGTTGAATTTGACTCCGGCAAAGGATTGGTAGCTTATTATTCCTTTAATGAATGTGATGCCCGTGATGATAGTGGTAATGGTTCTAATGGGGAAATGTATGGCGATATAAGTTGCTGGTGTGGTATCGATGATGATGGTTTATTGCTCGATGGAGAGCGGGATTACCTACAGTTTCCCGGTCCGGTGAATCGTTATTTCACAACCAGTGATTTCACCATCAGTTTCTATTTTAAGGTAGAAGGTTATTTGCTGTTTCCGCAAAGCTTGCTTAGCAAACGGGAAATATGTGATGACTACAATATGTTCGATATCCATCGGGACATGCAAAAGCAGCAGGTTATTACAAATGTCTATGAAAACCCACAAAAATTTTACGGTGGCCTGAATACCGGTGTTGATTCCAAAGGATGGTACCATTATGCCCTGGTTCGCGAAGGATTTCGGGCACGTACCTACATTAATGGTTCACTTCGGGAGGAAAGTTATCGTTGCAGTGGTGTAGATATCAGCAATGAGGCGGTGCTTTCTTTTAGTGATAGCCCATGTATTCGGACTGGACGAGCTAGCCGTTTTAAAGGAGTCTTAGATGAATTGCGTGTATATGATCATGCTTTGACAGAGGAAGAAATTGCCAGTTTATACGCCTTGTATCCCGTGGAAAATGTACAAATGGACTGTGTGACTTTTGCGCCTAAAAAATCGCCTGACTGGCTACCCATTACAGACGAAACGTCTTATCTTTGTGGCTCATTGACAAATCCTGTGATTGGGAGTTTATAAATCTGATAAATTATGTTTGGAGACTTATTCGGTGATATGCAGGAAAAGCAGGAGGCCATTCGGGAAGAATTGGCAGAGATAAAACTGGAAGCTGAAGCCGGCGATGGAGCAGTTAAAATACTGGTCAATGCCAACCGTGAAGTCGTCAATATCAGTATCGACCGTGAAAAACTGGATCTTGAAGATATGGAGCAATTGGAAGACTTGCTCACCGTTGCCATCAATCGGGCTTTGGAAATGGCCCAAGCCAAAGAAATGGAGATGACCCAAAATATGATTAAGGATATGCTTCCTCCTGGATTAGGTGGTTTAGGTAATCTTTTTCGCGGGTAATCGCCATTGGTCTATGAACTTAACTTTTCCGAGTATTCCCTGCCTTTTTGGACTTTTCGGGACGACAATATTCTTGCGGCCAGAGCGTTTATGGTAAGATGAAATTAGCATCTTCCATACCGTAATTTTGGGCTACAAAAGTTGTCAAAGTAAGGTAATTTTTAACTTCAATTTGATTATGAGAATTTTTACTTTTTTATATGCGCTTCTGTTCTGTACTGCACTTTCTGCTCAAACCAATGTAGGCCTGATCGCCTATTATCCTTTTGAACAAAGTTTGGAAGATGTAACCGGCAATACCGCCAATACGGGAACTGCTACCGGTAACCCACAATTTGTTTGTGGTGTTAAGGGAGAGTCCATCCTTCTCAATGGAGCCGGCGATCAGGTTTCCATTCCAGGAGGAAATGTAAACGCAGAATTTGATACAGAAGATTTTTCAGTCAGCTTTTATTTTAAGCCGGTGGGTATGGATGGCGTGCAATACCTCTTGTCTAAACGTTCTCCTGATTGCAACAACGAAAATGTATTTTACATCCGCTATGTTCCGGCTACCCGCACCATAAATGCCTATTTGAGTGAGATTCCTGAAAAGACCGTTTCCCTGGTCTACACGATTAAAAATGACGCCTGTTGGCAAAATGTGGTTTTGGTAAGGGATAATTTCCGCGTCAAAATGTTTGTCAACGGTAATTTTGCCGGAGACTTGGGTACTGCTACCCGCATTGATCTCGATAATAATGGCAAATTGATCATCGGTAGTGCCAATTGTCGTTCTGGTTCTGAAGTACCTTTCAAAGGAATGATTGATGAATTGCGGTTTTACAATCGGGCGCTGGATGACCGTGAAGTAAAAGGCCTATATTCTCGCCCGGATATGATTGTCAATCCCGATACCTTGCTTTTTCTAGGCAATTCCATCGATATCGAATTAACGAATACTTGTGCTTCCACCTTTACCTGGACCACTGACGGTACGCTTTCGGATTTGTCATCAACGACTACTCCTGACCCTACGATCACTCCTTCTCAAGCAGGACCATTTATTTATCATTTGCAAATGGAAAACCCCGTTTCTCCCTGTTCAGCCCATGACTCTATACGCATCAATGTCGTTGACCCGGATGAATTGGAATGTGACGAGTTGTTTTTACCCAAAGCATTTACCCCCAATGGGGATGGCTTAAATGATACCTATGGGATCAGTAATCCATTTGCGGTTCAGGAATTGATTTCTTTTGAAATTTTTGACCGCTGGGGTGGCCGTATGTTCGCGGCTGAAAATACCCCTTTTGCACAATGGGATGGTACCTTTCGAGGGGAACGCGTCAATTCCGGCGTGATGATCTACAAGATCATTTACATTTGTGATAATGTGGAACGACTGGCAAGTGGGAGCTTTTCATTGTTGCGTTAACTTCTAAAAAAGATGACCGGATAAGCTTCTCCTTTAGCAAATTCTGATTTGTCACGCGGCAATTCCAGAAAGGCATCAGCGTCTACCAGATTGGCCAGATCACCGGAACCGTGGCCTTCTACCGGTGTAGCCAAAACCCGCCCCTCCTGATCATAGGAAATTTTCACCTGTAAGAAATATTGCAGGTCAGGCTGAAAATGGAAAGAGGTATTCAGAATGGCTCGTGGGTAAACAGGAGTAGCAATACCTTCACTCGATTGTAGCCAGGGTATTACATAACGATGGGTACCGAGAAAAGAAGAGACTGGATTTCCCGGAAGGGCAAATACAATCGTTCCCCCCGGTGCTTCACCAAACCACAACGGTTTGCCGGGCCGCTGTTTGATGGTATGAAACAGCTTTCTGACACCCAATGCAATTAGCGATTCGGGCAGGAAATCAAATTTGCCCTTGGATACTCCACCACTAAGTATAATCAATTCATAATGCTCCAGAATACCCGTCAGTTTGGCCTTGATTTCGTCCTGATCATCTTGTAGATGTTCAACATCAGCTCGAATACCATGATGCAATAGAGTAGCCTGCAGGCGGTGCACATTTGATCGTCGGATTTGGTAGGGTAGTGGCGTATCCTCCACCCGAACCAATTCATCACCGGTAGAGATGATAATGGTTTTTGGCAAACGGCTCACTAACAGTTTACTTTTGCCAATAGTTGCTGCAACCCCAATTTCCGCTGGAGAGATCCTGGTTCGCTCTTTCACCACTCTCGATCCATTAAAGCGGTCTTCCCCCTGTCGGTGCACGTTTTGCCCTTTGCGCAGGGTGTCTATTTGTAAAGTAGCAATATCCTCTTCAATAACTATATCCTCATAACGAATGACGGTATCCGTATTTTTGGGTAGAATGGAGCCGGTCATCACTTCAAGACAGCTGTGTTCCCGTTGTAAACTCATTTGGGGAGCTCCAGCCGCTGCAATACCTTCAATATCAAATTTCCGTTGACCCCGTTCAAATGAATTATATTGCAACGCAATGCCATCCATCGTTACCCGGTTGTAAGGAGGAAAATCCCGGTCTGCATATAAATTCTCTCTTAATACTCGTCCCATTGCTTCATCCAGCGCCACACTTTCCGTACCAAAGTCCCGGCGATGTTCCAAAATGATGCCAATGGCTTCTTCAACTGTTATCATAATAAAAACTAGACTTGTTTTATTTGGTGAACCTATTCTACTGCCAAATATGTTCTGGAGGGTAAATTTATTTGAAGAATGTTAAATTTTTCCTTTAGATAGGATTATTTTACTAACAATTGCATTTTTTATGGCAAAAAACACTTGAAATGGCTTCTAAAAAGTAGACGCTACTAATAAAAGTTCATGATTTCAGTCAACAATTTAACAAAAACCTATGGCAAGGACGTTGCAGTAAAAGACCTTTCCTTTCAGGTGGCAGAGGGCCAGACCCTGGCATTAGTCGGTACTAGCGGTTGTGGAAAAACAACAACCTTGAAAATGATCAACCGGCTAGTGGAACCGACCTCAGGAGAAATTATCCTGAATGGCAGCAATATTATGGAAGAACCGGTTGTCGATATCCGGAGGCGCATGGGTTATGTCATTCAGAGTATTGGTCTTTTTCCCCATTATACGGTTGAAGAAAATGTAGGCGTTGCCCCCAAATTATTGGGCTGGCCTGCCGAAAAAACGTACCAAAGGACACTTTCTCTGTTGGAAAGGCTAAAATTACCTCCTGAAAAATTCCTCAAAAAATACCCACATGAGCTTAGCGGAGGGCAGCGACAAAGAGTCGGAATTGCCCGGGCGCTGGCTGCCGATCCTCCGATCATCCTGATGGATGAGCCATTTGGTGCTTTGGATCCCATTACCCGCATGGATATCCAACAGGATTTTAAAAACCTGGAGGAATTATCTGGAAAAACGACGGTCCTGGTTACTCATGATATTGAGGAGGCCTTTAAGTTGGCCGACCTGGTTTGTGTGTTGCACCAGGGACAGCTGCAGCAATTTGATACGCCAAAAGACCTGCTTTTTAAACCCGCCAATGATTTTATCCGGCGTTTTTTATCCGGACAATCCCTAAGCTTGATGATGGCCGTTTTTAGCCTGGCTGATCTGGCCGACTCCTTGCCGGAAGGAAAAGGAGGTTCTACCTTTCAAGCAGCAGACAGTCTTGAAAAAACATTGGAGCAATTGACTCGTGTTGATCGGGAGGTAAACCAGGGATATTTCCAATATAAAGGCTTCAATCGATCTTTCAACTGGAGCCAATTGATGGAAGCTTTTCACCAAACGATTAACCGCTGATGATGGAACAACTACAAACTTTTGGTGCATTTCTCCTCGACAATAAGGCTAAGTTGCTCGAACAGATGCTCGAACACCTGGGGTTGACCTTCCTTTCCCTGCTGCTTGCGGTATTGATTGCTGTGCCAACCGGCATTTTTATTGCCCGAAATTCTCGTTATGCCGGGGGCATCCTCGGGTTTACCAATATCTTACAAACAATACCCAGTATTGCCCTGCTGGGGTTTATGATCCCGATTCTTGGCATTGGGGTCAAACCGGCCATTTTTGCCTTATTTCTTTATGCATTACTGCCCATTTTGCGCAATACCTATACCGGCATTCGGGAAGTAGATGCTTCGGTGGTGGAAGCGGCCCGGGGTATTGGCATGAGCGATTGGCAAATTTTACGTCAAGTAGAATTACCATTGGCAATGCCTGTTCTCTTTGCCGGTATTCGCACCGCTACAGTGATCAATGTGGGGGTGGCTACGCTGGCGGCATATATTGGTGCCGGAGGATTGGGAGAGTTTATTTTTGGAGGTATAGCTTTGAACAATACGATGATGATCCTGGCGGGCTCAATTCCCGCAGCTTTATTGGCCGTGTTTTTTGATCAGGCATTGGCCGCTTTGCAGAGGTTTCAAGGTTTTCAAAATAGGCATTTGTCTGTGATTCTTCTGGTTTTGCTGCCCTTGATGAGTGGTTTTTTTTGGGCTTCTCATGCAGTTTCTCCGGGGAGACTTGCCGGTTTTGACCCTGAATTTTCAGGACGTGCCGATGGTTATGGCAAACTGGTAGAAGTCTATGATTTGACATTTAATACGCTGGTGCTAAATGCTGGCTTGATGTATGAGGCAGTGAAAGAAGGTCTGGTAGATGTAATAGGCGGCTACTCTACAGATGGCAGAATCAAAGCTTTCGACCTAGTTGTGTTGAAAGATGACCGAAATGTATTTCCGCCCTATCACTGCGCGCCACTTTTGCGAGGAGCAACTGCGGCAAAGTACCCGGAATTGAAGGCTACTTTGGACTTATTGGCAGGTAAAATCAGCGATGCTACCATGACCGACCTAAATTACCGCGTCGATCACGAAAAGCGATCTCCTGCTGAGGTAGCTACGGCTTTCTTAAAGTCGGTTGATCTTTGGCAGCCCGATCGAATGGAGGGAGGGCCAAAAATTGTTATCGGCTCCAAAATTTTTACAGAACAATACATATTGGTTGAAATATTTGCCCAACTGATCAACGGTTATACCGATCTTGATGTAGATGCTAAAGTGGGATTGGGCGGCACCAAAATCTGTTTTGATGCCATGCTAGCCGGTGAGGTAGATCTCTATCTGGAATATACCGGCACCGGTTTTCAGGTGATCCTTTCGCCACCGGACTCCGTGATCCAATCCATCAATGCCGACGCTGATGCCGTTTATGATTATGTGAAAACAGAATTTGAGCAACAGTACAACTTGTTGTGGCTTTCTCCTCTGGGATTCAATAATACTTATGCCTTGATGGTCCGGGCCAAGCAGGCCAAGGAGAAAGGATGGGTAAATATTAGTGATTTGGGCAGGTAGAGATGATTTACAGCCACCTACAATACCAGGTCTTTTGAAGCAGCAATGCCGGCATCAAAAAAATCCGACACCAATTTTTCCTGCTGATTTCCCTCCAGTTTCAGTAAGCTGGAAAGTGGCAAGACGGGACCCGTCCAATTGCCCTGATGCCAATGGCTACCCTCCGGCAATTTCGGCAAATTTTTATAACTGATAGCCCCTTCTTTACGCCAGTGATTGATGTAATAATAAGGCGTGTTAATTTCATCATCAGGGATAGCCCACCCCAGGCCAATGGTCGCTGTAGGCGTATTAGCATCCTGATCAAATGCCAGGCCAATAATGCTGCCAGAGTCAAAATGATGAGGCCATACCCGCACGGCACTAGCCTTATTAAATGGCTGAATGGCCAGGTTTAGAATCCAAAGCGCATTTTGGCGATAGAGGGCCAGCTCGTGCCTGATGTCCTGATCGATGGCCGCAAAAGTTGCGCCCTTGTCCAGGGGATGTTTAGGCAGAGAAAAGTGGCTAATAAAATCGTATTGTTGAGGTGGGAAGGTCGTCTTAGTCAATTGAAACACGAACCAGTCCCGTATTTCGGTTTTGGTTTTCCCTTCCGGTTTGATGCTGCCTAATTCCACATCATAAGCCCCTAACAATTGGATGGTCCAAGGGGCGTATGTCATTTGTACCCGATTCTTTCCCACCTGATGCCCAGCCAAAGTCTTGATTTTGGGCAGCCATTCCATATTGCTTTGAGAATCGTCATCTGCTTTGGGCAGGTAGGCTTCGCCAAACATAGCCACAAATTGAGCGGCATGGTGCATCTGTATCATAGCCTCATGGATGTTTTTGTCAAAAGGCAGGCTTAATGGGTTCCAGGAGTTAGTGGTGTAATGAGTCATATTTTAGATTAATTTTATCTTCAAACGTTCTAACACATGAATGCCCTGGTGGTTTGGTCTATTCTATGCGAATGTTAATGGCGGCGACAATTTTGGTGGTAAATGTGTTGATTGATATAGAGAGCCTGTTTGGAGGCCAACCTCCAAACAGGTTCTTAAATAAGCTTTCTTTCATTTTTATTGATGAAAAACGAGAGAAGAAAGTCGCCGGCTGACGAATTGAGCTAAAAAAAACAGGCCAATTGGAAGTCGAAAGATCATAGGACAACATCAAAAAAATGCCTATTTCTAGTTCTCTATTTCTACCATTCTCCTATTTTGCAAAAAAAAAATGAATCATGGCAACCATATCTCCATTTCACGTAGCCGTACCCGTTGACGATTTGGCGAAAGCCAGGACCTTTTACCGCGATATTCTCGGTTGTGAAGAAGGGCGCTCGTCAGAGCATTGGATTGATTTCAACCTGTTTGGCCATCAGTTTGTGGTGCATTATAAGGCGCCGCAACCTACTGCAGCAGGCCACCATCACAACCCTGTAGATGGACATAATGTGCCCGTACCTCATTATGGCGTTGTGCTGGATTGGCCCGTTTGGGAATCACTAGCCCAGCGCGTGAAAGATCACGGCATTCCTTTTGTCATTGAGCCTTATATTCGGTTTGAAGGGCTCCCTGGTGAGCAGGCCACTATGTTTTTCCTTGATCCTGCCGGTAATGCCCTGGAATTTAAGGCCTTTAAGGACATTGGGCAGTTGTTTGCGAAGTAGGGGGGGTAATTAATTTACTTACACCCGGGCTCTCCGCTTACCATAGCTCCGACCCTTATCGTAGCGTTTGTCCTTTTTGTGTTTTGATGGTGGACGACTATCATCGATGTTTACACGTACCGGACGGTCATCGATGATGCTACCATCAAATTCACGGATAATGGACTGTACCACACTTGATTCTACATCAAAGTAGGTATACTTTTTGTGCATGTCGATCTTGCCGATGGAGTGGCCTGAAATATTACTATTGCGACAAATCAGGTTGATAAAAGCTCCGGTGTCTCTGACATCCAGGGTGCCGATATTGATAAAAAGGCGCTGGCCTCTGCTGTCTTTTCTACCTCCTGATTTGCCTTTGTTTGCATTGTTCAGGTCTCGGGCATTGTGGTAGTTTTTCAGCAATTTGCCAAAAGAGATGCCTACAATTTTTTTGATCAATTCTTCACGCGACAGATCCTCCAATTCAGCGTAGATAGTTGGCAAAAAGGCTTCCAATTCTTCGCTGGGTTCGTTTTGTTTCATTCTCCGCAGGCGGGTCAGCAATTGCTGCTCGCAAATTTCTGCTCCGGTAGGAATGTGTGCCAGGGTGAAGCTCACCTTCAATTTTCTTTCTATCTGACGCAAAATCGCTAAATCTTTTGGATGGGATAAAACCAAGGAAACGCCTTTGCTTCCTGCTCTGCCGGTTCTACCACTACGGTGCGTATAGAAAGCCTGATCTTCAGGGATATTGTAGTGAAAGACGTGGGTAATATCCTGTACATCGATGCCTCTTGCTGCTACATCGGTAGCAACGAGGATCTGTATTCTACTTTTTCTAAAACGCTCCATCACCATGTCCCGCTGGTTCTGACTCAGGTCGCCATGTAGTGCGTCAGCCTGGTAGCCATCTTTGGCCAGTTGCTCAGCAACTTCCTTGGCATCGCGGCGAGTACGTGTAAAAACAAGGGCAAACATATCAGGGTAGAAATCCAGAAAACGACGCAGTACCTCATAACGCTCGTGTGGACGAGTCAGGACATACTGGTGGTCGATATCTACATTGGAAGTATTCCGCTGGCCTGCACTTAGCTCAAGTGGATTATTCATATAATCCTGAGAAATCCGACGTACTTCTTCTGGCATGGTCGCCGAAAAGAGCCAGGTCAGTTTATCAGAAGGTGTGCTCTTTAATATATCGTCAATTTCTTCTTTAAATCCCATATTCAGCATCTCATCTGCTTCGTCTAGAACCAGGTACTGAATGTGGTTGATATCTACGGCTCCACGGCGGATCAAATCTCTCAATCTACCTGGAGTAGCGGTAATGATGTGTGCGCCCTTTCTCAGGTCGCGTATTTGTTTGCCAATATCGGTTCCGCCATATACGGCTTGTATCTTCAGCTTGCGCAAATGTTTGCCAAAAGAGGCTAACTCTTTCGAAATCTGTAAACACAACTCCCGGGTCGGTGCCAGAATCAAGGCTTGGGTGTGACGCTGCTCTGAATCAACCAATTCCATCAAGGGCAATCCAAAGGCTGCCGTTTTTCCTGTACCGGTCTGGGCTAAGCCCACTAAATCAGTCTTATTTGATAATAATTTGGGGATTGCCTGGGTTTGAATTTCGGTGGGTTCAATAAATCCTAACTCCCCAATGGCGTCTACTAATGGCTGGGACAGACCCAGCTTTAAAAAATCACTCATGAACGTATTTTAAAATTAAGGTGCAAAGGTACGCTTTATTTCGTAAAGTGCTGAAAATAATTTTATTAGAAGAACGCTGGGGTGGGAGATCGCTGCGCTGTCAGACTAAAGACCGTGCAGCGTCTGACCCCTGAAAGCGCAGCGTCTGACCCCTGACCTCTTTTAAATTGTTTCCCGTTTCTTCTATTTATAGAAATAGGTGATGAGCCAGGAAGAACACCCTAGGGGAAAATCATTTAAGGAAGAATGGGTGTTCGATTTTTTTGACTGGGTGTGATAGGTGCGACTACGCTGTAGTCGACAACCGTGACGTTATTACGGGCTAACATATTTTGACCACGCTGTGGTCCAAAGCGATCGTGCTTTTGAGATCGCTTCGCTGTCTGACCCCTGAAAGCGCAGCGCCTGACTCCTGAAAGCGAAGCGTCTGACCCCTGAAAGCGCAGCGACCTGACCCCTGACCTCTTTTAAATTGTTTCCCGTTTCTTCTATTTATAGAAATAGATGATGAGCCAGGAAGAACACCCTAGTGGAAAATCATTTAAGGAAGAATAGGTATTCGATTTTTTTGACTGTGTGTGATAGGTGCGACTACGCTGTAGTCGACAACCGTGATGTTATTATGGGCTAACATATTTTGACCACGCTGTGGTCCAAAGCGATCGTGCTTTTGAGATCGCTTCGCTGTCTGACCCCTGAAAGCGCAGCGATCTGACTCCTGAAAGCGAAGCGCCTGACCCCTGAAAGCGCAGCATCTGACCCCTGACCTCTTCTTAATTGTATCCCGTTTCTTCTATTTATAGAAATAGATGATGAGCCAGGAAGAACACCCTATGGGAAAATCATTTAAGGAAGAATGGGGGTTCGATTTTTTTGGCTGTGTGTGATAGGTGCGACTACGCTGTAGTCGACAACCGTGATGTTATTACGGGCTAACATATTTTGACCACGCTGTGGTCCAAAGCGATCGTGCTTTTGAGATCGCTTCGCTGCGAGACACCTGAAAGCGCAGCGTCTGACTCCTGAAAGCGAAGCGCCTGACCCCTGAAAGCGCAGCGATCTGACACCTGAAAGCGCAGCGTCTGACTCCTGAAAGCGCAGCGACCTGACCCCTGACAGCGAAGCGATCTGACACCTGAAAGCGCAGCGTCTGACTCCTGACACCTTTTTAATTATATCCCGGTTCATATAGTTATAGCAATAGGTGATCAACCAGGAAGAACACCCTAGGGGAAAATCATTTAAGGAAGAATGGGGGTTCGATTTTTTTGACTGTGTGTGATAGGTGCGACTACGCTGTAGTCGACAACCGTGATGTTATTACGGGCTAACATATTTAGACCACGCTGTGGTCCAAAGCGATCGTGCTTTAGAGACCGCTTCGCTGCGAGACCCCTGAAAGCGAAGCGTCTGACCCCTGACAGCGCAGCGATCTGACTCCTGACAGAGAAGCGTCTGACTCCTGAAAGCGCAGCGACCTGACCCCTGACAGCGCAGCATCTGACCCCTGACCTCTTCTTAATTGTATCCCGTTTCTTCTATTTATAGCAATAGGTGATCAACCAGGAAGAACACCCTAGGGGAAAATCATTTAAGGAAGAATGGGTGTTCGATTTTTTTGACTGTGTGTGATAGGTGCGACTACGCTGTAGTCGACAA